>DAOTYH010000120.1:0-8772 GCA_034435015.1 Anaerolineae bacterium | reverse complement strand
AAGCAGGCAAAATGACGGTGATCATATGGAGGCGATCCGTAAAGCCTTCTGAGGTTGATGAAAGAAGTACAGCTACCCGAAGTAGTATACCACAGGCCATCATTCCGCCGAATGGGGAGTGGCTAATAGAGTGGATATGGAGGGCTAAAATCGCCTGACCCGTTAACACCATGTCCACCCTTTTGAGCACTCCCCATAAGTCGCCCAAGCAATGGGTTACTACCGCTGATCTCCCTCTAGGCATCAGGGGAAGATTCAGAGGCAGGTTTCTCTTTCTCGTTGCTAGATGCTTCTTCAGCTTCTTCTCCCTCTTCTTCCTCCTCCTCATCTAGATTGTTGCTTAATGCCTCGCCATCCGGCCCTAGAACCATGCGGGGCTTACTTCCACCTTCATGAGGCCCGATAACCCCCCGTTCCTCCATGAGGTCGATCAAGCGGGCGGCGCGGGTATATCCGATACGCAGATGACGCTGGAGAAGGGAGATAGAAGCTTTCTCCATGCCGCGTACCAGCTCAACAGCCTCGTCAAACAGGTCGTCTACCCCATCTCCGTCTTCATCTTCATCTTCAACAAACAACGCCCGCTGGCTGGCAGGCTGAGCAACATAGAAGTCAGGCACAGACTGGCGTGCAGGTGCAGAAGAGGGCAGGTCGGAGGAAAGATGGGCTACGCTGGGTGCTACACCAAGCTGACTAGCCTGCCCCCGCCAGTGATCCACAATCTTCTGAATCTCCCGATCCGAGACAAACACGCCCTGCATACGAATAGGCATCGGCTCATCAGGGGCCTGAAACAGCATATCGCCGCGCCCCAGCAATTTCTCTGCACCGGGCATGTCGAGGATAACACGCGAGTCCACCCCTGTGGCCACTGCAAAAGCAATGCGGGCCGGGAAGTTAGCCTTGATCAAGCCTGTCACCACATCCACACTAGGACGCTGGGTGCTGATGATAATATGGATACCCGTCGCACGGGCCATTTGAGCCAGCCGTGTGATCACACGCTCCGTCTCATCCGGCGCCAGCATCATCAGGTCGGCCAGCTCGTCTACGATGACCACAATATACGGCAGTTTGTTCTCTTTCAGCAGGCCGCGTTCCACGCGATCATTGAAGTCGCTAATGTTACGAGCGCCTGCCATTGCAAACCGGCGGTAGCGGTCGTCCATCTCGCGCTGTACCCACTTCAGCACTCCAACGATCCGCTCCAGCTCGGTTACGACCGGCGCCATCAAATGCGGAATCCCGTTGTAGTTGGTCAGCTCAACCCTCTTCGGGTCCACCATGATCAGCTTGAGTTCCTCAGGGGTGCAGGTCATCAGAAGCGTGCAGATGATACCGTTGACACATACCGACTTACCGGAACCGGTCGTACCTGCTATGAGCAGGTGCGGCATGGCCGTCAGGTCAGCCACAATCGGGTGACCTGACACGTCCTGCCCCAGCGCCAGCTTCAGGGGCGACTTGAGGTTGCGGAACTCCGGTGTGTTGATGACATCACGCAGTCCGACAATGCTAGGTTCGGCATTAGGTACTTCGATCCCCACGTAGCCTTTGCCCGGCACAGGCGCTTCGATACGGATGGAAGGCGCGGCCAGCGCCAGTGCCAGATCATCAGCCAGAGCGCTGATCTTGCCTACCTTGACCTTGATGCGTTTACCGGCTCGCCCGTCAATGTAGTCCGGCTCGACGCCAAACTGAGTGATAACCGGCCCATGATTGACTTCAACTACTCGACCGGGTGCCCCAAAGCTGGAGAGGGTCTGCTCGATAATCTCAGCACGCTGACGAAGTTCTTCGTCGCTGATCGTTTTGACCACAGCCAGCTCGAGAATCTTATCTGGATCGGGCAATACCCATTGGGGCTTTGCCTTCTCCGGTACAGCTTGCTCAACTTTAGGCGGCTGAGAGGGCACAGTGCCCCCGCCTGCCGGAGGGGCTGACGCATCCGGTGCAGGCTTGGCCTCGCTTTGAGGCGGCTCAGCCGGCGCTGTGCCTGTCCTTGCCGCCGGTAGGGCTGGGCTGACCAAAGCCGGCGCCGCTCCCCCCTGCGGCCCAGCTACAGGCAGGGATGGTTTGCCCACTGCAGGACGCGGCAGAGGCAGAGACGGGCCAGCCCCGGTCGGGCGTGCCTCGCGGGCGTCAGATGCCTCTGCTTGAGGAAGCTTATCCTCTGTATCTGCGCCGTCCTCCTCCTGACGATCAGGCCTATCTTCTTGTTTTCCCTTGACTGATGCCTCGGCACGCCCGCTCGAAAGAGAAGCCTTTTCATCTGCGTCTACGTCATGCTCCAAATCATCGAACTGAATGTCCTCTTCCTTTTCCAGCGGGCCGGGACGGACAGGAGAAACCGGTTTAGGAACTGGACGAGGACCGCCAATTGAAGGCGGAGGGATCGGCCCAAATGTACGTTCCGCCCCTGGCCGGGATGTACTGGGAGCAGGAGGAGAAGCCGGTCTCGGAGCTGAGGGGGATGGACTAGAGGTAACACCGGGCAAGCCTGCCCCGCGTCCGGGTAGACCACCTGCAGGCGGCACAGAAACAGCGGGCATGGATGGGGCCGCCTGATCTTTCTGACTGCCACCCAGCCCGATAGGCTCTCCTTCTTCCTCTTCCTCATCTTCTAAATCGCCGGTCGCTTCACCCGCTGGACCTGAGGCAGGACCAGCTCCTGTGGAGGGACGAGGCGCTACAGGCAGGCCTCCCACAGCGGGGGCCGGGGTCGGGGATTGACCGGACAGCGGGCTGGGAGCGCCAGGCCCGGTAGGCTTCGGCAGATCAGCAGGTCTAGCCCCTAGTGCACCGGGCGGCCCCTGAGGAGGTCGGGGTAATCCGCCAGCCCCAGCAGGCAGGGGAGCCGGGAAGGCCGGTTTAGCTTGCTCCTCTGGCTGACCGGGCAAACCGGCAGAGGGCGGCGGCCCTCCGCCCGGCACCGGTGCGGAGGGTGCTGTCCCTGTGCCGGGGCGTGGTGGTGCAACAGGTGAGGGCAGAGTTCCTCCTGCTCCAGAGGCAGGTTGTGGAGTTCCCCCCGGCAGGGGTGGTCGGGGTGTCGGTGCAGGCCCGCCCGGCGTAGCTGTAGGTTGCCCGCTGGGAGCGGCAGAACTAGCAGGCGAAGGCGTCGGTGCAGGTGTGCCTGTCTCACCAGGGCCGCGCCCTGTTACAACAGAGGGGCGGCCAGGCGACACAGGTTGAGGCAACCCCCCTGCCCGGCTGGGCGGCACCGCCGCAGGCGCAGTAGGAGCTGGAGCGCCGGTTGATGGGGCTGGGGGCACAGCCGGCACCGCGGCTCTTCGACCGCTTGCCTCTGCTTCCCCCTCACGTTGCACAGCAACAAACTCGCCCTTTTCGGTGCGTTGGAAGGCCGTCGGCGTAGCGGGCACGGCCCCTTTACCACGAAGCCGCCCGTATCCCTGTCCGGCATACTGGAGCGCCTCTTTGAGTGTCATCTTAGCCGCCAGCATGGTCCCGCCAACGAGGGCTACCAACGCAATCACAAATACGGCCGGGCCTCCCACCAAGTTATAGAGCTGAACCTGAAGAAATGCACCGATATACCCGCCTCCATGACCACAGCGGGCAATGTCGTAGCTACTCAGGCGGGCATTTTGAAGAACCCATCCTTGATCAATGAGAGCCTGAGGATTAGCCGGGCAGGCCACAGCCTTCTCCCAGACTAGAGTAGGCGTGTAGCCCGGTGTGGCAGGGTCTGCAAGGCGGGGGTCAATATACACTGGCCCGGTAGGTTGCATAGCCGCCAGAATGGCATGCATGAACGTCAGCAGGCCAAGGAAAAGGATCACAATACCGATGATCCGTGTCGGCTCGACACGCGGCAACTGTGTGCCAAAATGCCGCCAGATCAACCAGACGCCTATTCCGCCCAGCGCGATTGGAATGAGGTACCCTCCCCAGCCAAATGACCCGAAGATCAGCCGAAGCCAGACGCGGGTCAATGAGCCGGGATTCTGAGACAGGAAGCTGAACAATGTGATCAGCGAGACAATGATCAGGGCAACCCCTATAATGTCCAGCTTAGTGTCCAATGAGAGGAGCGGCTCAGTGTCTGGCGCTTTAGCGGCTTGAGCCTTGCCCCGCCGTCCCTTGGTTGGGCTGACTGCGGCCCGTCCGGGCGGCGCTCCAGGGCGTGCCGCCGGCCCAGTACCCGGTCGGCTGGGAATGGCAGGCGCGGCTGGCGCTGAAGCCCCGATCCCGCCCGGCATGGTTGCTCCGGCACCAGCCGGACGAGGGGAGGCCGGCGACCCGCCGGGCAGGCCGCCAGGACGAGATGGAGAGCCTGAAATGCCGCCCGGTATACCGCCGGGACGAGCGGGTGAGGCAGGGCCGCTTCCCGGCAGACCGGGACGTGCGCCTCCAGTTCCTCCAGCCGGCCCGCCCGAAGGGCCGCCGGGGCTACTCGGTCCAACAATGCCGCCGGGAGGACGAGCCGGCGAGGCAGGCGCTCCACTGGGGGCGCCGGGGCGCGGAGCACCCGGCGGGCCGCCTGCTCCGCCAGGGCCGCCAGTAGTGCCGGGCAGACCAGGACGCGGAGCGCCCGGCGGGCCGCCTGCCCCACTAGGGCCGCCAGTAGTGCCGGGCAGACCAGGGCGTGGAGCGCCCGGCGGGCCGCCTGCCCCGCTAGGACCACTAGGAGCGCCGGGGCGGGGAGCACCTAACCCACCCGGGGCGCCAGGACGAACTCCTCCCGGCGGGGAGCCGGGCAGGCCACCCGGCTTGCCGAAGAGGCCAGATTCTTCTTCCTCTTCTCCCTCTTCTTCTAATGCCCCGCTAGGGCGGCCAAATCCACTGCTGGGGCCTCCAAAGCCGCCGGGGCGTGCTCCTGGCGGCGGCGCGCCCGGCAGGCCACCAGGTCTAGGTGGACCGCCAGGGCCGCCCAACGGACTGGGGCGTGGTGCCCCGAAGGGAGAGGCCTGCCGATCCAACTCTTCCTCTTCCCCTTCTTCCTCTTCGAACTCTTGATCCTGCCACCCGCCTGAACGGATCGGACTGCCTGGGCCGGGACGTCCAGGGCTTCCTCCGCCGGCAGGGCCGCCCAGCCGCGGGCCGCCGGGCAGGCTGCCAGGCCCGCTTGAGCTACTAAACCCCCCTGGCCCGCCGGGACGTGAGGAGGGAGGCTGACCTAATGAAGAACCTGTTCCAGAGCCTGGGAAGCCGCCCGACCGGGGCGGGCTACCAGCGCCGCCCGGCCCCGCAGGTCCACCGGGGCGCGGGAGAGGCGGCTGACCGGTTGGCGCCCCGGCTCCACCAGGACGAGGTGTTCCGCTTGATGGTACGGCCGCCCCTGGCCCAGCCGGACGAGGTGAGGGGCCAGCGCCTCCTCTAGGTTGTTCCTGTTCGGTCTGCCCGCGCCCTCCTCCGAACGGCAGTCGTGACCGGATGCCGCCCAGCAGACCACCCTCTTGTTGCTGGCCAGCATCTCGTCTTTCCGGCGAAGTTCCCGCAGGCCGACCACTCCCGCCGGCAGAAGTAGACCGTGAAGCAGTGCCGCCCTGCTCCTGCTCTCTACCACCGCCAAACGGCAAGCGGGATCGGATTCCGCCCAGAAGGCCGCCACCTTGATCCTGTGGCCGATCACTCCCCCCGCTTCCTGTGGAAGGCCCCCCCGGTCGAGGAGACTGTGCCGGCCCGCCGCCTTCCTCCTGTTGCCTTCTGGCAAAGGGATTCAGGCGCGACAACGGTGAGGAAGACTGCGAGTCCTCTTCACTGTTATCCCTTCTTGAACCAATTCCGCCCGGAAGACGGAACCCACCGCGCCGTTCAGGCTGATCTCTTTGACTTGACATTCAATCTATCCCACCTACGCTGTATGGCTGGCATCCGGCGGAAGCAATCAATCCAGCGTCAACACAACTATGACTCACACTGTCATCTTAGCACAAACGAGCGTCAAAGACCAGATACCCTAAAGTAAGGTATCGGACCAGAGGTACAGGATGCTTATCTACCAAGTTTGACGAAAAGGAGCACAGAAGGCTATAGTCGTATTATGCGTATTATTTCCCTTACCGGCCTTATCTCCTGCGCTCTGGTTCTCACAGCCTGCTACATTGGCCCGATCGATCCGCCGCTCCGGTTTGAGCCTGAGTTGCGGCAGGCTACACCCTCTCCCGCCCTGCCCACTATACCGCCCTCACCGACCCCATTACTCAATGAAGTACCTGTGTCCCCCGACCCTACCTTGATCCTGCCCACCTCGACACCTTATCCGGACGCCATACGTTTCTCCCTGGGTGAGTCATGGGAGGGCAGGACTATCTGGGCATGGCGGTTTGGGGAAGGGCCTGATACCATTGTGCTTATCGGGGGTATCCATGGCGGTTATGAGGCTAATACCGTCATACTGGCTGAACAGCTCGTCAATCATTTTCGTCTCAACCCGAACGACATCCTGCCGGGCATCCGGCTGGTTATCATCCCGGCGGCTAACCCTGACGGGTTAACGCGCGGGGATAATATAGAGGGGCGTTTCAACGCCCGGGGAGTTGACCTCAATCGAAACTGGGGATGTAACTGGTCGCCCACAGCCTACCTGGGTAACGAACAAGTAGACCCCGGCCCACGCCCTTTCTCCGAACCGGAGACAGTTGCCCTAAGAGCTTACTTCGTCGCTGAGCCGCCAGATGCTGTGATTTTCTATCACAGTGCATTAGGGGCCATTTTCACGGGAGCGTGCGGGGGGAATGCCCCTGCCGGGTGGCTGGGAGCACTACTGGAAGAGGCGACCGGTTACACCCACGAGGCCGCTTTCACACATTACCAAGTGACCGGCGACGCTACAGATTGGCTGGCAGAGCGGGGCATCCCAGCAGTCGTGGTGGAGCTGGAAACGCGAGATGATCCAGAGTTCAGGCGGAATCTGGCAGGGGTGATCGCGTTGGAATGCCACTTTGTATTGGACGAACTGCCTCACAATGAGGCAACTGCTCAGTTATTCCCTGACATACATCGGCTGTGTGTGTCCAAATGAAGACGCCGCCCAATAGCCTGCAAGCTATATCCTCGTCGGGAGGTTTGCTATCCGTGATACGCGCCTATCCTCCATTTATCTCGCGTCGTGTTGAAATTGCGCTTGTAGTGGCTATTACCCTGCTTGCCTTTACTCTGCGCGCAGTCGCTCATTGGTACTCGCCACGCGGCTGGCGGGACGATGAGTTCTCCGAGGCGCTCGTTATCTCCCAGCATGTATTGGACGGCGACCTGCGCCTCTATTATGCTGATGCCTCTGGCCAAGAGGGACTGTTCCATTGGCTGAGGGCCAGTACAATGGCGATCTTTGGGCAAAGTGTATGGGGTATCCGCGGCCCTTCTATTGTGATGGGTACGTTGGCTGTTCTGCTCGTTTATCTGCTGGTACGTCGTCTGTTTGACTGGCCCACCGCCGCGATCACTGCTCTTGCATTGGCATTATCCTTTTGGGCGTTGATGTACTCACGTTCAGGTCAGCGGCAAGTAAGTGTAACAGTAACTACCCTGCTCAGCTTCTACTTCCTATGGAAGGCCATGCCTATTGGAGACAAACAATCTGCCTCGTCCACGAAGTTCTTCGCCCTGGCAGGTCTATGCATGGGGATCGGGTTTTACACCTATTTTGCCTCACGCGGCCTGCCGCTCATTCTGATGGCATGGATGGGGTATCTGGTGTTGTGGCGGCGTGATCTGTGGCTTCGCTGTTGGCGTGGATTACTGTTAGTTCTAGGTATTGCTGTCCTGTTGGCAATACCGTTGGCAGTCACCTTGGCCCGCCAACCCCAAGCTGAGGCACGTGTCTCGGAGGTAGCCCGTCCTGTCCACGAGGCAATGGCTGGCGATTTCTCGATGCTGGGACGCTACACTTTATCTACCCTCTCAATGTTTACCCACGACGGTGACGAGGAAGCGCTCTACAATGTCCCTCATCGTCCCGTGTTCGGGCTGTTAGGCGGGATTCTATTCTGGGTTGGGGTCATTCTCTCGGTCAAACAAGCATTGGGCCGGACACGTGATCCGCGCCATGCCTTCCTGCTCCTGTGGCTGACAGCCGGATTGACACCCGGCCTGTTAAGCGTACCTGCCGCTAGTCTGGGGCACACGATCTTAGCTCAGCCTGTTTCAATGATGATGCCAGCTCTTGCACTGACAGGCATATGGCGTTGGCTGGCCGATCAAGACCTGACTCCTGCATTTTTAGGGAAACAGGCACAGATCGAGGAGGGTGGGGGGAGGACTGTCACCGGCGCGGCCATGTTGACCGTCGTCCTGATCTTCATTGGGTGGGAAGGGTTACGCGGTATATACGACTACTGGTTTGTATGGCCTAACCTTCCCGCTGTCCGCGAGTTGCATCACTCCAGCCTCCACGAGGCCGCCCGCTGGCTCAACGAACACCCTTCTAACCAGAATATTGCCATCGGAGGCTATCTTGTCGAGCGCTGGGATCAGCAGGTCATGCGCATCGAGTTGAAGGGCGATGGGTGGCATGTCCGTGCCTTCAACCCGCGTCAGGCGTACCTGATGATACCGGGTGGCGGCTTGGCTGTCATGCCAGACTACCTCCAGCGTCAGTGGGGCGATGATCGTCTGGGGCCGGTTGTGCCGGTCGCCGCAAACTACCTGATGCGGGAGATCGAGCCGCCAGAAGAGTGGGGACAGGCGCCGGCATTGGCCCGATTTGACAATGGCTTGACGTTGATCAGCGTTCAGATCGAGGGCATCATAGAAGAGGTAGGACTGTCTGTGATCACCGGCTGGCGGGTTGATCAGCCTCTTGATCTGCCC
>DAOTYH010000119.1:0-9194 GCA_034435015.1 Anaerolineae bacterium | reverse complement strand
AGAGACAGGCCCCCCACACCTGCATCTGAAACCCAGCTACCAGCCGCCCAAAGCCCATTTGATCCGGCTGTGCCACAGCAGGCGGCACTGTCGGCTCTGTCCGCTGAGCTGGGTGTGCCAGCAGATTCCATCACGATCATCAGCATTTTGCCGGTTGAGTGGAACGATACCAGCCTGGGTTGTCCCGCGGAGGGGCAGGCCTATCTACAGGTCATCACACCCGGCTACCTGATCATGCTGGGGGCAAACGGACAAACCTATCAGGCCCATACCGATCTACATGGGACAGCCATTATCTGCCGCGAGTCAGGCGACCCGATTGGACAAGGAACGGTACGCGATCCAATCGTGGCAGAGTTCATCATGCAGGCAATCGCCCTTCTCGCTGAGCAGGAAGGGGTGCCTGCCGATCAGGTAGTGCTGGTACGCAGTGAAGCAGTGGATTGGCCGGATTCTAGTCTCGGCTGTCCCCAGCCGGGTGAAGCCTACCTTGATGTGATCACACCTGGCTACCGAATTGTGCTGGCAATCGGCGAAGATTACTATGAGTTCCACACCGATCAGCAACGCATGATCCTGTGCCAGAATCCAACACAGTAACCTCACCTTGATAAGCAGGTAAAGCAACAGGCAAACCAGCCTGTCTTTTTACGTTCCTTCCCCCTCTAGCATCCTGAGCCGCCCTGGTTATAATGATGAGTGAGGATAGGAGGCACACGTGGGGCAGGGGCAAGAGGCCGAAGGCCAACTGGCAGAGCTGGGAGTGTTGTACAATTTAGGCCAGTCTTTCAACGCCGTGCTTGATCTGCCGGAATTGCTCATGCAGGTCATGAATGCGGCTATAGACCTGACAGGGGCCGAAGAAGGGACGATCCTCCTTTCTGATGCCGAGACAGGCCAGCTTACGCTGGTAGCGCATCGAAAGGGCGGCGCGCAGGTCACCACTACGGAGACGCGGCCTATAGAGGATACGCTGGCCATTCAGGTACTGGAGCAGAAATCGCCCCTGCTGGTCGGGCCGAACGGGACAAACCACGCCAGCGTTCCTCAACTCTATGTGCCGCTCATCACCAAGGGGCGTGCTATCGGCGTCCTGATCGTCAAGGGGAAGTACAGGCAACGAGCCTTCACTTCCCGTGAGCAGGAGATGCTGATCGGGCTGAGCGGATACGCCGCCATTGCCATCGAAAATGCCATGCTGTACCAACAGGCTCTAGACCGTACCTTAGAGTTGAGCCTGCTGGTTGAATCGGCAAATGCCGTTTCATCCTCGCTTGATCCAGGGCGGGTCCTGAACGCCATTGCCCGACATATGATGCGCGGCCTAGAAGGGCACTGGTGTACCATTTCAGGCTGGGACCCACGCACTGGGGTGATCTACAAATTGGCCGAATACCGCCGCGCCTTCTGGCCGGTGAACAAGGGCATTCGAGAAAATCCCTCTGAGTTTTTCTGGCAACGTGACCTTAAGCATCGGCAGCGTCCCTTCGCCATCCAGCTTCACTACGACGAGGCTGCTCCCGGAGACCGACGCTGGCTGGATAAACAGGGTTGCCGGCGGGTGCTGGCACTCCCCATGCAGGCAGGCGGAAAGCTGGTGGGGGTCGTGGAAGTCTCCAACCTGCACAAGGGACATCCCTTCGGTCAGACACAGGTCAGCCGTAGCCTGCGGACCGTGCTCAATCTGGCATTGGTGATGGGGGAGACACTCTCGCCGCAACAATGGCAGAGGCTGGCACTGGAGAGCGCACGGTCACTGATCAACACAACCGATGCTGACTGGTGTTGCATCTATAACTGGAACGAGAGACGGGCTGTTGCAAGACGGATACTTGATTACGGGACGGGCATCTGGCCCGATCAGAGCGGGCCGCAGATGGATGTACGGGGCTTGCCCAAGTTAGACATCGTACTGCACGAGCAACGTATCGCCACATTGCGCTACCCCGACCCCGACCTGCATCCTCTTGAGCAACGGCTGTTCAACCGCATCGGCCCCAGCACTATGCTGGCCATGCCGCTTGTCTTCAAAGGGCAGACAATAGGGCTGGTACAGGTCTTTGACCTGAACCCGGAGCGGCGGTTCTCCTCGCGCGAGATCGGGCTGGCACATGCGCTGGCGAGTCAGGCCGCTGTGGCGCTTGAGAACGCCCGGCTGGTACGGGACCTACAACACAGCCTCGAAGAGCAGAAAAGCATGCAAAGCCACCTCGTCCGGACAGCCCGCTTTTCGGCACTAGGAGAGCTGGCGGCAGTGGTAGCACATCAGATTAACAATCCCCTCACCACCATCTTGGGTGATGCCGAAATGCTGACACAGGACATCCCTCCGGATCACCCCTCTCATGAATCGGCACAGGCTATCCTGCGGGCCGGAAGGCGGGCCAAAAAAGTCGTGGAGCGCATGTTAAACATGTCGCGCTACGAAGAAGAGACGCGCCTGCTGGAGGTCAACCGCACCATCGAGGAAACAATCCACCTTGTTGAGATGCAGATCAGCCAGCACCATATCCGCCTAGAGGTTCATCTTGCCTCCAATCTGCCGCCCGTCCATGCTGTGCCGGGTCAACTTGAGGATGTATGGATGAACCTACTGCTCAACGCCCGCGATGCGATCCGGGAAAGTAATCGTCCTGACGGCCTGATCCGTGTAGAGTCACGGCTGTCAAGTGATGGAAAAAGTATCGAAGTGAGCATACAGGACAATGGCACAGGCATCCATCCCAGCCATCTGGCACGTGTCTTTGAGCCGGCCTTCACTACCAAGCCGCGTGGAAAAGGTACAGGGTTGGGGCTATACATTTGCCGTCAGATCGTGAGCGACCATCACGGGGAGATTCACATTACCAGCACACTGGGGGAAGGAACAGGCGTGACTGTCCGCCTCCCTGCCTTTTCAGCCACTTCGGGGGATACCTATGGCCCACATTCTAGTCGTAGATGATGAGGCTGAAGTACTTGGCACAGTATGGCGTGCCCTCAGCCGCGAGGGGCATGAAGTCACACTGGCCGAGTCAGCGGCCCACGCACGTGAGCAGATGGGCCGCCGGCGCCCGGACCTGATCGTGCTTGACATCATGATGCCCCATGAGGATGGGATCAGTTTCTGCCGCGAGCTACGTCAGGATAAGCGTTACGGCACCCTGCCCATTCTGTTTCTGAGCGCCAAATGGCGCACTGATGATATTGTGAGCGGCCTGGATGCAGGGGGTGATGATTACCTGACCAAGCCCTTTGAACTGAAGGAACTCACCGCGCGGGTACGGGCATTGCTTCGGCGCACACCTGCCGCCAACGAACAGCCGGCCACGCTGAGCGTCGGCGGACTGGTACTTGATACCAATACTTTTCAGGTTTCAACCCCTCATGCCCAGAATATCCAGCTTACCTCAACCGAGTACCGGCTGCTCTACCACCTGATGAAATCACCCAACCAGACTCACTCGGTGCATGATCTGCTCGATGAGGTATGGGAATATCCACGCGGAATGGGAGACCCCGATCTTGTGCGCGCTCACATCCGTAACCTGCGTGCCAAGATCGAACCAGACTCCAGCCGCCCGACCTATATCCATACGATTCATGGTGTGGGTTACATGGTTAGAGGGTGAGCCGCTAGACTACCCTTTCTTGCCGCCGTTGTTATCTCATCTCACGAGGAGGAAATAGTGTCCGAAGTGATTCATATCCCATGGCCGCACAGCCGCACACCTACTGAAGCCGAGCTGCGCCGCCTGATGGAGTCCGAAGGACTAGAACCTGTCCGTTGGACCGCTCTAAGCGGCGACCAGCATCAGGTGCAAAGCCACGACTATCACAAGGTCGTCTACTGTGTAGAGGGAGGGATTTGGTTCACCCTGCCAGACGAGCGCAACCGCGTGATTGAGCTGGAACCGGGCGACCGCCTCGATCTGCCTGCCGGCGTGCG
The DNA here is from genome assembly GCA_034435015.1 of Anaerolineae bacterium. Classification (GTDB taxonomy): domain Bacteria; phylum Chloroflexota; class Anaerolineae; order Aggregatilineales; family UBA3940; genus DAOTYH01. Next base: position 5,266 of record DAOTYH010000119.1, on the reverse strand, counting down.
ATACGGCGCAACAGTTGGTATGGACGGTGTCACCTGTCTGGAGGGGCGCAAAGAAAAGTGAGGGCCTAAGGAGTCAGCTCCAGCGTCCCATCGGATGAGCCGGCCACAGGCAGGCGCTCGCCTGTCACCCAGTCATATACGCCGATCATCAGCCGCACACCTTCCAGAGAAGGCAAGTCAAGCCAGTGACTGTCTACAAACCGATCATCCTGCCATGCCCAGCCTGGGAAGTTGCCCCCAGCCGGAATGGAGTCGTGCTGGGCCAGCATTGAACCATCCGCCCCCAGCGCATGGACAAACACGGTCAGGTTAGGCGAGGCCGGGCCATGTGCCTGCCAGACCAGATCAACACGCTGACCGCCTGCCTGCTGAGTGACGGTCCAGCCGCGTAAAACCAGCACATCTCCAAAGGACGCATCAGCAGTATGAGCGGTACGCCCCACCGGCGTCAGGACAGTGAGAGGCGTCTCAAGCGTGATCAAGGTGCTGGTTGTGCCGTCCGGCCCTGTCAGGCTCAGGCGCGGGGTGTCGCCTAGTGCATCATAGGGCCTGAGCGCTGCGCGCACATAATACAAGCCGGGCAATTCGATCTCCTCTGCCAGCCGTAACCTGACTTCCTGTATCAGCCGGTCACCTGTCCTCCAAACGGCGGTCGGGTAGATCGAGCCGCCAGCCAACTGGTCCACCTGAGCGATCACCGTCTCAGGGTCTGACAACGCTCCTGCCTGTACCACTACGACATAGTAGCTGTCAAGATCACGCAGGGCTTCCCAGTACAGGCGCACAGTCAATGTATCGTTGGGCTGCAGGGGGTGTTCAGCTTGTATCTCGTAGCCGGCCAGACGCACCCCCTCTGCCTGCCAGCCAAGCGGCTGCATAGACGACGGAAAGGCACGGATCAGAGGAACACGGTTAGCAGGCACAAGCACCAGAATCAGAAATCCCCATGCCAGTGCCCACGAGGCCGCTCCCGCGCCGACGGCTATCCAGCGGGCGCGTGCCGGGCCGGCCAGCTCAATCAGCCCCACCGCCAGCAAGATCAGGAAGGCAGGCAGGGCAGGCAAGGCAAAGCGCGAGTCGATCCCTCCTGATCTCATCCACACCAGCGCAACAGCAAAGGCCAATACACATAGGCCGGCCATCCACGCCGCCAGCCGAAAGCCGCCGTTCCCCATGGAGCTTCCCCAGCCGCGCCGCATGAACCACACCACCCCCGCCAGCCCTGCCGCCGTCAGCGCAAAATAGCCAAGATTAGCCCACAGCGGCAATTGGAGACTGCTCCACATTACCTCGCCCCACGCCGTCAGACCCAGCTTGTAGATGATCGGCAAGAAACCAACCGCGAATGGATCATCGGCGCGGGCGCTGAAGACAAACTGCTCATGCGGGCGCAGCATGAACGGATCGCCATAGAGAAGCATGTTGCGGACAGGCCACCATCCAAATATCAGGGCTACCGCCGCCACGTAGGCCGCTGAGGACGTTGCCGCCGCAACCAGCCTGCCCCGCCGATCCCTGCCTCCTGTCCGCCACGTTTCGACCGCTGTCATCATCCCCAGCCCTACAGCCACCGGCGCCGCTGTCAGCTTGGCGAGCATTCCCAGCCCGGCCAGCGCCCCGATCAGTGCCGCCTGCCGCCAGCTCCGCTGTTTCTGGTCAGAGAGATAGACACGTACTGCCATGTAGATCGCGGCAACAGCAAGCAGGTTGGCCAGATTATCATTACGAGCTGAGGCCGCCAGCCCCACATACCGTACCGAGAAACCGATCCAGCCGGCCAGGCCGGCAGACAGCCACGCTCCCGCCGCCTCTACAGCCGGCCAACCGGGACGCCGCACTACCTGCACCGCCCGCCAAATAGTCAGATAGATCAAAGCAAGCGTAACTGTTGACACCAGACCGTTGAACAACCGCACCGCGATCAGTGCCCGCGCACTCCCCGCGTAGGGCGGAAAATGAGCGGCAGGGTGGTCATAGAAGTTCGCCCCGTAAGGGAAGGAGGCCGGATCAAAGTGCAAGCCCATCTGTGAAGGCGGAGACAACACAGGGCCGTTCCCAAAGTCTGAAGTGTCGAAGGGGGCGATCACCAGCGCCCCGATCAGATAAAACAACGGCGGCTGACCGCTCTGATGGCGGTAACCGTAGGTATCATCTGAGACGGGCGGCGGCAGACGGCGAAACTCAGCCGTGTAGCGTGCCGCCCCAAAGAGAGTGTCCTCATCCACCAGCTCAAACGGCAGGATGATCAACGCCTCCGCCGCCATCAAGGGGATAAACAAGGCCAGCAAGAGGTAGAGGGGGATGAGATATGGCTTGGTCAAACCGGAGGTTCTATTGCTCACATGCTCCGCTCTGATCCATCGTCCAGTCAGCGATGTTCCAAGTCAATGCATCATATGGGCCGGGGCGAAGGCCGCACACATACACCGCGGCGACAGCCAGGCGCGGATGAACAAACAGCGGAACAACAGGCACGTCCGCAGTAAAGAGAGCCTGCTGTTGAGCGTAGAATTCCGCTCGTTCATCCAGATTCTGGCGGCGGACTGCCTCAACCACCGCTATATCTGCCGCCTCGTTGCACCAGCCGGAATAGTTCTGCCCTTGATAATCGTTCCACGCGTCGGGGATGTTGCTGAACGCCAGCCGCTCAACAAGCTGGTCGGTGATCGTCCAGCGTTGCTCAAGTTGCCAGAAATGCACCGGCACCCGCTCAAGAGGGTGGAGAAACACATCCGCTCCGACCCACTGGGCGACCCCGCCGGGATCAGGGCGGGTCACAGAAGCCAGCAGAGCCATGTCAAAGTCACGCCGTACCAGCGGCCCTGTCGGGGCAAACAACACGGTCGGGTCAACCTGTCGTACCTGCACGCTGATCCCTGCCGCCGCAAGGTCGGCACGTACCTTCTCAGCGATCTGAGCACGCAGGCCGTCCCCTGCCGGGATGATCAAGATCGGTGCAAAGGGCGTTCCCTCTTCAATTGACCAGCCGCCGCGCTGGCAGGTATATATTCCCCCTGCCCCGTGATACTCACGGATGCCGTCTCCGTCTTGATCACGCCAGCCGGCCTGTTCAAGCAGGGCGGCGGCTCTCGTGACATCAAGGCTGTAACGGGGCAGACTGTCAGCGGCATAGGCCCAGTGTTCGGAAGGAAGCCAGCTATCCAGCGGAGGCACAATCCCCCCCCACAGTTGGCCTGCCAGCGCTGTACGATCCAGCGCGTAGGCAACCGCCTGCCGGACATCTGTGTCGGCGAAGTAAGGGACACGCCCGCCAAAGGGAACGGGGTAGGTATTCAGGATAAGCTGATCCCAGAGCGGCCCCGCCCGCCCATAGAGACGTGCTCCGCCGGCTTCCTGCACAGCCAACAGAGCCGGATACTGTTCAAAGCCAACCCCCTCATCAAGCATCACATCGCACCCGCCGCTCTGAAGTTCAGCGGCGATCTGGGCAACATCAGGCAGGAAGCGGACACGGACGGTTGGGATCATCAGTGCTGGCGCTGGATACTGGGGGTTGGCACGCAGGAGGACATGCGAGCCGGCCACCCACTCAGTAATCATGTAAGGGCCAAGCGCCAGATCAATCAGCACAGGATACCCGCCGCTCTGGAACAACACAATCGGATCATCACCAGCCTCAAAGTGATGAAGGGGCAAAGGCGGCTGGGGCGGTACATAGGGATATTCGGCCCCGTCGGCCAGAGTCAAGGCGAGGGTGTAATCATCCACCTGTTGTGCCTCAAGCACGACGAAGGCAGGGCCGTAGGGCGAAGCCGGAAGCGCCCGAATGCCGAACAGTGCGTCGGCGGCAGTGAACGGCTCGCCGTCAGACCAGCGCAGGTCATCCCGATAGCGGAGTGTTACCCCGATTGAGCCATCCTCGTTGCGCCGTAATGTGCCATCCTCTACAGCAGGCAAAGCCGTTAACAGCACCGGTTCGGCAACATAATCCTCGCCAAAGGCCACTGCCGATGGAAGCACCATCTGGAGGATCGAGTCCGCAAGGGCGGACATGGTATCAAACAACCCAGACGGCTCTTCAGCACTGCATAGAACCAACTCAGGCTTAAACGGATAGGGGGTCGGGGTAGGCGGCGGCGTCTCTTCAGGAGTCACTTGGGCGCCCGCTTCAGGCTGTGATCCCTCAGGCAGGGCGGTGCTCCCCCCGCCACAGCCCGACAGGATCAGCGCTATGACTCCATATATCACCCATGTTCCCCTGCTCCACCTATTATGCATCTCGCTCATCCCCCGATGACTCATCCCCCGATGATAAAACTTTATGAGATCAAACTGCCCATCACATCTACCAGCCGCAGACCCAGCCGGAACGTCCGGTCATGGTAATCGGAAGCGGGATGATAGCCGATCAGGCTGGCGGCTTGCACCTCAAAGCGCTCCCTGACCAGCCGGACGGCCTCCTCGATTTCAGCCAACGACAGCCCCTCCGGCTCAGGGAACAATACGCCCGGCGCTTCTTGAGGGTCAATCACGTCGAAATCCAGATGCAGATAAACCTCTCTGGTTTGCCTGCGTAACGCATTGAGGGCCGGGACAAGCGCACCCTCCAGCCCTTCACGGCGGATTGCCTCCATCGCCGCTACGCTGACCGAAGAGTTTCGCAGTAAATCGAGTTCGCCCGGATCAAGTGCCCGTGCTCCTACGTGGACAATGCGCGCCTCTGAGATCGGCATACCGCCGATCTGAGCGAGCACCTCCGGGTAGCAAAGTCCGGCGGCAATGGCCAGCGGCATTCCATCCAGATAACCGCTGGGAGACGTAGAAGGCGTGTTGAAATCCCCATGGGCATCGAACCAGATCACGCCAGCACCCGGATTGTTTAGGCCGGCCAGCACCCCTAGACAGGTATAGCAGTTTGCACCCAGCACCAGCGGGAAGTCTGCACCCTCCACTGCTTCACGGATACGCCCGGCAAGTGCCCTGCTGATCTCTACCAGCGCATCCAGCTCACTTGCCGTTGATCCTGTCCGGTCCGCCGATTCATGGGGCAGAGCAGAACGGGCCTCCGCCAGCCGGATGACCCCCAGTGCCGGCCCGACGGCCTTCCGCCCGCCATAATAGGGCACTTCGATTAAAGTAATGGGCATGGCGTTTCCCGCATCCGACAAGCCGCTATTCAACAGAAACCAGCACCCAGCTTACCACGCAACTTTTATAACTTAACAGGGCATAGGCAGGCAGGCCAACACTTATCCAGCGGGGGATTATAACACAGGGCCGGGGAAAAGTGCCTCAGCAGGCACAC
>DAOTYH010000118.1:0-3861 GCA_034435015.1 Anaerolineae bacterium | reverse complement strand
CTGCCGTTCCAGGCGAAGGAATAGCCGCCGTCGTTGAAGTACATCCCCGACGAGCCGCCGCCGTCCATCTTGAGGGAATATCGGGCACCCAGCACCCACAGCACGTCGTGCATCTCGTGAGGAGTCTTGTTGTAACCGGGCTCGCTCACTGCCAGGTAAAGCGTGTTGCGGTCATCGCTGAAGCCGATGAAGGTCTGGGGACGGTTCCACCAGTTGTTGGCCGAGCAGCCGAAGAGCTCATCGTTGATGACCACTGTCCAATGGCCATTGACGTACTGACAATTACAGTTGCCTTCGGTGTTGTAACCCTGATACCAGCAGCGCCAGCGGTACTCACCACCAAAGGTGACCTGTGGCCCGCCACCGAGCAAATAGCGGTGATACCCACCCTGCTCCCCAGGCCAACCGATGTTGGGGTCATAGTTGTCGTTGAAGCCCAACGAGCGCCGGTTCTGCCACTCGCTGCCGGTGTAGTCGGTGTAATCCACGCCGTCCACATAGGTGAGCCCCTCGCCGCAATTGAGAGGCGGGACGGTATCGGGGCAACCGCTGAAATAGTCGCCGTTGATAGCGGCGAGCGCCCCCGCGCTGGAAGCCATATCGCCGAGCCAGGCCGTGCCCCCACCGGGCGCGACGACGACGCGCGGGCGGAGAGCGTTGTTGTTGAGGTCTACCTTAACCACGCAAATGTTGTTGGCCCGGCAGAGTGAGAGGCCTGGACGCGTCTCAACACACTGCCAATTCGCCAGGTTGGTACAATTGGCAGCAGGCGCCACATCTGGCGAGATTTCCACAAAAGCAGGTATTGACGGGATCGGTGTTACGGGTGGACTATCTGACCCACTTGCTGCAGTGGAGGCTATGATGAGAATCCCTGCCAGAACACCGGCGAACAAGATCTGTTTGTAGGACATAACCCCAACTCCTTTGCAGGAGCTCCACATTCCCCTCGGAAACTGCATATCCCCCCGTCCCACGGAGCTCTCCGCGCCGGGCCGATCCGGGAGAGGCAGGCCTTGCCGTCGCCGGCGTTGCCGGTGAGGATGACCGAGGGTGGGCGTGGGCGCGCGAAGCAGGCGCGGACGAACGCCTCCGTGCGCGTCTCCAGGCGCAGCGGCGCGCCGCCCGGCGGCGGGGTCTGGCCGATGAACCCGGGATGCATCCTGCGCTACAGCACCCAATCAAAGATCCACACCCGCCCGGCGGCATCGCCGCAGGCCAGCAGGCGACCATCGCGGGAGAGGGCTAAGCTGATGATGGCGGCATCGTTCCAGAAGAGCACGCCCCCCTTGCCGCTTTCCAGGTCCCAGGCTCGGATGGTATGGTCAGCTGCTCCGCTGATGATCCAGCACCCGTCGGGGCTGACCGCCACGGCCCGCACCCAACCGGTATGTCCTTCCAGGGAGCGCAGGAGGTGTCCGCTTTCGCTCTCCCATACCTTCACCATGCGGTCCTCCGACCCGCTGACAATCCAGCGTCCGTCCAGACTCACCGCAACAGCATTTACCCCAGCCGTATGCCCCTCCAAGGAGTGCAGCAGGTGGCTGTTCTCGACCTCCCACATCTTCACCGTGCCGTCTCTCGACCCGCTGAGGATAAATTGTCCGTCCGGCCCCACTACCACAACCCTTACCCGATCTGTATGACCCTCAAGGGAACGGAGTAGCCGCCCGCTTTCCGTTTCCCACACTTTCACCGTCTTATCCCAAGACCCGCTGACAAAAAAGCGGCTGTTGGGGCTGACCGCCACGGACCTCACTCTATCAGTATGTTTCGCCACGGAGGAAAGTAAACGTCCACTTGCCATCTCCCAGACTTTCACCGTACGGTCACGTGCTCCACTGATGATGAAGCGTCCATCAAGGCTTACTGCTACTGCTTCCACCCCACGTGTATGCTTTTTCAGGGAACGCAACAGATCACCGTTTTCTGCATCCCATACTTTCACCGTGCGGTCGCTTGACCCGCTGACGATGAACTGCCCATCAGAGCTAACCGCTACAGAATTTACTCTACGTGTATGCCCACTCAGAGAGCATCGGAATCGCCTGCTTTTCATCTCCCAAGATCTCATCGTGTGGTCAGCCGAGCCGCTAACAACAAATCTTTCGTCGGAGGTGAGCGCCACAGCATACACTGGACCGGTGTGTCCCTCCATAGTTTCCAGAAGTCGTCCGCTCTTCGCGTCCCACACCTTGACTGTGCGGTCATCCGACCCGCTGACAATAATGTGTCCGTCGGTGCTCATCGCCACAGCGAATACTGGACCGGTGTGCCCTAGCAGAGAGCGTAGAAGGCGACCAGTGGTTGCATCCCAGACCTTGATGGTGTGATCCATTGAGCCAGTGATGATCTGACGCCTATCGTAGCTTATCGCAACCGTGGATATTCCATACTTATGTCTTTCCATAGAATGCACCAAGCGGCCACTTTCCATCTCCCACACTTTCGCTGTGGTATCCAACGAGCCGCTAACAATGGTGTGACCATCTGGGCTGATTACAATCGCAGTTACCGGCCCAGTGTGTCCTTTTAAACAGCAACTTACCTTTCCCCTTTCTGCATCCCATACCTTTACTGTGCCATCCTCGAAGCCGCTAACGATGAAGCGCCCGTCCACACTCACCGCCAAAGCGGTCAATTTGCCAGCGTGTTCCTCTAAAGAACCCAGCAGGCGTCCGCTCCCTGCATCCCATACTTTCACTATGCCATCATCTGACCCACTGATGATAAAGCGACTATTGAGGCTGACTGCTACAGCATTCACAGCAGAGGTATGTCCTTCCAGGGAATGCATCATCCGGCCAGTCTTCGCTTCCCATATCTTCACCGTGCCGTCATTTGACCCACTGACAATCCAGCGCCCGTCCGGGCTGGCTACCATAGGCTTTTCTAAATAGGCATATTTCCATAAAGAGCGCAGCAGCTGTCCGCTCGATGCTTCCCACACCTTCACCGTGCAGTCTGCTGACCCACTGACGATGAAGCGCCCATCGGGGCTGACAGCTATGGCATTCACCCTGTCGGTATGCCCTTCGAGAGAGCGCAGGAGGCGGCCGCTCTCTACATCCCAGACCTTCACCGTGCGGTCCTCGGACCCGCTGACGATGGTACGCCCGTCGGGGCTGACCGCCACGGCCTGCACCGGAGCCGTATGTGCTTGCAGGGAGCGCAGGAGATGTCCGCTTTCAGTCTCCCACACCTTCAACGTGTTATCCAACGAGCCGCTGAAGATGAAGCGCCCGTCGGGGCTGATCGCCACGGTTGTCACCGGCCCAGTATGCCCTTCCAATGAGCGCAACAGGCGACCGCTCTTCGCTTCCCACAACTTCACCGTGCGGTCAGCCGACCCGCTGACGACCAGGCGCCCGTCCGGGCTTACTGCCACGGCTCTCACTGGTCCATGATGCTTCTCCAGAGAGCGGAGTAGACGGCCGCTCGCTGTTTCCCACACCTTCACCGTGCGGTCTGCTGACCCGCTGACGATCCAATGCCCGTCTGGGCTTACCGCTACGGCATTTACACCACGAATATGCCCCTCCAGATTTAGCAGCAGCTGCCCACTCTCAGCCAACCAAACTTTCACTGTGTTATCCCAAGAGCAACTGATAAGTAAGCGTCCATCAGGGCCGAATGCTAAGGCACTTACCCAGAATGTATGTCCTTCCGGAAAGCAAATTAACTGCTCGCTTTCCGCCTCCCATATCTTCACTGCGCCATGATTCGAGCCACTTGCAATGAGGCGTCCGTCCGGACTGATGGCTACAGCAGTTACTCCTTGGAAAAGCTCTTCCAAAGAATGTAACCCAAAAGATAAGGCAAGTCGTGGGTCCAGGCGGGAGCGCAGCAGTAGGGGCAGAG
>DAOTYH010000117.1:0-27222 GCA_034435015.1 Anaerolineae bacterium | reverse complement strand
GCCTTGTGAGAAGGCCAGCGTGAACCCGGCAAAGACGGCAAAGCTGACCCCGGCCATGATCAGGCCGGCACGCGGGCTGATCAGTATCCCGCCCAGCGCAATGACCGCCAGCAGGTACAAACGTCCTGAGCCGGCCAGCCAGCCGGAATAGAGGGACAGGCCGCTGAAAAGATAGATCAGGCTGATCAGCCCCACAGCACGCCATTGATCGGGCAGGCGGCGTGCGGCAAACAGGATCACAACTACCGCACAAGCGGCGGCATAGTAGATCAGGTTAAAGGCGATCTCAACATGGAGGATGGTAAGACGCACGATACTGATCGCCAGCCCCGCGACCCCCAGCGCGATCAGCGTCCCCAGCAGGTAATTGATGGCCGTGCGGCGCTGGCTGTACAGCCAGATAGTCCAGTCTATAGGGGTGCGATCTGACATAGCCGCCTGTTTCTATGTGAACCATTGTGCTGATGTCTTACCCCTGTGCCCCATCAGGGGGGACTGACCGGACGTGAGAGTATGCGGAGTTGTGGTGTGTGAAGGTGGAAGATTATACCTTCTCATTATACTCCTAATTAAAAAATACTGCGCAGATTTAGAGTTCCTGCCGCATGCCGGACTGCCAATGCCCTGCTCCTCCGGCAAGGAAGGCAGGTCTGAAACAGGGATAGTGCTTCAGCAGTGCGGCAGGGATGTCTGCTCCCGGCGAGTCCCTGGCGGCCCGGCGGGCCTCATCTTTTCCGATATTCAGGGATGAGGCCCGCAATTGTTTCTCTCGTCTAGTGCGGAAGGCGGCCTAAGACCTCCCCGATGCGTTCCAGCGCCCGTTCGATGTTCTCCAGCGAGTTGGCATAGGCCAGCCGCAGATACCCCTCCCCGTACTGGCCGAAGGCTGTGCCGGGCAGGAGGGCTACACCGGCCTCCTCAAGCAGAATATTGGCTAGCTCGCTGGACGAACGCCCAAACGCCTTGATGTTCGGGAAGGCATAAAATGCCCCCTGCGGCATCTTGCAGGTCACGCCGGGGATGGCGTTCAGGCCTGCCACCAGCCGGTCGCGGCGGCGTTGGTATTCGGCCACCATCTCGTCCACCCAATCCTGACGGCTCAGGACGGCCTCAAGCCCGGCGTACTGGGTGAAATGCGCTGAACAGCCGACCGAATGCGTCAGCAGAAGCTCAATCCTGCCGGCCAGCTCCTCCGGCATGATGCCGTAGCCCAGCCGCCAGCCTGTCATCGCGTAGGTCTTGGAGAAACCGTCCACGATCACCGTGCGCTCGGTCATGCCGGGCAGTGCGGCGATGCTTGGCACTTCCAAGCCGTCATAAGCCAGACGGGCGTAAATCTCATCTGAGAGCACCCAGCAGTCATGCCGCAGGGCCGCCTCGGCGATGTGTTCTAAGTCGGGGCGGGGCATCACGCCGCCGGTCGGGTTGCCGGGCGAGTTCAGGATGATCAAGCGGGTGCGGCCGCTGATCAGGCGGTCGAAGGCCTCCAGATCGAACGAAAAATCGTTTTCTTCCCGCAGGGGGACCGGCACCGGCACGCCGCCCGCCACGCGGATCATGGCCTCGTAGGTCGGAAAGCCGGGGTCGGGGTAGATCACTTCGTCACCCGGCTCGACCAGCGCCAGCGTCGGGAAGAACAGGTTGGGCTTGGCGCCGGGGCTGATCACTACCTGCGCAGGGGTGAAGGTCAAGCCGCGCCGCCTGCCCGCGTCAGCGGCAATTGCCTCGCGCAGTTCGAGGATGCCGCGCGGCGGGTTGTAACGGGTGCGCCCCTCTGCGATGGCTTTAATGCCCGCCATGCTGATATGAGGAGCAGTCTTGAAGTCGGGTTCGCCGATCTCCAGATGGATGATCTCGCGCCCCTCGCGCTCCAGTGCCTGTGCTTTAGCCAGCACCTGATACGCGCCTTCCCCCTTGAGATGAATGACTCGTTCGGCGAATGCCATCTTGCGGCCCCCTCTCTACAGCCTGCTGAGCGCTTGGTCGAGGTCGGCGATGATGTCGTTGGGGTCTTCCAGCCCAACCGACAGCCGGATCAGCCCGTCGTCAATGCCGGCGGCGGCACGCTCTTCCGGCGTCAGGTGTTCGTGGGTGATGGTCGGCGGGTGCATACAGATCGTGCGGCTTGTGCCGAAGGTCACGGCGTGGATCACCAGCTTCAGGCTGTTCATCACTTTGGCCGCCCCGGCCATTCCGCCCGGCACGACAAACGACAGCAAACCGCCATGCGCCGACATCTGGCGTTTGGCCAGCTCATGCTGGGGATGGCTCGGCAGGCCGGAGTAGTTGACGCGCACCACCTTGGGGTGGCCGGCCAGAAACTCAGCCACCTTCTGGGCGTTACTGCTGTGGCGCTCCATCCGCAGGGACAGCGTCTCCAGAAATTGGAGCACCAGCCATGCATCGAAGGGCTGCATCACCGCACCGGCGAACTCCTGTGTGTTCCAGCGGATGTCCTCAACCAGCGCCTCCGGCCCGACAATTGCCCCGCCCAGCACGGTGGCGTTGCCGCATAGGAACTTGGTGATCGAGAGCAGGATGATGTCCGCCCCCAGCTTCATCGGCTGTTGGAGCGCGGCAGTGGCGATGGTGTTGTCCACCATCAGCGGGACGCCGTGCGAATGGGCTACGTCGGCCACAGCGGCAATATCGGTGATGAACAGGCAGGGGTTGCTGGGCGTCTCAACCCACACGAGGCGCGTCCGATGATCGATCTCTTGGTCCCATGAGCGCGGATCGGCAGGGTCTTTGACAAAGCGGAACTCAATGCCGGCCCGCTCCGGCCACAGCGAGGCGGCCTGCTTGTACCCTTCGCCGAAGATGTTGAGGCTGGTGACTACGTTGTCGCCGGGGCGGGCAATGGTGAAGATCAGGCTGAACAGCGACTGCGACCCCGAACTGCCGGTCACAGCCCCCTCGCCGCCTTCCAGTGCCGCCAGCCGCTCTTCCAGCACGCTGACGGTAGGCGTCTTACTGCGCCCGTAGATGTAGTCAGGGAACTTCTCAAAGCACTCGTAGGGGTAGGTCATGGACTGCACAATGGGCGTCACAAACGACCGGAACTTGACCACATCCCGCAGGGGGCGGAAGCCGGTGTGGAGGGCACGGGTATCAAACCCCAGCTCGGCGTCGGGGCTGGGGCCGGGCTTGGCCTGCGGATCGTATTTCCAGGGGTCCCGCATGAAGAACGGCTTTTCGTCGTGCATAGAGGTGATCCTGCCTTTCGTTAGGTAGCCGGGGTGCAGACCGCTGTACCCCGATTGGATTCATGGAAGAAGGGGGAACTACCCCTTCCTATTGGCCCACTCCTGTTCGCGCTCAACGATCTTGCGGATGTCGCGCTGGACATCGGGCGGCAGGGCAGGCGGTTCGTGGCTGGCCAGAATCTTATCCACGTGCTTGGCGGCCCGCTGTTCCATCGTTGTGCCGCCCATCTCCATCCACTGCGAGTAGGTGCGCTTATCTACCATCTTGGAGTGATAAGCCCGCTTGAAGTTCCTGAGGGTGTGCTCGTGGCTCAGGTAATCACCGGTCGGGCCAAGCTCCTCGATCACGTCCAGGGCGAGGTCTTCGTCTGTAATGGGGACACCGGCTGTGGCCGCCCGCAGGAAGCCCAGATGCTCGTTGCACATGGCCAGCAGTTGGAATGAATACTGCAATCCAGCGTCCATGAAGCCCACGTCATGGTTGATGTTCGCGCCCGACAGCAGGGCAAAGACAAGGCTGAAAGCCGCCTCGACGCCGCACTGGTGATCCAGCACCTTTGAGTCAGTTGAGCCGGCCAGCCCGAAGACCGGCAGGTTGTAGTACTTGCCCATCGAGGTCGGTACGCCCTGTTCGTCGGCCAGCACGTAGTTGCCGACCATCGTCTGGAGGTTGTACGGCCCGCCGTTCCAGCCGGGCGTGGCAACTGGTGTCCCCTCATTGACGAGCTGAGCCAGCACAATGCCCAACAGGATACCCGCATTCATCGAGGCCATGCAACCCGCGATGGTCACCGGTGAATTGACTCCGCCCGCGTTCAGCGGAATCCACAGCAGGGGCAAACCCTTTTCGGCCAGATACATGCACTTTTGCAGGGCTTCGGCGTTGGCGATCAGGCCAGAGGTGACGTTGATGTAGCAGGTAGCAAACGGATTGCGCTGGAAGGCCTCCGCGCCGCCCGCCACGGCCTCGCACATCTCGACCGCCGCCACACACCCTTCGAAGTCAGGCGTCACGAAGACAATCGGCTTGGTGGTGTAGTTAAGCATGACCTCCATCTGGTAGCGGTCGTAGATGCGCTGATCCACATCGGAGGGGAGCACCAGCGACATCACAAAGTCAATTTCCGGCAGGGCGTCTTGCAGGATCACGCCCTCTTTCACATCCTGAAGGGTAGGGCGGCGGCGCTGGCCGGTGCGGTGATCGAGGATGTTCAGGCAGTCCGAGCCGCCGCCGAAATAGGAGTTGTACCCTCCGGCCCGCATGGCTACTTTGCCGTTGCGATCACAGAGGGTCAGGCGCTTGGGGGCAAGGTTCAGCGCCCACGTGACGCGGTACTCCGGAATGCGCACCCGGATACCATCTACTTTGGCGCCGCCCTTGGCCAGCAGGGCACGGGCCTTCTCATCGTGCACCTCGACGCCCACCCGCTCCAGTATTTCGAGGCTGGCGAGGTGAATACGCTCGCATTCCTGCGGGCCGAGACGCGAAAAGAAGGCACTGGTCTGGCGCATCCCATGTGTCTGGATCATCGTTTTCTTCCTTTAGCAGACATGGCAGTGAATATGATCAGTCAGCTTAGGTTGTTATATCAGTTTCGCCAACTGATATATGAGATTATAACTCTGTCTGGCCGGGTGTCAATCGCCTGCCTAATCGGGGAGGGCAGGCGTTGGGTTATGGGGGCGGCTTGATATGTTTAATCCCTCATTTGATATATTACCCCTTGCCATCTGGTGTATTGTTCGTGTATCATAGAAGCATGGCTGATCAAGCCCTGTCTGATGCCGCGCATGAGACCCCTGGAGGAGGTACGATGGTATCTGCCCTGCGCTCAGAGGTTACCTCCAGGAATCGGATTTACGTTGAGCTTCGCCGCTCGATCATCATGGGTCACCGCATGCCGGGCGAACGCCTGAGCATCGAGGAGATCGCCGCCCGCTACGGCACCAGTGTTACACCAGTGCGGGACGCACTCCAGATGCTCAATCAGGAAGGGCTGGTCACCATCAAACCCCGCTCCGGCTACTTTGTCACCCGCATCACCCTCAAACAACTGCGCGATCTGCTCGAACTGCGCGAGATACTGGAGCTGGCCTCTGTGGAACGTGCGGCCAGACGCATCACTGAGGCTGAGCTGGAGCAGCTTGAGCATGTTCACCAGGGATACACTGGTGATGATGACGAGTCCTACGACCGCTACACCGATGAGAACCGGCGCTTCCATTACTTGGTTGCGCTGGCTTCCGGCAATCAGGAGCTGGCTGAGGCGCTGGGACGCCTGCATGATCGGCTGGCCCGTTTTATGGTGATCCGCCGGGCAGGGGAGACTATGGAGCTGACGCACGCGCGGCTGATTGCCGCCCTGCGTGCCCATGATCCTGAGCAGGCCCGGCAGGCCATGATGATGGAGTTGAAGGAAACCAGCGCCGCCATCCTCGACCGTGTCATCCGCGAGGAGGGCGGCGGTTGGCATCTGGACAGTTAGAGCCTGCGGGTTTTCCCTTAGGCTTTCGGCAGGAACGTGCCGCTCGCTTTTTTATTTCCTTGAGCCGCACCTGCCATAGGACGGCTCGAAAGGCAGTCTGGCCCGGCAGAGATGGTCAGTACCGGCTTGGTCACATCTCCCATGACTTGGCATGAGAAACCAGTCCGTCTCACCGCGGAGGGTCTGCTGAGTGAACTTGGCTCGCCGTTGCGTCCGGGGCTGGTCACTGCGGCAGAACGGGCTGTCGCGCTGGCTGAGTCGCTGGCCGCGCCGGCGGCTGTACAGGCGGAGTTTGCTGTCAGCGGCGTTTCGGGTGGAGAGGTTGTCCTGTCGGCACTCTCCGACCCGGATCATCCTGTTGCCTGTCTGCATGTCGGCCCCAAAGCCGATCTGCTGGCGCCGGCGCGGCAGGTGATGATCGCTGTGTACACTATTGGGCCGGTGTTGGAAGAAGAAGTCCGCACGCTGAGCGCTCAGGATGCCCTGCTGTCCTACCTGCTGGACAGCGCCGGCGTGCTGGCGCTTGCGGCGGTCGGCGAGGCACTGCGCAGGCAGATCGAACAGCAGGCCGCCGAACGGGGATGGGGCGTCAGCCCGTCGCTCAGCCCCGGCTCGCTGGTTGGCTGGCATCTGACCGGCCAGCGTGAGTTGTGTGCCCTGCTTCCGCTTGATCAGATTGGTGTGCGGCTGAACGAGATGTGCGTGCTTGAGCCGCATAAGTCGGTCTCGATGCTGGTAGGAACCGGCCCTGATTATCCTTCGGCGCATGTTGGTTCGGTATGCGTGTATTGCAGTCTGGCTGAGCATTGCTGGCGGCGGGAAGGTCGCGGATGAAGGCGGCGCTGGGCATTGACACGGGCGGGACCTACACGGACGCGGTGCTGGTTGAGCAGTCCAGCGGCGCCGTGCTGGCCGGTGCGAAGGCTCTCACCACCTATGCTGACCTGTCAGTAGGGATTGAGCAGGCGGTAAGCGCGGTGCTTGAACAGCAGGCCCTGACTCCCGCCGAGATTGAGCTGGTGGGGCTTTCAACCACGCTGGCGACGAACGCTATCGTGGAGGAGCGCGGCAGTCCTGTCTGCCTGCTGTTGATCGGTTACGATCCGCTTCTCATCCGGCAGTACGGCTTTGATCGTGAGCTGGTGACGCAGGATGTCGTCTATCTGTCTGGCGGACACAACAGCGAGGGCGATGAGATCGCTCCGTTGGACGAGGCCGCCGCCCGTGAGGCGATTCTGGCGCGGCGCGGCAAGGTTGAAGCCTTCGCGGTGTCAGGCTATTTTTCGGTCCGCAATCCGTCCCATGAACTGCGGGTGCAGGCGCTGATCGAGGAGCTGTGTGATCTGCCTGTCACCTGCGGCCATGAGTTAACCTCCCGCTTGAACGCTGTCAGGCGGGCTACGACGGCGGCTCTGAACGCCCGGCTGATCCCGCTCCTGCGCGATCTGATCAACACTGTCCGCGGCACGCTGGATCGGCTGGGGATTACAGCCCCGCTGATGCTCGTGCGCGGCGACGGGTCGCTGGTGCGGGCTGAGTGGGCTATGCGCCGTCCGGTTGAGACGATCCTGTCCGGGCCGGCGGCCAGCGTGCTGGGGGCATGGCATCTGGCGGGGCGCCGCGATGCGTGGGTGGTGGACATCGGCGGGACGACCACCGACATCGCCGCCCTGCGCGAAGGCCGCCCGCGCCTCAACCCGGAGGGCGCCCAGGTTGGCCGGTGGCGCACGATGGTCGAGGCCGTGGATGTCCACACGGTGGGGCTGGGCGGCGACAGCTTGGTCAGCCTGGATGGTGAAGGCCGTCTGACGGTTGGCCCGCGGCGGGTGATCCCCCTGTGTGCGCTGGCCAGCGAATATCCAGAGGTCGTGGATGACCTGCGGCAGGCAGTCCAGTCGCCGCACCGCCTGAGCGGGCAGTTCGCGGTTGCCCAGCGGCAGACGGCCTCGTGGCTGTCGGATGATGACAGGGAACTTCTGCGTGAGCTGAACGGCAGGCCGTGTCCCCTGCATCTGCTTGATCAGCGCACCTTCGGGGTGCTGGTGATGCGCCGCATTGAGGCGCTGGAGGCGCATCGGATCGTGCTCCGGTCAGGGTTCACGCCCACTGATGCCCTGCATGTGCTGGGCCGCTTTGACCGCTGGGATGCTGAGGCCTCCCGCTTGGGCGCTGTCCTGCTGGCCGGACAGCTCGGCCTGACGCCTGAAGCCCTGTCTGAGCAGGTTGTCCGCACCGTGTCGGAACGGATAGCTTCCGAGCTGGTGACCAAAGTGCTGAGCGACGAGGGAGCTGTCCCTGACTGGAAACAGGACCGCGCCGCCGCCGCCCTGCTTGACCGGTCGCTGGGGCGTGCCTCTGCTTCTGATCTAGGTTGCAGTCTGACGCTCCGCCGCCCTGTGGTTGCGGTCGGCGCACCGGCGGAAGTTTATGTGCCGCCGGCGGCTCATCTGCTTCACACCGAGTCGCTGGTGGCGCCCCATGCCGGCGTGGCCAACGCGGTCGGGGCGGCAGTCGGAGCGGTGGTACAGCAGGCACAGGTGAGCATCCGCCCGCTTGAGGCAGGGCAGATGTTCCGCCTTCACCTGCCTGACGGGGTGCGCGATTTCTCCTCTCTGGAGGAGGGCGTCAGTTATGCCTGTCAGGTCATGCAGTCCTACCTTCAGACGTTAGCCCGTCAGGCCGGCACTGATCAGGTGGAAGTACAGGTCATCCGTAACGACCAGATCGTGCCGCTTGCGCTGGGGTGGGGGCAGGACATCTATCTAGGGACGGAGTTGATCTTCACCGCGGTCGGGCGGCCCAGCCCGGCAAGGGAATGAACGTGAGGTGCATGAGGCGGTTGCACTGATCCATCTATCATCCATCTATATTGAAATACCATCTGGAGGTTAGACTATCATGTCAGACATTTTGCAGAAGATCGCGACCAAGCTTTACGCAGGCGAGGAAGAGGAAGTCGCTGAGCTGGTCAAGAGCGCGCTTGATCAGGGGCTAAGCCCGTCCGAGATTTTGCAGGGCGGCCTGATCGCCGGCATGGACGAGGTCGGGCGTGACTTCAAGTGCGGAGAGCTGTTCGTGCCTGAAGTGCTGGTCGCGGCCCGGGCCATGCATGCCGGGATGAACATCCTGCGTCCTCTGCTGTCCAAGAGCGATGCGCAGGGGCTGGGCAAGTTCGTGATTGGTACAGTCGAAGGCGACCTGCATGACATCGGCAAGAACCTTGTCAAGATGATGATGGAAGGGGCAGGGTTCGAGGTCATTGATCTGGGGACGGATGTGAAGCCGGCGGCCTTTGTGCAGGCGGTCAAAGAGCATCAGCCCAAGCTGGTCGGGATGAGCGCCCTGCTGACGACCACGATGGTAGCCATGCGCTCGACCATTGAGGCGCTGAATGAGGCCGGCGTGCGCGGGTCGGTCAAGGTGATGGTGGGCGGTGCACCGGTCACCAACGACTTTGCCCAGAGCATCGGCGCGGACGCCTATGCGCCTGACGCGGCGGCGGCAGTGGATATTGCGCGTCAGTTGATCGCTTAACCCGCCGCCTTCGTGCCGCACACGAGAGGGCGAAGAAATGCCTGAACATATCCCGGTCGGGACACTGCGGCCCTTCATGAGGATGCTCTCGGACGAGCAGGTGCGGGAGATACACTACACCAGCCTCGATATTCTCTCGCGCACAGGCATCGTCATGAAGAATGAGCAGGCCCGCCGTTTACTGCTTGATGCAGGGGCGTGGGAGTCGGGCGGACGGATCAAACTGCCGGAGTATCTGGTCATGGATGCGGTTGCCTCTGCCCCTTCGCGCATCCCGCTCTATAACCGTCTTGGCGAGCTGACCATGCCGCTTGAAGGGGACAAGGTCTTCTTTGGCCCCGGCTCTGACTGCATCTTCACGCTGGATGTCGAGACGGGTGAGCGGCGGATGGCGGTTGCCGCCGACGTTCAGCGTATTGCGCATCTGTGCGACGGCCTTGACCAGATCAGCTTTGTCATGACGATGGGCACGCCCTCGGATGTCAACCCGCTGGACTTCTACATTCACGGCTTTGTGGGGATGATCCGGGGGTCGGGCAAGCCGGTCGTTTACACGGCCAACAACCGTGCCGACATGGAAGACATCTACGCGATTGCCTGTGCGGCGGCAGGAGGCGAGGCGGCTCTGCGTGAAAAGCCGTTCCTGCTGCTCTACGCTGAGCCGATCTCCCCTCTGCTGTTCCCTGACAGTTCGGTAGATAAACTGCTCTTCTGCGCTGAGAAGGGCCTGCCGGTTGCCTTCCCGCCGTCTCCCAACACGGGCGGGGGCGGGCCGATCACGCTGGCGGGGGCGCTGGCGCTGGGCAACGCGGAATGTCTGGTCGGGCTGGTGCTGACCCAGCTCGTGCGGCGCGGGACGCCCTTCCTGTACGGGTTCAATGCCGCCACGCTGGATATGAAGACGACCATCGTCAGCTATGGCAGTCCGGAATGGGCTATGAGCATGCCTGCCTGTACCGATCTAGCCCGCTATTACGGCCTGCCGGCTTGGGGGTTCGGCGGCGCGGCAGACAGCAAGCTAGTTGATGCGCAGGCCGGCATTGAGGCCGCCGTTTCGATCATGACGGCTTTTCTGTCGCGCACCAATCTGGTGCACGATGTCGGGTACATTGAATATGGTTCTACCTCCTCGATGGAGATGCTGGTCATTGCCAATGAGATCATCCGGGAGGTGCGTTTTATGATGGAGGGGATCGAGGTGAGCGAACGCACGCTGGCCCGCGAGGCTGTTCACAACGCCGAGCCGGGCGGCGGCTTTCTGGCCTCACCCCATACCCTCAAAAGCTGGAAGTGGGCGCAGTGGCGGCCTGATCTGATTGACCGTCAGCGTTACGATGCGTGGGCTGAGGCAGGCGGTCAGAGTATGGCTGAGCGTGCCAACCGGCGTGCCCGTGAGATACTGGCCGGTCATCAGCCGCCGCCGTTGCCGCCGGAGGCAGAGGCGGTCATCGCGGAGGTGCTGGCCCGGCGTGAGCAGGCCTCCGCCACTGCGGCGTGATTTCGGGCTATAGGTGCAAGCTGATCGAGGGAAAGGAGGTCTGCGGGGAGGTCTGTCACGTTAGTCTCTTAGAGATGGAAAGCCACCACTTTGTTTCTATCTCGGCAGAGGGTCATCACTTTACTAAAGTAAGGAGAACGTTAAGATGCATATTCTGAAGAGGAGCAAGAGGAACGTCCACCCGTACATTCCCGAACTGGAGGAACTGTACAGGCAGGGCAGAGTGTCACGCCGTGAGTTCCTGCGCACAGCCACCCTGCTGGGTGTCTCGCTGGCCAGCGCTAATGCCTTCCTGGCGAGCTGTACGCCGGCTACTCCTGCCCCGGAACAGGCGCCGGCGGCAACTCAGCCCCCCGCCGCAGGCGGACCGGCGGCCACTGAGGCTCCTGCCGCTACTGAAGAGGCAACTGGCGGCATCCTGCGCGGCGGCACCATGACCATCGCTACCCGCGTTCAGCGCGTGGATACGCCGGCCCGCTTCTCATGGATCGAGGCGGCTAACCAGTGGCGTCAGGTGTGCGAGTACCTGACCCGCACCAACTGGGACAACATCACCGAGCCATGGCTGTTGGAGAGCTGGGAAGCCAACGAGACGGTTGACGAGTGGACCCTGTACCTGAGGAAGGGCATCAAGTTCAACGACGGCTCTGACTTCACCGCTGACGATGTGATCTTCAACTTCCAGCAGTGGCTCGACCCCGACATCGGCTCTTCGATGATGGGCCTGATGAGCTACCTGTCGCCCGACAACATCGAGAAGGTAGATGACTACACCGTCAAGCTGTACCTGACCACACCTCAGATCGGCGTGCCGGAGCATCTGTTCCACTATCCTGCCGCCATCGTGCCCAAGACCTTCGAGGGCGACCTGGTCCGTCAGCCCGTCGGCACCGGCCCCTTCCTGATGGAAGAGTATGTCGAGACCGAGCGGGCTGTCTTCAAGCGCCGCCCCGACTACTGGCGCATCGGTGCAGACGGCAAGCCGCTGCCCTATCTCGACCGGCTGATCTTCCTTGACCTGGGCGAGGATACAGCGGCGCAGATCGCGGCCCTGCAGAGCGGTCAGGTGGACAACATCTTCAACCCGCCCGCAGACGTGTGGCAGGCGGTCAAGGACCTGCCGGGCATCGGCGTCTACTCAGTTGACACGGCCCAGACCTTCCACATCCGTATGCGTGTGGATCAAGAGCCGTTCAACGATGTGCGCGTCCGTCAGGCGCTCAAGAAGTGCATTGACCGCCAGAAGATGCTCGACCTGGCATGGTTTGGCGAGGGTGTGCTGGGGCATGACACCGTCTTTGCCCCCATCCATCCTGAGTACTGCCCGAAGGACATCCCGCCCTACGACCCAGAGGGGGCTAAGGCCCTGCTGGCTGAGGCCGGCTATCCCGATGGTCTGACGGTCGAGCTGTCCACACAGCAGGCCCGTGCTGAACCGGCTATGGCCCAGTCGCTCAAGGAGACAGCCGCCGCCGGCGGGTTCAACATCAACCTCAACATCCTGCCGTCTGCGCAGTACTGGGACATCTGGACGGAAGTGCCGCTGGGCATCACCATCTGGGCGCACCGTCCGCTGGGCATCATGATCCCGTCACTGGCCTTCACCGCCGACGAGACCGGCGCCCCCGCCGCCTGGAACGAGACCCGCTGGGTGGACGAGGAGTACGTCGCCCTGCTCCGTCAGGCCGAGGCGACCCTCGATGTGGAGGCCCGCCGTGAGATCGCCTGCCAGATGGAGGACATCGAGATGGAGCGCGGCGCGGCTGGCATCGCCTTCTTCACCAATGTATGGTATGTCTGCCACAGCCGCTTCCAGGGCGTGCGTGCACATCCCACCAACTATGACCTCTTCGATGAGGTGTGGGATAACACCGCCAGCGGCGAGAATGAGTAGTCCGCTTGAGAGGAGCGCCTCACCGCGTCCTCTTGTTCGCAAGACGGGGTGGGTCACTGCGGTGGCCCGCCCCCTGTCCTGTGGTGAAATTATGTGGGAGGGTGCATGACCCGGTACATCATCCGCCGCCTCGTGTTCATGCTACTCACCATGTTGCTGGTCTCGATAGCCGTCTTTCTGATCTCTGAGCTGGCCCCCGGCGATGTCGCCCGCCATATCCTCGGACAGTTTGCCTCGCCTGAGCAGGTGGCGTTGATGCGCGAACAACTGGGGCTGAACCAGCCGATCTATGTCCGTTACATGGACTGGCTGATCGGCAACGACTGGCGGCTGAATAGACTGGTGGGCCTGCCGCTTCGGCTGACAGCGGCCCGCCCCGGCGATGACCCGCAATGGTATGCTGTCGAGCCGGATGGGACGCTGGTTCAGTGGAAGATGACCTCAGACGGACTCCAGCAGATCCGCGTCTCGCCGGATGGGACGCGCGAGCAGGTCCCCTTTGACGGCTGGCAGACCGACGAGAACGGCGATCAGATTTTCTGGGGCGTGGATACAGCAGGCCATGTGGTCATGTGGCGCAGAGGGGCGGAGGGGTCGGTCGGGCCGGCGGCGGCAGGCCGTGCCATGACGGAAGGGAGCGGCGAACGCTACTTCCCCATCAAGCAGGGCCTTCTGCGGGGCGACCCCGGTATCTCCCTGCGTACTAACCGCCCGGTAGGGCCGACGCTGATGCGCCGTCTGCGCAACTCCTTCAGCCTTGCCGGCATCGCCTTTGTCTTCATCATGCCGATTGCGCTGGTGCTGGGACTGCTGGCCGGCCTGCGGGAGGGCAGTCCGCTGGACCGCTTGATCTCGTTGTTCAGTCTGGTCACAACCTCTGTGCCGGAATTTGCCAGCGGAGTCTTTCTGATACTGATATTCGCCTTCTGGCTGAAGATTCTGCCCGGCGCGGCGGTCTTCACCAGCGACATTGCGCCCCTGCGTGACCCCAAACTGCTTGTCCTGCCGGTGCTGACCTTGACGCTGGTCGAGGTCGGGTATGTGGCCCGTATGACCCGCGCCAGCATGGTCGAGGTGATGAGCGCGCCTTACATCCGCACTGCCTTTCTGAAGGGCCTGCCCTACTGGCGCATCGTGTTTGGGCATGCCGTCCGCAACGCGCTGATGGCCCCTGTCACGGTGATCATGTTGCATGTCAACTGGCTGATCGGCGGGATTGTGGTGGTCGAAGCCGTGTTTGGCTATCCGGGTCTGGGGTTGTATCTGCTTGACTCAGCGCTGTTCAAGGACATCAATGCCATCGAAGCGGGCGCGATGGTGATGGTGGCGCTGGCGGTCTCTACTCAACTGATCGCCGACATTATCTACACGTTTTTGAACCCGCGCATCCGCTATACGTAGCGGATGGCCGGCGGGACTCCGCCCGTCAGGGAGAGTGGCTATGACCGTTAGCGAAACGGCCTTTAGCGCAGAAAGAGGGAGAAGCCGGTTCCGGCAGTTCTGGGAGGGCATCTCTGTTGTCTTCCGCTCCCGCGTTGCCGTGATCGGCCTGAGCATTGTCCTCTTCTGGATTCTGGTGGCGATCTTCGCCCCCTTCATTACCAAACATGATCCGCTGGCCCAGAACGCCCAGGCCATCAATCAAGGGCCGTCCAGCACTTACTGGCTGGGCACAGACCATCTGGGGCGTGACATCATGGCCCGCCTGGCCTATGGAAGCCGTACCATCCTGTTGCTGGCCCCTATTTCGGTGCTGGCCTCTGTCATTGTCGGAACGGTGCTGGGGCTGGTGGGCGGCTACTTTGGCGGGGTCGTGGATGAGATCGTGATGCGGATTCTGGATGCCATCATGGCGTTCCCGACTATTCTGCTGTACCTGATCATCATCGCGGCCATCGGGCCGTCGGCGGTCAACGTGGTGATTGCCATTACGTTTGTCGGGTCGCCGGGTATTGCACGGCTGGTGCGCAGTCTGACGCTCGACATCCGCACCCGCGACTATATCCGCGCCGCTGAGACACGCGGCGAGCATCCGCTCTACATCATGTTCGTTGAGATTCTGCCCAACGCACGCGGCCCGCTGATCATTGATGCCCTGTTGCGCGTGGGATACGCCATCTTTGCCATCGGTACGCTGGGCTTCTTGGGGCTGGGCCTGCCGCCGCCGACGCCGGACTGGGGCGGCATGATCAGCGAGGCCCGCAAGTATATCTGGACAAACCCGCTGGGTGTGCTCTTCCCCGCGCTGGCGATTGCCAGCCTGGTAGTCGGGCTGAACCTGTTTGCCGACGGACTGCGCGAGGAGACGACACGTTACCAGTAGAGCAGTCCGCCGAGCGCCCCGGTAAGGGGGCGCCCCGCAGGTCACTTCTGCGGAACGTTCGATCACATGATGAGATGAACCGGGGAGCGGAGGGTCATGCGAGGACCACGAGAGATTCCGATTCTGGATGTGCAGGGGCTGGCTATCTCTTACGAGACGCGCTACGGCGATGTGCCCGCTGTGCGCGACGTGTCGTTTGAGATTCACCGCGCTGAGACCTTTGGCATTGTCGGCGAGTCAGGGTGCGGCAAGAGCACCGTCGCCTTCGGTATCGTCAACTTTCTAGGGCGCAACGGCAAGATCGTGGACGGCTACATCCTGTTTCAGGGCCGCGATCTGGTTGGGCGTACAGAAGAGGAACTGCGCAGTCTGCGCGGCGACCGGATCGCCATGGTGTATCAGGACCCCATGCAGGCGCTCAACCCCTCGATGCGGCTGGGCGATCAGATGGCTGAAGTGCTGGTGGTACACCGCGGGATGAAGAAGGCCGACGCCGAGCAGAAGTGCATCCAGATGCTGGAGCGCGTGTACATGCCCGACCCCGCCAACGTGATGCGGCGCTACCCGCATCAGATTTCCGGCGGCCAGCAACAGCGCGTGGTGATCGCCATGGCCCTGCTCAACAACCCGGCCCTGCTGATCATGGATGAGCCGACCACCGCGCTGGATGTGACGGTCGAGGCGGCAGTGCTTGACCTGATCAACGAACTACAGAATGAGTTTGACACAGCCATTATGTACATCAGCCATAACCTTGGCGTGATTGCCCGCGTCTCTGACTCAATTGGGGTCATGTATGCCGGCGAGATCGTCGAGCGGGCCAGCGTGCAGGATGTCTTCCTGAAGCCGGCTCATCCTTATACGCTGGGCCTGATGGGCTGTGTCCCCCGCCTCGATACCACCAAGGCCACTTCTTACCTGCGCCCCATTCGCGGACGTGTCCCCTCGCCCAAGAATCTGCCGTCCGGCTGTATCTTTGAGCCGCGCTGTGACTATGCCCGCGAGATTTGCCGGCAGGTCAAGCCGGAGATTCGGGAGATTCAAGCGGGGCACTGGGCACGCTGTTTCTTTGCAGAGGAGATCATCGAGCAGCAGGGCGCCGGGGTCCGGGAGCGGGGGGAAGCTCTGCTGGCCGGTGCTCAGCCGCCCGCTTCTGAAGTGCCCATCCTGCGGATCAGGAACGCACGGACTTACTACCCCGTCCCGTCGCGCAAGCTTTTTGGCGGCGAAAAGCTGTTTGTGAAGGCCGTAGATGATGTCAGCCTGGAGGTTGTGCCGGGCCGGACGCTGGGTATCGTAGGCGAGTCGGGGTGCGGCAAGAGCACGCTGGTCAAGACCATCATCGGGCTGGAGAAGCCGACAGGCGGCGAGTTTGAGTTCATGGGCTTTGATATTTCAATGCCTGTCTCGAAGCGCAGTCTCGACCTGATCAGAAACCTTCAGATGGTGTTCCAGAATCCCGACTCAACCCTCAACCCCTCCTTCAGCGTAGGGTATCAGATCGCCCGTCCGCTGAAGCGTTTCAAGGTCGTCCCTCCCAATCAGGTCCGCGCTGAGGTGGTCCGGCTGTTGAACCTGATGAAGCTGGGCGAGAACTATTATGACCGCCTGCCGCGTCAGCTCAGCGGCGGCGAAAAACAGCGGGTGGCTATTGCGCGGGCTATCGCGGCTCACCCTGATCTGGTGTTGTGCGACGAGCCGGTGTCAGCGCTGGATGTGTCGGTGCAGGCGGCGGTGCTGAACCTTCTGCTTGAAATCCAGCAGAAGCTGGGTACAACGCTGGTCTTCATCGCTCATGACCTGAGCGTGGTACGCTTCTTCTGCGACAATCTGGCGGTGATGTACCTGGGGCAGATCGCCGAGATCGGCCCGGCAGAGGCGATCTACCTCCCGCCTTATCACCCCTATACGGAGGCTCTCTTGTCTGCCGTGCCTATCCCGGACCCGCGTGCCGAGCAGAAGCACATCCGCCTGAGCGGCACTGTGCCGAGTGCCCTCAACCCCCCCAGCGGATGCCGCTTCCACACACGCTGTCCGCGCCGCGCTATGCTGCCCGACGGCGGCCAGATTTGCGCTCTAGAGCCGCCCCCCGAACAGTTTGACACGCCTGAGCACCGCATTTTCTGTCATATCCCGATGGAAGAATTGCGCAAGATGGAGGCGGTTGTTACCATCGAGAAGGAGAGGTCTCATGCTGGTTAAGGATTACATGATCAAACATCCGCCGCTGGCCGATCCGGGCATGTCCATTATAGAGGCCCAGCATTATATGGCCGCCAATCAGATTCGCCATCTGCCGGTGGTGGGGGGCGGCAAGCGGTTGCTGGGCCTGTTGAGCCGCCAGACCCTGCTGATTGATCCCGGTCGGCTGGCTAGTCTGGATATGTGGGAGATCACCCGCTATTTGTCTAACCTGCGGGTTGAAGATGTGATGGTCAAGGCCAGAGATGTGGTCACCATTGATCCAGATACGCCTATTGAGCAGGCGGCCCTCATCATGGTGGAGAAACAGATCGGCTGTCTGCCGGTGGTCAGCGAGGGGATCGTGGAGGGGCTGATCACGGAGACCGACCTGCTGGCCCACCTGACCGAGATGATGTCAGTCCGTACACCGGGCGTGCGCGTCACGGTGCGGATGCCGATGGTTAAGGGGGAGCTGGCCAAACTGGTGGCCGCTGTCGCCAAACACGGCTGGGGGATCGAGTCGCTGGGCGGCGCAGTCGTGCCGAAAGACCCCGCCAAGTGGGATGCGGTGATCAAAATCCAACAGCCTAAGGAGGAAGTACTGGCCGCCCTGAGCAGTATTGAGGGGCAGGAGATCATTGACGTTCGGGAGGTGTAAGAAACGCACGTTCGGCTCATTGGTTGGTTGACAGGGAGCAGTATCATGGCACTGGTTGATGAGTTCATGGTTGCCTTCGGTGTATGGGAAGAAGCCCGCCCTTACCTCCACCTGATGGTGGAGGAGCCGGAGATGGCGCTGATCGTGGCGATGGGCGGGCAGGCGATGACAGTCGAAGAGATCGCGGCCCGGCTTGGTCTGCCGCTCGACGAAACAGAGGCTTTCGTCCGGCGGTGCTACTCCCGCTACATCCTCCACAAAGAGACCCAAGACGGCTTGACGCGCTATGCTCCCGCCGACTTCTACGCCCGGCTGGATCATTTCGCCAAATACGAAAATTGGGACGACCTCCCCGTTGAGGCCCGCCGTATGCTTGACCAGCGCTTCCGGCAGGCCTTCCTTGAGCGTCACCGCGCCAATGTAGAACGCAAGATGCAGGGCCTGGCCGCTGAGAACGCTCTGCCCAACGATACCATCCTGCTGTTGCACGAAGTCGAGGAGATGATTGACTCGGCCACCGACATCATCGTCCAGCCGTGTGACTGCCGCAGGCTCGGCCAGAACTGCTCTCGACCGGTTGAGACGTGCGTGTGGCTGGATGAAGGCGCACGCGCGGCGCTGGATCGCGGCTTCGGGCGGCGGCTGACGAAGGAAGAGGCAAAGGCCCTTGTCCGCCGTGCTGATCAGAAAGGCTTGATGCATACCGCCGACAGCGAATGGCGTACCCGCGGCCTGCACGCCATCTGCAACTGCTGTGCCGATGACTGCTACCCCTTCCGGGCGGCGCTGGAGCTGGGCAGTAAGGGGGTGTGGCCCCGCAGCCGCTATATTGCGTCCTATAACCGCGACCTGTGCCGCCTGTGCGGGGCATGCGTGAAGCGCTGTCATTTTCAGGCGTTCTATCACACCGACGAGAAGATCGAGGTCAACGGCAAGCTCCGGCTGGATGTCCGCTTTGACCCGGACAAGTGCTGGGGATGCGGCCTGTGTGCCAATACCTGCACTGAAAAAGCCATCATCATGATCCCCCTGAACGGCCTATGATCCGTGTGGTGCAGATCGTGGCTGTGCCTGCGCAGGGCGGCTATTACGCTGAGGACCTAGCCGCCCTGCAGGCTCACCCGATTCCTGTGCCGGACCGCTACACGGCGGCGCCGGTTACGCCCGGCTTCCGTGCCGTCCGACAGCCTGCCGAGGCGGTCTCGGTTGGGCTGGTGCTGGACGGCCTGCCGGCAGGCAGGCAGATCGTCTGGGGGGACTGCGCCGGTGTGGCTTACGGCGGCAAAGGGGGGCGCGACCCCGTTTTTTATGCCGCTGAGGGGCTGGCTGTCATTGAGCAGGTGATCGGGCCGGCGCTGTTGGGCCGTGAGTTGACCAGCTTCCGCGAGGTGGCCGCCGAGCTGGACTCGCAGATCGCATCGGCCCGGATCAGAATGCCGGATGACATGCCGCGGGCAGAGGGCGGATCAGGCAGGCTCTCCCGCCGCGAGGCGCTCTCGCCGCTTAACCTCTTGCGGGCTGTCCGTGAGGAGATGACCCGTAGTCCGGAGGAGGCGGCGCCCCTTCCTGTCCGCCGTCAGCATACCGCTGTGCGCTATGGGATCAGTCAGGCCCTGCTGGCGGCGGTCGCGCTGGCACGCGGCGTGACGATGGCGGAGGTCATTGCCGACGAATGGGGCCTTCCGCCGCCGGACGCCCCCATCCCGATCCATGCCCAGTCTGGCGGGGAGCGCTGTCACAACGCCGACAAGATGATCGTCCGGCGTGCGGCTTCTCTGCCTCATGCGCTGGTGGACGACATCCCGGAACAGCTTGGGCGGGACGGGAGCAGGCTGGTGCAGTACGTCCGCTGGCTCAAGGAGCGCATCGGCAGGCTGGGGGGAGAGGACTACCGCCCCGTCCTGCATCTTGACGTGCATGGTGCGCTGGGCCGCATCAGCGGTGATGAGCCGGGCCGTGTGCTGGGGCATCTGTACGCGCTGGAGCAGGCCGCCAAGCCGTACCCCCTGCGGGTTGAATGCCCTGTCATGATGGACAGCCGCGCCGCCCAGATCGAGATGATGAAAACCCTGCGCGGCTACATCCGCGCCCGCCGGATGAGCGTCCAACTGGCGGCTGATGAATGGGCTGACACGCTGGAGGACATCCAGGCCTTCATTGAGGCTGGTGCCGCTGACATGATCCAGATCAAGATGCCCGACCTAGGCGGCCTGCATCATACGGTCGAGGCTGTACTGGCCTGCCGGGCGGGCGGCGTGGGGGCCTTGCTGGGCGGCAGTTGCGCGGAGACCGATCTCTCGGCACGGGTGTCTGTGCATGCGGCGCTGGCCACGCGCCCCGATGCCATCCTGGCCAAGCCCGGCATGGGGGTGGACGAGGGGATGATGCTGGTCCACAACGAGATGGCCCGCACGCTGGCATGGATCAGGGCTAGGCAAGCTGAGACCGCCCCTTCCTCTTGAAGACACGGCGGCAGAAAACACTGAAGGGCCGGCTGGCCCCTCATTCATTTTTACATCACGTAGGAGAAAATATCATGAGGACTACCAATTCCGTTGCTTATCGTTCCCCCCAATTTTCGCTCCTCTCAGAGACACAGCTCCGCGACCTTCATCTGGCGGCGCTGGAAGTGCTGAGACATACCGGCGTGCGCTTTCACCATCAGGGCGCTCTTGACCTGCTGAAGCAGGCCGGTGCGTTCATCTCGGACGGCAACTTGGTCAAGTTTCCTGCCAGCCTGGTGGAGGAAGCGCTGGCTTCAGCCCCTGAGCGGATCATCATGTGCGACCGTGACGGCGAGCCGGCGGTTTTTCTGGAGGGAACGAAGGTTTACTTTGGCACCGGCTCAGACTGCCCCACCTGCCTTGACCCGTACACCGGCGAGCATCGGACATGGACTCAAGCCGACATCATCAACGGCTATCATCTCTGCGACGCCCTGCCCAACATCCATTTTGTGATGTCTATGGGCATCCCCTCAGATGTGGACCCGACGCTGGCTTACGATGTGCAGATGGCGCTGATGCTGGAACACACCAGCAAGCCGATTGTCTTTGTGACCAACGACGGGGCCAGTTGTAAGCGGGCTATTGACATGGCCGCCGCGGCGGCGGGCGGCCTTGAGGCGCTGATCGAACAACAGCACATCCTGCTCTACTCAGAGCCAAGCTCGCCGCTTCAGCAGTCGCAGACGGCCGTAGATAAGCTGTTGCTGATGGCTGAGCACCGCCTGCCGGTTGTCCATTCGCCCGGCCCGCTGATGGGCGGCACTGCGCCGATCACGCTGGCAGGCGGGCTGGCGATGTCGCTGGCTGAGATACTGAGCGGTCTGGTTGTCCATCAGTTGACCCAACCCGGTGCGCCGTTTGTGTTTGGGGCAGGCCTGCACCATATGGACATGAAGTCCATGCAGATTTGCTACGGCGGTCCGGAGTTCCAGCTCACCAAAGCGGCGGTAGCCGAGCTGGGGCGTTTCTACGGCCTGCCGACATGGGGCTATGCCGGCTGTTCAGATGCTAAGGTCGTGGATGGGCAGGCGGCAGTCGAGGCGACCCTCTCGGTGATCATGGCCAAGCTGAGCGGGGCTAACCTGATCCACGATGTGGGCTATATGGAAAGCGGCCTGACCACCGCGCTGGAGATGGTCGTGCTGACCGATGAGCTGGTCGCTATGGTGGATGCCATGATGAAGGGTGTCGAAGTCACCGACGAGACGCTTATGCTGGACGAACTGCACGAGGTCGGGCCGGGCGGGAGCTTCCTTCAGACGGAGACGACGCTCAAGCGCTTCCGTGACTTCTGGTTCCCCAGCCTGTTCGACCGCAGTCGCAGGCCGCAGTGGCTGGAGGCCGGCGCCGCCACACTGGGACAGCGGCTCAACGCCCGCGTCCGCGAGATCATCGAGCATCACCAGCCCAAGCCGCTCGCGGCAGACAGGAAGGAACAGATCGCGGCCATACTGGCCAGCGCAGGGAAGTAAAGACGAAGAGGGATCATGGATACCAACTATCATGCCCATCAGACACCGCAGTTCCGTGTCCTCTCCGATCAACAGATTGAGAAGGTCTATCAGGCCACGCTCGAATGTCTGTGGCGTACCGGTGTCAATGTGCTGAACGCTGAAGCCCGTGATCTGCTGGCGGAAGCCGGTGCGCGGGTGGACGGGGTGCGCGTGCGCATCCCTCCGCATGTGATTCAGGATGCTGTGGCCTCCAACCCGCGCTCCTTTACCATCTGGGGGCGCGACGGCAAACATCGGATGCAGGTTGTGCCTGATCGGGTCTATTACGGCCCCGGCCCGACCTGCACCAACTACATTGACCCCTATACCGGCGAGCGCCGCCGCGCACGGCGGGGCGACCCGGCGGCCACGGCGCTGGTGTGCGATGCCCTGGAGCACATTGACTATGTGATGGGGCTGGGGTTGATCGGCGATGTAGAGCCGGAGCTGGCGCCGGTGATCGAGTTCGCCGAGATGATCGCCAACACCACCAAGCCGGTCCTGCCATGGGCCTACACCCTCGATAACATGGCTGACATCTACGCCATTGCGCTGGCAGTGGCCGGCAGTGAAGAGGCCTTCCGCCTGCGCCCCAACTTTGCGTTCTTCACTACCTTTCAGGCGCCCCTCCAGCACACTGACGCTGATCTGGCTAACTCGCTGTGGGCGGCTGAGCGCGGCATCCCGATCATCTATCTGGGCGGCGGGTGTGCCGGCTCGACTGCGCCGATCACCGGTGCCGGCCTGTTTGTGATCTATCTGGCTGGCGCGTTAAGCGGATTGGCGATCATCCAGTTGAAGCGGCGCGGGACGCCCGTGTGCATTGGCGGCGTGCCTGAGCCAATGAACCTGGCTACCGGCGCACCGGTCTATGGGGCGCCGGAGATGAGCCTGTACAGCGCGGCCCTGTCAGACATCTCGCGCTATCTGGGTGTGCCTTTCATGGGAACGGCAGGGGCTTCCGAGTCGAAGGTCGTTGATCTTCAGGCGGCCATCGAGAGCACAGTGCAGGTCCTGCTGTCCGGCCTGAGCGGTGCTTCGCTGGTTCATGATGTGGGCTTTCTGGACTGCGCTGACATCGGCTCGCTGGAGATGCTGATCATGAACGATGAGATTATCGGCATGACACGGCGTATCCTGCGCGGCGTTGAGGTGAGCGACGATACGCTCATGCTCGACCTGATCGATCAGGTGGGGCCGGCGGGGCAGTTCATGTCTACGAAGGAAACCGCCCGCCGTTGCCGGACGGAAATCTGGATGCCGACGCTGATGGATCGGGAGAAGTGGGTCAACTGGCAGGCGGCAGGTGCGGCCACCATGAACGACCGCATCCGCGCTAAACTGCGCTCCATTCTGGAGACGCACCGGCCTGCCCCCTTGCCGGATGAGACAGCCGAACGGATCGCCGCCATTGTGCAGGCGGCAGAGGCCCGCTACAAAAAATAAGGGACATTCTTTGTCGGTTGAGGTTGTGAGGTGACCATGCGTTCTCATTCCTCTGAGCGCCCCATCGGCGGCAGTTATATCCGCGTGGACTCGCGTCAGAAGGTGACGGGGCAGGCCCGCTACGCCGAAGATATGGTGATGCCGGGCCTGTTGCATGCCCGTACTCTGCGCAGTCCGCATCCCCATGCCCGCCTCGTTGCCCTGGATACCACAAAGGCCGCTCAACTGCCGGGTGTGGCACGCATCATCACCGCCGCTGACATCCCCGGCGTCAACGGCTTCCCTGAGTACAGCCGCGGTGAGCCGGTGCTGACGCCGGTTGGTGACACGGTGCGCATGGTCGGTGCGCCGGTGGCATTTGTGGTCGCTGAGACACCCGATATTGCCTGCAAGGCGCTCAAGCTGGTCGAAGCGGTCTATGAGGTCCTGCCGCATACCTACGACCCGCGTGAGGCGCTTGATCCGTCTGCCTTCCCCATCTATCCGGATGGCAACGTGCTGACGACCTATCGGCTGGAACACGGCGATCTGGAGGCCGCACTGGGGCGCTCGGAGGTGATGATCGAGGCAACCTACCGCTCAGCCTATCAGGAGCACTCGGCGCTGGAGCGTGAGACGGCCCTGGGGTACATTGACGAAGAGGGCCGTGTGGCGGTTGTGTGTGCTACGCATGAGCCGCACTGGCAACAAGCATGGATCGCGGCCACACTGGCCCTGCCGGTCGAGCAGGTGCGCGTGATCGTCCCTCCGACGGGCGGGTCATTTGGCGGCAAGCAGGACCCATGGCCGCTGATCGCCGCCGGCCTGCTGGCCTACGTGATGCGCTGTCCGGTGCGGCTGGTCTTCTCGCGCCGCGAGTCGTTTGATGCCTCACCCAAGCGCCATCCCTACGAGGTCTCTTACCGTATCGGCGCGACCCGCGACGGCTATCTGACCGGTGCGCAGGTGCGTATTGACGCCAACACCGGCGGCTATGACAGCGCGGGTTACTGGATTCCGGGCTACGCGACAGCGGTCAGCGGCGGCGCGTACCGCTGGCAGGCCATCCATGTTTTTGCCCAGACTATCTTCACCAACGGCCCCAAGAGCGGCCAGTTTCGGGGCTTTGGCACGCCGCAGGCCAACTATGCGCTGGAATGCGCCCTTGATGAGCTGATCGAGAAGCTGGGTGAAGACCCGATCGAGTTCCGGCTGAAGAACCGCATCCTTCAGGGCGAGAAGACCTTTCTTGGCTATCCGGTGGCTGAAACGTTCGATTACGGCGCGGTGCTGGAGGCCGTCCGCCCCCGTTACCGCCAGTACAGCGAGGAGGCCGCCGCCTTCAACGCCGCTCAGCCGCCGGACAGCCCCTACCGGAAGGGGGTCGGTCTGGCCGGCATGTGGTATCGCTTTGGCAAGTCCGGCTCACTGCGGGTGGAGGTTCACGCTGAGCTGGCCTCTGACGGGCATTTTGTGGTCTATTGCGCCGCGCCTGACTACGGGCAAGGGACGAATACCTCCATGACCCAGATCGCCGCCGAGACACTGGGCGTGCCGCTCAGCCAGGTTGAGCTGATCAACTCGGATACAGGCCGTGTCCCTGACAGCGGGATTCAGGGCGCGTCGCGGGCCACCTACTGGGTGGGGAGTGCTGTTCAGCAGGCCGTCTCCACGCTGAAGCTGGGCATTCTCGGCACAGCGGCAGAGATGATCGGCTGTGACCCGTCTGAGCTGAGCTTTGACGGAGGGGCGGTTGTCTGCCGGCATGATCCGGCTGGCGCTGTCCCGCTGGCTGAAGTGGCGCTGGAGTTCGACCGGCTGGGCAAGCCGCGCAAAATCCCCGGCTTTTTTGATCTGACCCCCCTGTTCCCGGATGAGTCGCGCCCCGAATACACGCCTCAGTTCACTACCGGCGCTCATGTGGCGGAAGTGATCGTGGACATGGAGACCGGTCTGGTGGAGGTAACCCGTATGGCGGCGGCGCACGACGTAGGGCGGGCGATCAATCCGGTAGATGCCAAAGGCCAGATCGAGGGGGCTGTGGTGATGGGGCTGGGGTCGGCTCTGCTGGAGGAATATCAGCCGGGCAAAACCACCGGCTTCACCGATTACATCCTGCCGATGATCCATGCCATGCCGAGAGAGATCGAGGTGATTCTCGTAGAAGTGCCCAGCCTCTACGGCCCGTTCGGGGCGAAAGGGATCGGCGAGGTGGCGATGCTGCCCTCTACGCCGGCTATCGTGAATGCTGTCTCACGGGCTATTGGGGTGCGCATCCGTCAGATTCCGGCCACACCGGAGCGGGTGCTGGCGGCCATCCGTCAGAGATGAAGCCGGCGCGGAGCAGGCTGCTTTGAGAGGAGAGACGTGATGGACGGCAATGAGATTGTAGTGCGCTTCATCCAGACCCTCACCTGGGAACAGCTCCCGCCGCCGGTGCAGGAGAAAGCACGGCTGGCCCTGCTGGACACGCTCGGTGCGGCGCTGGCCGGCACGCCGGCACGGGTCAGCCGGATTTCGGCTGAGTGTGCCCCCGCCCTATGGCCCGGTGACGAGGCAACCATCCTGTTGAGCGGCGGACGGGCCTCAGCGGCAGGGGCCGCCTTTGCCAACGGCAACACCGCCAATGCGGCGGATATTGACGACTGCGGCCAGTACACGAACGGCCATCCGGGCGCCCAGCTCTTCTCTGCAACGCTGGCAGTGTCTGAGTGGCTGGGGCTGGGCGGCAGGGAGATGCTCACGGCGCTGGTGATCGGTTATGAGGTAGCCCACCGTGCCGCCCGCATCTGGCATGCTACCCATGAGGTCTATCAGGCCTGCGCGTCGTGGGGATCGGTGGCCTGCGGGGCGGCAACAGCCCGTCTGATGGGGCTGTCCGCTGATCAGATTTATCACACGCTGGGCATTGCTGAGTATCACGCCCCTAATGTCCCCATGATGCGCGATATTGACCATCCGGCGATGGTCAAGCACGGCATCGGCTGGGGCGCGATGAACGGCATCCTCTCGGCCCGGCTGGCCGCCTGCGGCTATACGGGTATCCCCAGCTTGTTCGGGTTTGAGCAGTATCAGGAATGGGTGTCGGACATCGGGCAGAACTACATCATGGTAGATGGCGTCATCTGGAAGAAACACTCCTGCTGTGCGTGGACTCATGCGGCGCTGTACGGCGCTGAGAAGCTGGTCAAAGAGAACGCCATCCGTCTGGAAGACATCGCCCGTATTCGGGTAGAGGGCTATCATGACGCGGTCCGGCTGGGGGTGAAGCTCCCGCAGACCACAGAGGAGGCGCAGTTCAACATGGCCTGGCCGCTGGCGGCCCTGCTGGTGGACGGCGAAGTAGGGCCGGCGCAGGTGTTTGAGACGCGCCTGACCGATCCGCTCATCCGCGGCCTGGCCAGCCGGGTGGAAGTCGTGGAGAGCGAGGAGTTGAACCGTCTCTACCATGCCGCTTTGACCGGTCAGCCGGGCGGCAAGTTTGGCAGTGTAGTCACCATCGAACTGCATGACGGCAGACAATTCAACTCCGGCCTTGTTGAGGGGGAGATTCAGTTCCCCCAGCGTTACTGGGATTCAGCCGGGCTGGAAGAGAAGTTCCGCCGGCTGGCCCGCATGGCGCTGGACGATCAGCGGGTCGAAAGGCTGGTCAGGCTGATCCGGCACTTTGAGGACGTGCCGGATGTGCGGGAGCTGGTGCGGCTGGTAGTCTAGAGGCCCTCTCGGCCTGCGGCAGAAGCACCCCGGAACAAAAGCCGGGGTGCTTTGCGTTTGTCGAGGTTACGGCTGGTCGGTGTAGGCCTCGCTCCGATAGACTTCCTGCCCGGCATGGTGATCAGGCACAGTGGCCTCCCGATATATTCTCCTTGCTCTATGTGAGATACAATCAGGCCATGACCTACACGACCTTGATCTCGACTGAAGAACTGGCTAGCCGTCTGGATGACCCCGACTGGCTCGTGGTGGACTGCCGCTTCCGGCTGAACGACCCGGCCTACGGACGGCGGGCCTATG
>DAOTYH010000116.1:0-13557 GCA_034435015.1 Anaerolineae bacterium | reverse complement strand
CCGTACACCCTCCAGCCCGGTGAGTACATGCTTCAGGTTGCGCTGTCCCCTCCTTTTTCGGCTGAGCTGGCGCCGTTGACTGCGGGAGGGGAGTGGGCTGATGTCATGACCCTGCACGTCGTGCCGCCGCCCGGCAGACTGCCTGTTGCCGGACGCCCCGCCGCGGTCTCGTTTCCGGGCGGGGCACTGACCGGCGTGGATATACCGGAGCGTGCCTCTGGCGGTATGGTGAGCGTCGTCACGAGCTGGCAGGTTGACGATCAAGGCCTGTGGGTGGAAAGCACCCTGGCCGGCGGTGAGACCCATCCCCTGCCGATTGGCGGCTTGACACTCCGAGCAGTGGAATCTGAGTCGGGAGAGACCATCCAGTGGGTGCTGGCCGGCCCGTCTCTGCGGTGCGGATGGCTGTCTCCCCCTGCTGTTTCATGCCGGCTGGGGATCACCCATCTTGCAGAGGGAGCCGCCGTGCAGGCCCTTGCCAACTTCGACAACCAGATTCTGTTGACCGGCGTCGAGTTTCAGGCCGGGCAGGTACAGCCGGGGCAGGTTATCCCCGTGACCCTGCACTGGCAGGCCCTGCGCCGCATGCAGGCTGATTACACCGTCTTTGTGCATCTGCTGGGGCCGGATGGGCGTCTGCATGGGCAGGTTGATGCGTGGCCGGTGCAGGGAACGTATCCGACCAGTGCCTGGCAGGCCGGCGAAAACGTCACCGACCCGTATCTGGTCCGCTTGGAGGCGGATGCTCCCGCCGGTAACTATCAGCTTGAGATCGGCCTCTACCTGTTGGGGACAAATACCCGCCTGAATGTGCTTGGCCCGGACGGCCTGCCCGTGGACAACCGCGTCCTGCTGGACGGGCTGATCGTGCCTGCACCTTAACACCGAATGACTAACACCGGCTGACATGCTCCAAAATTGTCACATTTGTCACAGTCATAATGTGATCCCTGCCGGTACATTTTGAGGAGGAAACACTTTATCATAGAATAATGTGTGTGATCCGCTTTGGCATACGGGCGTCATGGCCTCTAGTGACGCTTTAGAAGGTTCTTCCCAAATACACTTGCAGGAGAAAAAGATGACAGTACCCAGCGACATCGAAATTGCACAAGCCGCGGATATCCGTCCCATCCTTGAGATCGCCGAGAAACTTGGCCTTACCGAAGACGACCTTGAACTCTACGGGAAGTACAAAGCCAAAGTCCATCTGGATGTGCTCGAAAAGTTCAAGGATCGTCCGCAGGGCAAGTACATTGACGTGACGGCCATCACGCCTACCCCGCTTGGTGAAGGCAAGACGACGACTACCGTCGGGCTTGTTCAGGCCATGGGGTCTGAGCTGGGCAAGAATGTGGTAGCCTGCATCCGTCAGCCCAGCATGGGGCCGACCTTCAACATCAAGGGCGGTGCGGCGGGCGGCGGCTACAGCCAGATCATCCCCATGGAGGATTTTAACCTCCACCTGACGGGCGATATTCATGCCATCACAGCGGCTCACAATCTGGTTGCGGCGGCACTGGATACCCGTATGTTCCATGAGAGCCGCCAATCGGATGAAGGGCTGGCTAAGGCCGGGCTGACGCGCCTGGATATTGATCCCGCCACCATCACCTGGAATCGTGTGGTGGACGTGTGCGACCGGATGCTCCGCCGGATTCAGGTCGGCTTAGGGGATGAAGAGCGCCTCATGGCGGACGGCTCTCCCAGCCCGATCTTCCCGCGTGAGACGGGGTATGACATCACCGTTGCCAGCGAGATCATGGCCATCCTAGCGCTGACTACCAGCCTGAAGGATATGCGCGAGCGCATTGGCCGGGCGGTGGTAGGGCTGGACAAGAAGGGCAACCCCGTCACGCTGGAGCAATTGAAGGTGGCAGGGGCTGTTACCGTCCTGATGAAGGACGCCATCATGCCCAACCTGATGCAGACGCTCGAAGGACAGCCTGCCTTTGTCCATGCCGGGCCGTTTGCCAACATTGCTCATGGCAACTCGTCCATCGTAGCTGACCAGATCGCGCTCAAGCTGGCTGACTACGTGGTCACCGAGAGCGGCTTCGGCGCCGATATTGGCATGGAGAAGTTCTTCAACATCAAGTGCCGTTATTCGGGCTTGATCCCCAACTGCGTGGTGCTGGTAGCCACCGTGCGTGCACTCAAGATGCACGGCGGCGGCCCCAAGGTGACGCCCGGCAAACCGCTGGATGAGGCCTACACTAAAGAAAATCTCCAGCTTCTGGAGGCCGGCTTGCCGAATCTGGGGCGGCATATCCAGAATGCCCTCAAGTTCGGGATACCGGTGGTGGTGGCAGTGAACGGCTTCAAGGATGACACGGATGCCGAACTGGAGATGGTGCGCGAGTATGCGGCCTCTCAAGGGGCTGAGGTAGCTGTTCGGAGCACGCACTGGGCCGAAGGCGGCAAAGGTGCTGTGGCGCTGGCTGAGGCAGTCGTGGCGGCCTGCGAGAAGCCCAGCAACTTCAAGTTCCTCTATCCGCTGGAGTGGCCTATCAAGCAGAAGATCGAGACCATCGCTAAGGAGATTTACGGCGCGGCCAGTGTCAGCTACAGCCCGTTGGCTGATGAACAGATCGCCAAGTATGAGCAGGCGGGCTTTGGCAACCTGCCGATCTGCATGGCTAAGACCCACCTGAGCTTCACGGCTGATCCTAACATCAAGGGAGCGCCTGCCGGATTCGATATTCCAGTGCGTGAGGTGCGGGCCAGCGCAGGGGCGGGCTTCATCTATCCGTTGATCGGCAAGATGAGCACCATGCCCGGTCTGGCCACTCACGCCGCCTACATGGACATTGATATTGATCTAGAGACCGGCAAGATCATCGGCCTGTTCTAGTGTTTGGCTATTGTCCATCTTCTGCGCAGAAGGGGTACAAACATCCCCCTGCGCAGATTTTATTTTTGTATAGACTAGATAGTATGACCACAACCTCTGACTCAGATATTGATCGTCTGTACCGGGAAGGGGTCGCGGCCATCCGGGCCGGAGATAAGGCATCCGGGCGTGAGAAACTCATGGAGGTGGTCGAACGGGACCAGATGCACGAGCAGGCGTGGCTGTGGCTCAGCGCCGCTGTGGAGACGAACGAAGACCGCGTGATCTGCCTGGAGAACGTTCTGACCATCAACCCTGCCAACGAGGCCGCCCGCCGCGGGCTGGAGAAGCTGAGGAGGTCTGCTTCTCCCCCCTCAGAGCCGGCTCCGCCCCCGCCGCCGCTGATCCCTGACCCCCCTATCCCTGCCGCACGCGGCTCTCTGCTGGGCGCGGTCGAGTCAACCGGCGGGCTGGTTCAGCCAAAGGCTGGGCCTGCCGGATTTCCCTCTGAGGATCGGGTTTCGTCCCCGGCGTCACTTTCGAAAGAAACAGAAGAGGAATGGCGTAAGCCCGTGCTGGAGGCACAAGCCGAGCCGTCCCCAGAAGACCGCCCCCTCCCTCAGCGTAATCTGCTTGATCTGCTGGATGCGTGGGCGGCGGCGCTGGTCCTGTTGAGGGGCGGTGCTTACCGTGTTGAGGTACTGACGGCAAACTTTGGGCGCGTGCTGGTGAATCTAGCCTTTGGAAGCCTGCTCAGCGGCATCACCCTGGTATTGCTCTTCGTGCTGGTTATAACTCCCCTTGGCGGGATACAGCGGCTGATAGGAAGGGGACTGCCCCCTGAGTTTATTCCCTCTCGGCTTGCGGCTATGGCTGTGCCGGGCATAGCGGCGGTTGTGATTGGCCTGCTCATGATGTCCATTGGCTCTCTCGTTCAAGGGACAGTGGCACATTTTGTGGCCGAAGCGATGGGGGGCAAGGGAACTTTCGTTCAGACCCTGCATGCCTGGACGATTGCCTTCGTAGCCGAGCAGATAGCCGGCCTGTTGCCTGTCCTGTTGCTGGTCGGGGTGGTGTTTACCGCGCCGTCTTTGGACGCGTTTAGCCTGGCGCTGTTTTTTTCTTCGCTTGTCCTTGCCTTATACCGGCTCGCTGTTGAGGTCAACGCGCTGAGGGCGGCTCATCCGAGTTTCAGCGTGTTCCGTGCGCTGGGGGTATGGTTTGTCACGGGGCTGGTACTGTCTGCTTTTGGCTGTTGCCTCGGCTTCGTGGTGTCTTTGCTGGGCCGTTGAGGGCAGGTGGCAGGCATGTCTGATCCGCTCGACCTTGATCGTCTGTACCGTGAGGGCGTGGCGGCCATCCGAGCCGGCGACAGGGCGGCTGGACGCGAGAAGCTCGCTCAGGTGGTTGAGCGGAATCAGATGCACGAGCAGGCGTGGCTGTGGCTCAGCACCGCCGTGGATATGGACATCGAGCGCATCATCTGTCTGGAAAACGTCCTGACCATCAACCCCGCTAACGAGATCGCCCGTCAGGCGCTGGAACGGCTTGGTGTCTCGCCTCCTCCTCGACCAGGGGAAGCCGATGATGCCCTCACCGGCCTGGAGCCGGTGCTCCCTGGCCTGTTACCGGACTTGTCTTTCCTCACGCAGGATATACCCCGTCAGATAGAAGCAACTCCCTCTGTCAGGCCAATTGGTTCGGCGGCTCCTGAGGCTGTCGGTTCTGACCTGCATGATATTCTGGCCGGGACTGCCGGCGCATCGTCCTCTTCCTCCTCTGCCCCGTCTGCGGATGAGGCAGGGGCATGGCCGGAGGCGCCGGCTGAGGCAGAGTATGCCGGGCCGCCGATCCCTGAGGAAGAACTGCCGTCCCGCACGCTGGGTGACCTGTCGCTGGTGTGGCTTCAGATCGCTCTCCTGCACACCGGCCATGACTTCCAGGACGAGATCAGGCGGGGCGGCTTCGGTCATATCATGATAAACGTTCTGGCCGCCGGCCTGCTCCAGATTGCGGGCGGCCTTGCGCTGGCGGTCATCTTGGCGGTGCTGGCCAGACAGTCGGTGATGCCGCCGTTGATTTCCTCCATGCTTGAGCTTGCCCCTCAGGTGGGTGAAACCCAGACCCTACAACCGCCGGCCATGCTTCAACCCGCCATCGAGGGGTTGCGGGTACTAGGGCTGTATGATCCCTATGTTGGTCTAAGCCAGATCGTCCGTGAAGCCCAGAGTAACACCTCGCTTGCCCTCATCTGGCTGGCCGACTCGCTGGGCAGTGTGGCGCTGATCTATGCTTTGGCGGCCATCCCTCTGCTTTTCGTGAGCCAGATGTACTATGCGACTGTGGCCAACATGGTATCCGGCTGGCTGAACGGCCGGGGCGATGCCTTCGAGACCATGCACGCCCTGACCCTCGCCCTCGTGGTGAGCCAGTTTGTGGGGTTGCCGCTGTTCGTGGTGATGCCGTTTGTGCCGGTGACTGTGGCGCTGGTGATGCTGGCCGGCCTGCGGGTCTATCAGCTTGTCATGCAGACAGCCGCGCTGAGCGTCGTCCAGCGCTTTGATCCGCTGGCCTCCCTGTTTGTGCTGATCCTCAGTGGGGGCATCGCGTGGGGGATGATCGCTGGGGCAGGCCGCGTGTTGACTTTTCTGCTCTCGCTCACCGGCGGGTGACCTGACACGACCGGAGCCGGTCCCCAGCCATTCTATTTCACTGCCTCATGTCCGGCCGGCCCTGATGATTCTGCGGCGCCGGCGGCTTCCTGCTCTCTCAACCTAGCCTTTCTTCTGAGTATCCCCCCCTCTAAGGGCTGATCTCCCCGTGCCGGGCAGGCGCGATAATCGGTCAACAATCGGCATAGGGTGCAGATGACTGTGTCTTTTCCCTTGACAGGCAGACGAGGGGGAGATATATTCCTGTGCTAATTGTTAGCCGGGCTAAATAGTTTGTTGGAGGCCGCATTGGCAACCGGAGATCAGCCTGCCAGCCGCGTGGCTCAGCAGATTCTGGAGATTATCCCCTGCATGATGCGGGCTGTTGCCTTAGAGATGAGGCGCAGAAACCCCCTCATGATGCCTGCCCACTTCCGACTGCTTGGCATGCTGGCCCGCCAGCCCGCCACTCTGACCGAGCTGGCCGAGAGGCAGGCCGTCAGCCCTCCGACCATGTCCAAGACTGTGGCGATGCTCGAAGAGCGCGGGTGGGTTACCCGTGTCCGCTCGCAGGAAGACCGGCGGGTGGTCATCATTCAGGCTACTGAGGCAGGCCAGCGTGCCCTGCATGAAACACATCGGCAGGCAGAGGAATACCTCACTACTCTGCTGATGTCGCTTGAGCCTGCCGAACTGGAGAGCCTGAGCCGAGGGCTTCACGTCCTGCGGCGCATCTCTGAGAAGGTGATCTCAGCCTGTTATTCGGAGGGTACTTTAGCGAAGCCGGGCGGGATGATGCCGCTGTCGTAGCCGGTTCGGGCCGGCAGGCGCAGGCTGTAGCAGAGGCTCATCTCCGGCAGGGATGAGGCTGTCATAGTTGTTAAGGAGCGTATATCACCGTGATTCGATTGGCTAAATATCTGAAACCGCACCTTCCTAAAATCGTACTTGCCGTTGCTCTTTTATTTGTGCAGGCAATGGCTGATCTGGCACTGCCTGACTACATGTCGCGGATTGTCAACAACGGCATTCAACAGGGAGGCATAGAGAATGCCGTACCGGTTGCCATCCGCCAGCGTGAGATGGACAGGCTGACGATCTTCATGAGCGAAGACGAGCGGACGCAGGTGCTGGACAGCTACACCCTGATAGACAGCAGTTCGCCCGATTATGAGGCCTATGTCAGGGACTTCCCAGCCCTTGCCAGCGAGCCTGTTTACGTTCTGAATGAGGCCGGCAGGGCACGCATTGAGCAACTGAACCCTATCATGGGCAAGGCCCTTCTGGTAGTGTTTGGCATTGAGCAGGCGCTCGCTGACCCGGCCCGTGCGGCGGAGATGGCCGGCAACACAGGCTTTGATCTGTCCCGCATCCCGCCGGGGATGGACGTGTTTGCCCTGCTCTCCAGCCTGCCTGCCGCTCAGCTCACCCCGCTGATGGAACAGGTCAATCAGCGCTTTGAGACGATGGGCGAGAAGATGGTGATACAGGCCGCAGTGGTAGCCGTCCGCGCGGAGTATGAGGCGCTGGGCATGGATACCAGCAGGCTTCAGATCAACTACATCATCAACACCGGCCTGATGATGCTGGGGCTGACTCTGCTCACCGGCGCCTGCGTGGTGGCGGTAGGCTTCCTTGCCGCCCGCACTGCCGCCGGGCTGGCACGCGACTTACGCCGCGGCGTGTTTGTTAAAGTGGAGGGGTTCTCCAGCGCTGAACTGGACAAGTTCTCCACGGCCTCGCTGATCACGCGCACCACCAATGATGTGACCCAAATGCAGATGGTCACCTTCATGATGATCCGTATGGTCTTTTATGCTCCCATCATCGGGGTCGGCGGCGTGATCCGTGCGCTGGGAAAAGCCGGCTCGATGTGGTGGATTATCGCGGTGGCAGTGTTGACGCTGATCGGCCTTGTGATTGTTGCGTTTGCGATAGCCCTGCCCAAGTTCAAGGCGATTCAGGGGCTGGTGGACCGGCTCAATCTTGTCATGCGCGAGAACCTGTCCGGCATGATGGTTGTGCGTGCCTTCAACATGCAGGACTTCGAGCTGAACCGCTTTGACCGCG
This sequence comes from Anaerolineae bacterium, assembly GCA_034435015.1. Taxonomy (GTDB): domain Bacteria; phylum Chloroflexota; class Anaerolineae; order Aggregatilineales; family UBA3940; genus DAOTYH01. The sequence continues at coordinate 6,003 of DAOTYH010000116.1, read as the reverse complement.
CCAATACAGACCTGACCAGCACTATGTTGTTTGTCAACCGGATAGTGGCTGTCATGATGCCGGCGATGATGTTCCTGATGAACGGCGTCACCGTGCTGATCATCTGGGTAGGGGCGCATCAGGTGGCGCAGTCGAACATCCAAGTCGGCGACATGATGGCCTTCCTGCAATATGCCCTCCAGATCGTGATGTCGTTCCTCATGTTGACCATGATGTTTATCATCCTGCCGAGGGCCTCTGTGTCCGCCGACCGTATCGCCGAGGTGCTGGATACGGACCTGAGCATCCGCGACCCTGAACACCCGAAGCAGTTTCAACATCCCTTCCGGGGCGTGATCGAGTTCCGCCATGTGTCGTTCCGCTACCCCGGCGCAGAGGAAGATGTCCTGCATGACATTAACTTTGTCGCCCGCCCCGGTGAGGTGACGGCCTTTATCGGCTCGACCGGTTCGGGCAAGTCAACCATCATCAACCTGATCCCGCGTTTCTACGACGTGACGGAAGGGGCGATCCTCATAGACGGCATTGACATACGCGAGGTAGCTCAGCAGGACCTGCGCGGCCGGATCGGCTACATCCCTCAGCGGGGGATGCTGTTCTCCGGCACGGTTGAGAGCAACCTTCGCTATGCCGATGAACATGCCGATACCCATACTCTGAGGGAAGCGCTCCGGATCGCACAGGCTGAGTTCGTGTTTGAGAACCCGGCAGGCATGGAGGCTGAGATCGCGCAGGGCGGGGCCAATGTTTCAGGCGGCCAGAGACAACGTCTTTCAATCGCCCGCGCGTTGGTCAAGAAGCCGTCTATTTACATCTTTGATGACAGTTTCTCTGCCCTTGACTTCAAGACGGATGTCGCCCTGCGGCGTGCGCTCAGAGGACATGTCAACGCCAGCACCGTTCTGATCGTGACCCAGCGGGTCTCATCCATCAAGGATGCCGATCAGATTATCGTGCTGGAGGAAGGCAGGATAGTCGGGAAGGGGACTCACTACGAGCTGATGGAGAGCTGTGAAACGTACCGCGAGATTGCCCTGTCCCAGCTCAACAGGCAGGAGGTGGCATAATGTTTGGTGGACCAAGACCAATGGGACGCGGCCCAATCAGCCTGAGCACCGAGCGGAGCCGTGACTTCAGAAAGACCATGCGCAGACTGCTTGAGTATCTTGGCGCTTACAAGGCGGCCATTCTGGTCATCTTGATCTTTGCCGCCGCCTCGACGGTTTTTACCATCGTCGGTCCTAAGATTCTGGGCCGGGCTACCACCCGGCTGTTTGAGGGTGTGCTTGGCCTGATCGCAGGGACGGGCACAGGCATTGATTTCGAATACATTGGCCGCATCCTGCTGATCACGCTTGGTCTGTACCTGCTCTCGGCCCTGTTTGCTTACATTCAGGGCTGGATCATGGCCGGTATATCCATGAAGATCACGTACCGCTTCCGCAAGGATATATCCGAGAAGATCAACCGCCTGCCCCTGCGCTACTTTGACGGCACGACGCACGGTGAGGTGCTCTCGCGCGTCACCAACGATGTGGACACGGTCAGCCAGACGCTCAACCAAAGCCTGTCCCAGATCGTGACTTCCGTGACGAGCCTCATTGGCATCCTGATCATGATGTTCTCCATCAGTTGGCTGATGACCGTGGTTGCGCTGGTGACCCTTCCTCTCTCGATGGCGCTCATCAGCCTGATCATCAGGTACTCACAGCGGTACTTCAAGCAACAGCAGGACTATCTCGGTCATGTCAACGGCCACATTGAGGAGATGTACGGCGGGCATATCGTGGTCAAGGCCTTCAACGGCGAACAGAAAAGCATCGAGAGGTTCGACCGCTACAACACCGTCCTTCACGACGCGGCTTGGAAGTCGCAGTTCCTTTCCGGTCTGATGTTCCCGGCGATGAATTTCATCGGCAACCTTGGCTATGTAGCGGTTTGCATCCTCGGCGGCTGGCTGGCGATCAGAAACGTGATCACGGTCGGCGACATTCAAGCTTTTATCCAGTATGTCCGCTCGTTTACCCAGCCCATCACCCAGATCGCCAATGTCTCCAATGTGCTCCAGCAGACTGCCGCCGCCGCTGAGCGCGTGTTTGAGTTCCTCGATGAGGCTGAAGAGGCCCCTGAGACCAGCCAGCCTGTCCGGCTCGATTCAGTGGCCGGGCGTGTGGAGTTTCAGCATGTCCGCTTTGGCTACACGCCGGATAAGGTAGTCATCCGTGACTTCTGTGCCTCAATTGAACCCGGTCAGCGGGTTGCCATTGTCGGCCCGACTGGCGCGGGCAAAACAACCATTGTCAAACTGCTGATGCGCTTCTATGATGTGGACAGCGGCACAATCCTCGTTGACGGCCATGACATCCGCGAGTTTACCCGCCGTGACCTGCGCCGCATGTTCGGCATGGTCCTGCAGGATACATGGCTCTACAACGCCACTATCATGGAGAACATCCGTTATGGCCGCCCGGATGCGACCGATGAAGAGGTGATTGCCGCCGCGAAGGCCGCTCGTGTGGACCACTTCATCCGCACCCTGCCGGATGGTTACAACATGGTCATCAACGAGGAGGTCACCAACATCTCGCAGGGGCAGAAACAGCTTTTGACCATTGCCCGCGCCTTTTTGGCCGATCCGCCTATCCTCATTCTGGACGAGGCGACCAGCTCGGTGGACACCCGTACAGAGGTCCTGATTCAGGAGGCTATGGATCACCTGATGAAGGGGCGCACCTGCTTCATCATCGCCCACCGCCTGTCCACGATCCGCAATGCGGATACCATCCTGGTTATGAACGAGGGCGACATTGTTGAGCAGGGCAGTCATGAGGAGCTGTTAGCACGCGGCGGCTTCTATGCCAGCCTGTACAACAGCCAGTTTGAACAGGCCATTGCCGCTTAAGGCGGCTGTGTTGCAGGACCTTCGAAGGGATGGCGGCCCTCTCCTGCCGTGAGGATGCTTGATGTCTGCCGGTATGAGCGATCTCCGTGTGCTGGTTGTGGCAGTTGATCCGCTGGCCCGTATGGGCCTGACGGCTCTTCTGGATGAGCAGGCCGGCTGTGAAGTCGTAGGGCAGGCCGCGCCGGACGACGACCTGCCCTACGGTCGTTTCGATGTTGTCGTCTGGGATATGGGCTGGGACCCCTCTCCTGCCGTGCTGGAGGCGCTTCGGACGGAGCTGGCAGGGGCGGCAGTGCCCGTTCTTGTCCTGTTGCCTGATGAGACCCGCGCCTTAGAAGTGTGGCACGCGGGCGGGCGCGGCCTGCTGATGCGCGATGCCGGCGGCGAGCGGATCGCCGCCGGGCTGACTGCCCTGATGGAAGGGCTGGTTGTCCTCGACCTGCCGCTGGCCGAAGCCCTGTTGCCGGTTGCCGAATCTGCCCCTGCCGTCCCTGTGGAGGACCTTACCCCGCGCGAACGTGAAGTCCTGCAATTGATGGCTCAAGGGCTGGCCAACCGGGCGATTGCCTACCATCTGGGCATCAGCGAGCATACGGTCAAGTTCCATGTCAATGCCATCTTGAGCAAGCTGGGCGCTCAGAGCCGCACAGATGCGGTCGTCCGCGCCAGCCGGCTGGGTCTGATTATCCTGTAGCATTGTCTCCCCTAGCCTTTTTTCTAGGTATCTTCTCCTCTAAATATTGATCTCCTCCTGCCGGGCAGGCGCGATAATCAGCACATAGTTTCGAAAGACCTGGGAAATGAGGAGAATCATATGGCTGAGGAGCTAGGGAAATTGTCGGATGCGCTGGCGGCGGCAGTGAAGTCGGCGGCGCAGAGTGTCGTGCGTGTCGAAGGACGGAGGCGGCTGCCCGCCAGCGGGTTTGTCTGGTCGGCAGATGGGATCATCGTCACGGCACATCATGTCGTTGAGCGCGATGACAACATCGGCATCGGCCTGCCGGACGGGCGGGTTGTGGCGGCCACCTTGATCGGTCGCGACCCGGCCACCGATATAGCGGTCCTGCGGGCCGAGACCGGCGGCCTGACAGCCTTAGCGTGGGCCGGAGACCCGCCGCAGGTCGGGCAGTTGGTGCTGGCAGTAGCGCGGCCCGGCGAAGAGGTCGAGGCCACGCTGGGGGTGATCAGCAGTCTGGGTGAGGGCTGGCGTCCGCCCATCTGGCGTCCGGGCGGCCCGCCGCGCCGGCACGAACATCATCGCGGCGGGATAATGGGGCGGGGATGCCTGCCGCCTGTACCGCCCATGCCGTTTGGGCCGGCCAGCTTCCTGCGCACGGACCTGATCATGTATCCGGGCTTTTCGGGCGGGCCGCTGGTGGATGCCTCCGGCAGGGCGCTGGGGATGAATACCTCCGGTTTCCCGATGCGCGGCATGGGGCTGGCAGTACCTGCCGCGACCGTGCGGCGGGTTGCGGCGGCCCTGTTGAGTGAAGGCCGTGTCCAGCGCGGCTATCTGGGGGTGGGGGTACAGCCGGTACGCCTGCCCGCGCCGATCCGGGATCAACTGGCCCAGGAGACCGGCGTGATCATCGTGTCAGTCGAGCCGGACAGCCCCGCCGAGCGGGCCGGCCTGATCGTGGGCGACATCATCGTTTCGCTGGGGGGTCAGCCGGTGCGGGATGTCGAAGAACTGCTCGTCCTGCTGAGCAGTGATCAACTGCCAGCCGAGGTTACCGTGCAGATCGTGCGCGGCGGGCAGGTCCAAGAGGTGACCGTCATCACCGTGCCGCGTGCCTGATCTGATCAGGGCGCAGATTGATCTGAATGCCGTCGGGAGGGGATGTGCCTTGCAGGGTACACCCCCTCCCTTGCTGTGAGTGGTATATACGGGTCTGACGGGCTATAGTCATCATCAGAGTCCGCCAAGAGTTTTCGCAGGGAGGCTGGCAGAATGGATCAGCAGAGCGCCATTGATCTGATCCTCGACCATTACGAGCATCCACGCCACTACGGCCCGCTTGACAACGCCTCGCTGATCGGCGAGGGGAAGAATGCCGGTTGCGGTGATGTCATCCGGCTGTACGTTCAACTGGACGCCGGCGGGCGGATCGTGGATATTGGCTTCGAGGGGCAGGGCTGTACCATCAGCCGGGCAACGGCCTCGATCTTGACGGAGATGGCGTTGGGCAGGCCGCTGGAAGAGGTCAGGCGGCTCGATCAGGAGGCGTTTGTCCCTCTGCTGGGGCAGGCCCTTGTTGCCAGCCGGACGCGCTGTGTGATGCTGGCCCTCGACGCCCTCAGGACTGCCGTCCCGCCGGAGGGGCAGGCTGGCCTATGACCGCCCAGCCGCAGGATGATCGCCTCCCCCTCTGGCTGTGGCGGGCTGTCCTTGCGGCCTTGGGCGGAGCGGCTGGTTTCCTGTTGTTCCTGCTGGCGCTGTCGCTTGGCGGCATCAGCGACCCCCGCCCTCTCGGCGGGCTGGTTTTGGATGCCGCGCCTCTTCAGGTGTACCGCGTCAGCGGGCCGGACGAGCGCCTGTACCTCCCCTTTGACTATCCGATTACGCCGCCGGCCACATTAGAGGTCACAGCTCGTCTGAGGGACGGCCCCTCTGAGACGGGGTACGGCCTGTGGTGGCGTGCCTCATCGGATGCCCCCTGCACGGTGACAGCCGTGAACGGCGACGGCTACCTGACGGTCTTCCGCACGGCGGGCGCGGAGATTGAGTTTATCCGTGAGTGGGGGCTTTTCCCCCATGTCCGGCGGCAGGGCGGGATCAACCGTCTGCGGGTTGACCTGTCAGAAGGGCGGGCGGCGGTATACATCAATGACGAACTGGCCGTCATCTTCGACGGGGGAACAGAAGGAGTCCCGCTGTCAGCCGGCCTCTATGTTGAGTCGTCCGCGCGGGGCGGGGCGGAGGTCGTTCTGGAACGGGTGAGGGTATGGTCTGTGCCGTAGATAAGTCATGATATTAGGCAATATAGCGACTTGTGTATGTGCGGCCAACCGGCTGGGGGGTGCACACTTTTTCCGCACGCTTGTGAATCTTCTCTCGAATGCCCGCTGGTTTTTCATCTCTGTTTACAAAATGCTCCTAT
>DAOTYH010000115.1:0-19078 GCA_034435015.1 Anaerolineae bacterium | reverse complement strand
ACATTGACAACCCTCCTCTTTCATGCTAATTTTCAGCCATGTGATCTGAAATATGCTGGATCGTGCAGGAGGCGTCTTATGGCTGAATCTCTGCTTGAAGGCGAGGGGTTTCAGTCCGCCCTGCCCGGCGCGGGAGCATAGCCTTGATCAAGGCAGGACGTCTCACGTTGCTCCTGCGCCACGGGCGGGCCTCGTGGCGTTTTGATTCCTGTAGTTGAATAAAAGGAGCATCGGCGTTGACGGAACAGGAGTGGTTGTCGGGACTGGTGATTAAAGCCCAGAGCGGCTTTTTCGTGGTGCAAACCGAGCTTGGCGCCATCACGTGCCGGGTGCGCGGGCGTCTGCTGGAAACAAGGCTCTCAACTGACCCGGTCGCGCTGGGGGATCGAGTCAAAATATCCACCGTCAAGGAATACGAAAACGATACTGTTGTGCTGAAGGGCGTGATCGAGGAGGTCGAGCCGCGCGTGCGGGCCTTCACACGGCAGGCTCCCTCCCCGGATGGGCGTCGGGATAAGCCCATTGACCGCGAGCAGGTCATCATCGCTAACCCGGATCAGGTAGTGCTGGTCTTTGCCTGCGCCCAGCCTGCCCCCAAAGTCAAGGCGCTTGACCGTCTGCTGGTCATCGCAGAGAAGGCCGAGATACCAGCCATCATCTGCGCCAACAAGATCGATCTGGTGCGCCGCCGCGATGCGCTTGATTTCTTTGACCTGTACGACGCGCTGGGGTACCGGGTCATCTACACCAGCGCCGTCAAAGGGACCGGCATCGAGGAACTGCGCGAGGCGCTGATAGGTAAAATCTCGGCCTTGACCGGCCCATCCGGAGTAGGCAAAACCAGCCTGCTGAACGCCATCCAGCCGGGGTTGGGGCTGACAGTGCGATCAGTCAGTTCGGCCACCAGCAAAGGGAGGCATACCACCGTCGCACCAGAGCTGTTCCCGCTTGAAGGGGGCGGTTACGTTGCCGACACGCCCGGCATTCGAGCTGTCGGGCTGTTCAATATCGAACCATCGGAGATTGACGGATATTTCCGTGAGATATATCCGTTCATCCATGAGTGCCGCTTCAAGGACTGCCGTCACGAAGACGAACCGGGCTGTGCAGTGCGGGCCGCCGTGGAGGAAGGGGACATCTGGATCGAGCGGTATGAGAGCTATCTCCGACTGCGCCGGGAGGCAGAAGAGATTTTCTACCGGTGTTGAGAGGATACCCGCAAGAGAAGTGTTCATTATCCCTACATAAGCAGGGTGAACGATAAAACCCGCAGGGGAAAACTCCTTAGGCCCTCACTGACCCTCTCAGTGAGGGCCTTTGCATTTTGTAATTTCCCCCTTGACGCGATGCCGTTCGCAGTCTATCGTAGAAGGCACTATGATCTGACATCTATCAGGAAGGGCTTGTCATATGATTCGTACTAAGATTGTCTGCACCATCGGCCCGGCCTCGCGCAAGCCGGAAACACTGCGCGAACTGATACAAGCCGGCATGGATGTAGCCCGCCTGAACTTCTCTCACGGCGATCATGCCTTTCACGCTCAGAACATGGCCCGCATTCGCGCCGCCGCGCGGCAGGCCAAAAAGCCGGTTGCCATCCTCACCGACCTGCAAGGCCCTAAACTGCGCGTTGGTTTGATGGAGGGGAACGGCGTTCCCCTCCATGAAGGGGAACTAATCCACCTGACCACCCAGCCGGTAAGCGGTCATCGGCTGGAGAGCGGGCCGACAGCGGCTGTGATTCCGGTGCAATATCGAGACCTGCCGCGCGACATCAAGGCCGACGAACGCATCCTGCTGGATGACGGCCTGATGGAACTCGTCACACTGGAAGTATCAGAGGATACGATCCTATGCCGGGTGATCACCGGCGGACTACTTCAGAGCAACAAAGGGCTTAACTTGCCGGGCACGGTGCTGTCTGTTCCCTCCCTGACTGACAAGGACCGGGCCGACCTCGACTTTGCCATCGAGCAGGAGGTTGACTGGATAGCGCTCTCCTTCGTCCGCTGTGCAGGAGACATCCTCAACCTGAAAGAAGCTATCGCCGAGCGCTGTGCTTCAGACAAGTGTATCCGCGTGATCGCCAAAATCGAGAAGCCGGAAGCGCTGGACTACATCGAAGAGATCATCGCCGCCGCCGACGGGATCATGATCGCACGCGGTGATCTGGGGATCGAGATTCCCCCTGAGAAGGTCCCGATGGTTCAAAAACGCCTGATCCGGCTCGCCAATGCCGCCGGCAAGCCCGTCATCACCGCGACGCAGATGCTCGACTCGATGATCCGTAATCCCCGCCCGACCCGCGCCGAAGCCAGCGACGTGGCCAACGCCATTCTGGACGGCACAGACGCGATCATGCTGTCTGGAGAGACGGCCTCCGGAAAGTACCCCGTCGAAGCCGTGCGGACAATGGTCAGCATTGCCTCTGAGGTGGAAGCGGCCACTCTGGCGGGGCCGTGGAAACACCCGCCGCATATCCCCTCGTCTTCCGACAATGTCACCGACGCAGTAGCCCATGCCACTTGTGATACCGCCTACGACCTCTGCGCGGCGGCGATCATTACTGCGACTGCCAGCGGGGCGACTGCACGGGCAGTGGCTCGTTATCGTCCCCATACCCCCATTATTGCCGTCACGCCCAACCGGATTGTACAGCGTCAGTTGATGCTGTCGTGGGGAGTGATCCCCCTCCACGCCGGACGGGCAGAAAGCACCGATCAGATTCTGCGCGGCTCGATCCGGCAGGCCGTCGCCGCCGGTCTGGTTCACGAGGGACAGCGCGTTGTGCTGACCGCCGGCGTGGCCAACAACATGCCCGGTACAACCAACCTGATGACGGTAGAATTGGTGCAGGCCAGCCGGCCTGCTCGGTGAGGCAGGGTGCTTGCATGGACAACGCTTTGCATGAGCCAGGTTAACCGCATGACTGAAGTCACACCCATTCGTAAACAATATCTTGACATCAAGAAGCAATTCCCGCACGCCATCGTCTTCTTCAGGCTGGGTGACTTCTATGAGACCTTTGATCAAGATGCTGAGATCGTCTCCAGCGAGCTGGATATTGTTCTGACCAGCCGCAATATCTCCAAGACCAAGCGCGTCCCCATGGCTGGCGTTCCTCATCATGCCGCTGAGAGCTACATCGCCCGCCTGATCGAGAAGGGCTATCATGTCGCCATTGCCGAACAGGTGAGTGATGAGCCTATTGACGGGCTGATGCCGCGCGAGGTTGTACGGGTGGTAACGCCGGGCACGATTACAGAGCCGGCGCTCCTGCCAGAGAAACGGAACAACTATCTGATGGCGCTCGCTCCGCTCTTTGGGGCAGAGCGGCCCCGCCCCGTCGGCGTTGGGATCGCCTACGCGGACATTTCAACCGGCGAGTTCGCCGCAACTGAACTGCGAGAGGGCGAGGGCGACGTAATGGGGCTGATCCAACAGGAGCTGGCCCGCCTGACTCCCCGCGAGTGCCTGCTCCCCCGGAAGGTGTTTGAAGAGGGTCTGTTGCCCATCGGGGGGGAGGAAACCCACATCACCCCTCTGCCCGACTGGCGCTTTGATTTTACAACCGCCTCGCAGGCTCTGCTCGATCATTTTGAGACAGCCAGCCTCGCCGCCTTCGGGCTGGAAGGTGCCGATCTGGCGGCCTGCGCCGCCGGCGCAATTGTGCAGTACCTGCGCGAGACCCAGCGCGGCAACTTGAGCCAACTCACGACACTGGTGACCTATACCACCGGTGAATACATGGCACTCGATGCGGCTACGCGCCGCAACCTTGAGTTGACCGAGACCATTCGCGGGCGGCAGTCACGCGGGTCACTGCTGGGCGTGCTGGACCGCACAGTCACCGCCATGGGGGGACGGCTGTTGCGCCGCTGGCTCAGCCGCCCTCTGCTTGATCTCAGCCGGCTACAGCGCCGGCTGGACACAGTCGAAGCGCTCTATCAGGACGGCACACTGCGGGCGCGTGTCCGTGAGGCGTTACACGGCATCGGCGATTTGGAGCGCCCGACCAACCGCATCATGACGGGCACAGCAGGCCCCCGCGAACTGATCAGTTTGAGGGACTCATTGCGGTCCATCCCGCTTCTGCGGGGATATTTAATTGGGCAGGGGCAGGCACTCCACGAGCTGGCGGGGCGGCTCAACCCGCTGGACGACGCAGCCGATTTGATCAGCAGAGCTATTACGGATGACCCCCCTGCCACCCTGAGTACAACAGGGGTGATCCGGCCCGGCTTCTCACCGGAACTCGATTCTATCATCACAGCCAGCGCAGACGGGCGGGCATGGATCAACAGTCTGGAGGCGGTTGAGCGCGAACGGACAGGCATCAAGACCCTCAAGGTGGGGTACAACAAGGTCTTCGGTTACTACATCGAGGTGACCAAAGCCAATGCCGCTCTTGTGCCGCCTGAGTACATCCGCAAACAAACGCTCGTCAACGCTGAGCGGTACATCACGCCAGAGATGAAAGAGGTCGAGGTACGCCTGCTCAACGCCGACGAGGAGATTCACGCTCTAGAGGTGCGGCTGTACAAAGACTTGCTCCGTCAGATCGCCGCCTACAGCCAGCCCCTGCTCGATACGGCACGGGCACTGGCCCGTCTGGATGTATGCGCCGCACTGGCGGAGGTCGCGGCACGGCAGGGCTACGTGCGTCCAGCGCTGACAGACGAGGACGTGCTTGAAATTCGAGGGGGGCGTCATCCAGTCGTGGAGCAGATGCTTCAGGAGGAGCGGTTTGTCCCCAATGACACGACCTTCTCAAACGGCAAGCGTATCCACATTATCACCGGCCCCAATATGTCTGGTAAGAGCACCTACCTGCGGCAGGTGGCGCTGATTGTGCTGCTGGCCCAGATCGGCAGTTTTGTGCCTGCCGATGAAGCCTCTATCGGGCTGGTGGACCGTATCTTCACGCGCATTGGCGCACAGGATGAGATTTCTGCCGGCCAGAGCACCTTCATGGTCGAGATGGTAGAGACGGCGCTGATCCTCCAGCAGAGCACGCGGCGCAGTCTGATCATCCTGGATGAGATCGGGCGCGGAACAAGCACCTACGACGGGCTGGCCATAGCCCGTGCGGTGGTCGAGTATCTGCACAACTCGCCGCGTCTGGGCGGCAAGACGCTGTTCGCCACCCATTATCACGAACTAACTGAGATGGAAAACATCCTGCCGGGGGTAGCTAACTACAACGTCGCTGTCGCTGAGGAAGGGGATCGTGTGGTCTTCCTGCACACCATCCGGCCCGGCAAAGCCGACAAGAGCTACGGGATACACGTCGCCCAGCTCGCAGGAGTGCCCAAACCGGTAGTGATGCGTGCGGCTGAAATCCTTAAGGAGCTGGAGAGCCAGCGCAATGTATGGGAGGTCGGAAGTCCGCCGCCGATGATGCAACTCTCATTCGTCCAGTCAGGCCCCCACCCCGTGATCGAAGAACTGCGCCGGCTGAGGATAGAGGAGATGTCTCCCATTGATGCCCTCACCAAACTATACGAGCTTCAGCGGCAGGCCGGCCTAGAGGAGGGCAGTCCCTAGCCCAGACATCTAAAGATATGCCCCCGCCGGTTAAACGTCAGAGTCTTCGTCTTCGTTGAGCCGTACCAAACCGACATGGTGACGCCCCCGCATGATGTTGATCATGTCGGCCAGCATGCCGAAGGCTGTCGTGGCGGGGGTAGTATCGTGCTCAATCAGGGTCAGGCGGGTAATGGCATCTGACTCGAAATCAACCAAGCTGGTTGTCCCCATGATGCCCGCCAATATGTCATCAAGCGGGACATGCTGAGGGCTGACACTGGCCGTGACATTTCCGTCCGGCTGACGGACCGCCTCACAGATCAGGCGGATGCGCTGTCCTGCGGCACGCGCGGCCTGTATATCCGAGAGGGTAATATGGCGGATGCCTGTCCGCTGGACATCAGCCGGTCGGAGGTCAGCCCCCATCAGGACATTGGCGAGGATCACCGTTTTGACGGCGGCGTCCCAGCCGTCTATATCAACTGAAGGATCACTCTCGGCAACGCCGATGGCCTGCGCCGCACGGAGGGCAGACTCAAAGTCGAGGCCCTCCAGCTCCATGCGGGTCAGGATATAGTTGGTTGTGCTGTTGAGGATGCCCCGTATGCGTGTGATGCGGGCGGCGGGCAGTCCTTCCCGTCCAAGACCAAGCACCGGTGCGCCATCGAGGACGGTTGACTCAAAGAAAAAGCCTACCCCCTTGCGGGCGGCCAGTTCGCTCAACTCGCGGTAGCCGAAGGCCACCGGCCCTTTGTTAGCCGTCACCACATGGATGCCGCGTTCCAGCAAGCCATAGACATATGCCAGCGCGGGCTGGCCGTCATAGGGGTTGGTCGGCGTACATTCAAAAACCAGATCGGCGGGGCAATCAGCTAAGAAGCGAAAGGTATCGCGGACTGACGCTCCCTGATGCAGGCCGTCGAGCCGCGAGCCATGCCGGACGGCATCCAGCGCGGTGCGCAGACTGATACCAGTCGGATCAATAGCATGGCCATGACTGCGGGTACTGATCCCCACCACCCGCAGGTGGATGCCATAGTCATAGCGCAGGATGTCCAGCTTGGCGAGGATCAGCTCGGCAAGGGCACGGCCTACATTCCCAAAACCCAGCAGGGCTACGTTGAGCGGCATCTTAGTCTCCAGAACACGACAGAAGGATCATGACCACAGAGAGGCAACTACTGTCAGCGCAACGCCGGCCAGCAAAGGGACGGCGGCCAGCGCGACATCGCGGAAAGTGAGCGGCGGCGGGCTGAGCCGCTTGATCTGGCCCTGATACCCGCGTGCCGCCATAGCCTGATAGACTCGCTCACTGCGTTCGAAACTGCGCAAAAAGAGACTGCCAATCAGACGGCCAGTTGTGCTGGCGTTGAACCACACGGAACGTCCTCTGAGAGGATTGCCGCCAATTACGGCACTGCGCGAGTCACGCGCCCGCGTCAGGCGGAGGGCCTCATCGGCCATCACAAAGGCATAGCGGTACATGAAAGAGATAATCGCAACCAGCACCCTGGGGACACGAAGCGCCCCCATAGCCCATAGCATGTCCGTGAAGTGTGTCGAAAGCACCAGCAGTACCGCTACCTGCACTGATAACATGCTTTTGAAGATGATGCTGGCAAAACGGATCAGGCCTGCCTCGCTGACCGGCAGGCCCAGCAACGGAACAACCCCCAGCGACCTCCCCGGCACGGTAAAGATCAGCGTGACAGCGGCGGCGGCAAAAGGGAGGGCTACAAATGAGCGCCGGACGACCGTCCAAGGGGAGACCCGCCCGACAACAGCTCCTGCCATCACCAGCGCGAAGAAGCCGACATAAGCCCCAAACGCCCCTGCCGGCGTCAGCCCGATCAGCAGGATCATCAGGGGCGCAAGGACAATCTTCACCCGTGCATCCATGCGGTGCAACAGACTGCCGGTTTCTTGATAGGCATCTGCAAGATGAAAATGCATATGTTTCGATCCCTGAAAACACAAACGGGAGGGGCATCACTGCCTGACCTCCCGTATTGTATCGCATAACCTGTTCAGCCCGCGACAGGCGTTTTATCCTTAGCCGGCAGGCTGATCGGCTCTCTGCTTTCTGAGTCTTCTGATGATCAGGGCCGCACCATATGCCACCCCAAATACGATCAGCACGCCAATCACGCCGGCCAGAATCGTGCCAATGGGGCTGTCCCCTAAGAAGGGGATGGTGTAGTCCGGCAGAATCTGGTAGGGCGGCTCCTTGGCCGTGCCAAAGAACTGCGGCGTATCCGGAACGCTGAAGCCGACCGGCTGAACCTCAACAGCGCTGGGATTTTCAAACACCTCTGCGATACGCTCAAGGCCGTCCGAATAGGGCGAGGCCAACGGAGAAAGCAGGGTCAGCGCCATCGCGATCAACAGTCCCCCCAGCACCAAGCCGGCAGACTTCTGGCCGGCGGCCTGCTCGCCAGAGATCAGATCGGGGCGTACCGCCGTAATGAAGCCCAGCGCCGCCACAGTCAGTATTCCCTCGCCAATCCCGATGATAGCGTGTACGCCCAGCATGGCAGGCAGGGCCACCCCCAACGGGGATGTCCCAGACACGGCCAGCTCCACCGCGACAAACGCCGACGTGACAAAAGTAGAGAGCCACGCCCCTATAAACGCGGCAATCAGCGAGCCGGCAGTCCCCTTGATCAGATTCTTAAGCCCCCGATAGACAAAGTAGCCCACGAACGCAGTAATAACACCCATGTTGATGATGTTCAACCCCATCACCAACAGGCCGCCGTCCTGAAACAGCAATCCCTGGATAGCCACCACCGCCGTCATGACCAGCATACCGCCCCACGGCCCCAGCAGGATAGCGGCCAACGCACCGCCCAGCAGATGCCCGGACGTGCCGCCCGGAATAGTGAAGTTAAGCATCTGACCGGCAAAGATAGCGGCGGCCAAGATGCCCATGAGAGGAATCTGCCGGTCTCCGAGCTGGGTGCGTGTATTGCGGACGGCTAATACAAGCATACCAGCCAATACGACCCACCCCACAATGGACAACCACACAGCAAAGAACCCGTCGGGCGCGTGCATGAGCTGTGGCATTGGAAGCGGACTCAGCAAGCTGTCATTCATTTTGAACTCACCCCCTGTTCAGGAAAACTGCGAGAGAGAAGAGAGAACTGTTATCTGCAAACTTTTGCAGATGTAAACATTATCATATTGATTCTCCCGCAGAAGTCAAGAAGGGCGCACATTCACATTGTTGCGCCCTTCAACCATCGAGCCGATCACAAGGCAGGTTATTCAGAGGGATGTTCAGCCTATGGAAACCACCTGATCTCCAAGAGGGGCGGCCACACGATCCGTCACCCGCAGGTAACGAGCCAGTTGCCTGCCAAACTCAGCCTGCCGCGCCCGGCAGTGCTCGTCCAGGGGCGACAGGGTCATCATGTAAGCGTCTTCGCCGTTGTCGCGATAGTAGCCCTTACGCCGCCCGACGATCTCAAACCCGTATTTCCGGTAGAGGTTCTGGGCTACCGTGTTGCCGACACGCACTTCGAGGGTGACCATGCTGGAGCCCCGTCGGAAGGCCTGCCGTACCATGCACCAGATCATCAGATCGCCCAGCTTCTTCCCCCGCCAGTCCGGATGAACAGCAATAGTGCTGATGTGGGCTTCATCGGCCATGTACCAGCAACCCGCATATCCGACCAGACGACGGGGCGACGCTGTATCCGTGCCAACTAGACGCCTCAGCCGCTCCCACAGGCCGTTCCGCCGAGGCTGAAGCGAAGCGCCGCCGTGCTCAAGCACCAGCATAAAGGCATGTTCGTTGTTCTCGATCTCGTATTGGTAGGTCCGGGCAGGCCATGGGGTCGGGAAAGAAAGGCGATCAAGCTCCACTACCTCTTCAATGTCATCAACGGTCATGGGGCGCATGATCACATGCAGGCGATCATCTGTCATGAAAGTTTCTGTCTCCGCTTATGGATTCAGGTAGATCGGCGCCAGAACAGCCGGGTTATCTACCCTGCCAGCACTCAGCCGCTCCCAGGCCAAGTCGGCTAAGAAGCCTGCACGGCGAATCCGGTGAGCCACAGGGGAAAGGATAATCCGTCCGGCCATAGACGCAAGTATCTCGCGGCCTGCTGTATCTACCTCACCCCCCACCTGTGCCGGCTCATCCAAACGTACCGCCAGTTCCTGCCAAGTAGTCAGGAAGACACCGCCGTTGGACTGCCACCGTCCGCCCGCCCAGACATAGAACCCGGCGTTGATGCGTCCGCGTCCGGCCTGAGCCACAGCACACAGGCGGGGAGCCAGATGCGGCTGAGCCGCCGCCACAATGTCAAGCGTAGGGATGCCAATCAAGGGGAGCGGCGGGACTGCCGCCAGCGCCAGCCCTTTGGCCAGCGCCAGCCCGATCCGCAGGCCGGTAAAGGACCCCGGCCCCAAGGCCACGGCTACAGCCCTTAAATCGGCGGGGGCAAGGCCGACACGCCTGAGCATCTCATCGAGGGCGGGCGCCAATTCAACCGTATGATGATCGCGGGAGCGCCAGCTCGCCTCAGCGATGATCGTGTCTCCGTCATGCAGGGCTAGACTGACGAAACTGGTAGCAGTGTCAAGTGCAAGGATCACGCTACCACACTCCCCGGCTGAAGCCGGCCCAGATGGGTCATCTCCGATTGAAACCGCTGGCTGGCATCTCCCACTGCCTCGACCAGTTCTGGTTCACAATTCAATTGCTGGCGCAGGGCCGGATTATTCCACAACAGGATTCCCATCTGGCGATGGAGCTTCTGATCCCGCATGTACTCCAGACGCTCAACCGCCTCAAGCGTCCCCTGCTTGATCTCGCTCAAGCGGGCCTGTGCCATAGCCACTGTTTCCTGAAGCAGGATCAGCTTTTCATCCGGCCAGAGCATCCGCCAAGGCATCGCATAACGGCGCAGGCGGCGGCGCGTCTCCAGCAGGTTGCGGGTATACTCCCGCTCCTGTGCAATGAAGACCTCTGTCAACTGACGGAAGCGGGCCGCATCCTCCAGATAAGCCCCGCCGAGCTGGTTCAGCGAGGCTTCAAGCCTCTTCTGGGCCTGCCGGACATGGCTCTGCTTGATCTGCTCGCCCAGCACAGCACCGCCAACCGCGCCGGCAACCGCGCCGGCGACCCCTCCAACGATAGTTCCGATGCCGGGCGCGATCAGCGTCCCAATTGTACCGCCCACCTGCCCGCCTAGGAGTCCGCCGCCGGCACGGGTCGTGACCTCAATAGCCGCAAACTCAACGTTGCGCCACAGGCCCGCTCCCTGCTGGGAGCGCCGCCAAGCTCTATAGGTAGCAAAACCAATCGTCACCAGCGGAATGTGGTGGATCAGGCCTGACTCGCCTAGGGCAACCGTCTTGGCCGCGCCTTCCAACGTTTTGGCGGCCTGTCTCGTCAGGGTCTCGATCAGGGTCACAGCCGGCGTGTGGAGCACATCAGCGGCCGCATCGCCAGCACTGCCCAGCACAGACAGGCGCTCCAGCAGATCATGGAAGACCTGCGAGGCTTCCAACTGCTTGAGGTACTCCGCGATGTGGCCCAGAATAGAAGGAGATTGATCTCCCAGGCTGGCCTTCAACACGTCCAGGTTTTGGATGGCGTCCGTCATATGGTCAGCGCCCGGCCCCTGAAAATGATCCCAGATGGCCGGGTCAGCCATGCTGTAATGCCACGCAATATCTACCAATGTGACCGCGCCGATGGCAGAAAACTCAGCCACGTCCACGTTGAAGACTTTGGCAAGCGCCTCCCGCATCCCGCCGGCGGCTTTGACCTCCCCCCGCAGGCGGGCACGCAGTCGGCTGACATGGCGCTGACGCGCCCGCCAGAACAGGATAGCGCATGCCGCTACCCCCGTCACTGCCGCAATCGTCACTACATCGGCTAGATTCTCAGCCAGCGCACGAATAAATTGCTCAATCATTTACACCATTCCCCCTCGGTTATATTCAACACCAACAATACTACCAGCCGCCCAAACCGTCAAGTGCGATACGAACACATGTTCTCTACCGTTGTCAGCAGAATCAAAAGGGGGACGGCGTTAGAGCCAGCCGTCCCCCTCAGCAAACGGAGAGCGTCACTGGCCGAATATCGCATCGGCGGGCATGCCGGGCTTCAGCCTGCCGTCCGGGTTGGGGATGCGGATTTCAACTGCAAACACCAAGCTGACGCGCTCCTCCTCAGTTTGCACATTGCGCGGCGTGAATTCCGCCTCCCGTGAGATGAAGTAAACCCGCCCTTCAAAGGTCTCGCCCGGGTAGGCATCTACCCTGATTCTCACGGGTACGTTGAGCTGTACCCTGCCGAGCTGGGTCTCCGGTATATACACGACCAGCTTGAGCGTCTCCAGATTGGCAATCGTGAGGAGCGGCACCCCCGGTGAAGCCGTCTCGCCGACTTCAATAGCCCGCGTCGTGACCACGCCGTCAATGGGCGAGACCAATGTAAGCTGGGCAATCCGAGCATCAATCAGGTCCACACCTGCCTGTGCTAGATCAACTTGAGCCTGCGCGGCGGCGATCTCCTGAGGCAGGGGGCCGTTCCGCAGTAGATCAAGTTGTGCCTGTGCCAGATCAACCTGAGCCTGCGCTACCGCGATCTGGGCTTGTGACTGCCCCGCCTGTGCTACTGCCTGTACAGGCCATTCGCGCTGAGACTGTAACAGCTCCAGCTTTCGCTGTGCGCCCTCATGATTCGCCTCAGCGGCGCGGAGCTGGGCTTCCAGCGCCGCAATCGTGTACCGCTGGAGTTCGATCCCGTTGTGATCCTGACGCTCCTCTGGTACAGCCTGCATCCAGTCCAGCATCAGACGCGCTTCGTCAAGCTGGGTCTGAACCAACTGAACCTGCTGAGCCGCCAGCTCTACCTGTGCTTCGGCGCTGGCGATCTGGATGTCAATATCCTGCGGGTTGGCCGCCGCCGCCCATGCCTGCGCGGCAGTGCGGCGTGCGCCCTCCAGTTGAGCCTGAGCCTGACGCAAGGCGGCTTCTGCCGCCGCCAGCTCCTCAGGACGTGCACCAGCCCGCAGTTGCGCCAGATTAGCTTCAGCGGCGGCCACCGCGGCGACAGCCTGCGCCCGCTCCGCCTGAAGCAGGGTGTCATCGAGAGTCACCAACACCTGCCCGGCAGAGACTTCATCGGCCTCATCCGCCAATACCTGTGTTACACGCCCCCCCGTCTCGGCAACCACACTGACGGTCTCGGCCTCAATAAACCCCGAAACGATCAGCTCCTCAGACGTATCCGAGGCATTCCCTGCCGAGCAGGCTGTAAGACCCAACGACAGAAGAAAGATGATCACCGCCCCAGGCCGCCGGCTGATAGGTTGTTTCATTGGGTCTTCCTCCTGTCAGTCAAACAGCGCATCAGCGGGCATGCCCGGCTTGAGCAGGTGATCAGGGTTGGCAATCCGAATCCTGACCGCATATACCAGATTGACCCGCTCCTCGCGCGTCTGGACACTGCGGGGGGTGAACTCGGCCTGATCGGAAATATAGGTGACCACGCCGTCAAAAGTGCGGTTCGGGAAAGCATCCACCGTGATCACCGCCCGCTGATTAAGCGACACATGGCTCAACTGGACAGCCGTCACATACACTGTCAGCGTCAGCGTGTCGAGGTTAGCCAGTGTCACAAGGGGAACGCCCGGCACCGCCAGCTCGCCTACGTGGACAGACTGTTCCAGAATGACTCCATCCATAGGAGCGACGATTGTCATACGGGAAATCTGGGCCTCGATGGCATCCACCGCCGCCTGCGATTCTTGCACCTGCGCATCGGCTATGGCCAACTGTTCAGGGGCAGCACCTGCCTGCAGGTCGGCTAGCTGTGCCTGAGCACGTTCCAGCGCGGCCTCAGCAGAACGGCGGGCCGCATCGGCGGTGACGACCTGTACCTGAAGCGCCTGAGGGTTAGAAGCCAGCCTCTGCAGAGAGGCCAGCAACTCCTGTGCACCATTGAGGGTTGCCTGAGCACTGTTCAGGTTGATCAGCGCCTCCTGATAGCGCTGGGGAGCCAGCCCCAGCTCAGGGGGGATGTACAGGCCAAAGGTTGTTCCGTAGCGATCCTCCAGTTCGTTCAGATGATCAGCCGTGCTAGAGTAAATCTGCTGAAGCCGGTCAGCGGCCTCAAGCTGAATCTGGGCCGCGTTGACCTGCTCCTGTGCCACGCTAAGCTGGGTCTCAGCCTCAACGACCTGCACCTGCACACTCTGCGGGTTGTCACGGACAGCAACGGCGCTCTCATAGGCCACGCGGGCGGCATCGGCGGCGGCCTGTGCGGCGGCAACCTGCGCCTCAGCCTGCCGGATCAGTTCGGGGCGCGGCCCGGCCTGCACCAGTTCACGCTGAGCGAGGGCAATATCCAGCTTGGCCTGAGCGGCCCGACGCTGTGCCTCAAGGAGAGCGGTGTCAAGCCGAACCAGCGTATCCCCGCGGGAGACCTCATCGCCTTCCTCAAAAGGCAGTTCGACAACCCGCCCGCCTAACTCGGCGGCGATCCGGACTTCATCGGCTTCGATAAAGCCGGAGGCCGTCAGACTGCCGAGAACCCCGCCCGGCCCCGCGTTGAGCCTCGACAGGAGGCTTGCACGGGCACGCGCACTGACTGCCCAGTAGACACCCCCCGCCACCAGCAACACGGCCACTCCTGCCGCCACGATCACGATGATACGTCGTCTGTTCATGGTCTACTCTCGACGGATACAGGAAATAAACACATCCTCCAGAGAGGGAGCGATCACAGTCATTGGCCCCGGCTCTTGCCCGTTCACCCTGAGGAGATCAGCAATGGCATCCATATACTGCTCAACCTGAGGGGCAACAAGGTGTATCAGCGAGCCATAGAGCGCCACCTCCTCAATCGGCAGTGCTTTATTTTTCTGAGCTTCGCTCAGGATCGCAACAGCCTGAGCAGGGTTAGGAGGGGCTATCTCCAGCACCTGCCCGCTCATCATTGTCTCCTTGATGCGGGAGGGCGAGCCGCGGGCAATAATGTGCCCATCATGGATAAAGGCCAGCTCCTCGCAATGCTCGGCCTCGTCCATGTAGTGTGTCGTGACAAAGATGGTCACACCGGATGTCGTAATCTCATACAGCAAATCCCAGAAGGCACGCCGTGAGACAGGGTCAACCCCTGCGGTCGGTTCGTCAAGGAAAACCAGATCAGGCTCATGCAGGATGGCCGCGCCCAATGCCAGCCGTTGCCGCCATCCGCCGGAAAGGTTCTTGGTGCGTTCGCCTTCGCGCCCTTTTAACCCTGCCATCTCGACTGCAAAACGGATGCGCTCACGCAGACGCTCGCCTTTTAATCCGTAGGTACGCCCATAGAAACGCAGGTTTTCCAGCACCGTCAGATCGCCATACAGGCTGAACCGCTGTGACATGTAACCCAAGCGCGGGCGGACACGCTCTGAGTCGCGGGATATATCATAGCCTAACACTTGGGCCGTGCCGCTGGAAGGATGCAGTAACCCCAACAGCATCCGGATAGTGGTCGTCTTCCCAGAGCCATTCGGCCCCAGAAAGCCGAAAATCTGGCCGCGCCTGACATCAAACGAAATATGATCAACAGCGCGGAAACTGCCAAAGTCCTTGGTCAGGTTCTCGACCCGGATGGCATACCGGTCTTCGCTTTGAGCCGGAGGAGCTTGAACGCCTGGCGGATCACCCATTCTATTCCGAGACAGCCTCCCTCCGCATGAGGATAGATTCCGGCTCGACAGCCTCCATCCGTTGCCTGATCAGCGAGACAAAGGCCTCCTCCATACGAGGTTCGACCTGCCGCATCCCTGAGATGCCGATACCTGCCTGGGCCATCATCTGCCGGATGAGCGCCTGCCCCTGCTCAACATCGTCCACAAAGACATGCAACAGCTCACCATAAGACTGGACCTCACGGATGGCCGGTTCAGCACGCAGGATGGCACGTGCCCGGATGCGATCAGCGGGCCGGAACTGAATCACCTGACCGGGGACGTGCCGCCTGATCTCGGCGGGAGCGGCACACTCGATCAGCCGCCCCTCATACATCAGCCCCACCCGTGAACAGCGTTCGGCCTCATCCATGTAAGGGGTGCTGACTACAATCGTCACCCCCCGCACATGGAGGGCGGCCAGAATGTCCCAGAACTCGCGCCGCGAGACCGGATCAACGCCCGTAGTCGGCTCATCCAGATAGAGGATTTCCGGCTCATGGATCAGGGTACAGGCCAGTCCCAGCTTCTTCTGCATCCCGCCGGAAAGCTGGCCGGCACGGCGTTTGCGGAACTCCTTGAGGCGGGCAAAATCAAGCAGGCGGTTGATCCGCTCTGCCCGAACCCTGCGCGGGATGCCAAACACGTCTGCGAAGAAGTTGAGGTTCTCAGCCACCGAGAGGTCACGGTACAGGCTGAATATCTGAGCCATATACCCAATATGCTCTTTGATCGCCTCAGCTTGACGGACAGTATCAAAGCCCAGCACGCTGGCCGAGCCGCTGGTCGGGTCCATGATAGCGGCCAGCAGACGCAGGGTAGTGGTCTTGCCTGCGCCGTCCGGCCCGACCAGCCCGAAGATTTCGCCTTTGTGGATCGTCAAGTCCAAGCTGTCTACTGCAACGGTCTTCCCAAATACACGCCGTAATGCTCTTGTCTCAATGACGACCTCGTTCCGGTTGTTTGAACTCATACCTGTCACATCCGTGGTCCGTTGCGCAACGCTCAAGATTTTTCGACCCGGCTTGGGTTGAACGCTCTCCTCAATCCAGGGATTTACGGAAACGCCACGCGGCGAGGATCAGGATCAGCGCACAGAAGATACCCAGAAACAGGACTTCCGTTTGCAGGGCGGTGACCCCGATCCCTTTCAACACGATACTGCGTATGATGAGCAGCATGTAACGCAACGGGATCAGGTAGCTCAGCATACGCAACAGCGGGGGCATAGCCTCCAACGGGAAGAAAAACCCCGACAGGAAAATAGACGGCATCAAGATCAGGAAGCTCATTAACATCGCTTCCTGCTGGGAGCGCGTGACGGTCGAGATGAGGATACCAATCCCCAGAGACCCCAGCAAGAACAGCCCCGACAGAGCCAGCAGTAGCCCGACACTTCCATGAATGGGGACTCTGAACCAGAGCGTCCCGATCAGCAGAACTTCAAACAGGTCAAAAAAAGCAACCAGCACATAGGGAATAGTCTTGCCAAGCACCAGTTCTGCCGGGCGGATAGGGGTTACGATCAACTGCTCCAGCGTGCCGTACTCACGCTCACGCACAACGGCCATAGAGGTAACCAGCGTAGCTAAGAACTGCAAGATCAACCCCATGAGGGCTGGGATCATGTAGTTGACGCTCTCAAGGCCGGGGTTATACCACACAGTGGGACGCACCTCTAAGCCGCCGACCAAGGACTGCCCGCGCCGTTGCAAGCTGGCGTGGGCCTGGCCAATCTGAAGAGCCGCCGCCAGCACGCTGTTGGCCACCGTCGGATCAGAGCCGTCAATCACAAACCCAACCTCGACCGGCTGGCCTGCCAGCAGGCTATGACCATAAGAAGCGGGGCTCACCAGCGCGGCACGCACCAGACCAGCGTCCAGCAGGCGGGCCATTTGATCTTCCGAATCAACGTAACGGGTGACTTGAAAATACCCGCTGGACTGGTAAGCTCGGATCAGAGCGCGGCTTTCAAAGCTGTGATCGCCATCCAACACAGCCAGCGCAACGTTGTCAATGTCGGTTGTGGCGGCGTACCCTAACAGCATCATCTGGATAATAGGGATCAGAAAGATCAATACCAGCGTGCGCGGGTCACGGATGATGTGCAAGAACTCCTTGCGCATGATCGCCAGGGTGCGGGCGTTCACTGCCTGCCTTCTCTCTCGATCACGCCGTGCAGGAAAATATCGAAGATCGCGGCCTGCCACTGTGTCTCATCCATCGCCGGCACGCCCGGCAACATGGGCCGGCCTCCAGGGTAACTGATCAAGCCGGTGAGGATGTATCCTACTGCCATCCCCACAAACGCCCGCATCATCACAAACAGATTGACATCCGGGCGGATGCCGCCGGCCAGACGCGCCCGCTCAGCAAAACGGATGATCGAGGGGATTATGCTCCCTAAGAGGGAACGGAGGGTATGGCCTTCAAACTCCTCTAGATCGATCAGCACCAGCCTCAGGAAGGACATATGATCGATCATGATCCTCTGTAAGCGGCGGAAGGCCTCGCTCAGGAGCGCCGCACCGCTATCGCCCTCTAGAGCATCCAGCATGGCCACAATCTCAGGATAAGGGCTTCGCGCGGCCAGCAAGGCCCGGAAGATTTCTTCCTTACTGCTGAAGTGGTTATAGATTCCGCCAACAGCTATGTTCCCCGCCTCCCGTGCGATCTCCCGCATACTGGTCCCGTTGAACCCTCGCGTTAAAAAGAGCCGCTCAGCGGCCCCCAGAATGGACTGGCGGGTACGTTCCCCACGGCTGATGGGTGGAGTTATGGTAGTCACCTGTCTTTGCCTCACTGGCCGCAAAGATGAACGAACGACCGTTCATATTCTACTCCCAGAAAGCCGACGCCGTCAAGCACTTGTGCCGCCGCTCACAAGGCCCCCTCTCGCTGAAGAAGCCAGCGCTTGGCGGCGATGCCTTCCCCGCCGCCGTATCCCGTCAGAGAGCCGCTGCTTCCCACTACCCTGTGGCATGGTATTACAATCGGCAGAGGGTTACGCGCCATTGCCTGTCCGACAGCACGGCTGGCCTTCGGTCTGCCAACTGCTTCAGCCAGACGCTTGTATGTCCAGACCGTGCCGGCAGGGATAGTACGTGCCGTCACAAGCACCTCTCTCTGAAAGGGCGTCACGCCGCTCAGGTCAAGCGGCAGGTCAAACACAAAGGAGGGGTTCTTGAAATAGGCCCTCAACTGCTCAGCGGCCAGAGCCAGTTGCTGAGGGTTACGCCCGATATTGGCAAGAGAAGTCAGGGAGGCAAAGAAAGTTTCCGCATCCCCGCCAAGACTGATACGACACAGCCCGCCGGCGGTCGCGGCCATGTACAACGGTCCCAGCGGCGAGTCGATCACATCCCACCAGAAGCCAGAAGTCCGTACGGACTTATCCGTTAGGGTGTTCACATTTCCTCCTCAGCCTGCAGTAAGCACATAAGGACATCATAATCCTGACTATCGTGCAGGCCAACCTTCTGAGCGGAGGCCGCTTCAGCGGTTGAGATCTTTTGACAGCTCTGTGATAGCATATGAGAGCGGAACAGGGATAATGTGGCACTACATCTGTTGGAGGGATGCATCATGACTATAGATATACCCTGATTGCTAGTTAGCGTTGGTCAAGGCCAAGGCGATGAGCGAGGCCAGGACTTTGAGAGCAACACCAGTATTGGTGCGGACATGAAGACGCTGCAGGCCCATTTTCTCCAATTGGCTGTTGACCGTCTCGATCATCGAGCGGTGTTGACGGATCAAGCGGGCATCTTCCGGACTGTTGCCGCGCATGTTACGGCGATAGGTGGGGATCAGACACACTCCCCCATACACGTAGGCTAGCA
>DAOTYH010000114.1:0-6100 GCA_034435015.1 Anaerolineae bacterium | reverse complement strand
GGGGAGAGGCCGTCGAGGGCGGCGGGGGCGTGCCGGTACAGGCTGTCAGCAGTAGACCTAAGCCTATCACACTTCCTATCTTGGCCTGAACAGTGGGCATGGTTGTTCCTCCAGTCTCTGGGGCCGCCCGTCTGCGCTTTTGCAGGCCCCCTGCTCGGATGGTATAATCCCGCTCGGCAGAAAAGCAGGGGCGCACTGCGGGGTGTACCCCTGCCAGATTATATAAGAGCCTGCCTCAATTCTGCACACTAATCAGGGCCTTTCCCCTGTTAAGGAGCGAACCTTAACGTGTTTACCCCCCTTAACTGGCTTCTCGGCCTGTTTTCACTGGACATCGGCATTGATCTAGGCACTGCCAATACGCTTGTATTTGTACGGGGGCGCGGCATTGTCATCAATGAACCTTCATGGGTAGCCATTGATAAAAAAACCCGCAAGGCGCTGGCAATTGGGGCTGAGGCCCGCCAGATGGTGGGGCGTACTCCGGCCAATATCATTGCCATCCGCCCGATGCGTGACGGCGTGATCTCCGAGTTTGAGATCACACAGGCCATGCTGGAATACTTCATTGGCAAGGCTCATGAACAGTCACTGGTGCCTCTGCCCCGTCCGCGCGTTGTGGTGGGCATTCCGGCGGGCGTGACGGAGGTAGAAAAACGCGCCGTGTATGATGCCACAATGTCAGCCGGCGCACGGGAGGCCTTCCTGATCGAAGAGCCGATGGCGGCGGCCATTGGGGCCGGCCTGCCGATCACGGAGACGCGCGGCAGTATGATCGTGGACATTGGCGGCGGCACAACCGAGGTGGCGATCTTCTCCATGGGGGGGATTGTGATCAGCCGCTCAATCCGCGTGGCCGGCGACGAGATGGATGAGGATATCATCCAGTATATGCGCACCAAGTACAACCTGCTGGTCGGTGAGCGTATGGCTGAACGGGCCAAGATCGAGGCCGGCTCTGCCTTCCCCCTGCCGGAGGAGCGTACTGTCACCATGCGCGGGCGCAACCTGATCACCGGTCTGCCGGAGGCGGTTGAGGTCTCGTCTATTGAGCTGCGCGAGGCTCTGTCTAACTCGGTCTCTGTCATTGTCAATACCATTAAGGACGCACTGGAAGAGACCCCGCCGGAGCTGGTCTCGGACCTGATGGAGAGCGGGGTATGCATGGCCGGCGGCGGATCGCAACTGCTGGGCCTGACCGAGCGGCTGGCCGATGAGCTGAAGATGCGTGTCTGGCTGGCTGAAGACCCCATGACCTGTGTGGCACGCGGTGCAGGGCGCGTGCTGGAGGATTACGACAATCTGCGCCGTATGCTGGTCGGGTTGGAACGGGGCAGTACACAGCATTGATCGGCGCGGCGGGCACGCTGTGCCGGGTATCTTGTCATCAAGCGGGGGTGGCTTCTATACTGTGTATAGTATGGAGGCCGCGCCTGATTGTTTTGTAGGGGAAAAACATGCGCCGACAGAACAGGCGGTTGTTGACACTGGGATTGTTGTTGATTGCCGCAATCGGGTTGATTGTCGGCGGCGGGCGTTCCGGCTTCCTCCGCCCGCTGACCTCTGTGGTCATGACGCCCCTTGTGCCGGTCGCCCGACTGCTGACGGGGGGAGCGGATGCCGTTACCGGCTCATCTCAAGAAGCCGGGGACTATGAAACCCTGCGCCAGCACAGCCGGGAACTCGAACGCATTGTGGCTGAATTGCAGGTCGAGATCGTGCGCCTGCGCGAGATCGAGCAGGACTACTACCGCCTGAGTGAGTTGGTCAATTATGCCGCCGCCCATCCTGATCAGGGCCTGGTGACTGCCAACGTGATCGCCCGTGATGCCAGCGGTTACCTGCGCTGGATCATCATTGACCGCGGCGCGCGGGACGGCATCCAGATCGGCAACCCGGTCATCAATGAACTAGGGCTGGTGGGGCGGGTCGAGGATGTGGCTTACAACGCCTCGTGGGTGCGGCTGATCAACGATCAGGCCAGCGCTGTTAACGCGCGGCTACAGAACTCGCGGGCAGAGGGAACGGTTATCGGCCAGCTGCAGGGGGGCCTGCGGATGGAGTATATCCCGCAGGAAGCGCTGGTTGAGGTCGGCGATCTGGTTCTGACTTCGGGGCTGGGGGGAAGTTTCCCGGCCAACCTGGTCATCGGGCAGGTGACCAGCGTCCGCAGACAGCAGGCCGCCCTGTTTCAGGAGGCAGAGGTCCGCCCGACGGTGGATTTCAACCGCCTTCAGATTGTCTCGGTCATTACGAGTTTCCAGCCCGTTGATACCTCTGTTTTCGATGACGTGATTCAGTCTCAGAGCCAGCGATGAGCTTACAGGTTGGGATACCCCTTTTTCTGATCGCCATGCTGATTCAGGCAACTATCCTGCCGCATCTGCGGGTATTTGGCGGCCAGCCTGATCTGATCGTGGTGCTGGTGCTGGCATGGGCCATACTGGATCACGACCGCGAGGGCATGGCGTGGGCCTTTGTGGGAGGGTTGTTCATTGACCTGCTGTCCGGTGCGCCGTTTGGTATCTCCTCGCTGATCCTTGTCCCGGTTGCCTATCTGGTCGGCCTGACAGAAGCGCGTGTCTATCGGACCAGCCTCGCCCTGCCGCTGGTGCTGACGGCGGGCGGGGCGCTGGCCTACCATGCGGTTTATCTGCTTCTTCTGCGCTTTCTGGCCGATTTCCCTGTGGCATGGACGGAGATTCCGGGATATGTTACAGTACCGTCGGTGATCTTCGATGTGATCCTGATCATCCCGGTCCTGCGTGTGCTGAGCCGGGTCTATGACCGGCTTCACCCGCGTCAGGTCAAGATTTAAGACACCGGACATGGGGTCATTTAGGGGTCATGATGAACATGTCGTCTCTGTACAGCCGCCGCAACGGCAACCGGAAAAGCTACCGCCCGCTGATCTTTCAGCTTGTGGTGATAGGGTCTTTTCTGATTCTGGCTGTGCGCCTGTACGTGATCCAGTTTGTCGAGCGCCAGACGTATGTCTTGCAGGCTGAGGAGAACCGCTTCGATCAGATCAGTATCCCGGCCACACGGGGGATCATCACAGATCGGTACGGCGTGCCGCTGGCGGTCAACGTTCCCAGTGCCAATGTGACCGTCACGCCGGCCCTTCTGCCGGACAATGAGGCTGAGGAAATGGCAGTCCTCCGGCGGCTTGCCAGCCTGATCAATATTCCCCTGAGCGGCGAGTTGAACACCGTGGATGAACGCGGCATCCCCCAGCGAAGCCTGCTGACCATGGTGCGCGAGGAGCAGGGCATTGCCCCTTACCGCCCGATTGTCGTCAAGAGCGATGTGCCGCTAGACGTGGCCCGCCAGATCATCGCTGATCGGGGATCACTGCCGGGCGTAGATGTTGAATGGGTATCGGTGCGCAGTTACCCGACCGGCGCACTGACTTCCCACATTATCGGGTACATGGGGCCGATCCCCGGGTCGCTGGCTGACGAATATGAAGCAAGGGGATATGTCCTTGACCGTGACCGGATCGGATACGACGGGGTGGAGTTCTCGCTTCAGGAATGGCTGGCTGGAAGCCCCGGCCTTCAGGCCGTTGAGCGCGATGTGGCAGGGCAGATACGCCGCACCATCGGCGACCCCCGTCCCGCCCAGCCCGGCTACAATGTCCGGCTGACCATTGATGTGGAGCTTCAGCAGGCCGCCCAGCAAGCCTTGATAGATGAGATTAACCGGCTGAACCAATACTATGGGCGGATCGTCACCGAGCGGGGCGTCGTGATTGCCTCTAACCCGCGCACTGGCGAAATCCTTGCGATGGTGAGCTGGCCTGCCTACGATAACAGCCGTTTTGCACGTGCCATTGACTACCCTTACTATCTGCAAGTCTCTCAGGACCCGCTTCATCCGTTGTTTAATCAGGCTATCAGCTCGCTCTATCCGCCCGGCTCGATCTTCAAGGTGATCACGGCGGCGGCGGTGCTGGAGGAGGGCGTCGTCACCCCTGACTATCTGATCTACGATCCCGGCCAGATTCAGTTGGAGAACCGCTACTACCCCAATGATCCCGGTCAAGCCCAGACCTTCGTATGCTGGATACAGCGCGGCACGGGGCGCGGACACGGTTATGTAGATATGATTCGCGCGCTGGCGTGGTCATGTGATGTCTATTTCTATAAGGTGGGCGGCGGCTATCAGAGCGAAGTGCCCGGCATCGGGCTGGGCATTGAGCGGCTGGGCGAGTGGATGAGGATATTTGGCCTGGGCGAGTTCACTGGTATTGAGCTGGCCGGCGAGATTGACGGCATCATCCCGGACCCGGCTTGGAAGCGCCGCACATGGGGGGAGAACTGGTCAACCGGCGACACATACAACTCGGCTTTCGGTCAGGGATATGTTACCGTGACTCCTCTCCAGATGTTGAATGTGCTGAATGCGATTGCCAACGACGGCGTGCAGACGCGCCCGACGCTGGTCTACGAGGTGAGCGACGCAGACGGGCATGTGATTCGCGGCTTTCAGCCGGATGTAGTAGGGCAATTGCCCGTCTCACCGGAGAATCTCCGTGTCGTTCAGGAGGGCATGCGGGCGGCAGTGACAATTGAGGGGGGGACGGCATTGAATGCCAACCTCCCTTATGTGACGGTGGCAGGCAAGACCGGGACGGCTGAATACTGTGATAATGAGGCCGCCGCCCTTGACCTGTGCGTGCCGGGCAACTGGCCTGCCCATGCGTGGTTCATGGCCTATGCCCCATACGTCAACCCTGAAATATCGGTCATTGCGTTTGTCTATAACGGCGGCGAGGGTGCTCTTGTTGCTCTGCCGATTGTCAGGGATGTGCTGGATGCCTACTTCCGGCTCAAGACTGAGCGGCTGGTCGAACAGCAGGCCCAGCAGACACCCCAGCCGACCCCCCTGCCTGTAGTAGATACTCCGACTCCTCTAGCACCGGCTGTGAATCCATGACCTCACGGCCTGACAGCAAAACCTCCTTGTTCCGGCTTGGGCGGGCCGTCTGGGTGGGGATGTCTTACGGTCTGGCAGTGGCCCGCCTCCTGTACGAGGCCGAGCCGGTACGCTTTGCCCCCCTGGGAGGGATATGGCCTTCGCTGGCGCTGGGCGGGCTGGGTGTGCTGATCGCCGCCGGTGCGGCATGGCTGATGTCAAGGAAGGCGGCTGGCGGCCCTGCCGCGATCCCCGTCTTGCTGGTCTGGCTGTATCTTCTCGCCCCGCCGGGCGGCCTGCCCGTCCGGCCTGTGCCGGCAGGGATGGTGTTGATCGGGGGGGCTGTTGTCCTCTCTTGGGTGCTCCGGATGCGGGGGATGATGCCGGTCTGGGCCGGCTCTCTGGCTGTTGGCGGGCTGGCATGGACTGCCTACCTGCTGACTCTCCAGCCGACCATTGGCCGCGCTGATACCTTCGAGTTTCAGGTGACGGCCCCTGTGCTGGGGGTGGCCCATCCGACCGGTTACCCCCTCTATCTCCTGCTGGGCAAGCTCTTCAGCCTGCTTCCATTCGGCAGTGTAGCTGTGCGGGTCAACCTGCTCTCGGCGGTTGCGGCGGCGGCGGCGGCTGCCCTGCTCAATGCGCTGTTGCGTCATACCCTGCGGGCTGATCCGGTTGCCGCCGCGCTGGCGGCACTGGCTTTTGGCCTCTCGCCGGTGTTCTGGAGTCAGGCTGTGATGGCAGAGGTATATGCTCTGCACAACGCCTTTGCGGCAGCCATTCTGGGGGCGGCGCTCACATGCCTGCCCTCCTCTGAGCCATCCGGAGCGCCAGACAACCTGCAAGGCCGGGCAGAACAGCACACCGCTTTTGCTGTCATTGCTCTGTTTGCATTGATCGGCTTCAGCCTGTCCAATCATCTGACTACGGTTCTGTTACTACCGGCGGCAGGGATTGCCCTTGTGATGGCACGCCCGCGCCTGACAGGGCGGCAGTGGATGCTGGCGGTCGGGCTGTTGCTGGCCGGCCTGTTGATCTATCTCTATATCCCCTTGCGCTGGCCTGCCCTCCATGAGGGCCGTCTGATGCCTCTGGGGGATTTCGCAGGCTGGATCACAGGGAGCCGCTTCAGCGGCGCGCTCCAATTGCGGGCGTGGCTGTCTGACCCGGAGCGCTGGCG
>DAOTYH010000113.1:0-4319 GCA_034435015.1 Anaerolineae bacterium | reverse complement strand
GCCTGCGGCTGGGACAGCGCTGGCTTCTGGCCTCTGGGCTTCTGGTTTCTGGGGGGGAGTGTGAGGGGAACACCCCCTCACCGGTACAGCCGCGCGAAGCGCGGCCGCCGCAAGTACCTTCCGCCAATTACTGCCTTTGCCTTGCACGTTGTGCGATTGTCTCCTCGGCCAGAGAGGCTAGAAACCAGCGTTCTTTTTCCGTCAGAGGGGCGGTCAGCAGGAGGTCGGGGCGGCGTTCCCACGTCCGCCGTAAAGCCTGTTCACGCCGCCACTGAGCAATTTTAGCCTCATGACCCGACAGCAGAACCTCCGGCACGGCCAGCCCCCGAAACTCCGGCGGGCGCGTGTAATGAGGTCCCTCCAGCAGGCCAGCCGCATGGCTGTCATGGGCGGGAGCGTCAGGGTCACCCAGCACGCCGGGCAACAGCCGGGCGACGGCGTCAACAATCACCATGGCCGCCAGCTCCCCGCCCGTCAGGACGTAATCACCGATTGAAATCTCGTCGGTCACAACCAGCGCTTTGACGCGCTCGTCCACACCCTCATAGTGACCGCATATCAGCGCCAGCCGTTCGTACCCTGCCAGCTCAGAGGCCGTCCGCTGGGTGAAGACCCTGCCCTGCGGGCTGAGCAGGATCACCGGCACACCCGCCCCCGGCGGGATGACCGCCTCGACGGCGGCCACAATCGGCTCCACCTTCATGATCATGCCGCCCCCGCCGCCGTAGGGCGTATCGTCGGCGGTATGATGCCGGTTGGTGGTGTAGTCACGGATGTTGTGCAGAACGACCGTCAGCGCCCCTGCCTCCTGCGCCCGCTTCAGGATCGACTCGGTGAGCGGCCCGGAGAACATCTCCGGGAAGAGGGTAAAGATGTCAACGCGCATCGCTACCTGCGGGAGATGCCCTCAATGTCCCGGCAGTGCTCCAGCTCATGTTCTGCCATGTGCCGGATCATAGTGGCAATGGTATGCCGCGACCCCCACGGGCAGAGGATGACGCTGGAGGTTTGGCCCGGCGGGAGCGCCTCGATCAACGCCTTCATCTTGGCGCGTGCCGCCTCGAAGTCCGCGAAGACCTGCTCGACGGACTGCCTGCGCCGTTCTAAGACATCCCGATTGTTGTAGGCGTCCTCATCATCAGAGAAATTGGGGATACAGTACTCGCCCCCTTGCCGGTAAGCCTGTAGCGAGAGGCAGACCTGCTCATCCCAGAGCGCCACATGCCCGACAATATCCCGGACGAGCCAGCCGCCTTCAGGGTAGACAGGGGTGTTCGGGTCAATGTCCTTCAGCGCGGCCAGCATGCGGGCACGTGCGTCGTCCAGCACCTGAATCAAGCGGTTTACATCCTGCTCTGGCATCTCACTCTCCTCTCATCTCAGGGCATTAGGGCGGCATCGGCCACCCAGCGGTCGAAACGGAGCGGCCCAGCCCGCAGAGGGGCGATCTCCAGCCAGGGCTGGATGGCCAGCGGTCTGGCCCAGAAGTATACCGGAATAAGCGGCATCTCGCCGGAGGGGCCGAAAAAGGCCTCCTCCACCTGACGGTAGAGCCGCGCCCGTTCGTCTTGGTCCTGAAGCGTCGCGGCCTCCGCCAGCCGCTGGTCAGCATCCGAGCAGGCCCGCCCTTGATCGAAGTAAGCCGTTGGGAACAGGTCACGGCAACCCCACAGGCCGGCCAGCCAGTGCTGGGCATCCGGATAATCGGCCTGCCAGCCCAGCGCGATCAGGCCGGGGCGGGCGGGCTGACGGTCAGCCGGGCGCTGGCGCAGGACGCTGACCACGTTGAGCAGGGAATCCTGCTGGAGGGTAAACGTCTCCGGCCCGCACCCCAGCACCTGCCGCCACAGCTCGATGTAGCGCTCGGCCAGCGCCGCCGCCACATCCGAGTCGCCCGTCAGCAGAGTGACCGAAGGCATGCCGGCGCAGTCGGCATATCCGGCGCTGGCCAGCGCGGCACGGGCGGCCTGCGGGTCGTAGGTGACCCCCACCTCTCCATAGGGGGGCGCCCCCGCCGTGCCGGGCGGGGCGATGCTCAGGGCAGGGATGCCCGACAGGCCAAGCGGCTCCAGCACCCCGTCAATGAGGGCCTGCCGGTCGAGCGCCAGCGCCAGTGCCCGCCGCACCTCCGGCCTGTCGAACGGCGGCGTCTCATACGAAAAGGCAATGAACATGGCCGCCGGCTGGGCCATCAGCCAGTAGGCGGGGTCGTCTCCGATTGGCGCAGTGGTCAGTTCAGTACGGGGGATGGTCGTCAGCCCTAGCGGCTGGGTCTGCCACATCTCCGAGGCGGGGCCAAGCGCCGGGTCAAAGCCGATCTGCACGATCTCCACATTGCCCGGACGCTCCAGCGGCCAGAACCGGCTGGCGATCAGCGTGTACCCCTCCTCCGGCGGGATGCCGGGCTGGACGGTGTAAGGCCCGCTCGTCCAGATGGTGCCGGGCTGAGTCCATCCCTCCCCTGCTGACTCGATCAGCTCTGGCGGAACGGGTCTCAACAACGGCATAGCCAGCACGGTAGGGAAGAAGGAGGCGTTGGCGGTCAGCTTGAACTCGACCGTGATGTCATTCAGCACCCGTGCCCCCAGCGTCTGTTCGATGAAGGCAGGCGTCAGGGCGGCGGGGTCTTGCAGGTTAACCTCCCGACAGCCCCGTATCACAAAAGCGGCCTGCGCGAGGGGGGCATGCGTGTCGGCGCGGCAGGCACGCCGCACAGCGGCCACAACGTCGCCGGCAGTCACCGGACGCATCCGCTCCATCTGGCCGGTGGCCGGGTTGATGCTGACCCAGAACACATCGTCGCGCAGATGGACAATCCATGTCAGGCCGTCCTCGGTCTGTTCCCAGCTCCGCGCCAGAGCAGGCTCGACCCGGCCCGTATCGGGGTCAAGAGTCGTCAGGCCGATAAACAGGTTATCCACCAGATCGTTAGCCGCCGGGTCGGCGTCCGGCGAGGCGGTCAGGGCGGGGTCAAGCGTCTGGGGCGGGCGGCCCAGGTTGACCTTCACCAGCACCGGTTCAGGCAGGGGGGTTGGAGCAGGGCTGGCAGTAGGGGAAGGGATCGCCGGGGCGGCGGTCGGCGCAGAGGCCGGCGCAGGCTGGCAGGCCGTCAGCGCCGCCAGAAGCAGGCTCACCAGCACGCCCGACGCAACATGACGGATCAATCGCTGATATGTCATGCACCGGCCTCCTGATCAAGCGGCAGGATCATCTCGTACTGGCTGAGTGTCTCATGGAAACCAGCCGATAGTAACACAGGAAGCAGTGGATCGTCATCGCCTACGTTCTGATAGTAGAAACTGAAAGGGGAGAACTGCCGGAAAAGCTCCTGCAACAGCGCACCAGCCGCCTCAGGGCTGACGGCGGCCAGCTCCAGCAGGCCAATCTGACCAAGCCCCCTGCCAGACAGGCAGACCCCCGCCAGATGACGTTCAGGGCCGCTGAAGGCGGCCAGGGCATTCAGCCGTTCCGGCACAACCCTGAGGGAGTCTTGTTCACGCTGCCAAGGACGGCGGGGGGCAGGGAGTTCAGCAAGACGATCAAGCAAGGCAAGCGGATCATGCTTTTCGATACGGAGGCCTGAGGCCGGTTGAACGGGCAGTCTGTCGGGGGCACACTTCTCACAGCTCAGGATCAACAACTGCCTGATGGTCTGGAAGCCCAGCGAGCTATAGAGGGGGTAAGCGGCCTGATTCCGGGTAATGACCTCTAGCTGGACAGTGGAAAGACCAAGCCGGCGGGCCTGATCGAGCAGGTAGAGCATGATCCGGCGGGCGATGCCGCGCCGCCGGAACTCCGGCACAACACCCATCCCGCCGATCCAGCCGCGCCGCCCCCGAACAGCCAGCAGACCCATGCCCACGATCTGTCTGTGGTAGAGGGCGGCGGCGGAGAACTCCAGCCGGACCGACTCACAGGCCACCAAATCAGCGAACGATTGACGGGTCAGGCAGATCGGAACATAGTAGTCGGCGTAGGCGGCATTCAACGCCAAGACAAAGTCTTCCGGGGGTACTTCACTAACCGGTTGAATCGAGATGAGGTCAGCAGACATACCATACAATGGTAGCATGCCGAGCGGGCAGATACAACCGGAAGTACTCAGCGGGAGTGGCTAACAGAATGGATATGAAGGGCTAAAATCGCCTGACCCGTTAACACCATGTCCACCCTTTTGAGCACTCCCGCTACCCCCGTTCACATACCTCGACGATCTCCGCCAGACAGTCTGCCGCCTCGCGCTCCTCTACCGCGCCGGGGACGTGCGCCCCGTAGCGCACCGCCTCGAACAGGCGCGTCAGCCGGCTGACATGGCGTGC
>DAOTYH010000112.1:0-23741 GCA_034435015.1 Anaerolineae bacterium | reverse complement strand
AGACAGTTATCATATTTTTCCCTCCCGATTGAGATGTGCCATGAGTATAACAAACCCCTGAGGCAAAAGGCAGGGGGATGAGACGGGGGATCAGGCACGGCTAAAGGTAGATTGGGGAGTGGCCAAAAGGGTGGACATAGTGTTAACGGGTCGGGCGATTTTAGCCCTTCATATCCATATCTGTTAGACACTCCCATATTTTAACAATTGTCCCTGTATAGAGAGCGCTGACCTGTGTCCCCAATAGCCGATAGCACCTGTTCCAAAACAACCCACGAGAGCGCCTACCATCCGCTTGCCCGAAAGATCAACCCCAAAAAAGCCGAACGTTCTTCGGCTGTCATAGGGCGCGGCTGGCTGTAATCCTCCATCATGCCGGTAAACAGGACGACTGAGAGCAGCCGCCCCTCATACAGAATGTATTTATCGGCAAACATCTGACGGTTCTCGATGTAGTCCATCTGGTCGAAGAACAAGTTGCCCACGCCGTAGTGAATAAATCCGCCGGCTGGCAGGCCAAAGCCCTGAGGCTGGTGGGCCTGACTGCCGCTTACAATGTCTGCGCCTGCCGCAACAAGGGCCTCGAAGTCTGCAATCTGTTGTTGGCTGGGGTTGTACTGAGGTAACTCCTGATACTGTAAAGTAGCGATGACCACATCGGCCAGCCCGCCGGTCTTCAGCGCTGTGATCGTCTGGCGGATGGACGACCAGTCGCCGCAGGGCGCCGCGCCAGCGGAGTATTCGGTAGCCCAAGCTGTGTACGGACCGGCTGAGTTACAGCCCACAAATGCGATCCGTGTTCCGTCCGGGGCACTCAGGATGCGCGGCGCGACAGCATCGGCCAGATCGCGCCCGCCGCCATAATACACAAGCCCATTCTGCTCGTACAGGCCCAGCGAATACAGCGCGGCATCCGTGCCCCAGTCGTTATTGTGGTTGCCGGTCAATTCGATCACATCCAGCCCAATAGTCTGGAGCAGGCTGAAGTACCTCGGCTGGGAACAGAACTTCGGTTCACCTTCCCACTGCGGCGGAGGGCAGGCCGGCGTGAAGGATGACTCATTGCTGGTGTGCAGGATGTCAGCGTCCGCCAGAAAAGGCAGAATATTACGAGCCGGGAAATCCAGCCCGTTGATCTCCATCTCCATGGCGGTCGCACGTGCGAGCGCGGTCGTGCCGGTCAGCACCACCACAGTCATACGGGATGTCTCACGGTTGGTGGAGAGCCACGCCCCGCTCTGCTCAATCATCGCCGCGACCCGGCTTCCCCCTTCCCCCTGAGCGGTAAGACCAATCTGCACCGTCAAAGGATAGGTCTCGACCTGCAAGGCCCGATCCAGCACAGACTGGCCATCCAGCGTTAACACTTTGAGGCGCGGTTCAAGCTGGTCAAACGGCAGAATGCCGATTGCTGGCCGGGCGGCCCAGATCATCTCACTTAACTGCCCTGTTTCAGCGATCATCAGGGGCGTCTCACCAGCCACATTCCCTAGCTTTGCGATCAACAGGCTGGCGACATCCGGTGCAACGACAAGCCGGGGATTCCCCAAGGCGGCCAACGCGGCTGTGTCACCCTGCCAGTACCGTTGCAGGTCAGCCCATGAAATATCATCCGGTATCGTCGGGAATGGGGCGGCCACTGCGTAAACCCATTGCGCCCTCAAGACTGCCTCCGGCCCCGGGTCAAGCACAACCCGTATGACAGCCGTTTCTGGGCTGGAGGTCTCCACTAACCCCGCCTCGCTCAAAATTGGAAGCAGGCGCTCAACCAGGGACTGTGGTACACCCGGCTGGATGTAGAAGCCGTCAGGCAAGGGGGTGGGCGTCGGTACGAATGGCTCAGTCACCATGACGGGCAGATCGTTAGAAGGAAGGGGCGTCGGCATTGCAGGGTTGGACGTGCCGCTACAGGCAGACAAAAGCAGGATCGCTGTTATGCCAATTATCCGCCCAACGCCGCCCCAAGCCGAAGAGAAGCGAGAGTCTCTCATTACCACCCCGCCGCATAGAACCCAAGATATTCGGGGAAATGCGCCCGCCAATATTCGCCGTTGTGGCCGCCTGGCCGGCTGATGTAGGTGTGCTGGATGCCCCGCTCCTCTAGAACACGGTGAAGAAGCGCGGCTGGCTCTGCCAGCTCGTCCTCCTGACCGCAATCCAGATAAATGCGTAGCTCACTCCGGGGGTCCAGATGCTGTGCCAGATGGATGGGATCGCGGCGGGCGAAGGCTTCCTCATCCGCTAGGCCGAAAATCCACGGCGGCCCCAGCCGTTGCGATGTAAATAATGCCGGGCTGTGAATGCCTACCCCGCCAAACAGATCAGGGTTAGTGAAGGCCAGCACAGCCGCCCCCGCGCCGCCCATAGAGATACCGGCGATCACCCGCCCGGCACGGTCAGTACGCACCTCATAATGCCGCTCGATGGCTGGAAGCACGTCATCGAGGATGTAGTCCCCGTAATCACCAAAACCCTCCAGCGCCCCCTCAAAGAACTTCGGGTCAAACTGAACCACCATACTAAAGTCTCCGCCAGGGTTAGCGGCATTTATAAAGAAGCTCTTGTCCCCTTGCGGCATGACAGCCACAAAAGGCGGCAACACCCCAGCATAGATTAAGCGGTCTGCAACTTCCTTCAACCCCAGCCGCTCCTCGAAGTAACGCTCATTCCTATTCCATGGATGCAGTAGATAGACTACCGGATACCGCATCTTGAACTCACCATAGTAAGGCGGCAGGTAAAGGAATAGACGCATTGGCTTCTGCAACACGCGGCTTTGGATAGTCTGCTCGATCGGGCTTCCACTTACACGAGGCATCGAAGACTCCACCCTGGTTTTCCTGTCATGCGCCCGAAGTGTACCACACCATACCGCGCCTGTCAGGTCGAGGACAGATCACTTATCTGCCTCTGCGAGTCACGCCATATAGACTTTCCCAGCGCCTCGTGGTACACTGCCGAGGCAGGGGCGCACTCAGCCCGCTTGGATACTATCTTCCTTCGCTACATAAGGACCGCTCACTATGGACACGATCAAACTCATGAAAGGTGCCGCTCCCTTCTACTTCCCCGGTAACGAGATCGGATGCCTTGTTGTACATGGCTTTACCGGCACGCCCTATGAAATGCGCTGGCTGGGCCAATACCTGAATCAACAGGAGGGCTACACCGTGCATGGGCCGCGTCTGGCGGGGCATACTACCACCATCGAGGACATGATCCATACCACATGGCGTGAATGGTATATCTCTGTCCTGGCCGGCTATGCGATGCTCCGTGAGCGTTGCCGGAAGGTCTTTGCACTGGGGCTGTCAATGGGCGGGTCACTCAGCCTGATGCTGGCCTCCCGTGAGCCGGTGGACGGCGTAGTGGCTATGTCATCGCCTTATGATTTCAAAGACTGGCGAGAGCCTTTCCTCCCCCTTATCAACCTGTTTGTCAAGACCATGCCCAAGACGGAAGAATCCTCTCAGGACACAGCTTTCAAGGAGCTGATCAAGGCTGAGCAACAGGCAAGAGGAGAGGAGCCAATTGGCCACCCCAACTACCCTGTACGGCCAGTTCGCGCCATCCGTGAGCTGGTAGCCCTGCTGGCGGTTCTGCGCAAGGACCTGCCTCATCTCACGGCTCCAGCCCTGCTGATCCACTCGCAGGCAGATGAACTGGTCCCGTTTGAAAATCTGGATGCTATCTACAACGCGATCAACAGCCCGGATAAGCAGAAACTAATACTGGAAAAAAGCGGCCATGTTGTCACTGAGGATGTCGAACGGGAAATCGTGTTCGAGGCCGCCGCAGACTTTATCAAGGCACATATCTGAGATACCTATGTTTAATGAGCTAGGACGCAACAACCGACTTGTCATGCTCTCTTTGTTTGTGTGGGCGCTGGGCGAGGGCCTGTGGTACAACTTGCGTCAGTTGTATTTAGCTGAGTTGGGCGCTGCCCCCGGCCAGATCGGGACGGTGCTGGCAATTGAGGCGGCAGGGAGGGCGGCCCTGCTCCTGCCGGCGGGATATGTCTGTGACCGGATCGGGCCGCACCGCGTGATGATCTTCTCATGGCTGTTGGGCTTAGCAGGGCCTCTGGTCATGCTGACAGCAGCTACATGGCAGATGCTGATCCCCGGCCTGCTGGTCTATGCTCTGTCAGCTTTTGCTGTGCCGGCGATCAGCTCGTATGCCCTGCTGAGTATGCCCCGGCAAAACCCCTCGGTGACCTCCGAGCGGGTGCTCTCGACGCTGTATGCGGCTTATCCGGCAGGACTGCTTATTTCCCCCGCGCTGGGCGGCCTGATCGCTGATCACTTTGGCATCCGCACCTGCCTGTGGGGAGCGGCTGGGATATATACGCTCTCAACCCTGCTCATCGTGGCTACCCAAAACGTCAAGCCCCGTGAGATGGCCTCCGAATCACGTGCGGGGAGCCTGCTGAACAACCGGGTTTTCGTAGGACTGGCCGTCTATTACGCGCTGGCCGCCTTCACCCTCTATATGGGCTACCCGCTTGCCCAGAACTTCCTGCAAGATGTA
Source organism: Anaerolineae bacterium (assembly GCA_034435015.1). Lineage (GTDB taxonomy): Bacteria > Chloroflexota > Anaerolineae > Aggregatilineales > UBA3940 > DAOTYH01. Next base: position 19,208 of record DAOTYH010000112.1, on the reverse strand, counting down.
CGTCTGTTTTCGTTCTCACAGATAGGTTTCCTGTTCTCCATGTCAGCAGTGGGGACAATAGCCGGCAACCTGCTTCTGGGCCGCGTCAGCCCGCGCTGGGGGTTTGTCGGGCTGATGATCACCGTGTGGGCGGCGCTGTTAGGTATCTGGCGGCTGACCTCATTGGGAGGACTCTCTGTTGCTTTCTTCTGCCTTGGGACGATCTTCACAGCCCGTGTGCTGGCAACAGCGGGGATTGCACGCGTCGTCGGCCCGCAACAGCGGGGGATGGCCTTCTCTCTCATAGAGACTTTATTCACTGCGGCTATGGCACTAGCCTCTCAAGCGGCAGGTACCCTGTATGAGATGACGCCAACCCATGATCTCCCCTACGTGGCAAGTCTGGCGACCATCCCCGTCATGCTGGGGCTATGGTTCGTGGTGCGAAAATGGCAGGATACTTCTTCAGCGGGGAGAGAAACGCCTATCTCAGTGACTCCGCCGGACTCTCCAGCCTACAAAAGCGTGGCCGGCGACAAATAGCAGGAGGAAAACAACATGGGACTCGTTGAAACGGGGTGGGGCCTACAGGTTGTTCTCTGGTTTCAATCGTGGCGTACACCTGTAGTCGAGGCGATCTCGCTGTTCTTCCACTATGCAGGGCAGGAAGAATTCTTCCTGCTCGTGTTGCCGCTTGTGTACTGGTGTATTGACGAGGCCTTCGGGCGGCGTCTGGGCATCTTCTTCATGCTGGCTAACTGGAGCAACGGCTGGCTGAAAGAATGGTGGCGGCGGCCACGCCCCTTTCAGGTTTCCCCTCAGGTCAGGAATGTCGTCACAGAGACGAGTTACGGCATCCCCAGCGGCCACGCCCAGAATGCGGCTACGCTGTGGGGCGCAGTCGCACTGGAGGCCAAACGGCGGTGGGTCACTGTTCTGGTGATCCTGTATGTCCTGTTGACTGCCATTTCACGTATTGTGCTTGGTGTACACTTCCCGCAGGACGTGATCGGCGGTATGGTGATCGGGCTGGCTCTCCTGGGCTTGTATGCATGGCTGGAGCCAAAGCTCAGCGGATGGATCACCGAACAGCGATTGTGGGGGCAGATCGGGATAGTAGTAGCCGCTACAGCCCTCCTGCTGATCATTCATCCCGGCTTGATCCCCCCTTCCACACCGGACGCGCTGGCTGGAGCAGTGACGCCTGCCGCTTCCTTCTTGGGGCTGGGTATAGGATTTGCCTTAGAAGTACGTCTGGTGCGCTTTGATGCCCACGGGGTATGGTGGAAGCGGATCATCCGGCTGATGCTGGGCTTGGCCGTGGTGCTGGCATTGCGTCTTGGCCTGGGAGCGCTGTTTGAAGGGCTTGAACCGGCCATCCTCTTCCGCTTGATCCGTTACGGGTTGATCGGCCTGTGGGCGGCTCTTGGTGCGCCGTGGGTGTTCGTGAAGACAAGGCTTGCAGACAGGAGGCCAGCGTAGACCATGCCCAGCGGTAACAGCAAGCTGATCTATGGTCTTCTGGCCGGGATCGTGGTTCTGTTTGTCGGGCTTGGCGGGCTGTATGCCGTCTATACTCCGCCGTGGCAGACACCGGATGAGCCGGCCCATTACAACTACGCCGCCCAGATCGTTCAAGAGGGCTGTTGCCCGATCATTGCATCCGGGGATTGGGATGCGGCCTACTTGGAAGAGCTGAAAGAAGAACAATTTCCAGAAGAAGCTGACCTGTCAGCCATCCAGTACGAGGATCATCAGCCGCCGTTGTACTATTTAGCCGCCTCGCTGGTCTACCGGTTCAGCGGCGGCAGCCTCACCGCATTGCGGATGCTGTCAGTCATCTTTGGGGCAGGTGTTGTGCTGGCCGCTTACTTTGCAATTGCGCGGCTATGCCCTTACCGCAAGCCGCTGGCACTGGCGGCGGCGGCATTTACAGCCTTCATACCCCAGCATATTGCCATGATGGCAGGGGTAGGCAATGACAGTCTGGCCGAGCTGGTGCTGGGAATCATCACGGTGGTTGCGATCACCTATCTGGGCAACCCGCTCTCAGAGAAGCACGGAGGCGGGAGCGTGCCTCTGGACATCTCCAGCCGTCCCCATGCGGCGGCGCTGGGCGGGCTTACCGGCATTGCCTTCCTGACCAAGCTCTCGATCTACCTGCCAGCCGTCTTGATCGTAGCGGCGGCGATCCTGTTGCGCTGGCGGTATGAGAAACACTCGCTTCGCTGGCTGGCTGAGCAGATTGGCTGGTCGGCGGGGCTGGCACTTCTGATCGGCGGGTGGTGGTGGGTGCGCAACATCACCCTGTACGGCTGGCCCGATTTGTTTGCCCAGCGGGCGCATGTGGCCGTTGTGGAGGGCCAGCTCCGCACTGCTGACCACATTGCCAGCCTTGGGCTGGCATCCTACTTGAGGGAGTTTTTCACTGTCACCTATCACAGCTTCTGGGGACAGTTTGGCTGGATGGGCGTACCTATGCCGCCCCGCGACTACCTGCTGATCGGTCTGTTCCTGATCTGGGTCTTTGGTGGGCTGGCAATCCTTGCGGCGGCGTTCAGGGACCAATTGGCGCTTGCACAGGAACAGCAAGGGGGGATGGTGATACTCGGCCTGGTCATGGCGGCCTCTGCGCTGGGATATGTGTATTACAACCTGACATTTGTACAGTTTCAAGGACGGTACCTCTATCCGGCCCTCATCCCGCTGAGCGGGCTGATTGCCCTGGGAATATGGGGGTGGGCGCTGTTGGCAGGACGCCTGTTCCGCAGTGAGAGGCTACAGCCTGTCTTGGATTGGCTCCCTCTTGCGGCCTTGTCCTGGATGCCATTCTTCGCGTTGTGGGCCTTATTCCGCTACATAGTGCCCAACCTGGGGTAGTCAAGAGGCTTCGGTGAAGCATCGTGAAAAATATCCGCCCCGTCAACCCGGTTGAATGTGAGGCCGAAGTTCTGGACGGCCTGTCGTCCTTCGCCTGCGGAGAGTTACGGCGGCGATTCGGTCAACGGGTTGCCATCTATCCCCAGATCGAGCCGGATGCGCTCCGCTTCCGCTACAGCGGGGACATGCGGGAGTTACTTGAGCTGCGTCAGACGGCGGCTGTTTATTTGATCCAGCGGTATTCCGTGCCGCGTCCGCGCGGCCTGCTGGGCCATGAGCATTTCCAGAAACTGCTCAAACAAATCCGGGCGGTCCAGAACCTCCACCCTGCCGGCACGTTCCGCACTTTCCGGATCAGCGCGGCAGGGCAGGACTCGTCAGTTTTTGCCCGCATCAAAGAGGAGATAAGCCGCCAGACCGGCCTCATCTATGAACCTGAAGAGGCCGAGCTGTTTTTGCGGGTACGCCCTTCAACCGCCAAGACGGGAGGGTGGGAGGTCCTGGTGAGGCTCTCCCCCCGCCCCCTATCAGCGCGTGCGTGGCGGGTATGCGATATGGAGGGAGCGCTCAATGCCACGGTAGCCTCCGCCATGATCGAGATGACTCTGCCCAGGAGCCGTGATCGTTTTCTCAACCTCATGTGCGGCTCTGGGACTCTGTTGATCGAACGGCTGGCTCGGTGCCCAGCCGGCCTGTCAGTCGGATGTGACATTGATCCCAGCGTGCTGGAATGTGCCCGCCAGAACATCGGGGCAAGCGGATACGAAGGAGACATTCAGCTCCTTCAGGCCGATGCAACCCGACTGCCCTTCCCATCCTGCTCTTTTGATGTCTTGTGCGCTGACCTTCCGTGGGGACAGCTTGTCGGCTCGCATGAACAGAATGTCTCCCTCTATCCGTCTGTGCTGACTGAGGCGGCTCGTGTGGCCATGCCGGGCACGAGAGCCGTGATGCTGACTCACGAGGTGACCTTGTTCGAGAGCCTGCTCAGCACCTATGCGGCGCTCTGGTCACTCAAGGACACAGTAAGGGTGTTTCAGGGTGGACTGCATCCGAGGATATATTGTCTGCTCAGGACAGCGCAGAGGGGAGAAGATGAATAAACCGGCTGAAGCCATCAACGAGCGGGTAGCCATTGTGACCGGTGGCGGGCACGGTCTTGGAGCAGAGACAGCCAAGGCGCTGGCAAGGGCAGGCGCCAGAGTGTGTGTCAATGATCTGAATCCTGATCGGGCCGAACGCACGGCAAAAGAGATAAGGGCAGAGAGCGGGCAGGCCTTCGGCTGGCAGGGGGATGTTGCCAGCAAGTTTCAGGTGGCCGCCATGATCGAGGCAACCCGTGATCGGTTTGGCAGGCTGGACATCTTGATTCAGAACGCCCATGTCAACCCCCGTACTCCAGCCTTGACAATGGACGAATGGGAATGGCAACGGACTCTGGAGGTCAACCTGACAGGTGCATTTCTGTGCGGCCAGTTGGCCGGGCGGGTGATGTCTGACGAAGGAGGGGGATTGATTGTCTTCCTTGTCAGGCCCAGCCTGCCGGGCCAAGCCCATCAAGGCCGGGCCGCCTTTCTTGCTACGCAGGCTGGTTTAGTTGCGTTGGCAGAAGCACTGGATGCGGAACTGAGCAATCAGGGTGTGCGGGTCTGCGCCGTCACAGCCCGCACACCCGAAGACACTATCCGCGAAATACTAGCACTGTGCGAAGCAAGATGACCCGTAGCAGTTTACTTGGGCTGTTTTGACTTCGACCATGGCCCGGTGATCACCTCGTCCTCGACAAACTCTTCTTCTTTCTCCTCCGGCTCAATGAAACGTCTCCAGAACATAGCCCGGTCGCCCAGCGCCGCAACCAGCAGGATGGCAGACACAACGCTCAATGGAAGCGCCATCAGCAATGACACGCCGGGAGCAGCCCGCCCCAGCGTATAGTAAAGCAACGCCATGATAAGGGCCGTGCCTGCCGTGAAGATCAGGCGGCGGAGCTTGTGCCCCAACTGCCCCAGCAGACCCATCCCCATCAGGCGCTCGACCAGCAGTACCCCTGCCAGTGTTGTCACTACCTGAACGATCACCGCAAGCGGACGAGCCGGCTCAGGGGCGGTAGCGATCATCAACACATGCCCCAACACAGCCAAGATGGCCGCCGGCACTTGAAGCTCCAGCACGCCAATGCTGAGGGGGCCAAGCGGCAGAATGCCCAGCCCGGCCAGCCCCGGCGCTCCGATGATAAACCCTGCGCCAAGAGGACTCCAGTAGCGCGGGCGGCGCCGATCAAACAGAAGGGTAGTGCCCAAATACAGGATCAACAACCCGCCTGCGACACCTGCCAAGACAGGTTGTACAGGCACAAAGGCAACAGCCAGCGAGGCAAACGCGATCAGGGCGCCGGCCAGCGGATTGGTGATCATGGCGACCACCCCCACTGTGCCGCCCAGCCACAGGACATTGTAGAGAGAGGAGCCGCCCAGAGAGGAGATGAAGTATCCCGCCCCAAGGGCCATGAAGACAGCCCCCAGCACCTGAACCAGCAACCGTAACAACGTTCCGGCCTTGTTCCCAGCGTTCGGATCGGCCTGTATTGGCCACTGGCTTAACCCAAACGCAAGCGCCGCGCTGATCACCGTCAGCACAACTGCCACAGGCTGGACTTCCTCAAGCCCTTCAGGGCGGAGCAATAGATGCACGGCCAGCAAAGCCGCCAGCCCCAATGCCGGCCCGGACATCCTCAGCAAAGGTGTCTGTACCCGGCTGTTGGAAGTCGAGAGTACGGCGGCCAGCGCCCACCCTGCCGCAATGAACAGCGGCAGGCCGCGCATCTGGATCAAGGTCTGCCCCAGCAGGTCCAAGGTCGCCCGGACGCTGGTCAGGAGCGCATCCGGCTGGGCCATATTCTCCCAGATAGACCGGTTGTCAAGCACCCCCAGGTAAGTCGTGTCAAAGGGGCTGAGCTGTATCGCCTCCAACGAATCCGGTCTGACCGGCTCAACAGGGACAGGCAACAGCCCGCCGGCATTCCGCCAGCCCAGCGTAATGGCGAACATCATAGCCAGCAGAACCCCCAGCGCCACAGGGAGCACCGTCCGGCGTGTCTTCAGCCACCATGGGGCCAGCAACGGGATAAGCCAGCCCAACGGGCTTCCGGCGGCCACCACCGTCACGAGGGTCAACATGATCTCACGTGAGTTCAGGCGTGCCGCCGCGATGACTGCCACCGCCAGCCAGATCAGCGCTACCCCAGGCACACGAGGGAGAAGAGGTGCGAGGATCAGCACAAAGCTGACCAGCGCCCCTACTGTCGGCGCACGCAACAATCCGTACAACAGCACACCGGGGATCAGGGAGAGCAAGGCGGTCTCAATGACAGCATCCTGCGTCAGCCTCTGCAACATGATGAATGTAGCAAGGCTGAGCATGATGGACTGTATCCATGTCCCGATGACGGCATGTTCCTTCAGCCACGTTGACAACCTGTTGAGGTGCACCTCAACTTCTTCAGGCGGTACGACAGCCTGTAAGCCGGCACCGGTTAGACCTCCCGGCAGGCCGGCCAGTGGGGCAGGTGCTGTCTGTGCTTTGCCGCCTACAGGGACGGCAGGCAGGGTAGCCGCATCGGCTGGAGCGGCAGGCTTGAGACGCGAGGGGGTGATCCCCAAGGCCACTGCCGCCGCCTGCTCCAGTGCATCGGACATCTCTTTGGCTGTCTGGTAGCGCTGGTCTGGAGCCTTGGCCAGTGCCTTGAGGATAATTGCCTCCACTTCAGGGGGAATGTCAGGGTTGATTGAGCGCGGCTCAGGCACAGGATCATTGATGTGCTTCAACATCACCGCCATGGGGTTGTCAGCTATGTAGGGAGGACTGCCTGTCAGCATCTCATACAGGATAACCCCCAGGGCATAGATGTCACTGCGGGCGTCCAATGTTTCTCCCAGCCCCTGTTCAGGCGACATGTACGTTGGAGTCCCGACTACCCCTCCCGTGCCGGTCAGGTTCTGAGTACCCTCCAGCGACTTGGCGATACCAAAGTCGCTCAAAAAGACGTTATTTTGCTGGTCAATCAGCACGTTGCTTGGTTTCAGATCGCGGTGGATGACACCCCGACTGTGGGCATAATGCAGAGCTGAAGCCAGTTGAGCAAAGAAGTTCACCGCCTCTTTGAGAGGCATTCCTCCTTCAGAGATACGGTCGGCGAGTGTCCCGGCGGGCAGATAACGCATCACAATATACAGGATGCCCTCCTGCTCACCAAAGTCATATACAGGCAGAATATGGGCATGCTCCAGTTGGGCAATCAGCCGCGCCTCATTTTCGAACCTCTGCACAGAAGCCCGGTCGCCGCTGGATTGCTGTGTCAAGACCTTAATGGCAACATTGCGGTTCATCGAAGGCTGGTAGGCCTTGTACACAGCGGCCATACCGCCTTTGCCGATCAGCTCTGTAATCTCATAATTGCCGAGTTTCTTGCCGACCAACTGATCCAACATAGTGAATCTCTCTCCCCTCACTTATCATCCGCAAGAGACGATCACAGGGCTAGTGTACACCCCGCACTCTTTCCATGCGAGTCAATTCCCCTGTTGTTCCACAATGCGCAGGTTGTCGAAAGCCGCCTCGAAGCCGCCGTAAGGGGAACTTTCTCCGATCAGCCCTACCAGCCCGCTGCTGTAAGTGAGTCCCCTGATCTGGCTGACCGGCGAGCCGTTGACCCAGAAGGTGAGCTGTCCGTTAAGAAGATCAACCCGCAGACGATTAGTCTGGTTATCGGTCAGTATGACATAGGACAGTGTGTATCCTCCAATCAACGACTGCTGTGTCCGACAACCATCCTGACAGTAGCCAATATCGTAGCGGCCATCGCCTGTGATCATGCAGTAGAAGAATGTCCCAACGTCGCTTGTCGCGAGCAAAAGCAATCCGAATCCGCTGGCCTCCGGCCCGCTCAGCAAGGAGGCATCCACTTCATAAGTGCCGTCGCCAAAGGCACGCTGTTCGTGAGTCCAAGCAATATACTCAGGTTGCATGACAGTCAGCACATAGCGGCCTTCTTCAACTCTTCCCCGGCTGTTGGCAGTCTCCCCGACCAGCCAGTCCCCAGCCTCATCGAAAGGGGTGTAATAGGGGCCGACAGCCGTGACCACAACAACGGTAGGACGCGGCGGCGGTGCTTCAGAGCGGCCTGAACAGGCAGTCAGGGCTAAGGCAAGTACCGCCAGCCATGCTAGAACAACGCGGCTGTGAGGATAGGAGGCTCTCATCGGTTATTCTGCACCCGGCATAAGCGCTTCTGCTACCAGCACAGCCACATCCCGGATGCCAATTCGATTTCCAGCCCCCATGCTCTGTGCCGCTGATGACAACATGATCACACAGAAGGGACAGGCCGCCGCAACCTCATCAGCGCCAGTCTGGATTGCTTCCTCCAGACGGATGACGTTAACCGGCTTCTTCTGATGGGTCTCAAACCAGACCTGAGCGCCGCCTCCCCCACAGCATAATCCATCGTCCCGGTTGCGAGGCATTTCGACAGGCGAGATACCCGGTACAGCCCTCAGGGCACTGCGCGGGGCATCATATATCCCGTTATACCGCCCCAGATAGCACGGATCATGGTAGGCCGCCCTGCGCGGAGCCAACCCGCCCAGCCTGAGGTATCCATGCCGGATCAGCCTTGCAATATAAGTGCTGTGATGCTCTACCTCATAGTGGCCGCCAAATTGGGGGTACTCGTTCTTGAAAGTGTTGAAACAATGGGGGCAGTGTGTGACGATTAGATTGAACTCATACTTATCAAATACAGCGATATTGGAATGGGCGGCCTGCTGATAAAGATATTCGTTGCCTGCGCGGCGTGCCCACTCGCAGTTACAACGCTCTTCCTCACCCAGGACAGCATAGTCTATCCCCGCCGCCTCGAATATCTTGACCATGGCGCGGGCTGTCTTCTGCCCTTCGGGATCGTAAGCTCCTGCACAGCCCACCCAGTACAACACATCCGCCTTCTTCTTGTCTGACATCAGCGGCACGCTTAGTCCCTGCGCCCAATCCATACGGCTTCCCTTTGGATTGCCCCACGGATTGCCCGCACGCTCAGCCTGTGTCATAGCGCTGGCAAGCAGGCTGGGCATCCTGCCTTCTGTCAGGACCAGATAACGCCGCATATCTACAATCGGCTCAACCTGATCAATCAACACAGGACATTGCTCTACACAGGCCCGGCAGGTTGTGCAAGCCCATAGCGCTTCCTCCGGCGTAATAGAACGGACCAAGGGCATCTCTTCATCCTTATCTCCGTTCAACATGAGCGGCCCATAGCGGTCCAGCCCCTGCCGGATATCCAGAACGATCTGTTTGGGGCTGAGAGGCGTGCCAGCCATGTAGGCCGGACACGCCGCCTGACAACGCCCGCATTCCGTACAGGCATCGCCGCTCAGAAGCTGGACGGGAGGCAGGTCCACAATCTGTCCCGCCCCTAGCCGCTCTACGCCTTCGTCTTCCAGATCAAGCGGAGTCAGTGCGCCTGCCTCCCGGAATGGGGCAAAGAAGACGTTAAGCGTTGAATAGAGAATATGCCTGATCGGGAGATCAAGCGCCACAGCATACAACAACCCCGTCAGAGAGAAGTGAAACACCCATGTTGCCAAATGCGCCTTCTGGATGGTTTCTATACTCAACCCCAGCGCAAGGACGCCCCGACTGAGCAGATACCCCGCAAAAGACCACGCTCCCCACGGCGGCTGTACCGCCGCCAGCCGAAATGCCTCGATCAACAGCCCGCTCATCAGCTCTATCAGGAACAACCACAGCATGACGGCAAAGCCGAAACTGTAAGTCAGCTTACCAGGGCGCGGGAAGACCCGCCGGATCATGGCCAACGCAAGGCCAAAGATGCCGGCCACAGCGAAGAAGTCCAGCACCAGCTCGTAGATCAGGTAGAAAGGCCCGCTGAGGAGCTTGACATTGAAGATCAGCACACCAATATCATAGTCAATGGTCGCCAGCACGGTCCCTATGAACAGCACAATCATCGCCAAGGACAGCGACAAATGAAAGATTCCTGCATAGCGCTCACGGGCGATATGCACCTGTGCAAGCGCATACTGAATGACCCGCCCTATACGCTCCCTGAGGCGGTCAGCCTTCAGCTTGCCCTGCCCCTTCAGCCACAGTTGAACCCGCAGGGACAGCTTACCGATCAGGATGGTCAGCCCCAGCCCCTGAGAGATATAGAGGAGAACTTCAGCCCACTGAGGGATGTTCCAGAATGTATCGCGGAAGGGATTCATGTCAGCCACTCCAGCGGTGCACCATGCTGTACCCTGAGAATACGACAAGGCGAGGCATATGACCACATGCCCCGCCTCTCCTCTTACCCTGGCAAGCGCCGCAGGCTCAAAAGTAAGAGGATGGAATGAACAAGGTATTCAGGAGACACCCTGAGGCACTCTAGGCCTTCAGGAACTCCACACCACCTGCCCTTTCTTGATCACGGTCCGTACCAAGTTGCCGCCAAAGCGGTAGGCCAGATGGCGGTAATCAGCCGCATCCAAGATCAGCACGTCGGCCTGCTTGCCGGCTTCCAAACTGCCTACTTGCTCCCCCAGTCCAACGGCAAAGGCCGAGTTCAATGTCGCCGCCGCCAGCGCCTCCGGCGGAGTCAGACGCATCATCCGGCAGGCCAGCGCCATCACAAACTGCATTGACTCGCACCACGCAGTGCCGGGGTTACAGTCGGTAGCGACTGCCAGTGCTCCTCCTGCGGCAAGAATAGCCCGTGCCGGTGTGTACTCATGATGCCCCAGCCCGAACGGAGTCGGCGGCAGTGCGACCGCTATCGTCTCACCCTGCCCCAGCGCCTGAATGTCTTCCTCAGGCGTCAAGACAAGGTGGTCAGCAGAGGTTGCCCCCAGCTCAACAGCCAGCTTAGTACCGCCCAGCCCTGCGAACTCGTCCGCATGTATCTTGAGAGGCATCCCTTGCGCCATGCCCGCCTCAAGAATGCGGCGCGACTGTGCCACATCAAACACGCCCTGCTCACAGAAAACATCAATAAAGGGGAGGGGTTGTCCGTTCTCTTGGGCAAAAGCCGCCACTGCCGGGATCATCTCGTTGATCACCAGCTCCACGTAAGCATCGGTGCGACCCTCATACTCCGGCGGCACAGCATGAGCGCCTAGAAAAGTCGGCACAATGTCCACCGGCTGAAGTGCCTTCAGCCGATAAATAGCCTCAATCTGCTTGAGTTCGTTCTCGACATCCAGCCCGTAGCCTGTTTTGATCTCAACGGTGGTTGTGCCCAGCCGCAACATCCGGTTAAGGCGGGGGAGCGTTTCAGACACCAGATCATCCACGCTGGCCGCACGCACACGCCTGACCGTGTTATTGATGCCCCCCCCTGAGGCCATAATCTCCATGTAGGAGGCCCCAGCCAGACGCATCTCAAACTCGGCGGCTCGATCCCCAACCCAGACCAGATGGGTATGAGGATCAACAAAGCCCGGCACGACTGCGCCTCCCTGTGCGTCGAGTTCCTGCTGTGGCTGGTATTCAGCCCGCAGTCTCTCCTCCTCGCCTACGGCAAGGATTCGCCCGTCCCGGATGGCCACAGCTCCCTGCTCGATCAGGCCCAGCCTCCCCAGAGCCTCTCCGCGCTGGGGGCCGCCCTCTTGTGCCGGCACAACACAAACTTGACTGGCATGATAAATGAGTAGGTCGGCTATCTGTGTCATACCCAGTAGTTTAGCGCCTGAGGGGATTAGGCGCTAGAGAAAGGTATATGAATTGGGGAAAATGCCCCCCTTATTCCTTGTTTCTGATGTTAAGCCCGCGAAGTACCGAAAGGACACACGAAGGCGGGTCGCCCTTGCTGATGAAAGCATCTACGCCGGCCTGCGTCGCCCGGTTATATGCTTCAGAGCGCCCGCTCAGGGCTACAACCAGCAACTGGGGGTGCTGAAGGCGGAGAGTAGCCAGCAGATCACTGCCCTGCTGTCCTGGCAATTCCCAGTCCAGCAACACCAGATCAGGATGCAGAGTGTTGATCTGGGCCAGCAAGCTTGCTGTCTCTGCGGCCTCTCCAACTACCTCTATCTGAGGTTCGTTTTCCAACAAAAGCCGCAGGGCCGAGCGAACGTGTACCTGATCATCAGCTAATAAGACGCGCACTCTCTTAACCACTAAATATCACTCTTATGTCTTTTGCCACACACTCAGCTATATTTTTATTTTAAGGATAGGCCGGCACATCAGATATTACGTCCGGCTTCTGGGGAGTCTTTACCCTGGCCACATGACCAGTAACCTTCAGGGCGCGAAAGTCACAGCTAGGAATCAAAGAGGCATGACCTGAATCAAGCCATGCCTCTTTGATGCAAAAGCTACGAGAGGTAGTCGCGCAGATTGTGTGCCAGACGCGGATGGCGCAGACGCCGTAGAGCCTCTTTTTCAAGCTGGCGAATACGCTCACGCGACAGGCCAAACTTGTTGGCGATCTCTTCCAGCGTGTGCTGTTCGCCGCCGCCCAGCCCGAAGCGCAACCGCAGAATATGAGCCTGACGCGGTGTCAGCTCAGAGAGTACCTCTTCTATTGTTTCCTGTAGCAAATGATGTGCCGCCGCCTCTGCTGGTTCGGGTGTGTCCTGATCTTCGATGAAGTCCCCAAATTCACTGTCGCCGTCATCACCGACAGGCCGCTCCAGCGCGATGGCATGCTGGCTGGCATCCATCATACCCCGCACGCTCTCAGCCGGCAGGTTCATCTCCTCGGCGATCTCTTCCGGCGTAGGCCGCCGCCCTAGTTCCTGCTCCAGAATCTGGGCAGTGCGGTACATCTGCCGGATGCGCTCGGTCATGTGCAAGGGTATGCGGATCGTGCGTGTCTTCTGAGCTAGAGCACGGGTGATCGCCTGCCTGATCCACCAGGTGGCATACGTGCTGAAGCGGTTGCCGCGCGTGTAATCGTACTTATCTACGGCCCGCATCAGCCCGACATTCCCTTCCTGAATCAGGTCAGGGAAGGGCAGGCCCTGCCCCATGTACCGCTTGGCAATACTGACTACGAGGCGTGTGTTGGCACGGCCTAGATGCTCGCGTGCGGCCTGCCCCTGTTCGATCTGGGCAATGATCTCGGCGCGTTCGGCTACACTCAGCCCACTGGAGCGTTCCAGCATCTTTCGCGCTTTTTTGCCCTGCTCAATGCGCTTGGCCAGCTCGATTTCCTCTTCGGCAGTCAGGAGCGGCTCCTGAGCCATCTGACGGAAATACAACCCAACCGGGTCATCGGCTGAGACGGCATTGATGTCGGCAACGACTTCCTCAACCTCATCCTCGAGGTCAACGTCACCCTCTTCATCAGCCTCTGACAGCCTCAGGTCAATGAGGGTTTCTGCTTCCTCATCTTCCTCGTCTTGCTGACGGACTTCAATGCCTAGCTCGCTGAGTTCTTCAAGTATGGCCTCAAGGGCAACCTCATCGAACTCTTCGGACATCACCTCGACCAAGTCTTCGTAGGTCACGAAGCCCCGGACATCAGCGCGTGCGATCAATTCTTGTATCACATCGCTACGTGAATCGTCGTAGGTGTGAATCACAGTTTGCACCCTATCAGTCATCCCCATAAGGAATCTTTCAACACATCCTAAAACGTTCAGTTGGCAAGCTTTGCTATTTTAGCACAGATCGCTGATCACTTTCAAGAGGGCGCAATGTTTGGGAGTGGGTAAATGACTGGGTACGAGTACGATCGCTGCCTATGCTAAGGTCACATGTACCCGTTATCTTATCCATGCCCCAAAACCATGCTTCATTGCCCCTCCACTGGCTTTGTGTTAGAATCAGCGCACGAGGGTTTAGGTCAAACTTATCACTGGTCAGGTGCTCTCATTTTTTATTGTTCAAAGACCTACCCCCTCCTGCTCTCCTGCAAAGTCAGTCGTTCTGGATGAAGCACCGACGGGTAAGATTACCTGCCCGCTCCGGCATGCTATAGAGTGCCGGAAGAAACAAGTTGCAGGTCTCCAGCTTTATTATTCTTTTTATTACGGATTTTTTTGGGGTCTCCATGAGTTTTGAATTTATTTTGCGCCTGATTGGGATGATCTTACTGGCCTTTGGGGGGCTGCGATTGGGCGTCCAGATGGCTGAACTGGCTGGCGATCCGCCAGAGCTGTGGGCTTTCGTGATCGCATTGGTAGGGGCACTGTTTGGGTTGATCCTGACCCCCCATCTGACCATTCGGCCTATTCGGATGTTGCGTGACTATCTGAGTAACCTGCCTGCCCAGCAACTGATAGCGGGTGTTGTCGGCTTGATTATCGGGCTGATCATTGCCGCTTTAGTCTCACTCCCTCTCTCTCTGCTCCCAAGACCTTACAGCTTCATTCTGCCTGTGTTGGCCACTGTCATCTTCGGCTACTTTGGAATGGCTGTCTTTGCCTCGCGCCGCCGGGATGTCTTTGACCTGTTCCGTGCCCAATTGCCCGGCGCCCAGATCGGCGTTCAAGAGGATGGCGGGCTGGCCGTCAGCCGTCAGGTGCTTCTGGATACCAGCGTGATCATTGACGGGCGCATCGCTGACATCAGCCAAACCGGTTTCATCATGGGGCCGATGATTGTCCCCCGTTTTGTTTTGAATGAGCTTCAGCATATTGCCGACTCGGCGGATGTCTTGCGCCGCAATCGGGGCCGGCGGGGGATTGAGATGCTCAACCGCCTGCAGAAAGAGTCGCTGGTGCCGGTCAAGATCACGGATATGGATGTCGAAGGGGTAGAGTCGGTTGATGAGAAATTAATTCTACTGGCAAAACAGCTCCGATGTGCCATTGTGACCAACGATTTCAACTTGAACCGCGTGGCCGAGCTTCAGAATGTGCTGGTGCTCAACATCAACGATCTGGCAAACGCGGTGAAGACCATCTACCTGCCCGGTGAGGAGATGGAAGTTCAGATCATACAGGAAGGGAAAGAACTGGGGCAGGGCGTCGGCTACCTCGACGATGGAACAATGATCGTGGTAGAGGGGGGCCGCCGCTATATGAACCAGACTATCCCGGTGATTGTCACCAAAGTATTGCAAACCTCCGCCGGACGGATGATCTTTGCCCGGCCCAACGATAGCAAATAATAGGCCTTATGTCCGAACCTGCTGTTGTCCGTTTTGCTCCCAGCCCGACCGGCCCGCCGCATCTGGGCAATCTGCGTACCGCCCTGTTCGACTGGTTACTGGCGCGCGCTACCGGCGGGCGCTTTATTGTGCGCATTGATGATACGGATCGTGTCCGCTACGACCCGCATGCTGAGGCTCAGATGCTTGAGGCCCTCCGCTGGGTGGGCTTGGACTGGGATGAAGGCCCTGAGGTCGGCGGGCCGCATGCCCCCTACCGTCAGTCTGAGCGGCTTGCCTTATATCGGCAGGCCGCCGAGCGCCTGATCGAGAGCGGTCGGGCATATCGTTGCACCTGCCCGCCGGAGCGGGTGGAGGCCGTACAGGCCCGTCTCAAGGCTCAGGGCAGGCCGCAGGTCTATGATAACCATTGCCGGGACTTGAACATCGGCCCGACCGATGAGCCTTATGTGGTCCGCCTCAAGACACCCCTGCATGGCAGTTTGACTTTCCATGATCTGGTGCGCGGGGACATCTCCTTTGAGTACCGCCGTCTGGCAGGTGACATCATCCTGCTTAAGTCAGACGGCTTCCCGACCTATCACCTTGCTATGGTGGTAGACGACCACGATATGGGCATTACCCACATCCTGCGCGGCGAAGAGTGGATACCTTCTACCCCTCTCCATCTGCTGATCTTTGAGGCGTTAGGCTATGCTTCCCCTGCTGTGGTGCATCTGGGGCTGGTCACTGACCGTGAGGGCCGGAAGATCAAAAAACGCGAGCCGTCCTTTGAGGTCAGCACCTACCGTAACGGAGGCTTTTTGCCCGAAGCGGTGCTCAACTATCTGGCCTTGCTGGGTTGGAACCCCGGCTCAACGGAAGAGGTGTTCACGCCTGCTGAATTGGTTGAAAGGTTCAGCCTTGACCGCCTGTCCAAAAGCCCCGCCGCCTTTGACGAGGATCGTCTGCGCTGGTTCAACCGACAACATCTCGCCCGGCTCAGCCTCGAAGACCTCGCCGCCCGCACGCTTCCCCTGCTCCGGACTGCTTATCCTCAGGCGGCCAGCCGGGACGATGAGTGGCTCACCCGCCTGATAGGGCTGGCTCGTGATGAGATGACCACCTTGCTGGATGTGATCCCCGCGGTCCGCTTCGCCTTTGAGGCTGAAAGCCCAACGCCGGAGGCGCTTGAGGTGCTGGCAGGCGAGCAGAGCCGCCCCGTCTTGAGCGCCTTCCTTGAGGCGCTTGACTCCGCCGCGACGCCTCTGGATACCGCCGCCTCTGATGCCCTTCTGCGTGACCTGCGGGGGCGGTTCAAGCAGTCGCACGGCTGGGGAGGGCGGGCTGTGATGTTCCCTCTGCGTGCCGCCCTGACCGGCTCGGTGGCCGGGCCGCATCTGGCGGATGTGCTGGCTTTGCTCGGCAAAGAGGAAGCCCGCCGGCGCGTCAGACAGGCTCTGTCTTTGCTATAATCTTGTCATAGCATGGATATTATTTGGCAGTTTGGAGACTAAGCGAGGGAGTAAGACGCATGGCTCTGCAAGTTTTCAATCGCCTCACACGTCAGAAAGAAGAATTCATCCCGCTGGTGGAAGGTCAGGTCAAGATGTATGTCTGCGGCCCGACTGTCTATGACCATGCCCACATCGGCCATGCCAAAACCTATGTCTCCTTCGATGTGATTGTGCGCTACTTCCGCTATCGGGGCTATCGCGTGCGTTATGTCCAGAACATCACGGATGTCGGCCACCTGCTCGATACCGGCGAAGATCGTATCCTCAAGAAAGCAGGTGCCCTCAGCTTAGAGCCGATGGAGGTGGTCGAAACCTACACCCGCTCCTACTTTGAGGATATGGATGCGCTGGGTGTTGTCCGCCCGGACATCTCCCCCCGCGCCAGCGGTCACATCCCGGAACAGATCGCTATGATACAAGGGCTGATTGAGAAGGGGTATGCTTACGTGACGCCGGCTGGTGACGTTTATTTTTCCGTCCCCAGCTACCCTGAGTATGGCAAACTGTCCGGCCAGATCATGGAGGAGTTAGAGGCTGGCCGGCGTGTGGATGCGGAAGGGAAACGTCATCCGGCGGATTTCGCCCTCTGGCGCCACGCCACCCCGGAGCATCTGATGCAATGGGACAGCCCGTGGGGGCGCGGCTTTCCCGGCTGGCACATTGAGTGCTCGGCTATGTCCATCAAATATCTGGGTGAGACGTTCGACATTCACGGCGGCGGCCTTGAAAACCGCTTCCCTCACAACGAATGCGAGATTGCGCAGGCTGAGGCGCTGACCGGCAAGCCCTTTGCCCGTTACTGGTTGCTGACCGGCTCGCTCACCGTAGACGGAGTCAAGATGAGCAAGTCGCTTGGCAACTTCATCACCATCAAAGAGGCATTGGGTAAAGTCCCTTCCGACAAGATCGAACCGGTGCGCCCGGAAGTCCTGCGTATGTTCATCCTGTCCAGCCATTACGCCAACCCGATTGACTTCAGTAGTAAGGCGCTGCAGAGTGCAGGCGCGGGCTGGGAGCGTCTGATGGGCGCAGTGCAACTGGTACGTCACTCCCTGCGCTCTGCCCCGGATAACGATGCCGCCGCTGGTTTCCGCCCCGTTCTGGATGAGGCAAAAGCGCGTTTCATCCAAGCTATGGATGATGACTTCAACGCACCGGTGGCACTGGCAGTCCTTCAAGATTTGACCCGTGAAGTCAACACCCTGCTCAACAGCGGCGAGGAGGTAGGCCGCCCCGTGCTGGAGGCAATTGACGCCCTGTACCGTGAACTAGGCGGGCAGGTTCTCGGCATTATCCCCGATGAAGTGACTACCGGCGGGGCAGATGCCGCTCGTCAGGATGCTTTGATCCGGCTTCTGATTGACCTTCGCGCTGAGGCCCGCGCCAGCAAGGATTTTGCCCGTGCGGACCATATCCGTGACCGGCTGGCCGGGCTGGGTGTCATCCTTGAGGACAGGCCCGATGGGACGGTCTATAAGATACAGCCCTAAGGCATAGGGGCAGAGGTTCAGCTTGAAGACTGAAGGTATCAGCCATCACCTGCTGTATGGACGCCGCCCTGTGTACGAGGCCCTTCGTGCCGGGCGGCGGGTTTTCAAGCGGCTGGTGCTTGCCGAAGGGGCGGACATGACAGCCCCGCCCGTCCGCGAGATCGTGGAGCGGGCGAAGGCACGCAGCGTCCGGGTCGGCATGGCCCGCCGTGACTGGCTCGATCAGCAGGTACACGGCGCTAACCATCAGGGAGTCCTGCTCGAAGCGGGGCCTTATCCTTACGCTACGCTGGAGGATGTGCTGGCTTTGGCGGCGGAGCGCTCTGAGCCGCCTTTCCTGCTTCTTCTTGACTTGATTCAGGATGTCCAGAATGTCGGGACACTGCTACGCACGGCTGAAGCAGTAGGCGTGCATGGGGTAGTACTTCAGGAGCGGCGATCTGCTGAGATAACTCCTGCGGTCGTCAACGCTTCTTCTGGTGCAGTTGAGCATCTACAGGTGGCCCGTGTTACCAATCTGGTGCAGGCCATGAAAACGCTCAAGCAGGCGGAAGTCTGGCTGGCGGGGCTTGACCTGGGCGCGGACGCCGTCCGCTACGATCAAGCTGACTTGCGAGGCGCACTGGGTTTAGTTGTTGGGAGCGAAGGAGAGGGTCTCCGCCGCCTTGTGCGGGAGACCTGCGACTTCATCATCGGTCTGCCAATGCGCGGTCATGTCGAGAGCCTCAATGCGGCGGTGGCGGGCAGTATTGCCCTCTACGCCGCATGGCAGGCTCGCGGCTTTGAGGGGTAAGAATAACAAGGGGATCAGCCTGTGATCCCCTTGTTTGCTGTCAATGCCCCCAGCAGGACTCGAACCTGCGCCTCAGCCTCCGGAGGGCCGCACTCTATCCTCTGAGCTATGGGGGCTTTCCCCTACGCCGACATTATACCACCTTTTTAGCCTTCTGACGACCTGCGCAATGTGTGGGAGTGGCCAAAAGGGTGGACATAGTGTTATAACGGGTCGGGCGATTTTAGCCCTCCATATCCACTCTATTAGATACTCCCTGCCAAACAGGGAGTGCTCAAAAAGGTGGACATGGTGTTAACGGGTCAGGCGATTTTAGCCCTCCATATCCACCCTGTTAGCCACTCCCGCCAAACGGGAGTGGCTAACTGTCTGGATATGTGCAATAATAGTGTCATGAATAGTGTCATGCAATGTCCAAAATGCAGCAACCAGAAGCAACAGGTCAAATC
>DAOTYH010000111.1:0-25324 GCA_034435015.1 Anaerolineae bacterium | reverse complement strand
ATCATAGTGCAGGGCAAGGAGCTGGCCGGCATCAGCAACGTAAATGGAGGAGCCATCTGCGCTGAGCGTCACATCACTGGCATAGCCCGTGCGCCAGTAGCCGGCCTCGCGCGGGGAGGCTGGGTCCGTCAGCTCGATGATGCGCAGGCCGCACGAGCCGTCCGCCACGTAGAGAGCGGCATCGTCCAGCGCTGTTCGCATGGCTTCACCGGGGGTATCCGTGTAGCTAATCACCTGAGGGGAGAGGGCATCCTCCAGGCTGAATAGAGTGACACCCTCATCGCCGTGGGCCAGTGCGGCCAGCGTGCCGGAGGGGGAAAGGGCCAGATCAAGGGCCTGCGAGCGGCCAGCGGGGGTGACGCTCAGAAGACGGGGCGCTTGGGCAGGGACGCTCAGGTCGAGCGCCTCAATACCACCCTCCCAGCTCACCAACAAGGTCTGCGCATCAAGGGGGAGTAGGTCGTGGACAAAGCGGCCTAAAGGCGAGGTATAGGTGAACAGGCTGACAGGATCAGCGGGGTCAGAGATGTCAGCGATCAGCAGTCCTCCCTGGTGGAGAGCCAGATAGAGCCGCGAGCCGAACTGAACAGCACGGTCAACCGGGCCGGCGGTCATCAGGCTGGTGACGTGATCAAACGCCTGCCCGTTCCATCTGACTACAGAGACCCCTCCATCGAGGCTGAGCAATAGAGAGCCGTCGGGGGCGGCGTCGAGATGACGACCGGGGAAGGCGACCGGTAAGGTAGCAAGTAAAGACGGGTTGGCGGGCGAGGTGATATCCCACACGGTGAGTGAGGTTCCTAGTGCGAAGAGGATGTCCTCATCGCGGTACAGGGAATGAACTTCTTCGGGGAGAAGGACGGCCACAGCCCCCGGCGAGTCAAGGGAGAGCAGGCCAAGCCCGCCTTCACCGAAGGCTATGTAAGCAGTGCGCCCGTTGATGATCACCTCCTCACCCATTGGAGAGAGAGAGCCGCGCGGGATAACATTCTGCCCCAAGTAAGTGAGATCGTAAAAACGTAGAGGATCACCCTCCGAAGAGACAGCCAGCAGGCTGTTCAGGAAGAAGCCCCGCTCGGCAGGGAGGGGGAGGTAGCCTGTCTGAAGGACAGCCAGACTGCCAGGGTCGCTGGCGCGGATGCGGGTCACGGTTGTATCGGCCAAACCGTAAATGATGCCGCTGGCGGGGGCAGGGATTAGATCAGTTGGGCGGCTGGTGGTGATGGTACTGAGCGTCCGGATACCACCGGTCGGGTCAGATACATCCATCACGGCAAGCGAACCATCGGTGAGCGGGAGGTAAGCTGTGCCGCCCCGCAGGGCTACACTTGCGGCGGGAGCGGGGGCAGAGACCCTGGCGACCGGCTCCAGATACAAACGGTCAAAGATGGACAGACCACCCCCATCGGCTACGTACACAAAGCGGTCATCAAGGGCCACACCGGCGGCAGGACCGACTGTCTGCCTGCGGGCGAATAGGTGAGGATTGCCGGCGCTGTCGAGCGTGTAGAGCATGATCCCTGCCTCGCCGGCGGCTACTGCCGCTGTATCATCATCCAAAACGAGATCGCGGACAAGGGATGCTCCCTCAGGGTTGATCGTCAGATTGCCGGCTGTTGCCAGGTAAATGCTGTTGCCGGTCAGACGGGCCGCTTCAGTGAAAGGGGTATAGCTGGCGAGCGGGATCAGTGCACCCCCTTCGCTGAGCTGGTAGCGGGTTAGTCCGGCGTAACCGCGTGCCAGCCAGACGGTGTTGCCGTCCGGGCGGGCTAGGCTGGTGAAGCCGGTTGAGCCGACGCTGTCTGTTTCGAAGGGGCGGTCGGGGGCAATCAGGCTCAGGGCGGTCACATCCGGGCCGCTCCCTTCTGCGGTCACAAAGACCCGATGGCCGGAGGCGGTCAGGCGGCTGATCTGCCGGAGCGCGGCATACGTGCGGAGGTAAACCGGCTCGGCTGTAGCGCGGATGTCGTAAATGGCGATCTGATCGCCGCTGAGGGCATAGAGATACGTGCCGCCGATCCCAATATGCCGAGCAGGGACGCTGACACGCGCCAGCCTTCCCATTCGGTCGGGGCGGTTGATGTCGGCAACCGTGAAGCCGTTTCCTTCGGCTAGATAGGCCCGTTTGCCGGCAAGGGTGATGCTCAGGACGGCCTGCCCTGTGCTGGAAGGCAGGCCGCCGATCAGGACAGGGGTCGCGGGCCTGGTGATGTCTAAGGCGAGCAGGCCGGCTTCACCCGCCGCTACGTACAGCGCGTTGCCGCGCCGATCCAAGTCAAGCGCTTGACCGGGCAGGGATATAGCGGTTACAAGGGTTTCATCTCCCTTCTGAGAGGCATCTATGATGGCCAGCCCCTCCTCGCCAAGTGCCGCGTACAGTATCCCTCCGTGATACAGAAGGGCGTTAACGGGCACGCCGAGAGGGATTCGGCGCATCAGGGAGGGAGCGGCGAGATTGGCGGTGTCAATGACTGCCACCCCTCCCGATGCAAGTGCTACAAAGACCCGCCCCCCTTCTGCCGTGACATCGAGCGGCTGGCCTTGCAGGGCCAGTTGAGCGATCTGCAAGGGGCGGTAGCGGTCACTGACATCCAGTATGCGCAGGCCGTCCGGGCCGGCTAGATAGGCCGTGTCTGTGTCGAGCCAGAGGGCAGTGGCGGGGCGGTCGCTTTCGCCATAGACCTGCACCGGGCGGTCGGGGGCGGCCAGCCAGATGATCTTGAGACCGTCGGCAGAGTCAGCGATGTAGGCAAACTCCTCTTGGATGACCATCCGGCGGCCCTGATTCAAGGGGGTGTAGGTCCCGATTATCCCCGCCGGGCTGAGGGCCGGATCAACGGCAAATATCTGCCTGCCGTTACTGACAGCCAAGAGCGCCCCCGCCTGTGCAACTGCCTGAGCAGGGGTGACGTCCGGCAGGGTGGCAATCAGACGGGGCGAAGCAGGGGTGCTCAGATCAATGGCATGGATACCCGCCGCTCCTGACGCTACGTAGGCACGAGTGCCGTCAGGAGTAAGGACAAGGTCGTAAGCTCCGCCGGGCAGGGGAAATGTCTGGTCAGAGAAAATCTGCCCCTGTGCCCCTATGACCAGCAAACGCAGACCAGCCTCCCGGCAGGCGATAGCTGCTGTACCTCTTCGTGCGTCCAGAACCTGCCCGCCGCCCGGCACAAAATTGACCGCGGCAGGTAAGGTCTGTCCAGTATCGAGCAATACCGTCACGCCCTGCTCGGTGAGAGCGTAATACAGGGGGGCGGCCTGTGCTAGATCAAGGATGGTGCCGTGAGCCAAGTCCAGCCGGGCAAGAACTGGTGAGGTCTGCTGATTTAAGTCAACGCGCAGTAGCGAAGAGCCTTCTGCCGTCAAGGCAGTTCCGTCTGAAAGGGGAATAACGGATAACATCGGCCCGCCTATGCGCCCTGTCAGGCCAACGCGCTGAGCGTCGGAAGAAGGGTGAGTCTCTTGACCATGCGTGGGTAAAGGCAAGCCAAGCAGAATGGCGGCCAGTATCAAGCAGACAGCCCGGAGGAACGGCGCAAAGTTGTATGCTTTGGACACGACATATAGTATTATCTTTGAGAAGTAAAAAATCAAAGGGGATGTATAGCTGTATGTTCCCTGTCAGGAGGAGGGCAAGAGCGTGGCAGACAGTCTGGAGCAGATCGCCCTTGAGGTGACATCCTGTACCAAGTGTCCTTTGCACCGCTCGCGGGTAAAAGCGGTGCCGGGCGAAGGGCCGGCGAATGCTCAGATCATGTTTATTGGAGAAGGGCCGGGTTTCCATGAAAATCAATCGGGCCGGCCTTTTGTTGGGGCGGCAGGTAACTTTCTAGACGAGCTGCTCCAAATGATCAATCTGCGGCGCGAGGATGTCTTCATTTGTAACGTGGTCAAGTGCAGGCCGCCCGGCAACCGTGATCCTGAACCGGCTGAGATCGAGGCCTGCCGGGAGTATTTGGAAAGACAAATCGCCCTGATTGACCCCCGCGTGATCGTGACGTTGGGGCGGTACAGCATGGCCCGCTGGTTTCCTTCTGCGCGTATCTCAGCCATTCATGGTAAGCCCCGCCAAGTGGGCAGGCGGCTGATCGTGCCGATGTTCCATCCTGCCGCCGCTCTGCATCAGCCCAGCCTGCGCCAACAGGTCATAGATGATTTCAAAAACCTGCCCCAGATTCTTGCACGGGCCAGCCAGAACTGGTCTGATGAGACAGCATCTGATATTCCAGCCGATGATGAGCCTCAACAGTTAAGCTTATTTTGAGTGTTTGAGGGGGCACAACGATGGGAAAGCGTGAGAGCGGAGATGTTCATGCGCCAGTCGAGGATACCGACGTGCCGTTTGGGCTGAAGGTGCTGGTCCTACTGATGATCCTGATCCTGATAGGGGTGATCATTGCTGTAGCGGCAAGTATCAGCCAGGCCTCTATCTGATCAGTCAGCGGGGCATAAGCAATGCCCCGTTTTTCTATTCATCAACGATCTCAGCCGTGCTGTCCACGACATCTTCGTCTCCCTTTTCCTGAAGACGGGAAGGCAGTTTGGCCCCCAGTTCCTTCAGATGCTCACGCACTACGTCGGGTGGCGAGACCTCAACGAACAGGTTAAGGGCAAGCAGAATAATGCCCACATCGTCCAGCAGGCCAAGCGGCGCCAACAGCCCCATGAGCGCCTCAGGAGCTATATCAATCGGCAGGAGCAGGTAGGTTAGCGCGGCCAGCGGTATGAGCTTGGGCCAGAAGCTGACCCGTCCGTCCCAGAACAACCGCCAAGTCAAGATCGAGCGCTGGTAAAGTGCACGGAACATGCCTACCCGCTCCTCAGGGGTGCGGGAGGATGCCACGATCTGCCTTTTGCCGGTTGAGCGATTGTTGGGGGGTGTATGAGCCATCAAAGGTCGTTTTCCTCTCTCTAGTTTCACATCGCTTATCCTGAAGTATAAGTACGACCAAAGAGGACTTCAAGTCGCAGTGCCTGAGGTAAGCGTCATAAACGTTGACTATTTTGGTCATTATTGATATGATATGTCTATGTTGCGTATCAGCCACCGCGCAGACTATGCCGTCCGAGTCATGGTTGCTATGGCCAATCAGCCGTTTGGCACGTATGTTCCTGCGCCGCGCATTGGCGAGGAAATGCTTATCCCTCAGCCGTTCATGGCGAAGGTGATTGGTGATCTGAAGCGGGGGGGGCTGGTCATGACCGTTGCTGGCCGCTCAGGCGGGCTGACGCTGGCCCGGCCTGCGACAGCGATCACGTTACGCCATATTGTGGAAGCTGTCGAGGGGCCAATCCTGCTGAATGCCTGCCTTGTGAGGGCGGGGGAATGCCCGCATGACAAGACCTGTCCCGCTCACCTGGTGTGGCAGCATATTCAGCGGGTTTTGTACCATGAGCTTGAGGCCGTGAGCCTCGCCTCTCTGGCTGAGCAGGCTTATTCCCCCTCAGCCGGCAGGGGCCAAAAGACAGACGGTGTCTCTACTAATCCGAGTGGTTGAAGACGATGGTAACGGTAACAGCCAGAACAAGCATAGGACCGAGAGCAGGAGCGCACATTGCC
Organism: Anaerolineae bacterium; assembly: GCA_034435015.1. GTDB lineage: Bacteria > Chloroflexota > Anaerolineae > Aggregatilineales > UBA3940 > DAOTYH01. The sequence goes on along the minus strand of DAOTYH010000111.1, from coordinate 19,764 downwards.
CTAGTAGCGACGAGTGTGGTCCTGATGGCCGTGCTGGGCTTTGTTGTCTTCAGGCCAATCAAAGTGATGCCCTATCTTGCGGTTGCCCCTTCCTATCAGCTTACTTCTCAGGAAGGCTGGCCTGTCAGCAATAGTGATCTCTACGGGCGGGTAGTGCTGTATGACTTTATCTACACGCACTGCACGACAGTCTGCCCTGCCATGACCGGTCAGATGCTTCAGATACAACGACGGCTCGCGGCGATGGGGCTGAGTGATGATGTCGCGCTGGTAAGCATTACCTTCGATCCGCAACGCGATACCCCTGAGCGTCTGCGTGAGTACGCAGAGCAGATGAATGCCGATCAGGCTAACTGGCTGTGGCTGACCGGCGATACGATCAGTATTAAACGGCTGGTTGGGAGTGACTTTGGCGTGTACTTTGAGCAAGTGCCGATTGATCGGGCAAGTGCGGTAGCCGCCGGTCTTTCAGAGGAAGAGATCACAAGCGGTTATGATTTCATCCATGCGGTGATGTTTGTGCTGGTAGACGAGAAGGGCACGATCCGGGCGGAATACCGGGAACTGATGGATGTAGATCAGATGGTACGGGACATCCGGCTGGTGGTAAACGAGAAAAATGCAGGGGGAGCGGCGCGATTGTTATGGCAGGCGGCACACCTGATCCGAGCTTATCCATAGGCGGCAAGCGGTATGAGTGGATTCTTTGGCAAGCCTCTTAACTGGCTGTTTATCTTTGCGGGATTGCTTCTTGCGGCCACGACTGCCTTTGTGGTCTTTAAGCCGGTCAGGGTAGTGCCGCGCATTGCATATGGCCCAACTTACCAACTGATTGATCAGAACGGGGAGCCGTTTACGGATGCGAGGTTGCACGGCCAAGTTGTGCTGTACGGTTTCGGTTACATCAGCGATCCAACCGGCGGGCTGGACCAGACGGTGGACGATATGCGGCGCTTCTGGCAGGCGGTGGAAGCTGAGGGGTTGGGGGATCAGGTGATGATAGTGCTGATCTTGTTCGACGATCAGCGTGACACTCCCGAACAGCGGGCGGCCTTCGCTAGGGAGCATCATCTTGATCCAGAGAGCTGGGTTTTGCTGGGAGGGGACGCCCCAACCCTCAAGCGGGTGATCGGGCAGGGATTTGGCGTGTATTACGAACAGGTGCCGCTCTCCGATCTGTTGGAAGACCCCGCTGTGCCGGCAGAAGCGTATGGTTACCTGCAAGCCCAGCGGACTATCCTGGTTGATGAGCGTAACCTTATCCGGGCTGAGTACCGATCCCCGCTTAATCTGGAACGTGCCATGCGGGATGTGCGCCTGATCATTCGCGAAAAGAACAGCACTGGCGCGGCGCGGGTGCTGAATGAGGCGGCGCATTTGTTCATGTGTTACCCCCAATAAAAGGAGGAAATATGGCGGAGCAGGAGTTGCTTGATGCCGGCAAAGAGGAGGGACAGAACAAAGCAGAGGACAAGCAAGAGCAATTTGTCCCAGTAGGCACAATGGTATTGATGATTGCCTATATCCTCATCTTTGCCGCGGCATGGGGGCTGGTTTATTTCAACGATCTGCTGATGCGGAGGTAGCCAATTTATGCACATCGATCGGTTTGAGGCAATGTTCCTGAGGTTGGGCGTGGTCATGCTGGCCGCCTTTGCCGTGGCAGTGGCGATCAGCGTGTTTGGTCTGGGCGTTCAGCTCCCTGGTGAGGTGGATCAGATCGATCCGCGTGCGGTAGCCGATGTACCCGGCTTTGACAACCCTGGCCTGCGGGAAGTGTATCCGGGCCGTTATGAGGCATACATTGTTGCGCAGGCATGGCAGTTTACCCCTAGCGAGATCACGGTGCCGGCTGGCTCAGAGGTGACGTTCTTTCTAACCAGCAAAGACGTGATACATGGCTTCCACGTTTTCGACACGACCATCAACGTCATGATCATTCCGGGTCAGATCACCGAGTTCACCTATGCCTTTGATGAACCCGGCATATATGACTTTTACTGTCATGAGTATTGCGGCTCACTGCATCATACCATGCTGGGGCGTATCAACGTCGTGGAGCAATGAGATGGGGCTGGCAGAGTCCTCTCCAGTTGAACGCCCGGCCTTTGGCCGGCTTGTTGGGATGATCGTGGCGCTGTTTAAGCTGAGGATTGTGGTGCTCTTGCTGTTTGCGGCTATGGGAGGAGCCTTTCTGGGAGCGGGGGGAGTGCCCTCGGCCAAGACCCTGCTGGTGCTCCTGATTACCGGCACGCTGGCGGCAGGGGGGGCTTCGGCGATTAACCAGTACCTTGAACAAGATACTGACTCGCTTATGCGCCGTACTCAGCGGCGGCCTCTGGCCAGCGGGCAGGTTCGGCATCCGGCTGTTGTTCTGTGGGTGGCTGTGACGATGATCGTTGGGGCGGTGCTGTCGGTGCTCCCTGCCAACCCGGTTATGGCGTTCTACCTAGCGCTGGGGGCATTGATCTATGTGGGTATTTACACCATCTGGCTCAAACCGCGTAGTATCCTGAACATTGTGATCGGCGGGGCGGCAGGGAGCTGTGCGGTGATGACCGGCGGGGCGGCGGTCGGTTCTGCGCACGATCCCGCTGTGATCGCGCTGGCATTGCTTGTATTCTTGTGGACACCGGTCCATTTTTGGGCACTGGCGATGTTCTACAAGGAAGAGTATATGACTGCCAATGTGCCGATGCTGCCGGTGCGGGCTAAGGATTCCCACACAGCGTGGTGGATTTTCATCCACGCCCTCAGTATGGGGGTTGCAACGGTGGCGCTGGCGGCCAGTCCGATGCTGGGCTGGCTCTACCTGATTCCGGCTGGGCTGATCACAGTGATTGTGATCGCAGGCAGTATACGCCTGATCCGGAAACCGGAACGAAAACAGGCGATTAGGCTGTTTGTCACTTCGAATATCTATCTGGCAGTAGTTTTCCTATCCATCATGCTGGTGACAGTTGGCCGCCAGCTATTTTCATAGGGGGATGACCTGTATGGAAACGGCTTACGATTACAAGCGTGAGCGTACTCTGGCATTTTGGTTCCTGATCGTCGCATTCTCAGCGCTGGCGCTGGGGGGACTGATCGGGCTGTTTCAGGCGCTGGAACACGCCGGGATCAACTTCTACCCGCAGATTCAACCTATTTTAGGGACATACTATCGGGCATTGACCTCGCATGGCGTGTTAAATGCGCTTGTCTGGACAACGTTCTTTATCAGCGGGTTTCTGCTGATCGCATTGACACGCTCATTAGAGCGCCCTTCTTATATCGGGGTTAGCTGGGTTGGGTTTGCCGTCATGCTGGTCGGGCTGGGGATGGCGGCGTGGGCCATGTTGAGCGGCAATGCCAGTGTGCTGTACACCTTTTACGTGCCTATGCGGGCGCACGCGCTCTACTACATCGGGCTGACCCTGATCGTCGTGGGGACATGGTTCCACTCGGCTAACTTCTTCCTCACATGGCGGGCATGGCGCAAAGAGAACCCGGGGGTGAAGACCCCTATGGCAACCGTTGCCGCGCTGACCACATGGCTGGTGTGGGACCTTGCTACCATTGGTGTGGCAACCCAGATGTTGACGATGGTCATCCCATGGTCGCTGGGTCTGATTGAAAACACCAACCCATTGCTGGCGCGGACGCTGTTCTGGTATTTTGGCCATCCGTTGGTCTACTTTTGGCTGCTTCCGGCCTATGCTTCTTGGTACGCGATGTTGCCCAAGCAGGCAGGCGGGAAGTTATTCTCTGACCCGCTGGGGCGGCTGGCCTTCATGCTGTTCATCCTGTTCTCTGCGCCAGTCGGACTGCATCATCAGTTTACTGATCCGGGCATCAGCACGGCATGGAAGGCCCTCCATGCGGTGCTGACCTATATTGTGACCTTTCCCAGCTTGATGACTGCCTTTACCCTGATGGCAACGCTTGAGTACGCAGGCAAACAGCGCGGCGGCAAAGGCATCATTGGCTGGATTTTCCGTCTCCCATGGGGAGACCCCAGCTTTGCGGCGCAGGTATTTGCTATGATCATCTTTGCGGCAGGCGGGGTCAGCGGGGTGCTTAATGCCTCCTATACCATCAATCTGGTGGTTCACAACACCACTTGGGTGCCGGGTCACTTTCACCTGACGGTGGGCACTGCTTCCACCCTTACCTTTATGGGAGTCACCTATTGGCTGTTGCCTTACATTACCAAGCGTCGGCTGTTCAGTAAGCCAGTGGCCCTAGCGCAGGCGTGGACATGGTTCATTGGGATGCTTCTGTTCGGGCGTGGAATGCACTGGGCTGGTCTGCTGGGGGCGCCGCGCCGAGTGCCTTTTGCACAGGCCACCTACACCGCTGACCTGATTGCCAACACCGCAGACAGAGGGTTGGGAGGTTTCAACACAGCTATGGCCCTTGTGGCCATCGGCGGGGTGATTCTGGTCATCAGTGGGTTGCTGTACTACGTCAACGTCGTGGGCACTCTGCTGGCCAAGAAGGGGACTGCAACAGACGTAGATATGCCAATCGCTGAGGCCCTGTCTGGGCCGGAGAACGCGCCGGCGATTCTCGACCGGTGGCGCGTGTGGGTTGGCGGGGCAGTTGTTGTTATCCTGATTGCCTATATTCCAGTGTTAATCTCGATCATCCAAGCCAGCGCATGGAATGCGCCAGGGCTGTTAATCCGGTAAAGGAACGTATCGAATGTCAGAGTGGGTAGGGCGCACCATCTCCAAGGTTGAGGTACAGAAACTGTTAGGGCGCGGAGGAATGGCTGAGGTCTATCTAGGGAGACATACTACCCTCAACCGACCTGTAGCCATCAAAATCCTGCATGCACACCTGTCTGAGGACAATATGTTACTCAGCCGCTTCCGATCAGAAGCACAGGCAGTGGCCTCCATGCGTCACCCTAACATTGTGCAGGTATTCGACTTCGATGTGGCTGGCGACCGCCCTTACATCGTTATGGAGTTACTGGAAGGCCCTTCCCTGAAGGATTACCTTGGGATGGTGCGCCGTCAAGGGGGCATCCTGCCGCCGGAGACGACAGCTCGTCTGGTTACGGCGCTTGCCTCAGCCCTCGATTATGCCCATTCACGCGGGGTAGTTCATCGGGATGTGAAACCTGCCAATGTGATGTTGCGCCGCGAGTCGGGTCCTATTGATCCGACGGCGCCGCTCCTCGCTGATGTCGAGCCTGTGCTGACTGATTTCGGAGTGGCGCGGATGGCAAACGCCGAAGCCCAGACTGCCTCTGGCACGATCATCGGTACTCCTGCCTATATGAGTCCCGAGCAGGTGCGTGGCGAAGCAGTTGATACCCGTTCAGACATATATTCGCTGGGGATCATGGTTTACGAGATGCTGTCAGGCGTTTTGCCATTCGACGGCGACTCGCAGGCTTCGATTCTTGTCCAGCATCTCACCCAACCGCCGCCTCCTTTGCCGAATGCCAGCCGGGAACTTCAGGCTGTAGTGGATCGGGCACTGGCGAAAAGTCCGGCTGAACGCTTCCAGAAGGCAGGTGACTTTGCCCGTGCGCTGGGGATGGCGCTTGGCATGGGGGGGGCCTGCCGGCGAGGGACTCGAAGACTCTTATGCCGGGCCGCCTCCATTGGCACGCTCCACTGACTCGCAAACGATACAACTTGCCTCAGCCGGGGCGGCAGAAACACCCCTCCCTGCCAAGCAGGGAACACAGACTGCTGTCATGCATTCCGGCTTTAACCCGATGTGGATTGTGGCCGGTATTGGCCTGCTGGCGCTGGTAGTCAGTATGGTCGTGCTGGCAGTTGTGTTGAGAGAGAGAAATGCACAACCGGTCACCGGCCCGCTTCCTGTTGGGGCGGCTGAAGAAACAGAAGTGGCAACGACTGCCGGCCCTGTTGCAGAGGTTGCCGGCACTGCCACGATTCAGCCCTCTGCCGCGGCGGGCACTGCTATACCGGCAGTGGATACTGCTACGCCGCGCGGCTTCGCCCTGTTTCAAGATGAGTCCCTGTCCGTGATGTTGACAGATGTAGCCCCTCCGCCGGAAGGACAAGTCTATGAGGCGTGGCTGACAGAACCGGGCAAGGCTCCCCTCAATTTAGGCACAGTTGAGGTAGAGGGAGGGCAAGCGGCATTTACATTCACTGACCCCGGCGGGGTAAGCCTCCTCAGCCAGTACAGCGGGTTTGCTCTCAGCCTGAGGCCGGCTTCCGGCCCTGAAGTGCCTGAGCCTGTGCAGGTTGTGTATGCAGGTCAACTGACACCGGAGGCGATCCAACGTATCCGGCTGATGCAGGATATATGGGGTAGTCAGTTGCTGAGGGAGACGTTGCTCCAACATATCTCGATGCAGGCTGAAAGCTATAACAGCCATCTTGGTTTTACCCTCGATGGTATCCGCATGGGGTCGTTGGAGAGGGGCAAAACCCACGCTGAACATGTGATCAATATCACAGTGGGGCGTGAAGGTCAGGAATATGGGGATTGGAATGGCAATGGCCTCGCCGAGAACCCTGGTGATGATGTAGGGTTGCGTGTGTACCTGCTGATTCTGATAGATGCGGCTCGTACCGCCGCCTCTGTGCCGGGGGTAGATGCGGCTGTTCAGGCGGCGGCTGATGAGGTTATCCGGCGCTCGGAAGAGTTGTTGCAAGTGCTTGAAGACAGTGTGCGGCTGGCGAGACGTGTAGCCTCTTCAGACACGCTGGACGAGGTAACGCCCCTTGTTCCCCAACTAGAGGCGGTGCGCATCGAGAGCACCATGGCGGCGCTGGCACAAGAAGCAGAGACCCTCGACCTTCAGATCGGGGTACAAGTCTTTGCTGTTGGTCCGTGAGCATGACAGGGGCGGGGGTGTTTGTCCCCGCCCCTTCGATTCGGCGGGCTGTTAAACGGGTAAGGGGGTCCGCTTCAGGTGAAGGCGGGGACGTATTAGCTCGCGCAGGAGCGGCAGAGCCGCCTCAGTTGCCGCCTCCCCTGTGGCGATGATCTCCGGTGCGCGGTTTAGGCCTGTGAAGGCTGTCACACCAGCGGGAATAGACGGGCGCAAGACCAAATCCGGCTGGGCCTCACGCAGTTTGACCTCAGTCAGGGCCACCACCATAATTGAGATGGCCCGCCACAGTTCAATCATAGCGCCCGGCAGGGCCGCTTTTTCCCATACACCTGCATCGTCAGGGTCCATGTTGACATCTACCGCGATCACTACCTCTGCACCCAGCTCGCGGACGCGATCTGCCGGTACGTTGTTTAAGACACCGCCATCAATCAGATGACAGCCGTCCTGCTCAACTGGTTCAAAGATGCCCGGTACGGCTATTGTGGCTCTCACGGCATCTACTACAATCCCTTCCCGTAGCACGATCTCCCTGCCAGAGAGAGCATCTACTGCTGTCAAGGCCAGCGGGCGGCGTAGTTTGTCGAAGGTGACCTCATGTCCCAGCTTAGCTGAAAGATAGGCGTGCACCCGCTCACCGGCAAGCAGGCCGCGCCGCGGGGGGACTAAATCCATCAAACGGAAGATATGGCGTGGGTCAGTGAGTTTAAGCGCTTCAGCCTCCAGAGAGGCGGCAGAGTGCCCTGCGGCATAAGCGGCGGCGATGATCCCGCCCATGCTGGTACCAGCCAAACAGTCTACTGGAATACCCTCGCGCTCGAAGACCTTAAGCACGCCGATATGTGCCAGGCCGCGTGCGCCCCCTCCTCCTAGTGCCAACCCAACTACCGGACGACGAAACAAGCGCATTTCTGCTCCTCTCAGCGGTGATGTAATTTGGGGGCGGCGATAAATGACAAGCCATGCTCGGTCAGCGCACGGGCAGTGTGGTTGAGGGCATCATGCTTGGCGAGGTAGTTCTCGGTCACAGCTTCCCAGTCACCCTCGGCGATAATGTCTTCCTTGTTGCGGAAGTAATCCAAGATGTCTGAGGTGTGCTTGCCCTGCCTCTCCCTTTCCTGCTCAACGGCCACGTCGCCGCCCTCGTGCTTGGCAGAGATGTTTTTGACATGGCCGGCCAGCTCAATTAGCTCATCACGCCGGTCGTAGGGTTGCCGGACGATACTCCGCCATGTCTCCGTGATGTGATGCTCAAACCTGACCACATCCTCAAAGCCCAGCGCCTTCCGGAATTGAGCTGTAATCTCCATAGTGCGGTTGTTCACCGAGTTGCTCCAGTTGAAGCCGATCAACGGGCTGGTGCCGTCTTCGCGGGCAAACAGCTTAGCGCCTATCAGAGTCCACAGCGCGGCGTAAGGGTTGTCGTTTCCCATGAAGACGGAAATCTTGAACTCGTTGTTAATCCCCAGCTTGTAAAGCATATAGCCGAGAAAGACCGTGCCGGGGTTGATATTCAACACCTGCTGGATGCCATAAGTGGTGTAATAGTAGAGAAACTCATCTACCCACTTAAGCGCGTACTCGTTGGGCTGACCGACGCCGCCGAAATAACCTGTAATGGTGGCCGGCCCGCCCAAGTGGACATTCGAGCCGTCGGTGCCTTTGGTGTCCAGCGTCTCAACGTAGCTGGCGCCGAATACCTGCATGGCCGCCGCGAAAGCGAGGATGTCTCCGTTGTCGGCTTCCTGCTCCTTCATCTTACGCACACGGATGTAACGTCCGGGCATCAGCTCGCCGCCAGCGATGGCTTTTTCTGCCTCTAAGCGCAGCCACGGGAAGTACTGCGCGGCGCTGATCTCCAGCGTAACAGCGAAGTCTTCGTTGAAGGTCATGCTGTCGGCCTTCTCGCCCAGCACCTTGCGCCGGTACTCTTTGACAGAAATAAAGGCCCCCGCATCCCGTTGCTGGATCAACCATTCGATGTCCTTCACATAGGGTGAATCGATCTCCCGGAGGCGGGTCATCAGATTGTCGAGCTGGCGGGCCTGCTGGGCCTTTCGATTGATCTCTTCCGGCGTGCCGTATTTGGCGACGATGTCAAGGAGCGCCGTGATCGCCTCGTTATGGGGGTCAAGCAATAGATCGTTGATGGCCTTCAACTGGCTGTCAGCGATCTTGAGCCGTTCTCTCAAATCAGCCATCTTCAACTCCTTGTCGCATAGGCAGAAAAGCGAACACGGGGGCAGGTTTGGATGCCTGTCCCTGTCTGAGAGGGGGAACACAAACCCTATTGATGATCTTAAGCCTAGAGGAAGCTTTCCAGCAAATCGCCTGCCTCAGCCATAGAGAAGACGGGGCCGTCCACGCAGATCAGTTTGTCGCCCAGATTGCACCGCCCACACTTGCCAATGCCGCAATGCATTCGAGCCTCAAGCGTCACGTAGCTCTGCTCCGGTGCGAACCCCAACTTACGGAGTACCTGATCCACATAGTAGATCATGATCGGCGGGCCGCAGGTAATAGCAATCGTGTTTTTGGGCGAGGGAGCTAGTTCCTCCAGCAGATCAGTGATCAGGCCCACATGCTGATCCCAATCCGGATCAGGCTGATCAACTGTCAAGTGAAGCTCTGTGTCCGGAGTGGCACGCCACACAGCATACTCATCCCGGAAGATCAACAATGATGGGTGACGGGCCGCCCATAGGATGGTCAGGTGGCCGTAATCAGGGCGGTTGTCAAGGACGGTCTGGATCACAGGCCGGAGGGGGGCACCGCCGATGCCGCCGCCCAGCACAAGCAAGTCCTTGTGGCGGAAGGCTTCCATTGGAAACCAGTTGCCCATGGGGCCGCGCACGCCCACGATGTCGCCTTCACCCAGCTCGTGCAAGCCGGTAGTTACAGACCCCAGCCGCTGGACGGCAAACTCAAGCGTGCCTCCTCTCTGAGGAGTAGATGCCAGACCAAAGGGCGCTTCGCCTATCCCAAAGGCGGATACGAAGGCAAATTGCCCCGGCCTGTAGCTGGCAAAAGCCTCCCGGCCGCCGTTGAGCAGTTCAACGCGGAAAAGTTTGATCTCCGGGGCCATATCCTTGACCTCGACCAGCCTGCCGAGGTATGGCATCAGGGGATTGTTGCCGTTGGTGTCTATCATGCTTCAACCTCCGCCAGATGAGACATGACTTCAGTGATGTCAATGTTCACCGGGCAGGCATCCACACAGCGCCCACAGCCTGTGCAGGCCAGCGGCCCGTATTGTTGCGGATAGTAGTAGAACTTGCAGAAGAAGCGGTTGCGCAAACGTTGTCCCTTGGCGGCGCGGGGATTGTGCCCGCCCGCAATACGGCGGTAGGCCTCGCCTGCACAGCTATCCCAGCAACGGATGCGTTCGTACTGATCTTTCCCAACAGCCAACGGCTCATCACGGATGTCAAAACAGCGGCAGGTCGGGCAGACGTAAGCGCAGATGCGGCAACTCAGGCATCGCTCTGACATCTGCTCCCAGTATGCATCGTTGAATCGGAGAGGCCAATACGCTGTCTCTGGAAATGGGAATGAGGCGGTGATCACCTGCTTGGGCAGATGGCCGGGGCGTTCTTGCAGGGGCACACCTTCCAGCAGGGCCTTGCCTTTTGAGGTAACAGCCTGCACAGCATAGCCGCCTTCGACTTCAGTCAGCATGATGTCCATATCGCGGTGATCGTCGGGCGTGCCGCCGATGCTGGTGCAGAAGCAAGATTCACCCATTTCCTTACAGGCCAACCCGATCAGCGTGGTGTTCTCCCGCCGGCTGGCGTAATAGGTGTCTGCCGGTGACGTCTCAATGAAGAGTGCATCCATTACCTTCATGCCGCGGGCATCGCACGGACGCACGCCAAAGATGACCTGCTTCCCTTCGGGCAGTGTCTGCTGAAGCGTGATGGTCTGTCCGGTTTTCTCGATCGTCAGCAGACGCTCAGTGGCGGGGAAGAAAAACTCTTTGATGGACAGCACCGGGCGGGTGAAATCGCGGGCTATGTCGGCACTGCTGGTGACAGGCCGGTATAGCAGGACGCCTTCCACACTGCGCGGCGCGATGAGTGTACTTTCGGCGGCCAGACGGTCGAGCCATGAGGCTAAAGCGCCGGAGGTGATAACGTCCATGTCACGAACCCTCCCCGTTCAGAATAGTGGTGATAGGCGATGGGACAGGCGCGACTCCCGCCCGGAAACCAAACATCGTCTGCATTTCTTTTGCTAGTTTGCGGTTGAGCAGGCCGATGGGAATCTGCATGGGGCAGACCCTCTCACACTCGTCGCAACCCACACAGCGCCCTGCCAAATGATACGCCCGCCCTAGATGGAAGGTGCGTTTCTCGTCCACCCGAATCCCGGCACCTACCCACAATGAGTCATCGCGCTCATATAGGCAGGTCGGGCAGTTGCACATCGGGCAAGCTTGACGGCAGGCATAACAGCGGATGCAACGATCAAACTGGGAGAGCCAGAACTCAGCCCTCTCCACAGGAGACATGGCCTCAAGGCGGGCCAAGTCCTTATCTTCTCCGGATGTCTTACCTGAAGGGGCAGGTTGGCCGATCAGCACGTCATATATCACGGGGACATGTTCACTGCACTGCTGGCAACGCTTCTGAAGAGGGCCTTCGGTAATGCTCTTGAAGCCGGCCCCTTCAACGATGCCGTCACAGGTGACGCCGATGATATAAACCTGATCGCGTGAGAACTGATTCTCGGCCAGCAGGACATTGATGGCGCGGCTGTCACATGGCTTGACCACAATGGCTACCCGCCCCGGCTTACTGCCGTTATGCCCATGCGGACGAAGCTTCTGGCACAAGTAGGTGGTCAAGTTGTGGGTACAGCCCCGATTCCAGACCAATCGTCCTGCGTCATCAGGGCTGTAGATGAATGCGGGACGGACACGCCCCCGCGGGCCGGCCTCGTAGCCAATCACGCAGGCTGTCTGTCCCCTGCTCAGTAGTTCTCTGGCTTTAGCCTGAATCTCATCGGTGTAGGGCATGGTCAGCCTCCTACTCCCGCTTCTTTCACTTCTTGTGGGGCCGTATTGGGCAACTCAACCGAGGGCAGGCTGTTGACGTGCCGCCACTGAGACGGCCCCAGCGCGCGTACAGCCTCGGTGAATTCGTTGACGATTCGGGCAAACCGGTCCCCTTCAGAAGCAGATACCCAGTCCAGCCGCAAACGCTCCGGCTCAAGGCCGGCAAATGTCATCAGGCTGTGAAGTACGGGTATGCGCTTGGCTGTGCGGTGATTGCCGCTGTCGTAGTGGCATTCGCCGATATGGCAACCCAGTACCAGTACACCATCGGCGCCCTGATCAAAGGCACGCATAACCAGCTCCGGTGAGACACGTCCTGAGCAGGGGACACGTACTGCCCGTACGTTCCAAGGGGTCTTAAGCCGTGAAGTTCCTGCTAAGTCGGCGCCGGTATAACTGCACCATGTACACAGGAAGGCGATGATTTTCGGTTCGTACATGCTGTTTCCTCCCCTCAGGCTAGTGCGCCGGCCAGCTCGGCAATGATCTGCCGGTCGGTGTAGTGGATGAGGGATATAGCTTTGTTGGGGCAAGCCCCTGCACATGTCCCGCAACCCTTACACTGGTAGGCGTTGACCACAGCCACCCCATTTTCGAGCGAGATTGCCCCATAAGGGCAGGAAGCAATGCACTGACCACAGCCTGCACAGAGGGCGCGATTCGCTTCGGCAACGGAGGGGTCCAGTGCAATGATGCCCTGATCGATCAGGGATAGGGCGGCGGCGGCGGCGCCTCCGGCCTGCACCACGCTGTCAGGGATGTCTTTGGGACTCTGACAGGCGCCCGCCAGATAGATGCCTGTGGTAGCTGTCTCGACCGGCGCCAGCTTGGGATGTTTCTCTAGGAAGAAGCCGTCGCGGCTGCGGCTGACCCCAAACAGGCTGGCGATCTGGGCCGCGTCGGGCTGTGGTTCGAAGCCGGTGGACAGGATCACCATATCCACTGCGACCTGATCAGGCTGGTTGTGGTAGTTCTCGCTCCAACGGACAACTAGACGACCGTCTTCCTGCTCGATGCCGGTTACCCTGCCGTGATAGAAATGTACCCCCTGCTGTTTGGTGCGGTTATAGAACTCCTCGTAGTCCTTGCCAAAGGTACGCATGTCGCGGTAAATCTCGTATACCTCTGCTTCTACGTATTCGTGCACCAACTGCGCTAACTTGAGCGAGTACATACAGCAGGCTCGTGAGCAATACTCATGGTACCGATCATCACGGCTGCCGACGCAATGCAGGATAGCGACGCTTTTCGGCGGCTGGCCGTTCGCCAGCAGTACCTTCCCGCCGGTCGGGCCGCTGGAGTTGATCAGCCGTTCGAACTCCATCGCCGTGATCACATTGGGCAGTCTGCCGTAACCCAGCTCAGGTGCCAGACGGGGATCAAAATCCTTGAAGCCCGTCGCCAGAATGATCGCCCCAACCTTGAGGTTGATCTTCTCCTCCTGCATGTTGTGATCAATGGCCCCCCGTTCGCAGGCGGCCACACATTCCAGGCACTCTGAGCAGATGCCGCACTGGAGACAGCGCTCTGCCTCTGCCAGCGCTTCCTCCTCAGTCAGCGTCATGTCCACTTCGCGGAAGTTGTTTCGACGCTCTTCAACAGGGATGCTGGAGATCGGTATACGCGCCTGCTGGGATGCTTGACCAGAGGCTATCTTCTCCTCTATCTCCCGTCTCTCCAGATGGGCTACCGGCGGCTTCCTTTCTTCGGGGGCGCCCTGAATGCCTTGCAGGTAACGATCTACGCTACGGGCAACATGATGACCCTCAGCAATGGCATCCACGACAAAGAAGGTAACACCTCGACGCACATCCCCTGCGCAGAATACCCCTGGCATGGTGGTCATCATCTCGCTGTCAGACTGAATGCCAACCGGGAAACGAGTGTTGATACTGCCGTCCGGCGGCAGGAGTGAGAAATCAGGCCCCTGCCCGATAGCCCATATCACCAGGTCGGCGGGGATGATGTGCTCAGTACCAGTGATCTCTTCTATGTCCGGCTTACCCCGCTTGAAGCCGTGGAATATCACCTCGGAACAGCGTACACCTACGATGCGGTCATCTACAACAACGATCTCTTTGAAACTGCGGCCTGGGTAAATCTCGATCCCTTCTTCCTCAGCTACCTGAATCTCCCACTGGAAGCTAGGCATCTCACCGCGCGGTTCCAGACAGATCATGCGCACTTCAGGCCAGCCCAATCGGATTGCAGTGCGGGCTACATCCAGCGCAACGTTGCCCCCTCCTAGTACCGCCACTTTGCGGCCGCTCAGATCAATTGGCTCACCTAAGGCTACCCGGCGTAGCAGGTCGAGGCTCAACCAGTTATCGTGGTGGTTTGAGTTTCTGATCGGTAGCTTTTTGGCCTGATGGGCCCCCGTGGCGATGATCACAGCGTGGTAGCCTTGGCTATTCAGGAGCGCAGGAATATCGTCAATGCGGGTGTTAAGGCGCAGTTTGACGCCCTCATCAACGATTTGTTGAATTTCCCAGTCGAGCAGTTCCCATGGGAGGCGATGGGGCGGAATGCCTACCCGCATCATGCCGCCGGCAACCGGCAGACTGTCAAAGACGGTGACATCGTGCCCCAATCGTACCAGATCAAGCCCGGCGGTCAGGCCGGCAGGCCCAGCGCCGATGATGGCGACTTTCTTGTTGGTCGGTGTGGGGGTATGCTGAAATGGCGTCCCGATCCGGGATTTGTCACGCATGGTGGACAGTTCATCTCGGTGCTCGTAAGCCCAGTCGGCGATGAACCGCTTGAGGCCCATGATGTTGACCGGCTGATCGTACTGCCCTCGGCTGCAGGCGTCCTCGCAACGATGGTTGCATACCCGCCCGCATACTGAGGGGAAAGGATGCTCGCGCCGGATGGCCCAGTAAGCATCTGCATACCGCTTCCGCCGGATCAAGGCGATGTAGCCCATGGCCCGCTGACCGGTCGGGCAGGCATCACGGCAGGGAGCAATGCCGCGTTTCTCAATGGTGAAGGCGTTGGGCACAGCCTGAGCCGAGAACCGGTAGGCGGCTTTCCTTTTGCTCAGCCCCATATCGAATGGGTTGCTGATCTCGACCGGGCACGCTTCAGCGCATAGGCCGCACCCCGTGCATTTCGTCTCGTCAATGTAACGGGGCTTGCGGCGCACCTGAACGTTGAAGTTGCCCACGTAGCCTGAGACAGCCTCTACTTCACTGTATGCCAGCAGTTCGATGTTCTTGTGGCGTCCAACGGACACCATTTTGGGTGTGAGGATTCAAGCCGCGCAGTCGAGCGTAGGGAAGGTCTTGTAAAGCTGGGCCATATGCCCGCCGATACTTGACTCCCGCTCGACCAGATACACCTTCTTCCCTGCATCAGCTAGTCGGAGTGCCGCCTCAATACCAGCGATTCCGCCGCCTACTACCAGCACGGAGGGTGACATGGCCACTTCACGTACATCCAGTGGGTCATGGTGGCGTACACGCTGGACTGCCGCTGTGACCATCCCTTTGGCCTTGGCAGTAGCCGCCTGCCGGTCATCAATGACCCATGAGCATTGCTCACGGATGTTGGCCATTTGCAGGTAGAACGGATTCAGCCCGGCCTCTGAGCAGGCCCGCCGGAAAGTCGGTTCGTGCATCAGCGGAGAACATGAGGCAACCACGACGCGGTTCAGGCCGTGTTCCTGAATGTCTCGCTTGATGAGGTCCTGCCCCGGATCGGAGCACATGTAGGTGTACTCACGGGCCACCACTACCCCGTCCAGCCCTTTGGCATATTCGGCCACCGCTTCCACGTCTACTGTGGCGGCAATGTTGGTGCCACACCGACAGACATAGACACCGGTTCTTGGCTTCGACAAATTCATAGCAGTGTCTCCTGATGAAGTTGCTTGAGTTGCAACAACGCTCCTTCGATCTCTGCCATCACCTGATCTGAGGTAAATCCACGCTGTGTGGCAACCCCTGAGGGGCAGGCCCCAACGCAGGTGCCACACCCTTTACACAGAACCTCGTTGACCTCTGAGACAGTGCGCCCCTCTTCAGTGGTGATTACCTTGATTGCCCCGTATGGGCACAGATTGACACAAACTCGGCATCCACTGCACCGCTGAGGGTCAATGTAGGCTGTGAACGGCTCCAGTGATACCGAGCCGGCATCCATCAGCGAAAGTGCCGCCGCCGCGGCGGCACTGCCCTGAGCCACTGTGTCTGGGATGTCTTTTGGCCCTTGGCAGGCTCCGGCTATGAACACACCATCGGTGGCTGTCTCGACTGGTGCCAGCTTGGGGTGCTTCTCAAGGAAGAAGCCGTCCGGGCTGAGGCTGATGCCGAAGATGTGGGCGATTTCACGTTGATCAGCCTGCGGCTCAAGGCCTGTGCTGAGGATGACCATATCTACCAGCACCTCGTGGGGCTGGCCGGTGAACAGGTCTATAGAACTCACTTTGAGATGTTCACCTGCTTGGCTAACCTCAATGTGCTCATCGAAACGGATAAACTGTACTCCTTCGTGTTGTATCCGTTCGTAGAACGCCTCATAATCTTTGCCGAACGTGCGCATATCCCGGTAGAACTCAAATACCTCAGCGCCGACTAGATCGCGGGCCAGATGAGCCAGCTTGAGGGAGTACATACAACACACCCTTGAGCAGTGCTCATGGTGATCGCCGCGGCTCCCTACACAGTGCAGGATGGCGATGCGCTCCGGCTTTCGTCCGTCCTTGAGGCGCACCTCGCCGAGTGTCGGCCCGCTGGAATTGACCAGCCGCTCAAATTCAAGGCCGGTCAACACATTGTCCAGCCTGCCATAGCCATACTGCGGAGAGAGTGTCGGATCAAAATCCTTGAAACCGGTTGCCAGAATGATCGTGCCGACCTCTAGGTCAATCAGCTCATCCTGTTGCTCAAAGTCAATAGCGTTGCGCGGACAGAACTTTTCACACGCCCGGCATTTACCCTTCTGAAAGTAGGCACAATTTTGTGTGTCAATGACGGGCACGCGCGGGACGGTCTGTGAGAAATGGAAGTAGATCGCTGGTCGAGTGCCAAGCCCCAGCTCAAACTCCGATGGAATCTTCTTCCACGGGCACTTCTCAACGCATGTCCCGCAACCGGTGCACAGGTCCTCATTGACGTAGCGTGCTTTCTTATGGACCCGAACATTGAAATTGCCCACAAAACCGGAGACAGACTCAACTTCGCTATAGGTCAGGAGGGTGATGTTTTCGTGGCGTCCAACGGACACCATTTTGGGTGTGAGGATTCAAGCCGCGCAGTCGAGTGTTGGGAAGGTTTTGTAGAGCTGGGCCATATGCCCGCCGATGCCCGGTTCCCGCTCAACCAGATAGACCTTCTTGCCTGCATCTGCTAAACGCAATGCCGCCTCGATGCCGGCAATTCCCCCTCCTACTACCAGCGCGGCCTGTTTGATCGTCGTGCGGCGCATCTCAAGTGTGTCATGCAGTCCCACACGTCGGACTGCCGCGGCCACCAGGTCGCTGGCCTTCGCGGTGGCCTGTACCGGATCATCAGTGACCCATGAAACATGTTCGCGGATATTGGTCATCTGGAACAGGAACGGGTTTAACCCAGCCTCAGCGCAGGCGGCCCTGAAGGTGGCTTCATGCATTAGAGGTGAACAAGAGGCAACGACGATGCGGTTCAGGCTGTGCTCTTCAATGTCCTGTTTGATCAATGCCTGCCCCGGCTCGGAGCACATGTAGGTGTAATGGCGTGACACAACCACGTTGTCCAGACGGCTGGCGTAGTCCGCGACGGCGGCTACATCTACTGAGCCGGCGATGTTTGTGCCACAGTGGCAAACATATACCCCGATCCGTAGGTCTTGTTTGGGAGATGCCGCCTTTTCGCGGCTGTTCCCATTGTCCCTGTCGGCAGCTCTCATCCGGGTGCGCTCCTTAATATCTGCAAATACTGCCCAGCCAGTAGAGATGAAACGAAAAACACCCCCCTGAACGCAACGGCCTATGATGAGGCCGTCACACGGCTAGGGATGGGTGCAGATGCCGAGCCAACTTTGATCATGTCTGCCACGTCTTTCCACTGCCGCATTGTCGCAACTGGTCTGCGAGTTTCGAACTGCGTGAGGCAGAACTATGCGTTGATGCGGGCGAGCTTGCGCAATGGAACCGGCGTGCTAGTACGGCACCGGTAGCAGGTTGATCAGCCGGAGGTTTAGGAGTGTGAGGAGAAGGCGTAGGGGGGTGTTTCTGTCTGTCAACCTCTCCATTGAGAATATTTTAGCACAACTTGTGAAAAATTGTACAACTGGCAGGGTGATCGAAGGCCGCATTTGTGCTAAGTATGCACAATTGTGAAAGCAGGCTACTTGGCTTTGCCCTGCAAACGTTGGAGGAAACGCTCTGTGTCAATCACAAAGCGGGTATGTGTCCCCTCGCCGATTAACTCTTTTTCGTCCCACGCTTGGACGGTAAATGTCACCTGACGCCCGTCTACGCTGGTAACCTCAGCACGTGCCCGTACCGTGTGTCCTAGCGGTGTGGCGGCCAGATGGCGTACATTCAGGGCGATGCCGACACTGGCCTGCCCTTCAGGTAGCAGATGATCAATGGCGGTGATGGCCGCTCCCTCCATGAGGGCGATCATGGCGGGTGTGGCATAGACATCAATTCCGCCGCTTCCCAAGTGTCTGGCAGTTAGTGTTTGGGTCACGGTGGTAGTTTGTTCCCCTGTTAGGCCGGGGCGTATGGAATCCATAGTGAGAAGCCTCCTTTGAGGGTGATGAAGTGTTACGAATGGGAAAGTAACACAGGGGGACGAAGGTGTCAAAGAGGAAGGCGCGAAGGGTTGGGGGGATGAGGTAAAGCGGTATAATTTGAGCGGGAGAAGAAGAGTAAGGAGTGTCAGTAAATGCAAACGAAAATCAGGCGCATTGCCGTATTAACCAGCGGCGGGGATGCCCCCGGCATGAATGCCGCTATCCGTGCCGTCGTGCGTACTGGCATAGACAGAGGATGGGAAGTCTTTGGCGTCCGGCATGGTTATGCCGGCCTGATCAGCGGCGACCTTAAGATGCTGGGTGCACGCGATGTAGGCGGTATTATCCAGCAGGGAGGTACTATCCTAGGCAGTGCCCGTTCGCCCGAATTCAAGACAGAGGAAGGGCGCATGAAGGCCCTGCGGGTGCTGAATCAGAACGAGATCAACGCGCTGATTGTGATCGGTGGAAATGGTTCACAGTCAGGGGCCTACGAGCTTTTCCAGATGGGCTTCCCGGTGGTTGGCGTCGCTTCTACGATTGACAACGATCTGTACGGCTCTGACATCACCATTGGCGTGGATACCGCCCTGAACATCGCCTTAGAAGCCATTGACCGCCTGAAGGTGACAGCTTCATCGCATCAGCGGGCTTTTCTGGTCGAGACGATGGGGCGCAAGTGCGGCTATCTTGCCCTGATGGCAGGGATTGCAGGCGGTGCTGAGGCGGTTGTCATCCCGGAAGTAGAAACTGACCCAGAGACAGTGGCAGAGGAGTTACGCAAATCCTACGAGCGCGGCAAGCCGCATGCCCTTGTCGTGGTAGCCGAAGGGGCTGAATACAACGCTGAGAAACTAGCCCAGTATTTCCATGAGAATCGTGAGCGGCTGGGCTTTGATCTGCGGACGACCACGCTGGGGCACGTCCAGCGCGGCGGTCATCCGGGAGCATTTGATCGCATTTTGGCCACCCGTCTTGGTGCCGCCGCTACCGAAAAGCTTGCTCAGGGGAGACAGGGCGTACTGGTAGGCCAGATCAAGGGCGAGATCGTTGCCACTCCGCTGGCTGAAGTAGTTTCCAACAAGAAACAGCTTGATATGCACTTGCTGGAGCTGGCACGGGTGCTGGCAAAGTAAATATCTCGATCTGCGCTGTCGGCTCGATGATCGGCAACAAA
>DAOTYH010000110.1:0-7283 GCA_034435015.1 Anaerolineae bacterium | reverse complement strand
CAGACAACAGCAGACTACTTGCCAGTAAGAGAGTTGTGATAAAATGAAGGCAAGCCGGTTTCTTTGACCACCAGCCAGCCTGCCAGCAGAGGTGTACCGTGAACACAAAGGGACTTAGTCAGCGGGATACCAACCCTCCCTTAGGGTTGTTGTATACCGATCTGAATGGCCGGATCGTGTTTGCCAACCGCCATGCCCTCCAGATGTTGAACTACCAGACTGCCGACCGTCCAATCGGCAAAATGTTGCACGAAGTGCTCCAGTGCAGCCAGCCTGAAGCCGCCCCCCTGCTGCACATCCCAATGAAGGCCGGTGAGCCAGCCCGGCTGATACTGGAGTTCGCCGACAGCTCCGGTTCGCAGACAGCTATCCAGTTCATTAGTGAGGCGGCCTATGATGACACCGGGCTGTTTATCGGTGTCAACATCAGCCTGCAATACGTTGAACAGCCCGAAGAGGCACCTCTCCCCCCATCTTCTCCCCCTTCTCCCAGCTCCGAAATGCAGGCGGCCATGCTGGCATACTTCACCGCCCAGGTAAATGCCCTGCAGGTATTGCTGGGACGCATGGGGGGTCAAGGCATTCGTGAGATCATGGAGGGGATCATTGACCGGACAGCCGCACAGAATGGATGGCCCGTGCATATAACAGCCAGCCAGATCACGGTCACCCAGCCGGAAGTTTCAGGCGAGGTCTACCGGACCCTGTTGGCCAAAGCGGTTCATTATGCGACCAGCATTATTGGACGCCGGCTGGTTGCTCATGCGATGCAGGCAGTAGACAGCCAGATGCCCCCTCAGACACTCGAACTTGCCAGACAGGCAGGGCTTCAGCTATTCGACAACCATTAAAGAGGATAGGAGAAATGACAACCCCACAGGTAAAAGACGGTCGGCTCACCGGCTTAGTCATCACCGGTGCGGCCATAGTTGGGCTGACTATCATCTTCTACGCCATCGGCCTCCCGGCCACCCCTCAGATTGTCGGCATCTTAAATACCCTATTCGCCCTGGCAGGCGGCCTGCTGGCGGCTGGACTATGGAACTCCTTTGAAAGAGGCGAACTGCTGAAGGCGATCTGGGGACTGCTGAGTCTAGGCATGCTATTGTGGGCTATCGGAGAAGGTATCTGGACTTTCTTTCTCTTCACGAGCACTGAAGTTCCCTACCCCTCTGTGGCTGACGTGTCATGGGTGCTGGGGTACATCCCTCTGTTTGTTGCGCTCTACCTGCGATACCGCTCACTGGGGCGGGGCCCCTCCTCTGTACGGCTGGGAATTACCATAGGGCTTTTTGCCATGATTGCCGCCCTCGCTCTCATCTTCATCATCTGGCCCATTGTTACCTACCCAGACTACTCTGACCCCTTTGAACAGGCATTGGATGTGATATACCCGATGGGCGACCTGCTGGTTGCTCTGGGGGCACTTCTAAGTGTGCAGGCCCTGAGCGGCGGAGCACTAGCCAAGCCATGGGCACTGATCGGCATCGGCTTTCTGATCAATGCCGTCTCGGACCTGCTGTTTGTGTACGCAAGCTGGCACGATATTTATCTGGTCAACTTGGAAAGCGGCGCCGGCCTTATGACAGCCATCGTTGAAGCCAGCTACATGATCTCTTATCTGATCGTTGCCTGCGGGATATATATGCAGGCACGCCTGCACCGCATCATGTAACAAGGAGGTGCAGGCCTATACCGGCGCCAGCTCGCCCAGTGTCTGCGCCCCGTAGGCCGGATGGCGTCTTGGAATCCAGCCGCTCTCTATTTGCAGCCACTCCTCATCAGCAGAGGGAGTGTACCGCTGGATCACCGGCACACGACTGCCACGCGCCAGCCCGCACACAATGGGGCTGAAGACATCCGGTGACTGGCGCACGAACACTGTAGCGTTGGCGATATATACCGCCCTGACGGCTTCGGCAGGCACGGTTGTCGCTGAAGGAGGCTCGCTGACACCGCCCGGATTCCTGACCTGTACGGGTGCGCCAAAGACCCACACATTTCCATCTGCATCGCCCTGAAGCCGCCAGTCGCCCTTCTGAACCAGATCAACCCAGAAGTCTGCCCGCCGCTTCAAGCCCGGCAGACGATCCCGTTCAGCCTGAGCATACAGCGCCCGTCTGCGCACGTCCACAACCCGCTGGATCAACTGCTGTTCAGTCAGGCCGTTTTCGACTAACCGGCTGCGGGGCGGCACACCCAGCTCCTCTTCGGCTTTGCGGATCAGCTTATTAGCCGGCCCATGCTGGATGGCCATATCAAACAGAAGTGCCTGCCCCAGCGGGGTCTGGATGCCGCGCACAGTGACACTATCCTGTGATGGAATCCAGTAGCTCTTGATAACCACCTCATCCTGTGCATCCTGCATGGCCTTCTCAGCGGCGGCCTGAACCAGCAAGTTCTGAAGCTGTGCATCGTTGCGCAGGCTGGCATCCCGATTCCTGATGCGGGCCTGATAGGCCCGTAATTGCTCTGCAACAGGGCTGTTTGAGCGCATCAGGTAACTGTCCACCACTGATGCCAGACTGCCGCTTGCCAGTGTAAACTGGAATCGCCCGTAACTGATGATGCCGGCATCATAGGTCTGGTACATGGCGTAACCCTTGTTACCTTCAAAAGCCGCTGTGATATTGAACGCCGCCAGTCTGATCCGTTCTTTCTCATCCATGGTGTCCTCCTGACCAAGCTGTCCGCTCCAGCCCCTGAACCCGCTAGCAAACGGGATGACTATCTGACCAGTCCAATGCTATTGCATCGGCTCACCCTTACCCTCACTCAGGGCTTCCTCTGCTTGTGATTGGAATCGGGAGAGGTTCTTGCGTTTCGCCCAAGCCTGCCCGGTCTGATACACCTCAAGCGGGACGCCATACCAGCCTGCCATCGAGAGAGCATCGGCACAGTCCACGCCGACTCTGGCGGCCTGCCTGAGATCGCCCGGCAGGTTGTACCGCCCGTCATAGCGGCTGCCGTCCGGCATGGTAGCCCCCTTCAAGCGGCTGGCAAGGGCAAGTTGTTTGGCGCTGACCTGAAACGCCCCTTGCAGGTTGACACCGGCCATGGCGGCCCCCAGCAGGTTTGCCCCGCCCATATGTGCTCCTTGCAGGTCAGCGCCGGCCAGATGCGCTTCCCGCAGATCAGCCTTGAGCAGATAAGCGCCTTGCAGGTTAGCCTTGAACAGCCTGGCCCTCTGGAGGCTTGCGCCGCGCAGATCAGCCCCTGCCAGATTAGCGCCATTCAACTTGGCCTGATTCAGCGTCCCATCCTGAAGCCAGCCCCTGCTCCTCAATTCTTCAGCCGCATGCCGGGCTACCTCGTTAATGCGGCTTCCTAACTGGAGGATGAGACGGTCCTTGTCCTGCCGGGTCTTGCGCTGATAGGTAGCTTTCCGGCGGCGTTTGGCCCGCTCTTCAGCTTCCTGCTTCTCTCTGCCGCCAATGAGCAGATCGATCAGGATGAAAGTCAGCAGCGTGCCGCCCATCCCTGTTCCGAAATTGAGCGCCAGCCCGGCCCAGTCACGGTTCTGGAACAGCCCCCAAGCAGTCGGCACAACCGCGCTGACAAACAGCACAGGGATCACCAGAATACGTAATCTCACGGACTGTGTCAGTCCACCCCACCACTGCCGGAGTCTGCTCATCCATCCTTCCCCCCACTTGTCGGACGCAGGTCAAAACCCTCCCCAGCCAACCGCTGACCCGCAAGATAAGTCTCAGGTCCTGCCCCCAAAAACTTTGCCTCGACCTGCCTGCCATAAAACAATAAGGATCACCCAAACAATCACCACACTACTGAGAATGGCGTTACCTGTACCCTCCGCGACCGGCGACGCGCTCACGAAGTCGAACAGCCCGTGCCACAACGCTACCAGCAGGATGCTATGCCCACTGCCCCGATATATCCACGAGAGCAGGATCGAACCCATCACGATGCTGACGAGATAACCGACGAAGCCGCCTATCCCCAATGCGATGAAGTTCTCCTTATAGAAGAAGTACGGCAGATGCCACAACCCCCACAGCACGCCGATGATCATCGCGGCCCGCACCCACCCGCCGGACTCCATGCGGTGGAGGGCGAAGCCGCGCCAGCCGATCTCCTCACCGAAGCCGTAAGTAGCGACCCACAGCGCCAGCGCCGCCAGCACGCCGATGTTTCCAAGATAATCAACCCGCCCGAATAACGCTAATTCCGGCAAAGCGCTGTTAGTCAGGGCATAGACGATAACTGCCACAAGTCCTAGGACCAGGGGCGTGCCAAGCCCGATCAGCCACCAGCCCCAGCCGACATTAACGCCGACGATACGCCGCCACAGGTCAGCCAGCCCTGCCCGCCCGCCGATAATGGCGGTCACAATGAGGGCGGCAATTGTAGGCCCAAACGCACTGACATAGTGCAACGCCTTTGGCACGCTGACCACGCCATGATAATCTGCAATCAGCAAGCCGCCAATTGCCCATGAGAAGGCGTAGGCGATGATGAAATATGCCGGTACAGGGTAACGGCTGATGAGGTTTTGACGATGTGCTTCAGTCAGATAGGTAGTCATTTCTCCAGTTCCTCCCATTCTTCCAAACGAACCGTAACCGCTACCTTGCCCGGCGCAAAACGCTCACGATGTTCTGCGCTGATACTTGGGTAGGTTTTCGCCAGCAGTGCCTTGATCGCCTCTGGGTCGGTCAAGGTATCCGCGTAGGCAGAGTAGGTCTTCCCGCGTAGGTGGATGTGTACATTTGCTCCACCGCGCAGGTTCTTCCACCAGGTATAACCCTCGCTGGTGATGATATAGAACGTATTGCCGTCCTGCGCGTACTGCACCGGTGTCGTATAAGACATGCCGCTTTTGCGGCCGGTAAACGTAATGAGCAGGTACATCCGGCTGACTATGCCATGCAGGGGCGAGCGTAACAGCCACTTCATAAACGGGTTCTGGGCCTTCATGAACCAGCGCCACAGGGCAGTCGGCTTGTTCTGGGTCGTTGTCGTCATAACCTCTCCTTACTTCTCTCCTGATCATTGCGCACCAGATGTTTGCCGCTGTGACGTCACAGCCCAGCACCAGCACACCGATGAGCATAAAGCTGTCGTGAGTAAAAATCTTAGCCTCTAGAACTTCACCCAGTCTCCTCCATTCATTTCATTGGGTCTTCATAACATAAATAAATACGCTAAACCGCCTGCGGCGGTTTACTGACGCATACTCAATGCGACCCGCCCCCGCTCCGCGTCCACTTCGATCACTGTCACTTCGACGATCTGCCCCACACTGACCACCTCATACGGCGATCCAACGCGATAGTCTGCCATCTGCGAGATATGCACCAGCCCATCCTGTTTGACACCAATGTCCACAAAGGCGCCAAAATCTACCACGTTGCGCACCGTCCCGTAGAGCTTCATGCCCGGCTGAAGGTCTTCCATCCGGAGTACATCCTCCCGCAGGATGGGAGGCGGCACATCCTCACGCGGATCACGTCCAGGGCGCTGAAGCTCCGCCAAGATGTCATTGAGAGTAGGAACGCCCACCCCCATCTGATCAGCTATCTTATTTAGATCAAGCCCGGCCTGCGCCTGCCCCAGCTTCTCGGCCAGCAGGGGATCATCCAGCGACAGCCCCAGCCGATCAAGCAGCTTGTGTACCGCCTGATAACTCTCCGGGTGGACGCCGGTATTGTCCAGCGGATTATCCCCGCCCGGCACGCGCAGGAAACCCGCCGCCTGCTGGAAAGTTTTATCCCCCATGCCGGGCACTTTGCGGATCGCTTCGCGCGAAGGGAACGGCCCGTGTTCATCGCGGCAGGCAACGATCCGCTGGGCCAGCTTCTCCCCTACCCCAGCCACATACTGAAGCAACGCCGGCGAGGCAGTATTGACATCCACCCCCACCGCGTTGACCACGCTCTCCACCACCCAGCTCAACGCCGCCGCCAATGCCTTCTGATCAACATCGTGCTGATACATCCCTACGCCAATGCTCTTGGGGTCAATCTTGACCAGCTCGGCCAGCGGGTCCTGCGCCCGCCGGGCGATGCTGACCGCCCCGCGCAGGCTGACATCCATCTCAGGCAACTCAGCCCGCGCCAGCGGGCTGGCCGAATAGACCGACGCCCCCGCCTCACTGACAATCAGGTAGCGGACGGGCGCCCCCTCCGCGATCAGCCGGGCGACCAGTTCTTCCGTCTCACGGCTGGCCGTCCCGTTGCCAATGGCAATGAGGCCGACGCCGTAACGGGCAACCAAATCATGCAATACACCCAGCGACTGCCCCTGCTTATTGTGCGGCTCATGCGGGTAGATGGTATCTACCTCCAGCACCTTGCCCGTTGGGTCTACCACAGCCACCTTACAGCCTGTCCGATAGCCGGGGTCAATTCCCAGCACCGTTGCCCCTTTGATGGGAGGGGTCAACAGCAGATTACGTAAGTTGGTCGAAAAGACATGGATGGCGTGTTCATCAGCCCAGGCCGTCAGATCGCGGCGGATCTCGCGCTCGATGGGATCACGGATCAAGCGGTCGTAGGCATCGGCCACTGCCAGCGCCAGATCGCGAGCCAACGGGGAGCGCGGATCAGAGGGATACAGCTCGCGCAGGGCGGCAATGATCTCCTCACCGTTGATCTCCACCCAGACGCGTAACGCCCCCTCTGACTCGCCCCGATTCAGCGCCAGCACCTGATGCGGCCTGAGTCCTCTCAGGCGGGCCGAGAACTCATAATAAAGCTGATAAGTTCGTTTGGGGTCCTTGCTTTCCTCAGCCAGAATGGACCTCAGCAGGCCGTAATCCCACGTGATCTGACGGGCAGTCTCCCGCGAGCGGGCATCATCCGAAACAATCTCAGCAACAATATCCCGTGCGCCCTGCCATGCATCTTCCGGCGCAGGCACTTCATCAGAGAGGTAAGATGCCGCCAACTCACTATATTGAGACGGATCAAAGACGGCCTGCTCCAGTATCCAGCCTGCTAGAGGTTCGAGGCCGCGTTCCCGTGCTACCTGTGCGCGAGTGCGGCGCTTGGGCTTGTAGGGCAGGTAGAGGTCTTCGACCTGTTGCAGGGTCTCGGCTTCTTCGATGGCCTCAGCCAGTTCAGGAGTCAGCTTGCCTTGTTCTTCAATGCTCTTGATGACCGTCTTCTGGCGCTCATCAAGACGGCGCAGAGCCTCAAGCTGTTCACGGAACTCAGCCAGTACAGCTTCATCCAGCCCGCCGGTGACCTCCTTCCGGTAACGGGCAACGAAGGGAACAGTGTTCCCTTCGTCAAACAGCATAGCTGTACGTTCAACCTGGG
>DAOTYH010000109.1:0-6761 GCA_034435015.1 Anaerolineae bacterium | reverse complement strand
GAGCGGTCTGGCTGGCCGCGCCCTGAATCATCAGCGGCACCACGGTAGGCGATCCGGCCTTGAGCACGCTGGCGCCCCCCTCAGAGTAGATGGCGTAGTTGGCGGTGGCGCCGAGGTTCTGGTTCATGATGTAGATGCCGTAGTTGGTTTGGCCTCTAAGCGGTTCGACAAGAAGGCCATAAGACTTAGTCCATGTACCAACATTGACCGTATTGGCACCATAGAAACAATAGCCTTCCGTTATGGTACCAGCGCCCAAGTTAGCAATATTGTTGTACTGGGCAATTGCTTTGGTGATTGTCCCGGTTTCATTACCGACAAAAAACACACCGCCATACGCAAGGGAGATTGTGCCAGTTGACATGTTGCGGGCAACCATGTTCAGGCCACGTGCCTGAGTAAGGGTTCCTGTACCTCGGTGGAATACCCGCGTGAAGTTTGCCGACAACACACCGGTGAAATTCCGCGGGTTGCCGGACGCAATCTCCATATCCGCGAATTGTGCACCACGCACTTCAACGCCAACGTCCGCCGTCGGGTTTAGTTGCAGGAAGCTGTAGATCGCGCTCTCTTGATCCCGAATCGTCTGGAGGCTTGTATTAACGTGAAGCCGGTTATTTGGCGCAACCGTGCCAATCCCAACACGATCTGTTGCCGAGTCGATCACAAAAAGATTGGGATCGTTGTCGCCCGCAATCCGGAACAACCCGAAGTTAATGCCCGCATTATTGATAACAACTGTGCTAGTAGGATTAAGAGGCACGTTATCTGGATCAAGCAGAAGAGGACGGTTGGCAGGAGAAGAGGCATCCGGTTGTTGGCTATTGATGGAAGGCCCACCTGGCGGCTCAAGAGTAAGTCTTGGCTTGTCGGGAAGACCGAGAGCCAGAGGGGCAATCCCTGCAAGAGAGGCCCCTTTTAAGAAATACCTTCTTGATGTGCTGTTATTATCTGACATAAACTTCTCCCCCGATCCAACTGCAGAGATAAGTCCACGCCGGCAGGAGCTGGGAAGACTATATTATCCCCATTCACTTATAATCCTACCTATCCCCCATTATATTACCATGTTTGCAACGCAAAAATAGTGCCAGGGTACTGCTGTAATAAGACTGTTATTCAACAGCCTTTGCAATCCCGACCCGCAAAACTTGGTCTCGGTTGACAACCCTGCCATTTTCAATATGCTCCACGTCACATCGAAGAGTGACCTGCCGATCTATATCCACCTCTTGGAACCCCGCGGCCCAAAACCAGTGCTGGAAACAGGTCTCATTAGGCAACCACCACGAAATTTTATCTAGTGAGGTATAAGGTAAATATTGGCACGGCATCCCTGGGCCGGGTTCATCGGGCGTCACTGGTGTAGTGACAATGACCTGCCCCTTACAAACACTCCGTGCCGCCATTAATGCCCCGATTGGATCTCGAAGATGCAGTAACAGGGCACCCATAAAGACTAAATCGAATTTCTCCCCTCCAAACAGCGCCGGGTTTATGTCATAGGCTCTTGCATTTTTGAAGCGAACCTGCGACCCAAGTATCTCTTTCATAACCCAAAAACCGCCGCTAACGCGGCTATCGTAAATTGGCTCTCCATCTACAAAACGTTCTGGCTGTCGCCCGCCTGCCGATACTGGCGGATATTCATAACGGCCATAAACGTCAAGATCACAATAACCACGCACATCAACAGTGACAACTTCTGCCCCTAGGCGTTCAAAATAAAACGCAAACCACCCACTTCCAGTGCCAATATCCAGCACCTTCATGCCTTGCATTGATTCCGGAAAGCCATAGTCTTGAATGTCAGCCCCAATATTGTAGTCTCCGCGAACCTCAAAGCCATTGTCGAAATAGAAGCTGTGATACCAGAAACTGATCCGGCTACACCGCTGGATGAACTCTTGCTGAGTCAAGTGACTTGTATATGGAAAACGATACATTCGACAACCTCCCAGGCCTACGGCTTTATGAACATCATCATCCTTTGGTCTCTAGGATGATTCCATTCTCCAATGTAATGCACATCCAGACCTACACGACGCCCAAGCTCAGCAAACACATCGAATTCGTAGTGGTAAGGGTCCTGATCAGGGTAAGACGTTATTCCCCCACGAGCATGGCTTAGGGGTGTGGTACGATGCTCTCCTCGCTCGTCCTCAAAAAAGGTCGCAAAGAGTTTTCCCCCCCTCCTCAGGACCGCTTCGACATTGACTAAGCAACGAAGAATGGAATTCCATGTGAGGTGGGTAAAGACGGACTGCGCAAGGGCATAATCAAACGTCACCCCGAACTCGCTGAAGTTAAAATCGCTTCGATTCAACAGATGTACTTTCCTGTCAGCCAGCCCATAGCGGGGTAACTCGACATCTCTTGCGGCATCAAGAAGCCACTGCTCCTTGTCTATACCGTAGTAATTTCCATCCTCCAGGTACCTGACGAAATGTATCCCTCCCCCTAAGCTACCACAGCCTATGTCCAGCAAGCGATGAAAAGGTTGCAAGCCGTTCTCAACAAGAAAATTGAATTGTAGTTCACCAATCTCGTCCCATAACCCGCCTACATATTCTCTCCACGGTTCATCTGGCATCATGTTGCCCTCTCCATCACCTCTGGCGCTCACGGTAGCTTATGACCCCACCGCGCTTTGCTGTTTAGCTTTGCTCCAAGCGACCTATCCTCTTGTAGCTGAAAGACTTTCCAGAATCAATTCTACGGAAGTGCTCTAGGACGGGGTCTACAACCGCTTCGGCTCTTACCAGGCCGCGTGCTCCATGAATGGCACTCTCTATGACCTTGAATTGAGCCTCCTCCAGCATGAGTTTCAATCCTGCCATGTTAGGTACCCATTTGCTCGTGTAATCACCTAACAAGCTGTTTCGAGGGTAGAACTGCATGACAGGAATCTCGTCTGGCGGCATGCTTGGGGCAAGACTCTCATCCTCGAGCGATGTGCTACCATTGGATAGCTCTGTCTCGACGAATAACAAGCCGCCTGGTCTCATGACACTCCGAATCCGATCAATAGCAAGCAGAGGATTCCGTAGGTGATAAAGAACACCTAGAAACAACACCATGTCAAAATAGCCATATTCTATGGGCGACAGTTCATACACGTTGTCAACCACAAATTTGACACGGCTAGCAAGTATCTTGCTTGCCACATGGAAACCAGTGCGGGTTGGCAGGACATAATCCATTGCAACTACCTGAGCACCCCGCCGCTCCATCTCGAAAGCAAAGAAGCCATCTCGGCAACCGACATCTAATACTCTCAAGCCAGTACAATCAAGGGGTAAGCCCAAAGCGTCGAGGGCGGCCAGAGCGCCTGGGGAATCATGAGTGCCTGGGGTGACTACATTCGGCAAAAGTTCAATGCGATGATACCAGAGAGGAACTTGCGCCATCATTGCTGTAACCGTATCAGGATCGGTGATCTCCCTACCACGTCCTGATACTTCCACAGTTCCCCCGCCAACCTTTCCTTTTCCTAGAGTTTCATCGTTAGAAGTCATGTTCAAAAAGAAATCTAAAGAATTGCCAACAAAGTGAGCGTTGTTGTTTTCCTTGAGCATCTTGGCGGCATTTTCACCTATAGAGTTGCCCTCCTCCGGATGCTCATAGACCTGCCGCAGTATCTCCGCCGCCGCCCCCGCATCCGGCTCGGCCCACACCGACCCCTTCTCATAGGGCGGATAATCCCGCTCCAGCTCGACCAGATGGCAGGGCACTAGATAGCTGTTGGCGGGCGTCATGAAGTCCATGTTGCCTGAATAGGCAGTTGCGATGACCGGCTTGCCCAACGCCATGGCCTCCGCCAGCGTCAATCCATACCCCTCTGCGCGATGGAGTGACAGATAGACATCACACTGGTTCAGCAAGGCATTGACGCGCGGGCGGTCAAAATAGCTCTCGATCAGGATGCCGTTGACGTCCCGCATCTCAGCCCGCAGGCGGGCCGCCTCTTGCGGAAAGCGATCTAGGTTCGTGGCCTTCATTACCAGCCGCACCTGCTGACGGCGCTCGGCCTCGCTGAAGGCCGCCTTGAAAGCCCGGATGGCCGCCCACGGATTCTTGCGCTCAATGACACTCAAGGCGTCAAACATGTACAAGACGATAAAAGCGTCTTCGGGCAAGCCCAGATCGGCACGGGTGATGTCTTCAGGCACGGGCACTTCGATATGGATCGGCACACAAGTAACCGGCTTCCGTGTCCACTTGGCCAGCGCCGAGCGAATAAATGTGCTGGGCACCCAGATTTCGTCATACACGTCGAAGCAGTCCTGCCAACGCCCCGGAAAGGCGGACAGCTCCCACAACCAGAAAGCGATGTTGTAACGGTTTTTGTAGATAGCAGGGGGGAGCAAGCCGCGCACTGTGAAGGTCATATCTGCGTTGACATGAAAGACGTTGACGCGGTGTGGTGCCCCATGCGGGAAGCTGTCGGCTAGGCGATCCTGCTTGCGGGCCGGATCATGGGCCTCAATGGGGTAGACAGCCGTCGGAAAACCGACTGCCTGAAGACTGCGCAGTACACTCCGTGCCATCTGCCCCACACCCGTCTCAGAGTACACGTAGCCGATGATGTTCACGCCATCGGTCAGCGGCTGGGCAGGGATTTCAGGCTGTCTCTCAGGCTCTGGTGCTGCAAGCGGGGCGGAGGACGGCAGAGGAGGCTTCAAATCCTCCGGCACAGGGATACCCGCCACATGCGGATAGCTGAAGAAATAGCGTGCCGTCAGGATCAAGCGTAAGCCCACCAGCTTCCGCAGTAAGCGCAGGATGCCCAACCGCTGTAATAGACGGCGGACGCGGCCATATATCCCTGACGGGCCGGTATAGAAGTCAGGCGGAGCCTCTAAACTGCCATGCGGCACCCATGGCTTGACATCCTTCGGATACCGCGCATAGTAACGGAGCGACAACGCCAGCCGCCCCCTTGAACGTAAACCCCCTTTGCCCTGATCGTCTCCGTTCCTCTTCTGCGGGGAAGCCTGATCCCCCCCGCCGCCGGCAGGGTGATCCGCAAGCGCCGCGCGTACAGGCTCAACATAGACCGGGTGGAATACCTCAGAAGTGCCCTCATTGTCCACAAACCAGCGTGCGTATGCTTTCTCATCTGCGCCAAGCGGATCAGGGAAAGCCCGCTGGAGGTCGGGGCGCATCCGATGCAACGTCAGGGCGTAGGGCGAGATGTAACGAGATGACAGCTCTGCCGCCGGATGGACAGCCCAATCCCGGAAGCCGCCGGCAGACAGATCGTAGGGATTAGGCCAGCGTACCCCCTCCGGGTCATAGCGGCGCAGGCAACGACGTAACGGCGGCGTGACAGGCACGCCGTCAGAAAAGAAGCCATAGGCATACGGCCAATAGCGCGTCTGCTCGTAGCCGGCTTCTCTGAGCCGCCGGTGATACTCCCGGAACAGGGCCTGGTACTGCTCGTTGAGATCGGTCAGCTTGTAGCGGTTCTGGTGCTTGGAGACAGCCGCAATGTTGTCATACATGAAGCCGCTGAAATGGAAGAAGGCCAACGGACTCCCGTTAACGGTGTAACCCTCCGGGCCGGCCTGCAGGTCGCGCCCTTTGAAGTTCCAGTAAGCCACGTTATAGCCGGGGTCATTCAAGATGTAGATGCCGGGGAAAAGACCCGGCGCCAGGTCAATCCAGCGCTGATCAACGAATAAGCCGTTCTCCGGCTCGACCACGCATCCGGAATAGACTTTGCGCTGCCACCATTGCAGGAACTCTTTCCATCGGCCAGAGCGCGAGAGGGCAATGAAGCCGAGATTGTATGCCCCAGCCCGCAGAATATCGAGGTCGCCGGGCCTGTACTCGTCATCCAGAGGGGAGAGCAGGTGCGGCGTCAGGACAACAGTGTGCTGATCAAGCAACGCCAGCAGGTCATCCAGCCTGCGGTGTACCACGATGTCCGGGTCGAAGTAGATCACTTTCTGGGGCGTAAACCGCTCAAACAGGAAGTCAATCAGATAGGGCTTGACGGCGGTATTCAGTTCAAGGATGTCGTACTTGGCCGAGAAATGCTCCCAGCCGGGGATGCCCAAATCAGCGGCCAGAAGCATCTGGAACGGCTCATCGGCAGGGTCAAAATAACCATCCGTCCTATCCACTAGCAAAACGACAGGGTACAGCTCGTCATGCCACGCCCGGATGGATTGAATCAGCACACGGGCGGCGGCAAGGTAGTTCTTGGAAACAATGGTGCAGACTACCGTTGCCGCCGGCGGGATGACAACCGGCGGCAGTTGCGGTTCTACGGAGGAAAGGCAAATGCCGGGTGCGCTGACCGAGAGAACGGTTACCGATGAGGAGGGCTTCGCTGTCGGCGAGTCTGCCTTTCCCCTGATCCCAAGCAGGCGGGCAATCCCCTGCCGGATGCGGCCGTACACTGCCTCACGGCGGCTGTCCGGCGGGATGACGGCACGGCGGATGCGCCATACCGGCGCGATCAACAGCCGGAATAGAAACGAGGTATGCACCTCCTCTAACTGGCGGGCAACTCTGTCAAGCTCTCGGCTCAGTGCGCCGTGCTCTCTACGTAATGCGACGCTGTATTCGACGGCCTTGCGGAGCTGTTCATCCCGAAGCTGGAGCCTCCTCTCCAGTGACTGGAGAGTCCTTTCCAGCGAGCGGCATTGCTCCCCGCTGGCAACTAACTCGCCCCTTAACGTGTTGAGCTGATCTTGATGAGCAATCACTTCCTGCTCTTTGCGGGCAAGAGCCTCCTCAAGCGAGGCGAC
>DAOTYH010000108.1:0-117058 GCA_034435015.1 Anaerolineae bacterium | reverse complement strand
CTGTTAGATACTGCTCCACAGGCCGCTCACTACTTCAGCGATGCCTTTCCCGCCTATGGCAGCCTCATCTACTACCCTGGACATCATCAAACGATGTGGGATAAGAGCCAGACCTACTCAGTCGAGGCTGACAATGCTGAACTTTGCCATGATCTGGCCAGGCTCGCTCGCAAGTCTCGTTGCTTTTCAAGGTGCATCCATGCCCCGCGGGCTGCTGTTTCCCTCTTCGTCTTTTGCTGGAACCAACGCCAACTTCACAAACAGCGCTTCCCTGCTTAGCCTACCTGCCTTATTGATTTTGTGGCTCCAGCTTTTTAGCCACTCCCTAGACGTCGTTGTTGTATAATGGGGTTGCATGGTATCTGAACTTTTCCCTTCCACGAGGAGATAAAGTGAAACTCCACGAATATCAATCTAAGTTTGTCTTTGCCGGGTATGGTATCCCCATTCCACACGGTAAGATAGCCACAACACCCCAAGAAGCCTTCGAGATCGCCCGCGAGATCGGCCAGCCGGTCGTGATAAAGGCACAAGTGCTCGTAGGGGGACGAGGTAAGGCAGGCGGCGTCAAGCTGGCCCGCAACCCAGATGAGGCTGAGATGTACGCCAGCGCCATCTTGGGCATGAACATCAAAGGCTTGACAGTCAAAAAGGTTCTAGTTGATCCCGCCGCCGACATTAAGACTGAGATATATCTAGGGGTAACAACCGACCGCGCCGCACGGCGTTCCGTCATGATGGCTTCAGCGGCGGGCGGCGTAGACATCGAGGAAGTAGCCCGCAGTACCCCCGAAAAGATCGTTCGCATCCACATTGATCCATTCTTAGGATTGCGGGATTATCAGGCCCGCGACATTGCCTGCGGGATCGGCCTAGCACGTCAATACTGGAAAGAGTTCATTCAGATCGCCCGCGCCTTGTATCGGTGTTACGAGGAAAACGACGCTTCCTTGGCCGAGATCAACCCCCTTGTCATCACAGCAGATGATCACCTGCTGGCCTTGGACGGCAAGATGGTGCTGGATGACAACGGCCTGTTTCGGCATCCCCAACTAGCCGAGATGCGTGATACGGATGAAGAAGCCCCAGCCGAGGCGCAGGCACGTCAGGCCGGGCTGAGCTACGTCAAACTTGACGGCGAGATCGGGTGCATGGTTAATGGAGCAGGGCTGGCCATGACCACCATGGATATGACCAAGCTTTTTGGAGGCTCTCCCGCCAACTTTCTTGACATTGGGGGGGGTGCCAAAGCCGATAAGGTGGCAACTGCCCTGCGAATCATACTGGCTGACCCCAATGTCAAATCAGTTTTATTCAATATCTTTGGGGGAATCACCCGCTGTGACGAAGTGGCACGCGGCATCCTCGAAGCTCTCCAAGAAGTACCTACTCAGGTCCCCATGGTCGTTCGTCTAATCGGGACAAATGAAGAAGAGGGCCGCGCCATCTTAGCTGACGCGAACATGATCACCGCCGCCACCCTGGCTGAGGCCGCCCAGAAAGCGGTGGAGGCCGCCAAACAGTATGCCACAGAAAGAGGGGAGCAGTCATGAGTATCCTGGTTGATAGAAACACGCGCCTCCTTGTACAAGGCATTACCGGACGAGAGGGAGCTTTTCACACCGAGCAGATGGTGGCCTATGGCACAAATGTTGTGGCTGGCACGACACCCGGCAAAGGCGGCGAGTGGGTGGGTAATGTACCGGTATTTGACACCGTGAAAAGCGCTGTTGAGGCCACAGGAGCAAACTGCTCCGTGATTTACGTCCCCGCCGCCGCTACTCCTGATGCCATCTATGAGGCCGCCGATGCAGGCATTCCTCTGATTGTGGCGATCACTGAGGGTGTCCCGATCATGGATATGCTCAAGGTGCGTGCCTACCTCGATCAGCGGGGTGTGCGGCTGGTTGGGCCGAACTGCCCTGGCATATTGACCCCCGGAGAAGCAAAGGTTGGCATCATGCCCGGACATATTGGAATGCCGGGCAACGTAGGGGTTGTCTCCCGTTCCGGTACGCTAACCTATGAGGTGGTTTACGCATTGACCAGCCGCCGTATCGGGCAGACAACCTGTGTAGGCATCGGCGGCGACCCAATCAACGGTACCAGCTTTATTGATGTGTTGGAGATGTTTGAGGATGACCCCGCCACCGAGAAGATCGTGATGATCGGTGAGATCGGTGGAACAGACGAGGAGAAGGCGGCCCGTTTCATCTCCGAGAAGATGACCAAGCCGGTTGTTGCATTCATTGCCGGACGTACTGCCCCGCCGGGTAAGCGGATGGGTCATGCCGGCGCTATTGTTGAGGGCGGTACCGGCACTGCCGAAGAGAAAATCAAGGCCCTCGAATCGGTCGGCGTAAAGGTCGCCAGCCACCCAGAACAAATCCCTGACCTGATAGCCGAGCTGTAAACTGCGGCCAGTCTAGTAACGCTGACAAGGGGGGCAACCCCCTCCCTCAAGCAGGGATAGATGGGGTTGCCCCTTCTTACTCATTGTCTACCCTCTCTACGGGTTAGCGGCACGCCATGCCTGCTCCAGACATTCTAGAGGACGCCCCACATTTGGCCCCGGACCGGGCGCCATGCACTGGAACCACACATCGGGGTTGGCCCCTTGCTGTTGTATCTGGGCACGTGCGGCCTGACACTCAGCAGCATTGTCAGGATTCTGGCAATAATCATAACATCCCACACCGCTCTGATAGATACAGGTCAGGTTGGGCAGGTCAAGGCGCGGCGCCACCCGTGTAGCAGTTGCAGTTGGCGTAGGCGTCTCTGTCGGCGAGGGCGTAAAGGTCACAGTAGGAGTAGCCGTAGGAGTAGCCGGATTGAACAGCCCACCCAGTGTTCCCCCTGACATGTTGCTCACGAGGAAGAGCACCACTACGATCAGCACGCCCAACAAAACTACCCCGCCAATTACAATGATGGCCTGATTTCCACGACCTGCGCGGGCCTCCGGCGCACGGGCGCGCGCGGCAGGCGCTTTGGCAGGCTCATCGTACCCTAATGTGGCACGTGCGCGGGCACGAGCACGGGCTAACGCCTCGCTTTCAACGTCCTCCGCCGACTCGTCGTAACCCGCTGAAGCCCTGCCGGCTGGGGGGACCTGCCCGCCGCCCCGTCGTATCTGCTCGATGCGCTCCTCTGCCAGCCTGCGCTCCTCATCGCTGCTGAAGTTGTCACTCATGATCCTTCTCTCCCTCTCTGGTCAGATGACTAGGATGATAGCTGAGAGGCATACCATACCTCTATTATGGGGTGAAACGCAATGTTTCCAACACCGGCAACAGCCCCTCTAGCGGACATTGCAAACCGCCATAGCTGATATGTACCAGCCGGTTAGCTCCCAGCAGATCGGCGTATACCCCGCCGCTCGCGCCGCCCGCCGCTGACCACGTGAAGCCAGGCAACGCCATCCCATCCAAAGAGCGTATCTGTACCTGACTGAGCGACTCTAAGTCGGTACGGGTTGCAAACTCGGCGTGACGTGCCTGCAAGTGAGTTTCCGCGGAGTCCTCTGTAGAGATATAAATCATCAAATAACATTCCGCCGCCGTGCTGGCCCAGTCTGGTTGCAACGAGATGGACTGGCCGGGTGTGGTGTAGAGCGAGGCGGCCAGCCCCCCATCCACGTTGTAGGCCGTCCATGAGGCCGGCGCAACCAGACAGAACCCCTCGCGGTTATGTACCACACTTCCCTCAGAAGCGACACATGTTCCAACGCGCTCAGCAGGCGGTGTTCCCTCCGGGTTGAGAGGCTCTAAGGTCGGTAATGGTTCATCGGTGGGTGTTGGAGCCGGCGTTTGCAGGATGGCAACCCAAGCCGCCGTTGCCGCCGTGTTGGCCTGAAGCGTCTGGGCCACGGCAGGGTTGGGAGAGCCAGCCGGCGTTGGCAGGCCTCCGGATACAACGGTCACCTCTGGTTGCCCGCCAGAACATCCCCCCAGCACTGCTGTCAGCAGAAACACCACTATCCATCGCCATCGACTCATGATGGCGTCCTCTTGTACCACCATGTGTGCCATCATACCGCAAGTCGGCCTGTAGGTAAAGCGCCCTTGCCGCCTTACCGCCCTCTGGCTACAATCCGCCTTCACACATATCTCACCTGGGAAGGAGGGCACATCTGTGCCCGCTCAGTTGAAAAGACTTTTTTTCCATATTGACAAAGCATGGCTGTTGGTCCTTCTATTGAGCCTGCTGGCCGCATGGCCTTTTCTGATGCGCTCCTCCCTACCCCGCGAGACTGACGCTGAGCTTCATGTCTTTCGCGCCGCCGAACTGGGCTATGCGCTCCGCGCGGGAGTTTTGTACCCGCGCTGGGCGCCTGACTTCTATTACGGTTACGGCTACCCCATCTTCAACTACTATGCACCCCTGACCTACTATCTTGCCAACTTGCTCTCACTAGCAATCCCCGGCGGAGCAGTCTTTGGAGTCAAGGCGGTCTTTGTGGTAGGCTTCATCGGGGCGGGGGTGGGTGCTTATGGTATGGGCCGCCATTTACGCGATTCGCGAACCGGCCTGATCACAGCGGTCAGCTACTTGTTTACACCCTATGTTTACCTGATCGATCCCCACTTGCGCGGCGACCTGGCTGAATTCTTTGCACTGGGAGTTGCCCCTCTTGCTTTCTGGGCACTGGCCGCCTTTCATCAGGAGCGTTCAAGACACAGTTTTGTGCTGGCTACTGGGCTTATAGCGGCTCTGATCCTGAGTCACAATCTGCTGGCACTGATCTATTTCGCGTTACTGCTGGCCTGCACCCTCTGGCAGAGTCTGCTTACACCCCTTATCAAGCGACAACCCATCGAACCTGCTAGCCTGGGTCTGAGCCTCCTGCCCCTGTTCATCGGCTTGGCGCTGGCCGCCTTTTTTTGGTTACCAGTAGGGCTAGAGAGCAACGCAGTACGTCTCAGCAACTTAATCGGCCCCGGCCACTTTGATTACCGCAATCACTTCCTATCATTGGAGGAGATATTCAGCCCCTCTATTCCCCTCGATTTAGGGGCCGCCAACCCGGCTTTCCGTTTCAACCTGGGGGTCGGCCAATGGTTACTGGCATTGATCGGGCTAGTGACCCTTATCATCCCGGTCATCAGGCACACGGACATCTCTACCCAGATGACAGCTTATCTGTTCTGGGTTCTGAGCTTTTTCTTCCTGGTTATTCTGATGCTTCCCCTGAGCCAGCCTTTGTGGGATGCCGTGCCGCTGATGGCCTTTCTCCAGTTTCCGTGGCGTCTGCTTGGCCCTGCCGCCTTCTGCCTCGCCATTATGGCTGGGCAGGCTTCCCATCTGCTTGATCTAGCCCCCTCGACAGCCCGCCCCTTTACTCTCGCTATGCTGATCATCTTCCCCTTGATACTGA
This sequence comes from Anaerolineae bacterium, assembly GCA_034435015.1. GTDB lineage: Bacteria > Chloroflexota > Anaerolineae > Aggregatilineales > UBA3940 > DAOTYH01. The sequence continues at coordinate 111,681 of DAOTYH010000108.1, read as the reverse complement.
CACTGCCGATTCTTGTCCCTCCTTCATGGGGAGATTTTGGCCCTACCGACCAACTCGCCATGCTAGAGTTCGAGCTGAACGGGCGTGCGCTGGGCACAACATCTACAGGTGACTTCATCCCTGTCAGTGTCATCACCGTCCCTGAAGCTAGCGCCAGCTTGATCGACTCCTATCGGCGCGGCGGCCCGATTGACAAAGTTGATCGGGAGACACTGCCTTCCAATGCAAGTGTCGAGATCATCCGTCATCAGCCTACAGCGGACGTATTTGCTACCAGCTCACCGGAGGATTTCACCCTGCGTGTGCTGACTTTCATGTTTGCAGGCTGGCAAGCCAGCATAGACGGAGTACCTGTCCCCATCCAACCTTCTGAGCCGGAGGGGTTCATCACAGTACCTGTTCCAGCCGGCAAACACACCGTCCGGGTATGGCTGGGCACGACTCCGGCCCGGACACTGGCCACCCTGATCAGCTTAAGCGGCCTGGCGGCCCTGGGGCTGATCGCACGAGGGTTGCCCCGTCATTCTGCCGCTGAACGCCCCGCAGAATCCGTGGCCAAGGGATATTGGCCGTCCTTCGTTGGGCTGGCGGTCTTCGTTGTTGTAGCTATAGCAGGCAACAGGTTAGGCCTTTTTCAGCCTCACAGTAGCGGGCTGATTGCTATCCCGGCTGAGTATCGCATTCACTCCTACCTGCAGGGGGGCATAGACCTGATCGGCTTCGATCTGCCTGTCACTGCTCTCGAACCCGGTCAATCTCTGCCGCTGACATTGTACTGGAAAGCCCGCGAACCTGTGCCGGGCAACTATCAGGTGTTCGTCCACCTCACCACTATCCCCGAACACGCATGGGGGCAGTCAGATAAGTTAAACCCCGGCGACTACCCTACCTCGCGCTGGCCATTGGATAGATATGTCCGTGATCTTCATTCATTCACCATACCGCTCGGAACACCGCCGGGTGAGTATACCCTTCGCGTCGGCCTATGGAACTTCACCACCGGCGTCCGGCAACTGGTGCTGGCTTCTGATGGTCAGATATTGGGCGATTCGATCAGCCTGCCTGTCCCAATTACCGTCCTGCCGGCCAGCAGGCAACCCTCGCCGGACGAGCTGTCCTTAGACGTGACGCTGAACCAGCCCGTCACAGACGACCTGACGCTGATCGGGGTAGACATACATCCTGACGGAGCATTTCGAGATGAAATGGGCCTGCTGACGCTGACTCTATACTGGCGGGCTGAGACTGCTCCACTGGCTGACTACACCATCGCCCTGCGCCTGACAGACAGCGAAGACCGTGTGATAATGCGCTCTGATGCCCAGCCTGCGGACGGCAATTATCCCACAGTCCGCTGGACGAACGGCCAGGTCGTACGGGACATCCACTCCTTCTGGGTTAACACTGATCTTCCCGCTGGAAACTACGCGGTCGAGCTGGGGCTTCTGCTGACCAGCCACTCAGAGACCGAGCCAGCCACATGGATACATATCACAGAAATCCAGCGTATCCTGCCTGAATAACAGGTGTTAGTAACCAAAACAACCATGCGGGTTCACAAATGCCCATGCAATCTGTGAAAAGACTCTTGACATCAATCTCAAAACTATGATAACATGCCTGTTTAAGTGATGAGCGCCTTCCCAGATGTGGAAGACGCTCATTGATATACAGGTACAAGCAGAAGGGGGGTGAATGATCGAGGAGGACTATCTTCGTCACCTAAATAGCTAGAATCTCGTTAACTCATCACTTACCACTGCTTGAGGAGAGAAGACAATGAAGAGATTTTTTGCACTGCTGATCGTTATGAGCCTGATAGCCGTTTTGGCTGTCGGGTGCGGCCGTGCGACACCCGCACCTGAGGCCGCCGCTACCGAAGAGGCCGCCGCTACCGAAGAGGCCGCCGCCACTGAGGAGGCCGCCGCTACCGAAGAAGCCGCCCCAGCCGATGAATGGGGCGAGATGGTCTTTGCGCCGGGCACCCAGATCAAGATCGGCGTTTCCTCAGCCCTGACCGGCGGCTACGCTGTCTACGGGCAGGACATGCTGAACGGCGTAACACTCGCCATTCAGGACTTCGGCGGCAACCTTATGGGTTGGGAATTGGTAGCTGAGGGTGGTGACGACGGGTGCGAAGGTGCTCCCGGCGTAACAGTCGCCGAGCAGTTCTCTGCCGACCCCGCTATTCTGGCTGTTGTTGGCCCGATGTGCTCCGGTACTGTGGTGCCTGCCTCGGACATCTACGCGGAGCACAACGTCGTTCTGATCACTCCGTCTTCTACCGCTGTCATCGTGACCGCACGCGGCTACCAGAACCTGTTCCGTATTGTGGCCAACGATGACCTGCAGGCTCAGGTAACATCAGACTTCCTGAGAGAGGACCTTGGCCTGTCCACTCTGGCTATCATCCATGACCAGAGCATCTACGGGCAGGGCATCGCCGAAGCCTTGAAGACCAAGTTCGAGGCCGCCGGCGGTACAGTGACCGCTTTTGAGGGCATCACCCGTGGTGATACTGACTTCAGCGCCGTGATCGCAACAGTAACTGCTGACAACCCTGAAGCCATCTACTTCGGTGGAATGGACGCTGAGGGCGCCTTGCTCATCAGCCAGCTCCGTGCCGCTGGCTTCGAAGGCGTCTTCATGGGGCCTGACGGCATCAAGTCGAAGCCAACCTTCATTGATGCCTCCGGCGGCGCCGCTGAAGGCAGCTATGCGACCTTTGGCGCTGTTGGTGGTGCCACCGGCTACGAGGAGTGGGAAGCCCGCTTCAGCGAGCAGTTCGGCGGCCCGCCAGTTGCTTACGGCCCTGGCTCTTACGATGCGGCGACGATCATCCTCCGTGCGGCTGAAAGCGTAGCCCGCATTGATGCGGATGGCAACCTCGTCATTGGCCGCAAGGCACTGGCTGACGCAATCCGCGCCATGGTTTACGACGGCATCACCGGCCATCTGGAGTTCACCGAGACCGGCGACCTGAAGGCTGTGTCTATCACTGTCTTCCAGGTTCAAGATGGCGAGTTTGTCGAGGTCAAGAAGGTTGACTTTGGCGGGTAGTCTGTCGGTGCAACGCGGGCAACCACCAAGCAACCCCTGAGCATTCACCCCAGAGGGCATCGTTTGTCCCGCCTTCTGGGGTGATTGTCCATATTATGGCACTGGTGGCTGTCAAGTTAACGAAGGGAATGAGAAGCCATGAGCTTCAATTGGTCAACCTTTGCTGAACAACTGGTGAATGGCCTGACCGTCGGTAGCTTCTACGCCCTGATCGCCTTAGGCTACACGATGGTATATGGCGTGCTGTTGATGATCAACTTTGCTCACAGCGAGATGTTCATGATGGGCGCTTATGTGGGCCTGTTTGCCCTTAATCGTTTTATTGAGGTAGGGCTGTATGATCGTAGTCCCGTATTAGCCATTATCCTGACCTTCGTGGCTGGTATGGCAGGGGCTGGCCTTACAGGCATAACGGTTGAACGGCTGGCCTACCGCCCTCTCCGAAAGGCCGCCCGCCTGGCACCCCTGATCAGTGCTATTGGGGTATCGGTCTTCCTACAAGAGCTCGTCCGCTTGTTGCCCAATATGGGCCGCGCCGTCATGAGCATCAGCCTGGGCAGTAGTGCACTCTTTCCCGCAAGCTGGCAAACAAGTGTGGTAGGGGTGCTGGACGACTTCGGAGGGGCACGTGTCAAGAGCTATCCGGGCGTTTTTGGCGTGGAAGGTATAGACATTGGGCCTGTGCATATCGCTTACAGCCGTATCATTATCCCTATTATTTCTATCACCATGATGGCCGGCCTCTATCTGTTGGTCAAACGCACCCGTTTGGGGCGGGCCATGCGAGCCGTGTCAGAGGATAAAGAGGTTGCGGCCCTGATGGGTATTAACATCGATCAGATCATCTCACGTACCTTCCTGATCGGCTCAAGCCTTGCTGGTCTGGCCGGTGTCATGGTCGGCATGTACTATCTGCAGATACGCCCCACGATGGGATTTGTACCGGGCATCAAAGCCTTTACTGCCGCTGTGCTGGGGGGTATTGGCAACATCCCCGGTGCCATGCTGGGTGGATATGTGCTAGGATTAGCCGAAACAATCGGTGTGCAGTTTTTACCGGCGGTATATAAGGACGTTGTAGCTTTCGGTCTGCTCGTTCTAATCTTGATCTTTAAACCTACTGGCCTGCTTGGTGAAATGCTGGGCCAGAAAAAGCTGTAGAAGACGACCATGAGCGACAAACTATCCAACTCTTTGTTCACAGCATGGGGCAAGCTCACAGCCAGCCAGTGGGGAGGACGGGCCGCCTTTGCTTTGCTGGCTATTGCAGTTGCCATCATGCCGCTGTTTGACTTTCCGCAACGGGCTTTCTGGGTGCGGGTAGTCGGCTACGCAGGACTGTACATCATCCTAGGACTAGGCCTCAACGTGGTAGTCGGCTTCAGCGGGTTGCTTAATCTGGGCTATGCCGCCTTCTACGCCATTGGCGCTTATACCTATGCTCTGCTGGCCTCCGACTTTTTCGGCCTGCACTTTTCTTTCTGGCTTCTACTGCCAATTGCGGCTGGCCTTGCCGCCCTAGCTGGTTTCCTGCTGGGACTGCCCGTGATGCGGACTCGCGGCGACTACCTTGCCATCGTCACACTGGGCTTCGGTGAGATCATCCGTATCCTGATCACCAATCTGCGCGGACTGACTAACGGCTCGCAGGGCGTGATCGGGATTGACTCTCCTATGTTGTTCGGGCTGGAAATACATACCGGCACTCACTTCTACTACCTGATCTTTGTCTTTGGGCTGATCATGATCTTCTTTACCACCCGACTGAGCAACTCTCGTCTTGGCCGGGCATGGAATGCCATACGCGAAGATGAAGACGCCGCCGAGATGACAGGGATTAACACCAACCACTATAAACTGTTGGCTTTCTCAGTAGGCGCCTTCATGGGCGGGCTGGGCGGTGTCATCTTTGCGGCCTGGCAGGGTTCGATCTTCCCTGACAACTTCAACCTGTTTGTCTCTATCAACACCCTCTCGCTGATCATCATTGGCGGGCTGGGCAGCATACCGGGCGTAGTGATCGGGTCTTTTGCGCTGATCGCCTTGCCCGATATTCTGCGCCAATTCTCAGACTACCGCCAACTGCTGTTCGGCCTGCTACTGGTCATCATGATGACCGTCCGGCCTCAGGGTTTCATCCCTTCACGGCGACTGCAAATGGAGCTGAAGCCTGAAAACGGCGAGATAGAACCAGAGCCCGACGAAAAGCAGACGCCTGAGGTCGCGGAGGCCCCCACAGGAGCGAATCCATCATGAGCCTACTCGAAATTCGCGCCCTCACTAAACGATTCGGCGGCCTCGTTGCTGTCAGTCAGGTAGACCTTGACGTACCGGCACGTACCATTTTTAGCGTAATTGGTCCTAACGGAGCCGGCAAGACAACCCTTTTTAACTGCATCACAGGGTTCTACGTCCCAGAAGAGGGGTCTATCTCCTTCGAAGGACAATCACTGGTCAAGTTGCGCCCTCATCAGATCGCCAAGCTGGGGCTGGCTCGTACCTATCAGAACATCCGCCTGTTCAAAGCCATGACAGCTCTAGAAAACATCCTTGTTGGGCGGCATACACGCTTGCGCGGCGGCTTTATAGATGCCGTCTTGCGTCTGCCAGCCAGTGTTCGAGAAGAGCGCGAGGCCCTTGCAAAGGCCCAAGAGATTCTAGAGTTCGTCGGGTTGAAAGGTCAGGGAGACACACTGGCAAAGAACCTGCCCTATGGTGCTCAACGGCGTCTGGAGATCGCCCGCGCACTGGCCTCAGACCCCAAACTACTCCTGCTGGACGAACCAACGGCGGGCATGAACCCCAACGAGACGAGCGATCTCATGGATTTCATTGTACGACTGCGCGATGAGCTTCACCTGACCATTCTGCTGATTGAGCATGACATGCGGGTTGTCATGGGTATCTCAGAGCGAGTCGCTGTGCTGGACTATGGGGTCAAGATCGCCGAGGGGACGCCCGCAGAAATCCAGAACAACCCGGCCGTTATCGAAGCCTACCTGGGCCGCCCTATGGAGGTAGCAAAACAATGAGCCTCCTTGAGCTTCGCGATATCCATACTTACTACGGCAACATCCACGCCCTGCGCGGCATCTCGATCACCGTTGAGCAAGGAGAAATTGTAACCCTGATCGGCGGGAATGGCGCGGGCAAGTCCACCACGCTCAACACGATCTGCGGGATCACTCCTGCCCGTCACGGGACTGTGTTGCTAGACGGGCAGGACATCACCCATGCCCGCCCGCACGAGATCGTAAAGCTGGGCGTTACTCAGGTTCCGGAGGGAAGGCGCATCTTTTCCCGCCTGACAGTGCATGAAAATCTTGATCTGGGTGCCTATACCCGTCGGGATAAGGCGGCTGTCGCCCGGTCATTCGAGATGGTCTATGAAATCTTCCCGCGCCTCAAGGAACGACAGCATCAAGCAGGCGGGACACTCTCCGGCGGTGAGCAACAGATGCTCGCGATCGGGCGGGCATTGATGGCCGAACCGCGTATCATGTTGTTGGACGAGCCTTCAATGGGACTGGCCCCCATTCTTGTACAGGAGATCTTTTCCATCATTGAGCGGCTTAACCAGCAAGGCACAACCATTCTGTTAGTGGAGCAAAACGCCCAGATTGCGCTTTCGGTCTGCCATCGTGGTTATGTGCTCCAGACGGGTGAGATTGTGCTGGCCGGAACCGGCAAGGAACTCCTTGCCAATGAAATGGTACGCAAAGCTTATCTGGGCGAAAATTGACAGAATTAACAGCCAAAGCTGACACTTTGAGAGGTCATGCCAGCATTCATGCTTGGGTGACCTCTTTTCTGCTTGTCAGTATTATGGCCTTCGCCGCTGTACTGCGGCTCTCCCATGCCGATTGGGATGGCGGGAATAACCTGCATCCAGACGAGCGGGCCATCCTGTTTGTAGCTCAGACGATTGAAATACCCGCCAGCCTAGGCGACGCTCTACGGCCTAGCTCGCCATTGAATCCCCTCCGTGCCCCAGACGGGTCTGAACGCCCCTACCCCTATGGACATCTCCCGCTATATATGATCGCCGCCACCGAGCGTCTGATCAGCCTGCCATGCGGCATAGCAGGCAGTGTATTGTGCGATTCGCTTTCCCCGCATACATCCTTTGGCCGTCTGCTGGATGTATCCGATCAAACACATCTGGCTCGCTTGACTTACACAGGACGGGCGCTGTCTGCTCTGTATGACACATTGACTGTGCTGGTTACGTTCCTGCTGGCACGCAAGTTGTTTAATCGCTGGGCTGGTATCACGGCGGCGGCCTGCTGTGCAATAGCTGTCCTGCACATCCAGAATGCCCACTTTGGCACCGTGGATACCGCGCTGGGGTTAACCGTCACTTTGACGCTCTGGCTACTGGTACGCTATACAGAATCCCGGCACCGCCGCGACAGCCTGCTAGCCGGCCTATGTGCCGGACTGGCAACAGGATGCAAGGCCACCGCCATCCTGCTGATAATCCCGATTCTGGTAGCCCATTTACGCCTTGAGGGACGCAAAGTATATCTGTTGGATATGCCCGCCTTCTGGCTCACCCTCCTGTCGGGGGCAGTGGCCTTTACACTGACCAATCCCTACACCGTGCTTGATCCAGCCCCCTTTTTGACAGAGCTGGTCACGCAGGCCGACATGGCGGCGGGCTACCTTGACTGGCCCTTCACCCGGCAGTACATTGGCACACCGCCGCTGGCATATCTTATTGAACAGCAGGCACGCTGGGAACTTGGCCTGCCGCTGACTCCGGCCTGTTATACCGGGCTGGGATGGGCTGTCTATCGCGCTGTCCGTACCCATTCCCGCCCAGTGAGCATACTTCTGACGTGGTGCTGTATCATGTTGCTGACAGCCGGTCTGCCCATGGTCAAGTTCCCGCGCTATGCCCTGCCGCTCACACCGGTGTTGTTTGCGCTGGCCGGCGGGATGCTCACATCGCTCAGAAACCCTGTTCGCAGAATACCAATGCGCCTTATCATGGCCTTGCTCGTCCTTATTCCCACCTTTCTGTATGCACTGGCATTTCACAACATGTACTCACGCCCCCATCCGTGGATCGAGGCCAGCTTGTGGGTCTACCGGTCTTTGCCGCATGGCACAATGCTGGCTGTCGAACGCTGGGACGATCCCCTGCCCCTTGACCTAGCCACAGACGGCACTCTGTATCTGCGCGACAGGACCTATACCACCCTGCTCCTTGATCCGTTTGCGGAACCAGACAACGAAGACAAACTGCTGGCGTTGCTCTCTGCTCTCTCTCAGGCTGACTACTTAATCCTGTCCAGCAGCCGGCTGTACGGCGTGGTCCCCCGATTGCCTGAGCGTTACCCCCTGACATCAGCTTACTATCGGTCACTGTTTGCCGGCGACCTAGGCTTTGAGCTAGACAGAGTGTTCGTCCGCACACCTAACCTCTTTGGCCTAAGGGTGTGTGACGATCCATTCTCACGTGCCGGTTTGAACATCCCACCAGGGGCCATGTCCCATTGTGATCTTATGCTGGGGCCAGCCGACGAGTCATTCACTGTCTACGACCATCCGATGGCGCTTGTTTTCAAGAATACCCTGCATCTGCGGGAAGACGTGATGATGGAGATTGTCCAGCAAAACGCACGGCTCTTGTCTCCTTCTGCCCCTCAATGATTGAAGTCAGACTAGCAGGGTAGCGTCCAGCCTGCTATACTTCCTTCATCATCAGTCGCGAATCAGGAGGTTCTATCGGGCGTACTTGACATACATAGGGGAAGGTCAGCGCACGGCCCCGCCAGCCAGCGGGGTGACGAGGAGGCGGTTCCTCATCGCAAGGTGAGGCTAACTCCAGCAACAAGGCTGGAGGAAAATCGACAGATCAGCGGATGCCGCCAGGACGAGCCACCGTCCTCTACTTTTCCCCTCTCAAACAAAGGGGCAACCCGCCAACCCCGGTGAGCAATTGCCGGCTCAACATGGGTTGCTCGTGGCAGTCAACTCAACCAAACCTAAGACATTCCAAGCGCACAGACAGGCGTGATATACATCTATCTGTGTCTGGCGGCTACTTTTGTGAGTAAGAAAGGAAACGACCCATGTGCGGAATCGTCGGTTATGTAGGCCTGCGCAATGCCACCCCTATCATTCTGGAGGGGCTGAAACGTCTGGAATATCGCGGTTATGACTCGGCTGGACTGGCCGTGCTGGAGAATGGTCATATTGAACTGCGTCGTAATGTCGGGAAGCTTGAGAATCTGGAGCGGCTGGTGGCCGAGAAACCAGTCAACGGGCATCTAGGTATCGGACACACCCGCTGGGCCACACATGGTGCTCCCAGCGAACGCAACGCACATCCCCATATTGGCATGACCGGAGATGTGGTGGTCGTCCACAACGGGATTGTGGAGAACTTCTTAGAGTTGAAGGCTGAGCTGACGGCTGAGGGTGTTGAGTTCAAAAGTGATACAGACACGGAGGTCATTGTCCACTTAATCGAGCGCTATCTGGCGATGGGAAAATCACTGGAAGAGGCGGCTAGGGCCACTTTTGTCATGCTCAAGGGGGCACAGGCAGTAGTAACCTTCAGCCGCCATGAGCCAGACCGGTTGGTAGCCTGCCGTATTGGCAATGCCGGCGGCGTAGCCATCGGGCGGGGCGAGGGAGAGATGTTCATCGCCTCAGACATTCCAGCTATTCTGGAATACACCCGCCAGATGATCTTCCTTGAGAGCCGCCAGATGGCAACTGTCACAGCTGACCGATATACCTGTACGACCCTTGAAGGGAAACCCGTCGAACAGCGCATTCACAACATCCCATGGGACCCGGTGGGGGCGGCCAAAGGCGAATTCAAGCACTTCATGCAGAAGGAGATTTTTGAACAGCCCCGCTCTCTGACCGACACCCTGCGCGGGCGTGTGGACTTTGAGCGCCACCGCGTTGACCTGCCAGAGCTTAACCTGACACCGGAGACCGCCCGCCGTATCAGCAAGATCATCACGGTAGCATGCGGCACATCCTCTTACGCCGGATTGGTAGGCAAAGCCATCATTGAGCGGATCGCTCGTGTGCCGGTGGAAGTAGCAATCGGATCTGAGTTTCGCTATGCCGATCCCATCATTGATGACACAATGGCCGTCCTCTCGATCACCCAATCTGGCGAGACGGTAGACACGCTGGCCGCTATGGAGGAAGCCCGCGAGAAAGGGGCGCTTCTGTGGAGTATCGTTAACGCCATCGGCAGTCAGGCTATGCGCATTGCCGACGGATACATCCTAATGCTGGCCGGGCCGGAGATCGGTGTTGCCAGTACCAAAGCCTTCACTGCCTCAATCACCGATCAGTATCTGCTTGCCTGCTATCTAGCTGAACTGCGCGGCTCGCAGGACCCGGCCAAGTTACGGCGCTATGTGGCTGATCTTGCCCGCCTCCCCGACCTCGTTGGCTCCGTGCTGGATCGTGATGATGAATATCAGGCACTTGCCAACCGTCTATATCAGTACACCAACTTTCTCTATCTGGGGCGGGGGTTGAACTACCCCATTGCTCTAGAAGGGGCACTTAAGCTGAAGGAGATCAGCTACATTCACGCGGAGGGCTATCCCGCCGGTGAGATGAAGCACGGCCCCATCGCCCTAATTGATGAGCATATGCCCGTGCTGGCTATCGCTGTGAAAGATCGGGTGTACGACAAAATGCTGTCGCAGGTCGAGCAGGCTAAAGCACGCGGCGGGATCGTGATCGCGCTGGCGACCGAAGGAGATACGCTGATCGTAGAGAAAGCCGACTATGTGCTGTATGTGCCGGAGACGCCAGAACTGCTTTCTCCAGTAGTGAATGTCGTGCCGTTGCAACTGCTGGCCTATCACATCGCAGTACGGCGCGGCGCAGATGTGGATCAGCCCCGCAATCTGGCAAAGAGCGTGACAGTCGAATAGCTGGAGACAGTACCGGGGAGCTAACAAAAACTCCCCGCTATTGTGCTATACTACTGTAAGGAAGGCTCACACGCCAAACGGGAAAGCATATAGTTAGAGAGCGGAGATGTAATGAAGCATTGGTATCAGAGACATATCCTACTGGCCGTCGGAATCATGGTAGGGATTGGCGTGGTGCTGGCAGGAGCCGTAGTAACTGACAGTAACCTCTTTGCCCAAGCCTCCGTCAGACAACTTGAAGCAGGTAACACTCCCCGCTATTATGATCAACTCCCTTCTCATTCTAACGGCATAGCGAACTATGTCATCGGCGCACGATGGGATAAAAACCCGGTCACCTACAGCATTCTGAACTGCCCTACTTCACTGGACTGCGGGCAGGCCCAAGAAGCCGTGCGGCAGGCCGCCGAGACATGGGATGCGGCCTGCGGCCTGCGGCTCGACGAGGTAACCGGCAGTGCAGACATCGAGATTTCGTGGCAATCTGGCAGTCACGGTGATGGATATCCATTCGATGGGCCGGGCAATGTGCTGGGGCACTCCTTCTTCCCGTTAAGTTACCTGGGTTCATTGGCTGGCGACGTACATCTAGACAACGCCGAAACATGGGTGGTTGGCAACCCGACTGCCAACTATCAGGTTCATCTTCCAACTACCGTCTTGCATGAACTAGGGCATGCATTGGGACTAGATCACAGTTCAGACCCCAACGCGCTGATGTGGGAAGAATACGTGGGTGTGCGGGGCCTGACACAGGATGACATCAATGGGATTCAGGCACTGTATGGTCCGCCCAGCGCGGATGAGGGGCAGGCCTCTGCACCGGCGCCTGCTGAACCCACAGGCGTGACGGCTACGGCAGGCAATTCAGCAGTACGGATGCGCTCCGGGCCGGGGACACGCTTCAGCCGGGTAGGGAGTCTGCCCGCCGGTGCAAGCGCCCCTGTGCTGGGACGCAACGCCGCAGGCGATTGGTTGTACATCGAGTACAGCGGCGTACGGGGCTGGGTGGCAGGCTGGCTGTGCATCATCACCGGTGACTTGAATTCAGTGCCCGTAGTGGACCAGAACGGCAACGGCGCCGCACCCGCTCCACCCTCTCCTCAGCCGCCTTCTAACCCCGGCGAACCAACGGGGATCACCGCTACAGCCACGACAACTCTCCGCATCCGCTCAGGGCCGGGCACAGGATATTCTCAGGTAGGAACCATGCCTGCCCGCGAGAACGCGCCTGTGCTGGGGCGCAGTCAGTCCTCACGGTGGCTGTTGGTGAACTACAACGGCACACAGGGTTGGGTAGCCGCCTGGCTGGTGATTGTCAACGGCAACCTCGACTCAGTACCGGTGGTAAACTGACATTGGTAAAGAGAGAATAGCAGGACGGCGGCGTAGGGTCTCCCGCGCCGCCGTTTGATTTCGACATCATGCCGCTAGGGCATAGAGGCAGAAAGGGTGAGCATCAACACGACCAACCCAACCAACACCATCAGCCCAAAGATGCCCAAGACTATGGCGACAATGATCCGCTGTTGGCGCTCAGCTTCAGCCTTCTGAGCGGCCAGCCGTGCTCTTCTCTCTCGTTCTTCAGCCTCGATGCGGGCACGCTGTTCCTCCATATAGACCATGTCTTCAGCCTTTGAGGCTACCAGTTGCCCCTTCTGGAGCTTGGTAGTGTACTGGCACCCTGACTTGGTGCGCATCAGGACTGATGACAGTGTGTCGAGCGGGACAGCACAATTCTCACAGTGATCAGCACCGGGCGGGTTCACATAGTTACAGGCTGGGCATACTTTCCCTAAGACCAGTCCGCAGTTCATACATCGTTTGGCATCCGCCGGATTCTCCGTCCCGCACACAGGACAGGCGATTTCCTCGCGCGGGGAAGCATACTGCGCCCCGCAAAATGCACAGATCAGATTGCCCTCATCATCATGCTGGAACTGATTACCGCCACAGGAGGGGCAGGTGATACGTTTAACAGCCATTTCTTCCTCAGAGGTATATTTTCCCTCACCCTCAACAAGAAGTATAGCATAAGGGCACAAACGCAGAAACGGACAAGCGCTCGCAACTCTGGGCGGCCTGTTGCGTATTGATCAGCAGAACATAAGTGACCTTGCCTATGTTTGAGAGGAACGAAAGAGAGTGATGCCCATGAGCATGGAATACGTACCGCTCACCAAGCCTGAAACGACCCCAGATGAACGAACATGGGCTACATTGGCTCATATCAGCACATTGATTACCTTATTATTTGCACTTCCTTCTGGCGGGCTGGGAGGCGTGCTGTTTGTATTTATCCCTTTCATGATCTACCTTGCCTACAAAGATAAGTCCCGTTACATCGCTTATCAAGCGGCGCAGGCTTTCGCCATACAGGTCATCGCAACAGCCGGATACCTGCTGTTCATCCTTGTCGGCATTCTTGTTGTCACGCTGGCATGGGCAATTACCTTAGTGCTGATAGCTATCTTAGTAGGTGTGATCCTGATCCCCATTACTGCTCTGATCACCTTGATTGTTTTTACTGCCATGCTGGGAGTTCCCCTCATCTTGGGCGGTTTCTCCATTGTGGCGGCTGTCCAAACCACTCATGGGGTTGACTATCGTTACCCTTATCTGGGGCAATGGGTAGCCGACTGGTTGGAAAGACAACCCCCCGCGGCGGGATCAACCCTCTGAAGTATGGCTTCTTCGAAAGTGTGGGGGTGAATGAAGGCTTGCCCCCACACCTCTCTTGCAGAGGGGGCGGCTTCAGCTAAGAGGCCGCCCCGCTGTTTTAGATCAACGCTTCAATGTTTGACTTTCCCATGCCCCGCATGATTGTGCTACAATCAACATAGCAGTTTGTACCATACATATCCACCCACTGGACTGTTTGTTGCAACTCCTTAAGAAAGGTACAGCCCACATGACCGCTGTAGGCGCTTTTACTTTTGTACTGCACAGCCACCTTCCTTATGTCAGGATGGCTGGCCGCTGGCCGCATGGTGAGGAATGGATTCATGAAGCCGCTTCAGAAACCTATATACCTCTGCTTAACGCATTATATGACCTGCGTGAGGAGGGTGTCCCCTTCAGGCTGACAATCGGCCTCACCCCTATTCTCGTCGAACAGCTAGCCGACCCGGATGTGAAGGATCATTTCGACGCCTACCTAGAGGAGAAGATCAGCCTCGCTCAGGCCGATGTCAAACGATTTGAGACCGCGAAGGACCTCCATCTGGCCTATCTTGCCCGCTTTTATGTTGAGTGGTATGAGAATGTCAAGCGCAGTTTCGACGAACGTTATAAACGCGACATTGTAGGTGCTTTCCGCAGACTGCAAGATGAAGGTTTCATCGAGATCATCACCTGCGGCGCCACACACGGCTATCTGCCGCTCTTGAGCCGTGACTCCTCGGTCTACGCCCAGATCAAAGTTGGCATAGCCGCCTATGAGCGCCACTTTGGCCGGCCTCCTCGTGCTATCTGGTTGCCGGAATGCGCCTACCGCCCGGCTTACATCACGGATGAAGGCAAATTACGTCCCGGCCTTGAGAGATTCCTGCACGATCTGGGAATCGGGTTGTTTTTCAGCGAGACGCACACTATCGAAGGGGGTCAGCCGGTAGGTGTGGCGGCAGGAGACGCCATCGGCCCTTACGGAGAGATCAAACGCCGCTATGTAATTCCCATCCAGCAGGCCATTCCCCCCCGTGAGGCCAGTACCTTCAAACCCTACTATGTCTCAGACACGACAGCAGGGCCGAAAGCCGAGCAGCATTCCGGCGTAGCGGTGATCGGACGCGATAACCGCACTGGTATGCAGGTCTGGTCGGCAGACTGGGGTTACCCGGGTGACTATGATTACCGCGAGTTCCACAAAAAAGACGGCATCTCTGGATTGCAGTACTGGCGCGTTACCGGCGCACGGGTTGACCTGGGCTTCAAAGACTACTACCACCCCGATTGGGCGGCCTACAAGGTAGGGGAACATGCCCGCCACTTTGCATGGCTGGTCTCAGATCGTCTCAGAGAATACCATGACCAGACAGGCAATTTTGGCATTGTTGCTTCAAACTATGACACCGAACTGTTTGGTCACTGGTGGTTTGAGGGAATTGCATGGATCAAGCAGGTCCTGCACCAATTGGCGCAGAACCCGACGGTCGAATTGGTCAGGGCCAGCGACTTCATCGAGCGCCACCCCCCCACTGAGGTATTGCACATCCCTGAGAGTTCATGGGGCATGGGCGGCAATCACTGGACATGGGACAATCATGACACCCACTGGATGTGGGGGCCAATCCACGCGGCAGAGGCTCGTATGGAGGCTCTAGCCGAGAAATACTCCGACCCTGACACCAACACCAGGGCCGTCCTGAACATGGCCGCCCGCGAGCTTTTACTGCTCCAGTCAAGCGACTGGCCTTTCTTAGTCACTACTGGGCAGGCCCGCGAGTATGCCATCCGCCGCTTCACCCGCCACGTTGAGCGATTCGAGGCATTGGCATCCTCGCTGGAAGCGGGCAGGCCTGACCGTCAGCTAGCCGATGAACTCTATGAGGTGGACAAGATTTACCCAGACATAGACTACCGCTGGTTCAAAGCCCGCTGAGCAGACAAAAGCCGGCTGGAATGAAAGAACACAGCTAAGGGGGAAATATCCTTGAACATCCTGTTCCTCGCGGCTGAATGCGCCCCCTTTGTGAAGGTTGGAGGGCTGGGGGATGTAGTGGGAACACTCCCATCGGTCCTGTACCGGATGGGACATCAAGTTCGCGTCATGTTACCCCACCACGGGATCATTGACGACACACGCCATGAACTCTCTCTCTTTGACACATTCGATGCGGCATGGAATGACAGCATTACCCGGGTAGAGGTAGCTGTTACTGAACGTGAGGGGGTGCGGTTTTACTTCCTGCGCGGATGGCCTTTCTTCGCGGCAGAAGACAGGTTTATCTACAGTCCTGATGAAGGTATTGACGTCGGGCGTTATCTGTTCTTTGCCGCAACGGCCCTTGAGCTGGCACGCCGTATTGCAACAGGGGAGGGCTGGCGGCCAGATGTGTTTCACGCCCATGACTGGCACATGGGTACTGTGCCATTCCTGCTTAGCCGTGTCTTCAACAATGACCCGGTATTAGGTGGGGCGGCCACGCTTTTCTCAATCCACAACATGCAGTATCAGGGCTGGGGAGTCGGCTGGCATCTTCAGCGTGCACACCTGCCCATTGTGGATCACCCTCTGTTGCACGCGATGGGCAAGGTAGATAACACGCTGGCGATTGGGCTGGCTTACAGCACGATGCTGAGCACTGTCAGCCCCCGCTATGCACAGGAGATCACCACTCCAGAGGGGGGACATGGGCTGGACGGTTTGCTTCACGCCCGCCAGTCACGTCTTGTAGGCATTCTCAACGGCATAGATGTAAGGCGATGGAATCCAGCCGCCAGTCCTCATCTCAGCACACCTTACGATATAGAATCGCTGAGCAGGCGTGTTGAGAACAAGACCGCCCTCCAGCGCGAGTTGGGGTTGCCCGTCCGAGCCGATGTGCCGGTCATTGCAACTGTGATGCGGCTGGTAGAACAAAAAGGCCCCGCCGTCATGTTCCCCGCAGTCCGCTACATGTTGGAGCATAGCGATGTGCAGTTCATCCTGCTGGGATCAGGGCAACCGTACTATGAGAATGAGGCACACCGGCTCGCATACGATTTCCCGACTAAAGCCGCTGTTCATGTAGGCTTTGATGAGATACTGTCTGAGCACATCTACGCCGGCTCAGATATCTTCCTGATGCCTTCGCAATTCGAGCCATGCGGCATTGGTCAGATGCTGGCCATGCGCTATGGCTCACTGCCAGTCGCAAGGCAGGTGGGCGGGTTGGCCGATACAGTCAGCCCTGATATTGGCTTTCTCTTCACCGATTACCACCCCGGCGCGCTGGGATGGGCACTGGGCCGGGCACTGGAAGTGTACACAACTGACCCGGCAGGCTGGCGTGAACGCCAGCGCCGGGCCATGCAGTGCGATTTTTCGTGGGAAGGGTCAGCTAAGAAATACCTTGATCTCTACCAGCAGACAATTGCTGTACGGCATAGCTATACTTAAGTACGTGAACCGGTTTCATCACACAGAGGACGCAACAACAAGAAGAGCATCTTATAGACACCTACTCAATTCTCCTATGGAGGGTAAATAACCCATGAAAGTGCGTGCTGTCATCATGGCAGGCGGCGAAGGAACACGACTTGGCGTCTTGACCCGCAAACGCGCTAAGCCAGCCGTCCCCTTTGCCGGGAAGTACCGGATTATTGATTTTACCCTGTCCAACTGCGTCAATTCGGGCGTTTTCGACGTGGTTGTGTTGACACAATACCGGCCTCACTCGCTGAACGAGCATATCGGCAAGGGCCGCCCCTGGGACCTCGACCGTTCTTTCAGCGGAGGCGTCCAGATTTTACAGCCCTACACCGGACGCGAAGACTCAGAGTGGTACGCAGGGACGGCTGACGCGGTCTACCAGAATCTCAATTTCATCCGACGGGGAGGCGTGGACTTAGTTTTGATCCTCTCCGGCGACCACGTATACGAAATGAACTACGAACACCTCATCACCTTCCATCAAGAAAAAGGCGCTGATGCTACTATCTGCACCATCAACGTCCCACTAGAAGAGGCGTCCCGTTATGGCATCGTCGAAGTAGATGAGAACTACCGCGTCACGGGTTTTGTCGAGAAACCTGCTCAGCCGCCCGGCACTCTGGCTTCGATGGGAGTTTACGTCTTCCGCATGGAGGTGCTGGAACAACTGTTGCGGCAAGATGCTGTCCGTCCCGGCTCGTCGCATGACTTCGGCAGAGACATCATACCCAATATGATCTATGAGAATAGGAAGGTGTATGCCTTCCCATTTGCGGGGTATTGGGTGGATGTAGGGACAATTGATGCCTACTGGGAAACCCATATGGATTTGCTTACCCGCCCCCCTGCCCTAGACCTGACCGATCGTTCATGGGTCATTCACACCGTCAGCGAGGAGCGCCCCCCTGTTCGGATCGAGGCGGGGGCTACTATCAAAGACAGCCTGATCACAGACGGCTCGATCATCACCGAAGGGGCGTTGGTGGAGCGTTCGGTCCTCTCGCCGGGGGTTTACATCGGGCCGAACGCCATCATCCGCGAGTCGATCATCTTAACAGACACCTATGTTGAGGCAGGAGCCATTGTTGAGCGGGCCGTCATTGACAAGAATTGTGTGGTCGGCCACAAAGCCCGCGTCGGCCAGATTGTAGAAGGGGCGAAAGACCTTGGGATTGTAACGGTAGGCAAAAACACCCACCTGCCCACCGGCATCATCGTCAGACGCGGTGCGCGGATCGGATCGGACTTGCGGAATGACCATTTCAAGGAGATGGAAATACCTGAAAATGCCTACATTCACTCAGCGGTCCGTACCGACTATTAAGGCAGGTCTGTTTCGGCTCTTCAAGGAATAGCGTAGCTGACCAATTCCAGCACGAGGCCGGATTCCAGCTCCCCTGTTCCTGCTGGCGTGCTGATCACTCCCCCTTCAAAAATAATCTTGGCCAGCCCCAGCCGCTCGACAAAGTAGAGCCGGGCGGTGGTGCTGACAATGGCCTGCTGGCGAGTCCCATCCGGCAGGCCGACCTCGATGTCATAAAAAACCTGCTGGCTGACGGGCAGTGCATGGTAGGTCCCTCCCGGTACAGTGATCGTCTCAGGCGATTCGGCCACGCTATAGAACACTATCTTGCCCCCCAGCACCGGAAGTGAGGCACTCTGCCCAAGCCCCGGCAACAGGATCGTACCTGCCGCATCAACCCCCATGTCCCAGTTGGACGACGTGCCCAGCGGCAACAGCAGGGCAGGCGCAGGGAGGAAACTGCCGCTCGGATTAAGCCCCTGTAGACCATATCCGAGTGCTGGGTGCCCCGTCCCAAAGGGACCGGGCGGCAGGCCTGCCAGCGCTCCATTCAGACAGTTCAACAGCCCGCTCTGACCTCCCACTGTGAGCAACGCACCGGCTCCCGTCACCCTGCTGGTCAGGGTAACCTGTGAGCCGTCAGCCGACTGATAGGTCCATGAGGCCCCATCCCGTAGCGGCCAAAGCAGGTGATCGCACGGTCCAACCGGCTCTCCAGCCAGCCCTACTTCAGCAAAAGTCGGCTCTGGAACAAGTACAGTAGCCGACTGTTCAGGTGAAGACGGGACAGCCGAGGAGGATGGTGTGGAAGTAGGCCCTACTGCCTGCGGAGGTTCCCCTCTACAAGCGGTCACAGACAGACATAAGGCGGCAGTAACGGCCAGCCCGGCAGGGATCAAGATCGCCCGTTGCACGATTTCACCTCCTGCTCGGCAGGGCATGATAAACTGTAGTATAATCCAGAGAACCAAGCTAGTAGTAATTGTGATTGTTGAGCAGGTTAATGACTATGGTGTTTGAGCATGAGCTTGATCTCTTAATCCGCTCCAGCTATCCCATCCTCTACATTCCCACCTCTGAGGAAGAGCGGGCTGAGCAACTTATTGCGGCGGTAGCGCAGGACGGCACGCCCTATCGAGCCTTGCACATATGGGATTTTGCACGAGGCTTCGATAGCGGCGCAGGCCGTAATAACCCTGTTCAGGCACTGGACGAGATTGAGCGTGCACGGATAGACTCGCCGGCCATCTTTGTGATGCGCGACCTGCACCGCTTTCTGGATGATGTACACGTAGCCCGCAAGATACGCAACTTGGCCCGCCACCTGCGAAACAGCCGCAAGACAATGATCATCCTTGCCCCCACACTGCGTATTCCGGCTGATCTGGCCGAAGACATCACTGTGCTGGATTTAAATCCCCCTACGCCGGAAGAGATCAACGCCGAGCTAGACACACTCCTCCAGCAGGTTACAGTCAGACTGTCACCGGGCGGACGGGATGCGCTGGTAAAAGCCTGCCAGGGCCTGACGATGACCCGCATCCGTCTGGGGCTGGCACGTGCTGTAGCGAGCTATGGGAAGCTGGACGAGCGGGCTATTCCTCTCATGCTGGAAGAGAAGAAGCAACGCATCCGCCGTACTGAGGTGCTTGAGTTCTGGCCGACAACGGAAACCATCGAAGACATCGGTGGAATGGACATTCTGAAGAGCTGGCTGGAACGGCGCTCAGCGGCTTTCACAGCAGAAGCCCGCGCCTATGGCCTCCCCAGCCCGAGAGGCATCCTGCTGGTCGGCATTCAAGGCACTGGCAAATCCCTTTCGGCTAAGGCGACAGCCAGCCTGTGGCAACTGCCCCTCCTGCGGCTGGACGTTGGCCGTCTGATGGGAGGGCTGGTCGGCGAGAGTGAAGCTCGCACCAGGGAGATGATTCGCATTGCGGAGGCAATGGCTCCCTGCGTCCTCTTTATAGATGAGCTGGACAAGGGCTTTGCCGGGCTGGGCAGTGGCTTTGTAGGCGACTCGGGCACATCAGCGCGGGTATTTGGCACTATTCTGACATGGATGGAAGAGAAAACTGCGCCCGTATTCATTGCCGCAACTGCCAACTCGGTTGACACCCTGCCGCCAGAAGTACTGCGTAAGGGGCGTTTCGACGAAATCTTCTTTATAGACTTACCCAGTGAACGCGAACGGCGCGAGATATTTACCGTGCACCTAACTAAAGTGCGCCCCAACCGTATCCGCGAGTTCGACCTCGATCAACTTGCCTTCCAGAGTGAGGGCTTCAACGGAGCTGAGATCGAGCAGGTGATCTACGAGGCTATGCATACGGCCTTTGATCAACGCCGCGAGTTCGACACGGAGGATATTCTGCGGGCAATGTCATTCACCGTACCTCTCAGCAAGACAGCCAGCGAGCGCATCCACCGTCTTCAGGAGTGGGCCGCCAGCGGACGATGCCGCCCCGCCAGCTCGGATGCGGCTCAGGCCGGGTTGATGGGCCAGCTATTTGGCAACGCCAGCCTGCCGCGCTGAAGGAGAGGAGCATCTATTGACAGAGAGCGAATTTCACCCCGATCTCCTCTTTGAGCCGACAGGGCGTGAACCGGAATTGCCGGGCTTTAATATCAATGACGCCCCTATGCTGGGCGGGGCAAGACGGCTGTGGCCTTCGATAGCCGCACACCTGCTGAGCGAGCAGCATAGGGCACACCGGGCAGGGAACATGGAGCGTGTCTGGGTGATCCGTGGCCTGCGGGCACGCATTCAGAAGCGCCTGATCCGCCAGCGGGAGGAGTGTTACCTGGGCGGCAGGCCTCTATCACCCCTGACAGAAGAAGAAGCGCTGGCAGAAATGCAGGCCGAACGTGAGGAAGTGCTCGAAGAACTTGAGCAGGCTCACCGCTGGCTGCGTTTCTCACGGGCGCAGGAGCTTCGGCGGGCCCTGGGGATCATCAACGAATACATTGAGTTCTGGCAGGCACGCCTTGACAGCCGCACTTAAAACCAGTAACGTTAGTCTAGGCAAGCAACAGTAGCAACAGAAGTATGCTGTCGCAAGAAAGGGGATTTAAAGATGTCACATTTTACTCGGGTACGTACACAGTTGCGCGATATGGAAATGGTCAAGCGGGCGTTGATCGATCTAGGGTATAAGGTCACAAGTGGCAGTGTGCGCGGCTTCGGGGGGCAGGAGGCTCGCGTTGATCTGGTGGTGCGAACCGCCGGCAAGTACGATATTGGCTTCAAAATGGAAGGGTCGGATATCGAGATGATAGCTGACTTCTGGGGCATCCCGGTCGACCGTGCCGAGTTCCTGCGCCGCCTGACCCAGCGGTATGCCTACCTGACAGTGACTGAGCAGGCCAGACAGCAGGGCTGGCAGACCGTCCTCGAAGAGACCCAGCCAGACGGCAGTATCCGTCTTGTGATGCAAAGGTGGTAGAGAGATGGCACAGACACTTCAGATAGAGTTTGTCATCAGGCCAGACGGGACTGTGGAAGAACGCATCACGGGCATCAGCGGGCCGGCCTGCGAAAAAGTCACTGAGATCATTGAGCGGGCACTGGGAGACGTGATTAAGCGTGAGCACACCTCCGAGTACTACAACCAGCCCGACAGCACAGAAGAAACCATTACGACAAGCCAGTAGCAGGAGGCAGGATGGCTAAGCCCTCCGCTCAGAAGGATGACAACAGGTTGCCGTTGCCTGTTCAGGTCGAGCTTTACATTGAACCGGATGGGACGGTGACGTTCGCCGATCTGGCCGCAGAATTGCTCCCTGTTGCCCGGAGCCTCAGCCCCGAAGAGATGCCTTTAGATGAACCGGCAAAGACAGAAACAGAGAGGCAGAAATGATCGAGCGGCTGGTTTTGGCTCTCTTCCAACTGATACGGGATCGGCTGGCAATCTTTCGATTACACCGTCAGATCGAGCGGGCTAAGCTCCGTAACTACGATCTCCTGGTGGAGAATGTCAAAGGTCTGCGCCGGGCGCTGGAGACACAAGAACGGGCCGCAGAGGCCCTCCACCGCCAAATTGATGAACAGGATCAGCGGATCGGGCGGTTGCGCGAGGAATATGCCGCCCTAGAGAGACGTCAGGCTGAGGCAACCAAGATGGCTGTCGAAAATGAGCGGCTTATGCTGTTCAATCGGTTGATGCCCATCATGATCCAGCTCTCAACACTTCGGGCGGCAATTGAAAATGGCGCCGAAGTACCTCTGCGTGACATGCTGGACCTGCTCTCGCCCCTCGATGCGTTGCTGAACGACCTGGGCGGAGAAAAGATTGGAGAAGCAGGTGCACTTGTTCCATTTGACTCGAGGCATCACCGCCCTGTAGGGCGAGGAGCACGTTCAATCGCCGCTGGCGAGCCGGTGCGCATACGCTACATTGGCTACAAGCGCAATGGCCAAGTCATCCATAAAGCAGAGGTCACCCGTATCGAGCAGGGGCAGGTTACCAGCTAGAAACGGACAAGACTCCCTTATGACGGTCTGGTTTACCGGAACAGATGAGAAGAGTAGCGGTAGATTTCGGCACAACCAATACCATTGTGGCAGTATGGCGGGAAGCAACCAATGCCCCGGAGACGCTCAGTTTACCGGGGCTATGCACACCTTCTACAGGGTCGCTTCCCCCCCTTATCCCCTCATTGCTGTACGTCTGCAACGGGGCAAACAGGGAAGTCATCGCCGGCTATGCCGTCCGTGCTGAGGGATACGACGTTCAGGGTGACCAGCGGTTCTTTGCCTCCTTCAAACGCGGCATTGCGGCTCACAGCGGCCCATTGGCACGCAACTTAGACGGTGTGGAGTGGGATGACGCCCAAGCAGGATCAGCGTTCCTGTCAGCAGTACTTTCGGCGGTGCTTCAACACGAAGGCGGCCCCATTGATGAGCTGGTGTTAACTGTACCCGTCCAGAGCTTTGAGCGATACCTCAAGTGGCTGCGCGACGAGATACTGGCCGCCAGCGTTACCGGCAATGGACATATCGAGCGTGTGCGGATCGTGGACGAGAGCACAGCCGCCGCACTGGGTTATGAGGTGCGTACACCGGGCGAGCTGGTGCTGGTCTTCGATTTTGGCGGAGGGACGCTGGACGTATCGCTGGTGCGAATGCCTGTCGCTGAGGAAGCCAGAGGGGTTGTACTGGAGCTAGGTCAGGTAGCCAGCGGCGAAAGCCATCTGCCCGCCGGGGATGAGTATACCGAAGCGCGGGTGATCGCCAAGGCTGGACGTGTGCTGGGTGGGGATGATATTGATCACTGGTTACTTGATGACCTGCTGGCCCGCAACAATGTAGATCGCAGTCAGATCGGCAGTGCCTATTCCCAACTAAAGCTGGCAGTTGAGGCCGCCAAAATCCGCCTTTCTGAGCATGAGAGCGCCGAGTTCAGTGTCTTTGATCCGGATACCTATCGTACCTACCGTGCCGACTTCACACGCACCCAACTGGAGGACATTCTCGACCGGCACGATTTCTACAGCACTATCCAGAAGACACTAGATAAGGTCCTCCGCAGTGCCCGCACGAGGGGTATTTACCCTGAAGACATCGGCGCAGTATTGCTGGTAGGCGGTACTTCTCAGATTCCATCAGTACGGCGCATGGTGCGCACTCAATTTGGCAGTGAGCGCGTATTCGAGCATAAGCCTTTTGAGGCTGTCGCGCATGGGGCACTAGGGCTGGCAGTCGGGTTAGGGCTGGATGACTTCCTTTACCATTCCTACGGTGTAAGGCATCTCAGCCCGATCACGGGAAGGCATGAATGGGAGGAGATCATCCCCGCTGGGACGCGCTATCCACTGACAGAGCCTGTCAAGTTGATACTGGCCGCCTCACGTGATGGCCAGGAAGCGATCGAGCTGGTCATCGGCGAGGTCGAAGAAGGAGCCGGCGGCACAACCGAAGTCATGTTTGGTGATCGGGCTATCTTGATGGTTGAGGGTAGCTGGGAACTCCGCCAAGTTGTCGCCCTGAATGACGAGGACGGATCACGCACAGTTGCCCATCTTGACCCGCCGGGTAAGGCGGGTGATGATCGGATCGAAGTCATATTCGAGGTCGATCAGAACCGTACCCTGCTGGTCACCGTGACTGATCTGTTGAGCAAGAAGGTCCTGTTACGGCAGACACCAGTAGTTGAGCTTCGTTAGAGGCAATCGGTGAACCGAAAAATTCCTCCCCTGAGCGGACAAGAGCCGGAATTAGGCGGACGGCATTCTCTACGCCAGACGGGCATGGAGCCTGCGCTGAGCCGTGAGTTTGGGCCGCTCTATGGCCGTTTTAGGCTGGAAGGTCTGGAAGCCCCGCCCGTAGAAGGGCGGCGGCGGCCCCTGGTCGTGCTGGCCGATTACGACGACAGCACCGCTGAGCTTGCTCACCTTCTGGCAGACTCAAACGGCTATGAAGTCCGGCGGACAGACAACGGACGGGAGGCGTGGGGGCTGGTGCGGGCGCTTGAACCCAATATGCTGGTAGTCAATATCCGCCTGCCAGGGATAAACGGCCTAGACCTGATCCAGCGAGTGCGTTCTGCCGCCGAAGAAACCGTCTCCCGGACACCGATCTTGATCATGGATGCCCGTTATGGGCGTCAGGCCCTGCTGGCCGCCTTCAAGAACGGCGCCGATGACTATCTAGAGATGCCCTACGAAGTACCGGTTATGTTGCGTTGCTGGCACCGGGTCGTCAAAGGGCCTTTACGCCCCCCTCCCCTGACAGCTCTGTTCAACGAAGATGTCATGATCCGACAAGTCGCCCTCTCCTATTTGCTCGAAGCGCGTCCAAGCGGCCTTGAATTGGGGCTGGGGGAACTACTCTGGCAACCCGACCCGGTGCTTCGGTCGGCGGCACAATGGGCCTTGCGCTGGCTGGGCACAGAAGAAGCTTTGGCCGTGCTGGAGAGGACGCGCAACGTCTGGCAGGCAGATGAAACCTCTGCACCACCCCCCATCATCAGTTGACACAGGTGAATGTGATCCCCGCCTGTGGAATAAACTGCTGGGTCACAGTTCCTACCTCCGGGCCGAGGCCGCCCGCACTATCCGAGCGCTGGAACTGGAGGAGGTTTACGCACGCCGCCTGCTGAACACACTGCCCCGCCTGACGCCCTCCCAACGCGCTCTTGCCGGAGATGCATTGGCCCTGCTGGGCGACCCCCGTTTCTCGCCGCCCTATTTCCTCTCTGAGATGATCTATGTGCCGGGCGGAACAGTCATACTGGGGAGCCAAGATTACACCGATGAGCAACCCGTCCATGCTGTTCAGGTGACGGGATTCTCGCTGGCCCAGTATCCAGTAACACAGGCGGCCTATGCCGTTTTTCTGCAGGCCACACGCCACCGTCAGCCGCCCGGTTGGCGCGGACGTCAACCCCCGCGTGAATTAAGTAATGCGCCGGTCGTATTTGTCTCTCTGCGGGACGCTGAGGCCTACTGTGAATGGCTCACCCGCGAGACAGGCATCGTCTATCGCCTGCCCACTGAGGCTGAGTGGGTTCTGGCGGCACGGGGCGCAAACAGCACACGCATCTATCCGTGGGGTGACGTGTTTGAAGATACGCGAGCTAACGCATGGGGGCATCGGCCAGCTAAACGCCTGTGTGCCGTCGGAATGTTCCCGGAGGGGAGAGGTCCATACGGGCATGATGATCTGGCGGGCAACGTATGGGAATGGTGCTCTTCTCTGGACTGGCCATACCCCTATCAAGCCGACGATGGCCGTGAGGGGCCTGCTCCCGACACCGAGAAGCGGGTGATGCATGGAGGCTCATGGCGTAGCAGGCCGCATGCGGTTCGCTGTGCCGCCCGGCAGGGCGAATTGCCAACTGATAGTTTCCGCGTAGTGGGCTTCCGGATCGCCAGAGGCGGGTCACTTGGCTGAGGCGGCTTACCTCTCCCTCTATCGAAGCGGAGGGCTGGCCCGTCGTGTCGTACAAGCACAGGCGGCCCTCTACGAATGCCGGCTGTGCGGCTGGAACTGCGGCATTAATCGCGGTCAGGAGAGGGGGCCATGCCGTACCGGCACCGAGGCGTTGGTTGCAACGGCCTATGTCCACCTTGGCGAGGAACGCCCTCTGACAGCAGGCGGCGGCTCTGGGGCGATCTTCTTCGCCAACTGTGACCTGCGTTGCCAGTTCTGCCAGACAGCCCGCTGGAACATTCTAGGGCAAGGCCAACCAATGTCAGCCCAACAGTTGGCTGACATCATGCTCGATCTGCAACGCAGGGGGGCAGTGAATATCAACCTTGTCACACCGACCCACGTCGCACCGCAGATCATGGCATCACTGCTGATTGCAGTTGAAGGCGGGCTACGTTTGCCGCTGGTGTGGAACTCCGGCGGGTACGACGCACCCCAGACACTGGCCCTGCTTGAAGGCGTGGTGGATATCTACCTGCCCGATATGAAGTATGCAGATGCCAAACTTGCGCTGGGATTGAGCGGCATACCCGATTATCCTGCCGTGAATCAGCGGGCAGTCGCCGAGATGTTCCAACAGGTAGGGCATCTCCAGATCGGCCCAGACGGAATGGCCCAACGCGGGCTGATGGTGCGGCATCTGGTCATGCCCGGCCATCTGGACAATACAGAGGCAGTTCTGCGCTGGATCGCCGGCCATCTTGGTCAGGATACCTATTTGAGTTTGATGGATCAGTATCGGCCTGCCTACCGCGCCTTCGGGCGGGCCGACATAGGGAGGGCAATTACACCAGAGGAGTACGCCCAAGCCAGACAAATGGCAGAACAGCTTGGTCTGTACCGGCTGGACGATAGTCTGGTGTTAGGCTCAGCATCTTGAAGAACACAACTCAGCCCAAACAGGAGAGGAGAAACGAAACACATGCTTGACCCATCACACAAGGGACGGGTCTATCCCCCCTTCAGCTATACCATCGAACGCAACAAGCTACGCGAGTTCGTACTGGCCATTGACGATGACGACCCGGCCTACCAGACGGACGATCCACCGCTCCCTCCTACCTTCCCGACCGTTTTCACATTCTGGGGCGGCATGAACCCAGAAGCTTATCTGCGCGAGCTGGGAGTCGATTTTGTGAATGTACTTCACAGTGAGCAGGAGTACGAGTATCTGGCTCCCATCCACATTGGGGATACCGTCACAGGTCAGACCCGTATTGCTGACATCTACGCCAGAGGCGAACTAGAGTTCATCGAATTGTTGACAGAATACACTAATCAGCACGGAACACCTGTCCTGCGGGATCGGGCTACTATCATCGTCCGCCACTAGGGGGAAAGACAATGCCTGTCTATTTTGAAGATGTCGAGGTCGGCAGTGAACTGCCTCCATTAACCAAAGGGCCTATCACAGATATTCAGTTAGTGCGCTATGCCGGCGCAGGCGGTGACTTCAACCCGATCCACACAGTGCCTCACATGGCACAATCGGTTGGGCTGGACGGCATCATTGCACATGGTCTGTTAATCATGGCTTTTGCCGGCCAGATGCTCACACGCTGGGCCGGTGCAGGCGCGATACGGCGCTTCAAGGCCCGCTTCAGCGGGATGACCAAGCCCGGCGAGACGGTGATCTGCCGGGGACAGATCACCAACAAACTTGAAGAGGGCGACAACGCACTCGTTCAGGGGCGGTTTACTGTCAAAGGCACGGATGACTCGCTCAAGCTGAAGGGCGAATTTACGGTTGCGCTACCAAAGAAAAAGGGTTAGCCTGTTAATAGAGGTACATTCAACGGGCAGGCATTTTGCTCTACCCCATAAGTTAAAAGGGAAAGCCACACTCTACCTCCCCTATCCAGAGAAATTGGTCTAGGAGGCAGACATGGTGACTTTAAATATTGACAAGCTTAAAGCTGACCAGAACATCAAAGCCTTGAGCGAGATACTCACCAGCCAGTGGAAATATGAGTCTCCAATGCGAAGGAGGGCCGCCGAAGCGCTGGGAGAGATCGGGGGGCCGAGAGCCATCCCGCCCCTGATCACAGCTCTGAAAGAAGTAGACCCCAGCATCTCGCGTGCCGCTGAAAAGGCTCTCATCCAAATAGGCTCGCCTGCGCTGGACGCGCTGATCAAGGCACTGCGCGACTCTGACTGGCGTGTGCGCGTCGGCGCGGTTCATGTGCTAGGCGAGATCGGTGACCCGAAGGCTGTCAAGCCGCTGATAGACGTGCTGGAAAAGGATCAGCAGTGGAGCGTTCGCTCCGGCGCGGCTGAGGCGCTGGGGAGGCTGGAAGCTGAGAAGGCAGTCAAATCCCTGGCAGTCACCCTGGAGGAGGACATTAACTGGGAAGTCAGGCTTACGGCCGCCCAGGCACTTGGCGAGATTGGCGGGCCAAATGCCCAGAAGGCACTGAAACGTGCATTGGAAAAAGAGCAAAATTATCAGGTACGTCGGGCAGTAGAAGAAGCGCTCAGCCGGGCCAAAAGCTGAGAGCCTGTGATATACTACTTTTGCTCGGAATCATACTTGGCCGTGTGCCTTTCAATTACCCTGCCGGAGGGTGATCCATGCGTAAGAAATTACTGGCGGCATGTGTACTCATGAGCATCTGCTTAACGGGTCTAGGGATTCCGCTGATGAGGTCGCAGGCGGCTGATGCGAGCTGGACAGGGGAGTACTTCACCAACCCCAATCTTGCCGGTTCACCGGCTCTGACCCGGCAGGACACCGTGCTCACATTTGACTGGGGCGACGGCGCGCCTGCTGAGGGAATCCCCGCCGACAATTTCTCGGTACGCTGGACACGGGTAGACCGGTTCTGGGACGGCGTCTTTGCCTTTGCCGCCCGCGCCGATGATGGTGTACGCATGTACGTAGATGGGGTACTAGTCATTGACAAATGGCAGAACGGCCAGTACCAGTGGATTAGTGTGGACCGTCCGATGACCGCAGGCGATCATCGCATTGTAGTAGAGTACCGGGAGTTCACAGGGCGTGCGGCTCTTCAAGCCGGATACTACCCCAGAGGCCCTTTGCCCACTACCGGCCCTCCGACTTCCACACCGCTTCCTACCTCGACACCTACCCCTACCTTTACTCCCACCCCAACGGCTACTCTCCCTTACGTAGCTGGAACACCCGGCTCCCTCCAGCCAACCGCCCAACTATTCTTCTTCCCCCCTCCCTTGACATCCGGCATCACTGTCGAGGAAAGCTCGAATAAGTTCTTTAGCTGGGAGGGATTCCCCGGTCCTGCATTGAGAAGCGGCGGACACGCAGGCCAATATCGGTATGCCAAGAATCATAGCAACCGCCCCAGCCTTGAGGCACGCTGGCATATCATCCCTGACCGACCGGGTTACTACAGTCTATATGTGTACATCCCCCCCTCTGTACGGGCTACTCAGTCAGCGGCTTATCGGGTATATCACGGCGGTGAGCTGAGTGCACCAATCGAGGTAGATCAGGCCGCTCATGCCGATCAGTGGGTATTGCTGGGTCACTTCTACTTTGCGGCTTGGGAAGTGCAGTACCTCTCATTGAGCAACGCTACTTCTGAGCCTGCCGGCTCGCGTGAAGTGCTCTTTGACGCCGTCGTGTTTATCTACAAACCCTGAAATACCTGTCCTGATTATTGCGCACATTCACCAGACCTGTATAATTTCTTGCATATCCATCGTCTAAATTAACAGGCCGGAGCCTCTAAGTGAGCCGGCCTGATTGTTCATGTGCGGGGGGACAATGACTGCACTACAAACGCCGGAGGCAATCGAGCGGGCATTGGAACGTGTGCTGTTGAGTATCGAGAAGCCGGGCCGTTATGTAGGGGGCGAGTTCAACTCCATCCGCAAGGAGTGGCGCCCCGATCAGGTCAAGATAGCTTTATGTTTCCCTGACATCTACGAGATCGGCGCACCCAACTTAGGCCTGGCGATCTTCTATGACCTGCTCAACCGGCAGTCTGACATGCTGGCCGAGCGCGTGTACCTGCCATGGGTAGACATGATCTCCGCCATGCGCCGCGAGGGGATTCCCCTCTATTCGCTTGAGACCAAGCATCCCATCGCCTCATTCGACTTACTAGGTATCAGCATCCCTTACGAGCAACTCTACACCAACGTACTGGAAGTGCTTGATCTGGCCGGACTACCGCTGTACAGCGCCCAGCGCCATGAGGCCGCACCTCTTGTCATTGCCGGCGGGCATGCCTGCTACAACCCGGAACCTCTGGCTGACTTCATTGACCTTTTTGTGATCGGGGAAGGTGAGGAAGCCATCCTTGAGATCGCCCGGAAAGTGGGCCACATGAAGCAGGCAGGTATGTCCCGTGAAGCACAGCTTGCCGAGCTGGCCCGCCTGCCGGGTGTATATGTGCCGCGCTTCTATGAGGTGAGCTATCACGACGATGGGACATTGGCTCACATCAGGCCGACTCATGAGGCCGCCTCCCTGCCTGTCCTCAAGCGTGTTCTGCCCACCCTGCCCCCGCCTGTGACCCGCCTGATCGTGCCCAACATTGACACGGTGCATAACCGCGTCCCAATTGAGATTATGCGCGGTTGCACGCGCGGCTGTCGCTTCTGCCACGCCGGGATAGTCATGCGGCCTGTCCGCGAACGCAGTGTAGACGAAATCGTAACAGCTATTGATGCGGCTGTCAGGCAGACAGGCTTCGAGGAGATCGCCCTGCTGTCGCTCTCCTCCAGCGACTACACCCACATTGTTGATCTGGTCAAGGCGGTCAGTGAACGGTTTGCCGCCCGACATCTAAAGATCAACCTTCCCAGCTTGCGCATCGAGACCTCCAGTGTTGAACTCATGGAGGCTCTCAAGGACAGCAAACGCGGCGGGTTCACCTTCGCACCAGAAGCCGCCACGGAGAAGATGCGGCGCATCATCAACAAATATGTCTCTGACCAGCAATTGCTGGAAGTTGCCCGATCTGTCTACAGCCGGGGATGGCAGACTATCAAGCTCTATTTCATGATCGGCCATCCGGCTGAGACATTGGAAGATGTGCAGGCAATCGCCGATCTCTCACAGGCGGTCCTTGCAGAGGGCCGCCGGATACACGGCAAACGAGCCAGCGTCAACGTGGGGGTCAGCACATTCATCCCCAAGCCTCATACGCCCTTCCAGTGGGCATCTATGGACACACGCGAACAGATTGAGGCCAAGCAGGCACTCTTAAAGCGCGAAATGCGGGGAGCAGGCCTCCAGTTGCGCTGGAATCGCCCAGAAGAGACCCTCTTAGAGGGACTGCTCAGCCGCGGTGATCGGCGGCTAGGGCCTGTTATTGTCCGGGCATGGGAGTTGGGCAGTCGCTTCGACGCCTGGCAGGAACAACACCGCCCGGAAGCGTGGGCACAGGCCCTCACTGAGTACGGCATTGATCCCCACTTTTACACCCATCGGACGCGCCCGCTCGACGAGATATTCCCATGGGATCACATTGATACGGGGGTGCGCAAGAAATACCTGGCTCAGGACTATCTGATGAGTCTGGAGGGCAAAACGCGCATAGATTGTCGTCAGCAGTGTTACGCCTGCGGCATCCTTCCTAAGTTTGCCGAAGCCCGTAGCCGTACCTCCCCTGAGGCATGGGGTTGTCCGCCTGTCAGGCCGCAGGAGGAACGTGCCAGGCGCCACACGATCCCCCTCCACTCTGCTTCATAGAGGCAGGGCAGGAGACGAAATCTTCATGAAAAGTTGAGCAGGCCACCTCTCCTAGCATCCAGCTTGGGTTGCCCAGAATGGCAAGGCATGTTACGATGATCGGTAAACTCTAACTGACGACAGGGGTGGAGGCTCATGGCCGATCAAAGCAACTATGATTCTCTCGATACCCCCATGCTGACTAACCTGCTTCTCAGCCCAGAGCAACGTCCAGAAATACACAGGGGGGCACTTTCCGCCTTATCCCGCCGCAGTCCGGCTCAACGTACCTCACAGCTCATCCGCATCCTCAAAAACATAGCTGACTTCCCGGAACGTTATAATCAGGATGTGATGATGTCAGTCATTGATCTGCTGGCTACCGACCCTGATCCTGATGCCACACTGGCTATGTTGGAAATGCTGCCCCGCGTGCTCGAGATAGCCATAGAAAACAAAGATGCTCTCAAGCCGGAGTTCCGAGAGTATTACTACACAGCGCTGGTCTCACGCCAACGCGATTCAGATCTGAACGTCTGGCGCGAGATGTTGCCTGCTCTAGAACCCAAGACGCTGGTGGCCGCTCTCGTTGATCCGGTGGCTGAGCCGCTTCAGGCTATCGAGCCGCTTACGCTGATTGATCGGCTGTCTGAGCCGCAACGCTCAAAGGCCCTGATCTCTGCTATCGCCGGCATGGCCCACACGAGAAGGCCAACCGAGCGCATTCTGGAGGCCGCCCAACTGCTCAGCCAGTCCCATGATCCTGCCCAGCTAGAGCAGGGCATTGAGGCTCTTTCCCAACGCTGGGAAAGGGCAAAGAAGGCAAATGCGGAAG
Organism: Anaerolineae bacterium; assembly: GCA_034435015.1. Lineage (GTDB taxonomy): Bacteria > Chloroflexota > Anaerolineae > Aggregatilineales > UBA3940 > DAOTYH01. The sequence goes on along the minus strand of DAOTYH010000108.1, from coordinate 78,836 downwards.
CACAGGCGGCCTGTTTGGAAGCCGCCCTGCGGGTGCTCGACACCCGCCCCCGCACCGCCGCCGAAAAGCTGATGGGCAAGCGCCCATGGGCATCTTGAGGGGGCTGAAGCTGTGATAGATAATCAGCACATTTACGACAGCCTGAGCGTAGCCGATCTGACCAACCTGCTGATTGATCCCGAACAAAGGTTGGAAGTCCATCGCGCGGTGTTATCATCTATTTCCCGTCTTATCTCATCATCAGTGCGTACTGCTCAACTGCTAAAGGCACTGCGTGAGATGGCCAGCAAGCCGCAACGCTATAATCAGGAAGTCATGATGGGGGTCGTAGACATTCTGGCAACCGACCCAAACCCAGAGGCCACCTCTGCCATGTTACAGGTACTGCCTGCTATGCTGGGGTTGGGCGGCTCGGAAGACCTTGTAGATGACGAGTTGCGGCAGTACTTCTGTGAAGCCCTGATGACCCGCAGGAGGGAAGATGATCTGGCAGTGTGGCATGAGGTAGTCCCCAAGCTGAGCGGTGCTGTATGGGTCGCCATACTGACCGATCCTGCCGCCAGTGCCCTGAAACCGCTCAAGCCGCTTAAGATGATAGAGAGACTCCCCGAACCCCGGCGCAGGAAGGCATTGCAAATGTTGTTCTCTAGAGCACTGGGGGACGGAAACTTGAAGCTGGCTTGGACAGCGGCAAAGATGCTCCTGTTTGGCAGTCGCTCATCAACCCAATGACTGCCTCCGAGTCCTCCAATCAGGATACTGGTATACCCAAGAAGACCGGCCAGACGCCGGCTTTTCTTCGCTACAGAATTGAGTTCAGCAAGACCGGTCCTCTGCGTTACACCTCTCATCTCGATCTGAGCCGTATTTGGGAACGCACTCTAAGACGCGCGGGCTTGCCAGTTGCTTATTCGCAGGGCTTTAATCCCCGTCCCCTTATCCAACTGGCGGCTACCCTGCCGCTTGGTTGCGAAAGCACTTGCGAGCTGATCGATGTGTGGCTGGAAGGAGAAGCCCCCCCGCCTGAAGAGCTGATCCCCCTTCTGAGCAAGGCCGCTCCGGAAGGGCTTACTATCCGCACCATTCAGGCCGTCAATCCCAATGATCCTGCCCTCCAGACACGAACACAAGCCGCCGTCTATCATGCCTCCATCGGCGATCAGGTCAGCCGCCAAGAGCTTGAAGAACGGGTAGCCTCCCTTCTGGCTCAGCCGGAGATACGGCGCACACGGCGCGGCCGCCATTACGATCTACGCCCCCTGATCCATGAGCTGTCAGTTTTACCCGCCTCTCTGCCGATCTTGGAGATGAAGCTGGCACTTTCACAGGAGAAGGGAACAGGCCGCCCTGACGAAGTGCTTGAGGCGCTGGGGCTGGAAGCTCAGCATATCCTGATCACCCGCACAGCTCTCATCATGAAGCCGTAAAAGTGATCCCAAGCCAAGCGTCACAAAAAACGATCTGGTATCCTGCCCCTTCGGGCTGTATAATTATCAACATACACGCACCAGACAGCCCCTTCAACCGCTCTGCCTTTTTCCCAGCTACCTGCAGGAGAACGATCTATGGGGATGAGCAAGCGTCAAAGACTGGAAGCGACGATCAGCGGCGAGCCGGTAGACCGGGTCGCCGTTGCTCTATGGCGTCACTGGCCGGGAGATGATCAGCGAGCGGAGGATTTGGCCGCCGCCCATGTAGCCTTCCAACGCGAGTATGATTGGGATTTCGTCAAAGTTACCCCTGCCAGCAGTTTCTGCCTGACCGACTGGGGCGTCGAAGACCGTTGGGAGGGTAACCCGGAAGGAACACGCCGATACACACGGCAGGTGGTCAACACTGCAGAAGACTGGCTTAAACTGCGGGTCTTAGATCCGACTGAAGGGGCTTTAGGGCGGCAACTGCGCTGTCTGGAGCTTCTACAGGAAGCCTTTGGTGAGGAAGTGCCTTTCATCCAGACCATCTTCAGCCCTCTGGCTCAGGCCAAACACCTGGCAGACGGTGATACTTTAATCCTCCATATGCGGCAGAATGCGGGCCAGATTCATCACGCGCTCCAGACTATCACCGATACCACAATCCGTTTTATCCAAGAAGCCAAGCGGCACGGCATTGCCGGCATTTTCTATGCTGTGCAACATGCCAATTACCTGCTGATCAGTGAGGCCGAGTACCAAGTCTTCGGGCGTCCCTACGACCTTCAAATCCTCTCGGCGGTTAATGATCTGTGGCTGAACATGCTCCATCTGCATGCCCCCCATAGTATGTTCAACCTGCTGGCTGATTACCCGGTGCAGATCGTCAACTGGCATGATCGCGAGTCTCCGCCCAACCTGGCAACAGGACTCAAGAAGATCAGGGGGGCCGCCAGCGGCGGTGTCAGCCGGGACACACTCCATCAGGACGACCCGGAAGAGGCGCTGGCTCAGGCCAGAGACGCCTTTACCCAGACGGGCGGACGGCGCTGGATTCTAGGGACGGGCTGTGTGATCATGACTACCACACCTATTGGGAACATCCGCAAGTTGCGTGCGCTGGCAGACGAATTGAGATGAGACAGGCCTGCTGTACCTCTCCCTACTACTAATCGAAGTGCCCCGTCGGCTGACGGGGCACTTGTTGTTTGATCTCAGTTGACGAGTCAGATGACTCCGTACTTGGACAGCACTTGCCTGAGCAGTTGGGGGTCAAAGGGCTTCGTTATGACCTCGTTGATACCTGCCTCGTAAACGGCGGTATCTATGCCCGGCCCGACACGAGCCGTCAACGCAACAACCGGCAGATCAACCAACTGAAGATCGGTCCGGATAGCTTTGCATACCTGTAACCCATTCATAAAGGGCATCGCCAGATCAAGCAACACTAAGCTCACCCGCCCGGCCTGTTGCCGGATAATATCCAGAGCCGCCTCTCCGCCCTCAGCAACCAGCACAGGGACTCCCATAGCACCCAGATAACGACGCATCAGGTTGAGCGCGATCTCATCATCATCCACGACCAGTACATGACAGCCTGATTCCATTACCTGATATCCTCCTTCTAACTCCATTGTACCGAGAAATCAACCCCTTCTGAATAGGGCTTTGGTACGCTCAGGAAACAAGGAGGACACCTTCTTGATTAAAACGAGGCCAACGTCACTATTCCTGCGGTTGCAGGGGAGGAGAAGCTGTCAGAGCATTCAGATTGTAACGCTGAACAACGCCTGCCGCTGTATCTACCACAAACAAATGACCTGCATCGTCGGCCAGCACAGCCCCTGCCAGACCAATCGTGCTGAGATCGCCGAAGCTGTAGAGATACTGCCCCACACTATTGAAGACGATCACCCGTGCGGCATCCGGATCGGTTACATAGACATTCCCTTGCTGATCAACATCCAAGTAGGGACGTTCATTGCTCTGAGCAAACCACGCCTCCATCGGCCACTGATTAACGAAGATTCCTTCTGCCGTGAAAACCTGAATGCGCTGATTCCACGTATCGGCCACAAACAGGCTGTTGCCTGCACCAAAGGCCATTCCAACCGGCTCATCAAGCCGGCCCGGCTGGATGCCTCCTGTGCCAATCTGACGAATAAAGTTTCCTTGCCCGTCAAATACCACAATCCGCTTGTTACCCGTATCAGCTACATACACCAACCCCTGATCGTCCACGGCCACCGCACGCGGCCCCCAGAAAGCATAAGGATCGTCAAGGACGCCGGGCCCATAAGCGCCCCAGCTAGAGAGATACTCCCCCTCTGGGGTATACACGTTAATGCGGTGATTCCATGTATCAGCGACATAGACAGTTCCATCCGGCCCGACAGCTACTCCCCATGGTTCCTTCAACATGCTTGGCAAAGGAGCTAACCCCTCCGTGCCAAACGCCCGGACGAAATTGCCGTCCCTGTCAAAAACGACAATGCGGTTGTTGTTGCTGTCTGCTACATACAGCAGACCATCGGGGCCAAGCGCAATAGCATGCGGACGGTTCAGCAAACCACCGCCAAAGGTCAACTCTGGCAGGACATCACGGTGATTTTGCGAGTAGGGATCAACAACCTCAGCCACTTCGCTGGCCGCCACGCCGTAATTCCACACTTGAACGAATACATCCTTGCGGATATACACACGCATCCGCTCGGCAACCGGCCACTGACTCAACTCAAAGTTCGGCACCGCCCCGCCCCGATAGGCCGCCACTGCCCGCGCATAGGCTGTATAGTCGCGCCGATAGAAGATGTCCCACACGCCGCGCTGTAGAGCCGGATCACGGAAAAAGTTTCGGAGGTCTTCCCACCGCAGGTTGAAGTAGTCCTGCATAGGCCACCACATCCGGATATATTCGAAGCGATAGTAGCGATTCCCCAGTAACGGCTCTACCGTTCCCCAATTATCCGGCCCGGCTAATACTACCGGCGCATCACCGATCAGGCCGCGTGAAGGCTGGTCGCCATAGTAGACCGCGTTGTAGTAATTGCGCAGATACCACGACATGGGCCATGAGACTTTATTGTCATAGGCAACGCGCAACCCATAGCCGTCGGTCGTCTCTAGCGAAATCTCTTCGATCTGCTCCAGCACATCTTTGACCGCTCCCGACGAGTGGGCATAAACCAGGAACTCATTGGCATAGTCATAGTTGATATAAGCCGCACGCCAAGCGGTGCGGGCCGTCAAAAAGGTCAGCCACACGACCAAGCAGAAACTGACCAGCCGCGCTACCTGCCCGAAAGGAATACGACGGGCAAACTCATAGACGGCGATTGCTGTCAGGATCAAAACAACAGCCGCCGCCAGCCATGAACCGGTCGAGGAAAGTGATGGAAGACTGCGCCCCTGAAAGATAGCGCTTTCAAACTGAGGGGGTATCACTGTGTTGCACAGAAGGTTGGCAGGCCACAGGGAACACAACGGGCCTGTCACCCGTGCCAGCGCAATCACCAGCACAGGGATAAGCAGAAGAAGTGCCCATGCGCCCGTCTGCCACAACCTGCGCCACTGGATACGATCCAGCAGACGGCCTACCACCCATCCCGCCAAGATGATGAAGGGGGCGGTCAAATGGGTCGTGATCCATGGCATCTTCTCCCCAGCTATTGTATAGGCAACGATGTTCATGACCCCCCAGTAGCCGGTGAACAACAGCACTGGGAATCGGATCGGTGCGTCCAAGTCAAGATACTGGCGGGAAGAGGCCTCTTCAGCCCCCTCTAGTGCGGCTCCCTCTGCGCCGGACCGCCGGAATAACTTACCCAGCCCTATCACGCCAGCTACCATCGAGAGCAGTACTGGCAGGAATTCATAGATCGGCAACATGATCAGAATGTAGTAGTACCACGGCTGATTACCCCGCTTAACGTCCTGCTGAACCAGCCAGTAGCCCAGCGAGCCGATCAGGCCGGTGGCAATCCCTGCCCCATTTGTGAACATGGTGGTAAAAAAGAACAGGAAGATAAGCCAGTAGATCGCACCAATAGCCCACCAACGGCTGTTCAAGACAGCTTGGAACCAGTCATAAGCATCCGGCGGTACTTCCACTACCTGTTCGGTATCATCGCTCTCATCGGTGGCAGTCGGTTCTTCATCCGCCTCCTGTAGCAGGGAAACAGGCACGCGGCGCGGCTGGGGCGGCTTCATCCCCCAGATGACACCAACGATCACGCTGAAGAGCATGACCGGTAAAAGAAACATCGCAGTACGGCTCATTCCCTCTGGCGTCTGGTCCATAGGGCTATAGCCGGCAAACCTGATCAGGAAGGGGGTAAGTGCAGGCAAGATCAGAGTGCCCATCACAACCGCTACATCCAGCTCAGGGAAACGGCGCAGGTTGCGCCATTGGCCAATGATCACACTCAGCACGAGGGCCGCCACTGTCAGCCCCAGCAGTCCTCCCGCCACCGGCACAGGTACTCTGGCAAGCAGACCAGTAATCAAGCCATCTGAGGCGGCAAAGTCAGCGGGCTGTGTGGCCTCCGAGCCGACAACGATCTCAGCAAGATGCCCGTGTGCATAGACTACCCCCCCAAGAAACGCCAGTGTGATCAACACACCCACGACAGAGAGAGAGAAAGCGAGAAAGAGCGAGCGGTTCTTCCACTGAACATTAAACAACCGGCCAATGAAGTACAACGTCAGGAAGCTACCGAAAATTGCAACATAGATGAAGGAAACTTCCTTACTGCCAAAAAGGTAAATCTGCCCGAAGCTCAGCCACAACAGATACTTGTACTGCCGCTCTTCAATGTAGCGCCAAGCGGCGATCACCATGATCAACGCCCCGATCAGAGCAGGCATATCCTCACGAATGTATCGCGAGTAGTAGAGGATCAGCGGCGAGATCAGGAAAAAGACTGAAGTAACGAGGGCGCCTGTTCTCCCTAGCCACTTACGCATGAAATAGGGAAGCATCACAACGATGACTCCCAGCACAGCCGGATAGATGCGGGCTGTGAAATCGCTATCGCCAAACAGCAGGTAACTCAGCGCGACCATATGAAACAGGATCGGCCCATGCATCAGCGGTGTGTGGGCAAACCCATCTCCCCGATACAAGCCCCATGAATAGCGGGTATGCAGGCTCTCGTCGTGGCTCATCACACGCGCACCCAAGTCCCAAAAGCGTGTCACAACCGCCAGCACAAACAGGACGAGGTAGGCCAGTTTCTCCCCATCTATGTAGAGCAAGCGGGTCAGATGGGCCTCAACCCCTCCCAGAAAACGCTGGTGCTGAGTAGCTTGCATGGTTTCTTCTTGGACGCTCATTAGTCGTTCCTCAGTCTCAACAAAATAAATCTGTATTAGGGCATAGGCGGAGCAGGCAGGGCAAATGCCGTCGGCATTAGCGTACTTTCCAGTGCAGGGGTAGCCGCCAATGTCAGCTTAGGCGTCTCCTCTGGGCTGTTCAGGACATTCGGCAATGCTGGGCCAAACTCCGAGATTGCAACAGCCCCCATCTCGACCGGCGTGCCGCCGGGTGTTGGGGATGCCGCCACGGCACTAACTCCAAACCCTATGGTGAGCGGCATCACCAGTGCCAGCAAGGTCAGTGCCACCGGCCACAGGAGAGAGCTTAGCGGCCTGAGAACAGGCGGACTAATTGGCTTATTGACTACTCTCCACCATAGCATGACCCGATTGCTGGGCGGCACAAGGGCTTGGCCAAGGATCAACCGCAAATCAGCAGAGAGCCGCTCATGGAGGGCCAATTTCTCCCGACAGGACTGGCAGGCCGCTACATGTTGTCGGACAAGAGCAACCTGCTTCGAACTCAATTGTCCTTCTACATAGGCCGCGATAAGATCATCTACATGCCCCGTCATGACTCAGAGCCTCCAAGGGCAGACCCTCATGTTGTCCTTCCAGCAAACGATACAACGCCTCATGTGCCAGCCGAACTCGTGACTCGACCGTTTTCTGCGGGCATCCCAGCACCTCAGCCATCTCACGGTAGGTCAGCCCGTCAAAATAACGTAACACGACAGCTTCGCGCAGCTTAGGTGAGAGCTTTCGCAGGGCGGCCAACACTGTCTCACGGAGGGATTGCTGTTCAGCCGCTCTTTCGGGTAGCGGCTCGAAGCCGGGCAGCCACTCAGCCACATCTGCCAGATTAATAATCGGTAACCACTTACGACGGCGTTTGTTACGACAACGACTCATCGTGATCGTGTACAGCCATGTGCGGAAAGCACTCCGTGTTGGGTCATAGACATCAAGATGTTGGAAGGCATAGACAAAGCTGTCCTGAACCACTTCCTCAGCGTCCTGCTCATTGAGCAATATGCCATAGGCCAGCCGGTAGATAGGCCGCACAAACCGCTGATACAATGCGGCACACGCCATCTGATCACCAGCCCGTGAGCGGGCGATCAGATCAGACAGATCATCATCAGCCGATGGAGCAGAGCAGGGTATCATCGGATACTGACTCGCTATACATATACACACCTATTGCGGGTTTACCTCAGCGCCAGAGTGTCCCCCCCGCCTGCACAAGCCGATAGACATCCTCACGCACCCACAGGATAACACGTGTCTCTGCGGCTGGCGTTCCAGCCTCACGATAGAATATCCATGTGATCGCCTGCCTGCCGCTCATCCCCACTGGACTCCAGCGCCGCGCGATCACAAAATCTTGCCCCACATAGTTAGACCCCAGCGCTGGTGTACTGTCTTCAGCAGGCGCTATGACCATCACGCTGTCTATAGTTGGGTTAACCTGTTCAACAAAGGTCAGGTTAGTAAAATCACGCAAGGCCCACGCCAGCGCACCATCCGGAGCCGCCTGAACTGTCAAGCTGACATCGCGAGGGGAGCCAACCGCAAAGTTGCCAACCTGTTCCGCCGTCCGAACCAGTTGGTTCAGTGCAGGCTGGGATGGTTCATAATTGGCTGGCTCAAAGGGGCTGGTTGCACGGGTGAAAGCCAGTGCCCCGCTCTGTCCAACCGAGGCCAGCAACCCGATCAGCAACAACCCAAGCCCAAGCCCGCGCAATGCCGGGCGCCCCCCCCAGATACCGGCAATAGTCAGCCACAACACGAGCAACAGGATGAGCCACAAGCCTGCCAAGATGAGGTTGGAGGGAATCTGGAATGTAGCCTGCTGAAGCGAAGCAGTTGGCGGCCAGACCAGCATACGCGGTGCACGCAGATACTGACTCACGTTGACGGCAGTCATGGTGATCAGGGCAACCACCCCAGCGGCATGCGCCCAGACAGCCCACTGCGGCCCCTCGTGCTGGCGATGAGGCGAATCAAGCAGGCGGGCGGCAGTGACAGCCGCTAGCGCCGCCAGAGGGGTCACGCTCCACAGAGCATGCTGGGGCAGTGCACCCCGATAGAGCAGGCTGACCAGCAGGGCCGCCACCCCCCATCCCGCCAAGAACCGTTGCCATGGCTCAGAGGATTGTGAAGCCAGCCATGCCCCAACAATCCCAAACAGGATCAGCATCGGTTCATAGAGAGCCAGCACCAGTCCTACAAATGTTACCTCCGCTGGAGGATGCACCAGACCATTGACGAAGCGGGCAAGTTGATCGGCGACTGCTCCCAGCCCGGCAGGATGAAGGAAAAACAACGTCCCCAACAAAGCAATAGTGCCCATCAGACCAACGATCATCATCCCCCACGGGAAGTGACGTACAAGATCATGCAGAGCAACACTGGCGGGGCGGTCTTCATCATCCGTCAGCAGCATAAAACCAACGCCCAGCAACATGGCGATCAGCACCACCAGTGAACCATAATCCGCAAGTAGCGCCAACCCAAGCATCACGCCGATCAGCAACGCACCCTGCCGGTTCTTGGTCGTGCCATAAGAATCAAGGGCGGCCAACATCAGCACCAGAGCTAACATCGCCAGCCCTGCTCCGTCAAGACGGCGGGAGACAGCAACCCCAACCGGTGACAGGGCCATAAAGAGAACCGTTAACAGGGTCGGCAAACGTCCCAGGCGGTGGCGGAACAACAGAGGGCTTAACACCAGCCCCATCCCCCCCAGCATAGGGACAAGGCGAGCCACAGCATTGACTGCGCCAGCCAGCGCAAAACTGACTACAGCTCCAGCAAAGACCAATGGGCTGATCACTTCACCTGTGCCAGCCGTCTCAGGCGAAAGCAAATGCCATGCCGCAAAAGCCTGCCGGGCCTCCCACTCATTCAACGGCGCATCGCCCAATCTGATAAAGCGCAACAAAAAGGCAACGCTCAGGATCGCCAGATATACCAGCGTCTCAACTGAGACGGCAATATACCGAGCGGCACGCGGTTCGGCCTCAACAGTAGCGACGGTCACGGCTGTACCTCCACAAGCGGTTGGTCGGCGCGATAGATCACTACCTCGCTGTCGCGATAGACAGGGGTCAAGAAATGCTCGAACTTATACACCCCGCCGGGAGCAATGGCACGCTCCAGCGATCCAACAAATACGTAGGTGACGTTATAGTATGCCAGCAAATCCCGCGCCCGCTGGACGCTGTTCGTAGTATAGATTTCATTGGCATCTACTTCACGCGTCCCGGCCAGCAGGGAATACAGCTCACCCCGCCACTGGCGCTCATGGTTAGCCCAGCCAATCAGGGTTTGCAAGCCAGTGGCACTGGATACGCGGCCATAGTAGCTGTACGCTCCTCCAACCGCTTCTAGAACGACGGCATCAGGCTCCGCATTCTCTTGCAACCAGCGGATACCATTGTAATCCCCAGGATAGGTCAAGCGGATATAGTCAATCCCATCCAGCGTAGGAGGCGGCTGGCCGGCTGTGCGGACAAAGCCGCCGGTCTTTGCAGGGATGGCAAAGACCGGGTACACCAGCCCGGACAGCGTGAGAGTAATCAGCACCCCAGCGAAAACGGTTCGAACAGCAGGCCTTGATCGAGAAAGCAATACTTGAGCCGCATAGGCGGCGGCGATTCCCCAGACCACCCACGCCGCATAATAGAACTTAAAGATGGTGTTGAGCCGCTGGCCAAAATTATCGCGCAGATAGACAAACTCCGGCCCCAGCGTCAGCAATGCCCCTGTCAGGATCAACAGCAACGTGAAACCAATCGAGGCGCTAAAAGGAGGCTCAAGCTGGCTGTCATCTTCCTCTAGTGAAGCAGACAATGGACGCGGCAACAGGCACGACGCCGCCAGTGCGATCAGAGCGGTGAGCACCAGTGCGGTCAGCGGATGGGTCAGACGATGCATTATAACAGAACGCACAGCTTCTGGTATGTAAGCAGTAACAGCCTGATCGGACAGTCCCTCAACGTTGATGCCCACACTAGATACAACAAACGCCCGAACAAGCGGCTCAACCCGAATGGCCACTGCCCCCAGCACAAACATCAGGCCGACCAGCGCGATCAGCAAGCCGACGCCGGCCAGCCCGCCTGTGGCCCAATCAGCACGATGACGCAGTCGGAACGCGCTATCAAGACAAAACCATGCGACCACCACAAAGAGGGGGGCAAACATCACCATGAACTGATGCAGACGGGTAGGGAAAATCGCATTGGGCAGGATACCGCCCGCCTGCGAGCTAAAGCTGATATACCATGGCAGGTAGGCCGCCACTCCTCCTGCAAGGATGACCAGCCCCGTCAAAAGAGGACGGCCTATATCAGCCAGAGCAAAACCGCCGCGCTCACGGATACGCCGAAGGACCAGCGCACCAACCAGCACAAACAGGTAAATGGGCAGGTCCCACATGTTCAAAAAGGCCAGCCCCCCAAAGCAGATCGCATACAGCGCAAGCTGGACTCTGGAAGGCTGTCTACGTTGTGCCAGCAGGTTGAAGGCAAGTCCCAACGCCAGCATCACGAACGGCAGAGCCAGCACATGGGGATGCATATCCCCCAGCAGAAAGCTGAAGAAAGGGAATTCGTCTATTGGCTGGAGACCAATCGAGACTCCGGCAACAGTGCGGTCATGGATCACGCGCGAGGCTCGCCACCACCACCAGTAGCGCCATTGGTCAGGCGGCCAAAGTACCCTGTCGAGCGGATCACTCAGGTCCTGAATATCCAGCCAGTTCCAGAAGCCCAGCCCAAGCAGGCGCAGAGAGCGCAACAGCTCCAACAGCCCAGCTAGATTACCCAAAATACCGACAAACAACGGCCCCAGCAGTGCGCCAAGGGCGGCTAGAGGCGGTCGTTGAGGCCCTGCCAGCGAAGCTTCCTGTTCTTGGGGGGCCGCCAGTAAGTTGTAAACCAACCCGTATGCACCGAGCAGGGTCAACGCAAACAGCAGGGCAATCCCCAGATTGAACGCTACGCTAGTCATCACCCCGCTTAGGTCAGCCAGCATGGCTATAATCACATAACCAAAGTAATAGTAGCTGATGGCGTAACCCGACAGCCATGGGTCATGAGGCGGGAAGGTCTCGCTGATGCGTATTCCATTTAGAAAAGCCAGCTCCATCGGCTTCTCTGTGCCGCTCAGGTCGGGGTTATAAGCGCGTACAACTGCCCAGCCTGCAAAGGCGATCAAGAACAGGGTCTCGCCGGTGACTACAACCCCCCAATGGGATTTAAGCCATCTTCTCAGCGTGTCATCCTGTTCAGAGCATCCGAGGTAAGCCCACAGACTTGCTCCCAGCACCAGCAGGGCAGAGAAGAGTATTCCTCCAACTGTATTCTGAAGCAGGCCAAGACTGCCCCACAGCCAAAACACGAAGCCGGTCAGCAACAGGCCTAGTGCACGGCTGAAGGAGTAACCCCTGTCTGCTAACCCCGGCAGAAGCCGGAAAGCAAGCGGCCATGCCAGCCAGCCGAAGGCCATCACAATAAGATACCAGCTTATGACAGCAGTCATGGGTTCGCTTCCTGCCCTCTTACGACCCGGTAAATCACTGTGTTATCACGATCATAGATGACAGTCAGATAGCCCTGAGCGGCCAGTTCACGGAACTTAGCGAGGCCCTCCTCATTGTAGTAGGCCCGTTCCAGTTCACCCACCATGATCAGATCAACATGATAGACATCAATCAGGTATTGCGCACGGCTGATAAAAGGCGTATTGTAGATTTCATCCACTTCAAGCACACGTTGCCATACCTCATCGCTCTGATCAGGCCGTTGCTGGCGCTGATGCCAGTTCCACCCAATTACAGCGGGCAATCCTGTATAAACAGCTACCCGATTTCCCCATAGATACTCGGTTGTATGAGCCTCCAGCACAACGGGGTTGTCCCGGATATTATCCTGCAACCAGCGCAATGCCTCGTAGTCAGGACGCAGGCTGAAGAAAACACCATTCTCATACCGCTCGACATAGGGCATGTAGGCCATGCCGTCCAGCGTGTGTGGGGCATCCGATGCCCAGCGATCAGCGATCTTGGCCCGCGTGGCCAGCAAGGGGTACAGTGCCGCAAGAAAGACAAGCACGGCCAGTGCGACACTCCAGAACATTTGCAGTGTCCCTGAAGCACGTCTCACAGCCGGCCACAGCCAGCCGAAAGCCGCACCGGATACCACCGCCAGCATAAGCCATATTTGCAGGTAGAACTTGAAGACGGTGTTCATACGCCCCACGTCTCCCTGCAGGACGACCATCTCCACCGCAAGCGACAATATCAACGTGACGGTCAGCATGGCCAGCACGGCGCGTTTCTCCAGAGGCTGGTCAGGCCGGAAGAATAATATCAATGTCCACAACAGCAATGGGAGTGCAACAACGGCGACCTCATATCCACGTGAGACAGCCAGAATAATCAACCCCACGTAAACAGCCAGCCCGCCGATCAGCGGCAAGATCAGCGCGCGGTCAAGGCGGCGCCCCCCCTGACGCCTCTCCCGCCGCCAGCGCCAGCTCTCACAACACATCCACGAGACAATGATAAACAAGAACAGGCCGTGAATATCCAGGTAGGCCCACAGCGGCGTATGCGAGCCTGTCCAGCGAGTGATACTAGAATAGCCCAGTTTGTACGTCAAGATGTAGGGCAGGAAAAGCACCATAGTACTGCCCGCCAATGCCGCCGTCTGAGCGACAATGCCCAGCAGAGTCTCCCAAGGGCGCAGGGCGTCAGGCACGCCTTTCTGTGCCGAATACGACCGCACGATTGCCAGCCCCAACCCAAAACCTATCACCAGACCAACCAACGCTCCTGTCAGCGCTCCTCCCGCCAGCACCCCAGCCGGTATCGAGCTGACCGCCGTATTCATGGAAGACCCAAAGAAGTAAACCCCTGCCCCCAGCACCGCCGCCACGACTAATCCAACTGCTAACGAGGGCAGAAGTGCGATCTCCCCTCGCCGCTGAAGATGCGCCAGCATTAACGCACCGCATCCCAGCATGAGGCAGGTTGGCCAGTCCCACGTATTAGTAGGCCGCAAAGCCCCGATTACCAATGCCCCCACAAACCCGTTAAGCAACGCCAGCCCGAAAGGAAAACGGTTCTGCCCAGCTCCGCGCACCTGTGCCACGCACCACCCTACCGCCATCAGAGTAAGCGGCATGGCAATCATGTGCGCATGGAGGTCAGCGTACAGGAAGGTAAAAAACGGAAATTCAGTGATTGGGCCAATCTCCGTCGGCATTCCGTTCATGATGGGAACAGGGATCAAGCGGGTGGCATTCCAGTACCACTCGCCCACCGAGACAGGCAGAGAGGCCCCTTGGCTGGCGATTAAAGCCCCACGCAATACATCACCCATATTGGGGAGCGCTTGTACGGCCCATTGCGTCGTACCCGAACCCAGTTCAGCCAGGCCGTACAACAGGGTACGAATCTGGTCAAGGTTACCCAGCACCACCGCCAATAACATGGCCGCCAGACCGGCAAGGTAAGGATGTTGCATCAGCCCGGCGCCAGTATTCCTCCATGTGGAACGCAACACATCAGCCACCTCCTCCATGGAGATATGCGGCCAACGCCGCAGTACCGCCCATAGAGAGAGACCTTGAGGATCGGGCAGAGGATGAGTACTCAGCGGGGCAACAAGATTGTAGGCAACTGAGAACGCACCCAGCCCAGTCATAGAAAACAGGGTAGGCAAGATCAAGTTATAGGCCAGTGTGGTACGAATCCCCAGCAACTTGATCGGCAGGCCAACGATAACAAAGCCAAAATAGTAGTAGTTGATCGTCCCTCCCGCAAACCATGGGTCATAAGGCGGGAAGGTAGTCGAGCGCAACACCGCATTGAGGTAAGACAAATCCATTGGCTTCTCGCCGCCGAAGGTAGGATGCCACAGATCAGGGTTGCCCAGCCGAATCAGCACAAAAATCAGATACAGCAACGCCGGTAACCCCTCAACCAGCAGGATATGCCGGCGCCGAGACTTGATCCACCCGATGAATTCTCCCCAACGCGGCAGGACCAGCATCGCTGAGAACGCGCCCAGTACCAGCAGGGCCAGTAATATCCCCCCCCTGCTCCATGGAATTGCACGAACACTGGCCGCCAGCCACGCCAGCCAAGCTCCAAACAGCAGGCCAAAAACGCGGCTGAATGGGTAACCTCGGTCAGGCAGGCCGGGAAACAATACCCATAAAGCCGGAAAAGCCAGCCATCCGATTACCCCGATCAATAACCACCAGATCACGACAGTCAACGGCTGTACCCGTGTATAGAAGTCACGGGGGGTCGGATCGTAATCAGGTTCAGCGCTTGTGCCTGTCTGCCCCGTCCCTTGCCGCCCCTGCGGATACTCGCCTGGCAAAGGGATACGCACAGGCGGCCCTTTAGCCTTGTTAGCAACTGCCCGCACGATACTGCTCAGGTCCACACTGCGGAGGATTTCGGCTGTACGCTCTGAGTCATAAGCTTCCGTCTTGCGGAAGATGAACACACGCGGGTGATCATAGACCGTCCATGCTTCTTCAGCATCATCGTCATAGAACTCAAGCGGCCCAAGGTTGGGACGTGAAGTGAAATCACCCACCAGCTCGAACCCCAACTCACCGCTGAAGAGGGCACGGTAATAGGCAATGCTGAGAGGATAACGCTGAGGGTTGCGCGGCAGGGAGGCATAAAAACGATTGCTGGAGATAGTCAGATAATCAGCATGGTCAAGGATGTACTGAAGCCGGGCTAGTTTATCTTCTCCGTCCTCCCATGCCATATTCAGCTCATATCCCTGATACATGGCCCCCCAGACATTGTAAGGCGCTAACGACAGCGGCACTGGATCATCCCATTGCCCTTCAGTGGCAATGCTTGCGCCCCTCAGCACCACCGGGCCGGATCGAGAACGAACAACCAAATAGTAGGTCTGGTTAGCAACCAGCTCAGGCGTACCAAACGACAGGGTGTAGGCGTCTCCGCGCGGGTCTTCGGCGACAGCAAAATCATTGAGGATCTCGCCCTCGGCCAACACCTGCGTTCCCAGCGGATCGGCGGCAACCGCAACATACAGCCTGTCAAGGCCGGGCACTCCGTCAGGATCAAGAACATGGTTCAGCCGCAAACCGGACAGATTACCATTAAAGGGAAGTTTGAACTCAGTGACGAGCGTCTGCCCCGTCTCAATGCGGGTGACCATGACACCCGGCTGATGCGGATCATCGGCTTGCGGGCCGGGCGGTAACCAGTTGTTGGGCAGGCCGACTTGAAAGTAGCGCCCGCCGGCAGGGGTATTGAACATTAAAGTGACATCGGCAGGGACATGTTCAAGTATCCAGCGAGAGGCCGCTACCCGTGTCACCGGACGGGTATAAATACGCGACACCGCAAAGCCCCACGCATAGGCCGACACCAGCACAAACACTCCCAATCCCAGACTGACCCATGCAGGCCAGCTCCAGCGTGAAGCATGCCTTGTTGCGATCAGCGCCTGAATCCGGTCCCACAGGGTGACGAGTGCCCACGCCGCCAGCAGGATCAGGAAAGGATAGACGGGCAGGAAATAGCGCATTGTCTTCACCCAGCCGACACCCTGCCAAGTGAAAAAGAGCGCTACCCATGCGACAGGCAGAACCAGCCGTATCGCCCCTTTATGCCACCGGACAATCTCCCACACCGCCCATAGAAAGGCAAGCCAGCAGAAAAGCCCAAGCGGCCACCCCATCCCGACACGCACAAGGTTGATCCATGGGAAGATCAAGATCGGGCGATGTGCCCACTGGTGATTGGGCGGCGCATCCCAGTTGCCGGAGACGTAATACCGAACCTGACTCATCTGATCCAGCCAAGCCGGGTTGGGACGAAAGCCAATTGGGTCTGTGAGCCGGCTGACCAGAGTCATCACTGGGCCTAGCTCAGCGGCATCAATCGGCTCTCCAGACGCCGGAGGCAGAAAGGCATACGGTTGGCCAACCCGGAAGGTCAACAACGTCATCAGGCCAGCCACCGCCAGCCCAGCCGCGGCACGGACGATCAGGCGGGTCACCGGCGAGGCAGAGGCCTGCTCATCCAG
This sequence comes from Anaerolineae bacterium, assembly GCA_034435015.1. Classification (GTDB taxonomy): domain Bacteria; phylum Chloroflexota; class Anaerolineae; order Aggregatilineales; family UBA3940; genus DAOTYH01. The sequence continues at coordinate 62,011 of DAOTYH010000108.1, read as the reverse complement.
AGCTGTGGCCGACAGCCCGGCCTGTTGCACCTCCGCAGAGCGCCGCCGCTCCCTGATCTCACGCATCACACGCAGACCCAGCGCAAAGACAAGTATCAACGCCAGAGGGGCTACACTGACCTTGCAGGCCATCGCCAGCCCAAGCATCAGGCCAAAGAGCACATAGTCAAGCCAGCGATGATCGATCAGAGCGCGGGCGGCAAAAAGAGAAGCCGCTACCACGAACAGGTTGGTAAAGGTATCTACAGTGTAAAAATGCGACTGTTGAATCGGAAAGGCGGTTGCGGCGTAGAGAGCCGCCGCCAATAACCCAACCCGCCTGTTGTAAAGGTAGCTACCTAGAAAGAAAAGCAATACCAACGCCAGCAGGTCGGCTGTGGCGGCCAGTGAACGCCCTACTAGGTAATTGGTGTAGTAATAGCTCTGCCCCACCGCCTCAGCTACATAGCGGGTCAGGATGACAGGGAAATCGCCATAGACAAAAAAGCCATACCCCAAATTGTTGGGGTTCAAAGAAGAGCGTGTCGTGTCAAAGTACTCTTCAAGCGAGCCGACAGAATGGATAGCCCCCGTCACCAGCGAGAGGAATCGCTCATCAGGGTGAAGATGCTCGCCCTCATCCCAATCAAGACCAACCAGACGCAGATATGCGCCTGCCGCTACAATGAAGATGAGCAGTGCGGCCACACCAAGGGTGCGGAGCAACCTGTCAGCAAAGCGGGTATCGTACGAGTTGGGTAGTTCGGTCATGCGCTAGTTTCTAATCTCAGGCTGGCCCATCGTGTTCAACGCATCCTACTTGATACACGGTCACAGGCCAAATCCCTTAATGGATCGATTCAATCAGGCGGCACAACGTAAAGGATAAAATCTCGTCCCTCAGTAACGCTGATGCGGCGTTGGGCCTCTCCTTCCGGAAAGCGCTCACGTAACACGGCCAGAGCCTCAGCATCTTGTGGGTTGACAATAAAAACCAGCGGACGCACAACAAACCGCTCAGGTGAGTTGTTGAGGTAGTCAATCAGTGCTGTTACGTCAAAGATGGCATGATCAAAGGTAATGTCTCCTGCCTCAATGCCAATGGCGCGGTAATCGTGCCAGTATGGCCATCCCTGAAGCCAGACTCCGTCCAAAGGAGCATCAGCCCCGATGATCTCACGCACGGCATCAGCGACTTCACCAGGGTTGAGGGCAGAGCGGCGATACGACTCGGCATATCCCACAAAATAAGTGTGGTAATTGTTGAAGGCCGACGAGCCGATCAGCAGGGCAACCAGCCCCCCCGCCAGCGCATTTCCCCATCCCTGCCCCAGCACAGTACTCCAGCGCTGGCGGATCAATGCCAGCGGCCACGCCGCCAGCAAGAAAACAATCGGGATCGTGCCGCTGGCCCGCGTTGCGCTAGGATTCTCAATTGGGAAGGCAATTGCCAGTGCCGACGGCAACAGCATAATCAGGCCAGCCACCAGAACAAACACGTCCGCCGGATCGCGGCGGATGCGCAGACGCACCAGCCAAGCCATCAGGCCCAATACAAACAGCCCCCCAGCGATCAGGTCGAGCATAGGTTCACCCGGAACAGCCGAGAACCATGACACATCGCCGCGCCGATTGAACATCCCCAACGCCTTCCAATAGTTGTCGGCCAAAATCAGCATCGGTGAACCCTGAATGGCCACCTCACTACTGGTAGTCCGGTTGACCACACGATTCCATACATCCGCCGGATAATCATGCCAGACGCGCAACATCGGGACAAAGATAGCAAGTGCCACAAGGCCCGCCGCCGCAAGGTTAAGCGACTGCCGCCCCAGCACGTTAGCGGCGATCAAGCGCCTGTACGGCACATCCGCTTTCTTCCTGAGCTGGGCCGTCACCGCGCTCACCAATGGGCCGGCCACGGCGGCTACAAAGGCCGCCACAGCTACCAGCGGCGTAATCCGCAGTGCCTGATAAGCATACATCCCCACGCCCATCCACACACCAGCCCATATCCATGCCCGGCGTGAACCGGTGCGGATGCCGCGTGCCAGAGTGATCAGCACCATCACAAAAACAAGCGGCGTCAGGACAATACGCAGGGCAAGCCGCCCCAGCATAGTATGCCACCATGAGACAGCCAGCAGTGCGGCGGCAAAATAGCCCGTTTCGCGATCAACCATCTCCCGTCCCCACAGAATCATGAGCGGGATGAGTAGCAGAGCCTCCAGTGCCGTGACCAGCTTCAAGGTCAGAAAAGATATGCCAGTGCCGAATAGTTTGCTAGCCAGCGCTACCAGGTAAAAGTGGATAGCCTCACGCCCCCCGTTGCGGGGGAGAAAGATACGGTAAATCCCATTGTTGGCAATGTCGTTGGCATCGAGTAATTTCTCGACGTGATCGCTGGTCATCTCGTTAGGGATCGCATCAAGGCGGTAAAACCGGAAAAAGACAGCCGCACCCAGAATAACGAGCAGGGCGATCAGCATAACAGGCTTAACTTCCAGCTTAGGCGGGAATGATCTCCACCAAGCCCGCCAGTCAGACAATAACTGGGCAGGGGTACGCTCGGCGGCCACCAGTAACCAGCTCAACACGCTTAACACCCATGTGATCACACCAGGCAATGAGAAGGTATTGCGAGCGGCCAGCCCGTACGTTGCCACTGAGAGTGCCAGTGCTCCGCCAGCCATTAGAAGGCGTACATTCAACGCATGCCCCTCCACCACAGGGAGGGGACGGGCTGTTGCCCCGCCAGTAATGTGTACCCCCCGCCGTAGCAAACCGCCATCCGGCAGGGCGAATTCAAACAGCAGGAGTGCCAGCCACACCAGCCCAGCCAAGCCATACAATATCGCGCCGGCTGTGGCGTTTGACCGGCCAGCCAGCGCAGACTGGCCCAAATAGCTGAGCAATAGTACCAGCACCGTCCCCGTCCCCAATGCCACCAGGCGGGTCGTACTAGGGTTGATAACCGGCTCGATGGGCGGTTGTTCGTAGCTGATCTGTGTTGGCTCTGTCAAGGCGGCAACATCCAGCTCAGCATAAGAGGAGGGCACGGCAGGTTGAGCCGGCCATAGACGGGGCGCTGAGACAGCAGTCAGCAGTGAGGGCGGCTCCTCTTCCTGCGGCGGCATGAACACTGCCTTCAGCACATCCTTGACGGTGATGGGCAAAGCCGCCTCAGGGGACAGGCGGGCTGGATCATCAGCGACAGGGGCTTGTTCCTCCGACTTCATAGACCCTCAAAACGATGATGTGAGACTTTACTCTGACGGTTTACGTGCCAGTATACACAGGTTGACGGTAGACCGTCCGGCAGGTTCGTCCATCACATTACGCTGGTCAAACCATTCGAACAGACTTAGGCCAATGTTGACCGGGTTCAAAAGACCTCCCCGCTCCCCGCTGACATTGTGGCGATCAGCCGCCCTTGCAACACTCTGAGGAAGCACCCCGGCTTCCAGTGCCGTCTTGCCTAGACCATACACAATATTATGAATGAAAGGGAAGCTGTAGTGGGTAAAGCTCCGCTCTGCAACACCCTCTAATCCAGCAAGGCGGACAGCCTGTCGAAGTTGTTCACGGGTATACAGCCGGACATGGTTGGCCCAAATACCCGCCAGCACCCCTTGGCGAACATGTGTCTTAAAAAGGGTCTCCAGTGTCTTATTGATTGGGTCCCACCAGAAGGGGTAGTTTGCATGAGGGACAGTGATGGCAATCAGGCCATTGGGCTTCAGAACACGGGCTACCTCTCTCAGCACAGCCACATCGTCAGGGACATGCTCCAGCACCTCGGAGAGAATAGCCTTGTCAAAGTAGCCGGCAGGAAAAGGCAATGTCTCCAGACTGCCATTGACAAGCGCGATCCGGCCTTCACCAGCCAATGCCTTCTGGGCGACCCGCAAATAAGCAAGCTCCAGCTCCACACCAACCAGTTCTGCCCTGCATACATGGCGAATAAACCGAAGGTAGAAACCCCGACCGCATCCCCCGTCTAAGATTCGATCATCTTCCTGGGGATCAAGCCATTCGAAGATGGTCTGCACACGACGCCGGTAGGCCATGTCGGCCTCATTGCGCACCATCCGGGCTATGATAGCTGGGTCCACAGGAGACATATAAGGAACTACCTCTTAGCCGCTTCGACAGCGCTCCTCAGATGCCGCTCGTAGCGGTTGAGAGTCTCCTCAAAATTGAAGGCGGCATCAATGATAGGAAACGGCTTGACGTATTCTGCCCGATTGTCCAGCACCTGCACAATAGCCTCACCCATAGCTTGTGGATCGCGGGGAGGGACAAGGATGCCCATACCTGTCACCCGGATCGGTTCACGCGCGCCGGGGATGTTCGTGGCTACCACGGGAGTACCACAACGCATGGCTTCCACCTGCACCATTGCAAAGCATTCTGTATCGCTGGGCAATGCCAGTACATCGCAGGCCGCGTAGAAGTCGGAAACCGACTGCGAGTCGCCCAGCAATCCCAGAAAGATCAGATTGTCGCGATACTGGTTAATCAGGGGCAGGTTGCGTTCATAGAATCCCTCATACTTGATGTCATACTGACCGGCAAAGACAATCCGTGAGCCAGGGTACTTGCTGTGAATGTAGGGGAGCGACTGGATCAAAATATCCGGTCGCTTTTCTTCAACAAAGCGTCCGGCATACCCGATCAGGCGGGCAGAGCCGTTGGTCCCCGACAGCCATTCAGCACGCAACTCTTCGACACGTTGCGGGTTGGGGGGAGGCGTAACAATCGGCGGATAGACGACCGAAGTCTTATCGCGAAAAGGTCGGATGTAATAGGAGTTATCGGCATAGTCCTTGCTGTAGGCAAGGATGCGATGGGCGGCCCTCCCTGCCGCCTTATAAAGCTGAAAGGTTGTCCATTCCACAAAACGGTTAAATGCCCCGCGAGGCAGGATCAGATCACCATGATGGGTGATGACCAGCCCCCTCCTGAACAACTTTGTATACACAGCATAGAGGGCTGTCTCCAATGTCGGGGTGTGGAGACTGACCACATCGTGCATCTGCACCAAGCGTAAGGCGGCCCAAGGATAGGCAGGCATGATCATCCCCCGCGTTACGCGAATAGGCGCCCACAGCCGGATCACCCTCACCCCATTGATAACCTGCTCATCACGGGGCAGAGCGGGGTTATAGCGGGCAGTCAGGACAGTCACCTGATGGCCGCGTGCGGCCAACCCTTCCGCAACACGCTGGACGTGCAGGGTGAAGCCGGTACGGTGCGGAATATAATACTGCAACGCAATCAGTATCTTAAGTGGATCACCCGTCATTTTACCTTGCCCGATGAAACGGGATACGCCCGTGAAACAGCCATCTGTAAGGCACTACGGCGCCTGCGCCACCAATACCACAGAAGCTGGGCAACCAGCGCCCCAACGAAAGTCCCAACTGTGTTTGTGATCAGATCGTCGGTCGCGGTGACGCGCCCAGGCATCCAGAGCTGAACCAATTCAAAGAATAGGCTGATCTGGGCACCTGCCAACGTGACCAGCAGAAGGCGGTTTCCCTGCATATGACGCAAAGCGGCATACAATGCCGCCCCCAGAGGGATAAATACCACAATGTTGCCCAGCCCGTTAAAGACCAAGAAGATCAAAGCATCCCGAGTGGCGCGTCCGCCCCTCGATAGATCGCTGAAGGCATCCATATACTCAGGGATAGGGTTAAGCCGGATATGAGGCCGTGCAGACGGACGGCCAGGATTTCCCAGCGCAATCACGGTCAGGCACAGCACAATTAACACCACACTCAACCAGAGAAACCATTGCTTGCGAAAGAGTTTCATGAAGGGGGTACCTCCAGTTGAGAATCCGGTTCTGCAGGGGAGGAACTTTCACGCAGAGACTGAGCCGCACGGGCTACCTCGCCGAAACTAATCCCCTCTCTCATCAGACCTAACCCGCCAAACAGTGCTGTGACCACTACATTCATTGCATGAAGCACAAAGGCATAGCCACGACTAACGTCAGCGTTATAGCCGACAGCGGTCAGGACACCAATCACAGCCGCATGGAAAGGCCCCACACCAGACGGCGCGGCGGGCACAGCGATCCCAAGCCCAGCCGCCGCTACTGCAAGCTGGCCCATAATGAGCGGCACTTCAGAAGGACGCCAGAAAGCCAGCATCAGCGTCCATGCATTGACACCTGAAGCCAGCCACGCAAAGATCGAAAGCCCCATGCCCGCTGTAAACGTGCGCAGGCTTGAGACGCCGCCCAGCCCCTCAACAAATGGCTGCAGGAAGGCAGATGCCTTCTCCGCCGTGACGCCGGGGATAAAGGATAGTATCTTAGACCCCAGCCGAAGCGCTTTAGCTGGCCGTCTGGCGGCATAAGCCAAGATGAGGATTCCTGCTACAGCCATCGCCCCCATGCCGGCCCCCGCGCTGGCGGCCCAACCGGGCAGGTCGAGACCGATCAACACGATGCCGAACAACACTACCACTGACACCATATCAAATAAGCGCTCAACCACAATGCTGGACAGTGCGCTTGAGAAGTGCATCCCTTGTTTGCGCCCTGCCAGAAATGCCCGCGCGATCTCACCCAGCCGGGCCGGCAGAATGTCGTTGAACAAAAAGCCTATGTTGAACAGCCAGAAGCACTCCCAAGCGGACAGACGCCCCTGTGTCAGCACACTCCAGCGCAGACCGCGTAAGACAACGGTCACCACAAACAGGGCGAAAGAGAGCGCTACAAGACCATAACGTGCCGTCTGAAGGGCAAGCCAGACTTCACCAAAATCAGCCTGCCGGAAAGCAAGGTAGAGCGCTACTACACTGATAAGCAACCCTGCCAGCAATGTGTACCAGCGTTTCATGCGATCCATCCTAACAAGAGTGGGGCCTGCGCCCCACCTGCGGGGGGAGTATAGCACGCCACAGGGGACACATGCAATGACCCTGTTCTGCCCGCTACAGGACTTCGTTTGGTGATTTACCTAGATTGGCGTATCCTAGACTATATGAGTGATGACCCACTGCAAGCTGGCATCGAGGCGTTACGGGCAGGGCACAGGCGCGAGGCACGCCGCCTGTTTGGCGATCTGGTCCGCGAGCAACCAGATAATGCCGCCGCCTGGTGGTATCTGGCCGCTGTGCTGAGTGACCCTGAACAAAAATCTCACTGCCTGCGGCAAGTGCTACGCCTGCTTCCCGATCACACTGAGGCCCGTCAGATGCTGGCCGACATCGAACGACAGGTTGCACGCCCTACCCCGCCGGGCGGACTAGAGCGGCCCATCATGGAGGCCCTCGAATCACGCGAGGGGCTGGTCGCTGTACCTCCTGCTCAGGATCATTCTGAGGTTGTTTCTCCGCCTGTCTTCAGTGAGGCTCGTATCATGCTGGCGGCAGGGACGCTTGCGCTCCTGGCAATAGCGGGGACGGCTGTGCTGTTTGCAACAGGGGCTATTTCCGGATTTCTAGGCATCGAAGGGCCTCCCCCTACCCCATCCCCTCGGCCTATCAATTTCGGTGTGCCTGCCTGCACGCTCACAGGCGGTGATCAAACGACGGCTATCTTTGTGAACAACACGGGCTTCACGATTGATCTCTTGCAAGGCCCGGAAGGGCAGGAGGAGTTCCTGCACAGGCTGGCGCCGGGTGCGCAGGGGACGGTTGAGGTCACTCAGCCCGGCACAGAAGTCCGATATGTCGTCCGCGTTGAGGCCGAAGGCGTGGTAGGGGGAGGAGCACGTTACAATCTACCACGCGGCAACATCTGCCAGATACCATTGAACTAGGATCGAGCCATGCCCATACGAGTCATTGCAGGCAAGGCCAAAGGCCGCCGCCTGAAGCCAGTCCCCGGCGAGACCACAAGGCCGATCATGGATCGGGTCAAAGAGAACCTTTTCAACATTTTGGGATCGTTGGTACAGGATACCCGTTGGCTCGATCTCTTTGCCGGCACAGGAAGTGTGGGGATTGAGGCACTCAGCCGGGGGGCAGAATGGTGTCTGTTTCTAGACACCAGCCGGGCGGCTATTCAGACCATCCACGAAAACCTGCGTCTGACCGGCCTTGAAGAGAGTGCAGAGGTACGCCGCGAAGATGCCTTCACCTTCTTAAGCAACGATCCCACTGAAGAAGATGGTTTTGAGGTGATCTACATTGCCCCCCCTCAGTACAAAGGCCTGTGGCGCAAAGCTCTCGAAGCGATTGACAAACGCCCTGACTGGCTTCTGCCTGACGGTATCGCCATTGTCCAGATTGACCCAAAAGAGATGGAGGAAGTCCCTCTCAAGCATCTGCGGCTCTATGATCAACGCCGATATGGAAACACCATGCTGTGCTTCTACGAGCGGCCCGGCTGAGGATACAGCCATTTCCTCTTTCAGGTTTGCAAGCACGGGTGGTAGAATACTACCGAACTGATCACCACAAGGAGCCTCTCCATGCGCGAATGTGCTAAGTGCCACACCAAAACAGATGATCACATCCTTATATGCCCTAAGTGCGGGGCTGACCTCTCGGTTGACTCAGTCACCGCTCAGGCCCTCAGACGGATTCTAGAAAGTCCACGGGCCAACGCGGTGTACATCGTAGCGCCAGCCCATGCCTGCCCAGCCTGCCGGCGTGCACAGGGGACCTACCCTAAGGATCAAGATCGCATCCCCGTACTGCCCATCGAAGGTTGTTCCTGCCCTGACGGCTGTACCTGCCGCTATGAGCCGCTCGTAGTCGAAGTAGGGCCTTAGCAAGGTGACGGATACGCACGCCCCCGTCAAGTTCCTTATAGGCAAGCGGGTCTATCTGCGTCCCATCGAGCCGGAAGACCTCGATGTGATCCGCCGCTGGGTCAACGACCCTGACATACGAACCGTCATTGGGGAGTTCCTGCCCATGAGCCGGGCCGCCCAACAGGAATGGCTTGAGCGTGTCTATCAGGACAGGCAACGGATATGGTTTGTATTCGCCTTGCTTGAGGACAACAGAATCATTGGTGACGGCGGATTCCTGCGGATTGACCATGTCTGGCGGACAGCCGACATCAGCATCGAGGTCGGCGATCACAAAGAGTGGGGCAAGGGATACGGTTCTGAGATCATGCAGTTACTGCTTGACTATGGCTTCGGAACACTCAACCTGCACCGTATCTCCCTAGGGGTGTTCGACTTCAACGAGCAAGCCATCCGCTTCTACGAGAGAATGGGCTTTCAGCGTGAAGGTGTGATGCGGGACGGATACTTCTGCAACCATGCTTACCATGATGTGATCATGATGAGCATCCTGGAGGACGAGTATCGTGCCGGTCGGCACTGAGAACGTCATTTAGTTCATCAAGCAGGCGTTTTGCCAATCGAAGCGCCTGTATCTTTGTGCGAACCGTTCCAGCCGCCTGCTCTTCCAGTAACCGCTCCAGCAGTTGCCCGACAACCGGCCCTGGCCTCAGCCCCAGCTCACGGACCAAGTCATCGCCGGTCAACAGGGGAGGGGGTGTTACCACCTCCTGATGACGGCGGAAAAATCCCTCAAGCAAGGGCGCCGCAACAGCCTCCAACAGACGCCCCCATTCTTCCGGAGTTGCTACAAAGTCTCGCTGGCGGGCAGTGTGCTGGCCGTCATCAACCAGCAGGCGCCCCCATTCTTCCGGAGTTGCTACAAAAGATTGTTGTCCGGCTAGATATTCTGCCAGTGTCAGCAGGACCCCGCCTATACCTGTCTCACCCACCTTGTGAAAGTAACGGAAGATGGCTCTGTCATCCAGCGGGGGATGAGCAATAAGATCAACACGGCGGGACTGTTCCAGCAAAGCAAGTAGCCGCCCTTCGTCGCGTGACAGGCGAAGCCGCTCTTCCCACCCTCTCGCGGAAGATACTGTCATGGGGCTGAGGGCCGAAAGCAACAACAAAGCAGGTAAAGAACGCCCTTCGGCAAAGGATCGGCTAAGGTATTCCTGAAGCTGACGACGATAGCGATCCAGCACCATCACGGCCACGCCCAGCATCAGATCAGCGGCAGTGTCATCGTCACGCAGAGGACTAATGATCGCCAACAAGTCAGTCAGTCGTTCCACTACAGCCAGACGCTTTGCCAGCATCTCAGCAGGAGGCAGGGGAAACGGACATAACGGCGCAAGCAGGCCAAGCGCATTCAGGAGACGCAACGCTGAGGCAGGGCGGGGCGCCGAGAGCATCTTGAATAGCTCATCGCGGGCACGCTCCGATTGGCGCAGGCCGCCTCTCTCATCCAACAACAATGAAGCGGCTGACCGGACGGCCTCGCGGGTAGCAGGCTCCATACGCAGGCCAAACTGAAGTGAATGCCGTACAGCCCGTAAAGCCCTGATTGGGTCATCGGCAATGCTGGTTGGGCCGCACTGGCGCAACAGTTTCAGGACAAGCAAGTCCCTTTGCCCGCCAAGCGGGTCAATCAGGCGGGCAAGATCACTCAAGCGAACTGCCATCGCGTTGACGGTGAAATCACGTTCTTGTAGATCAGCCAGCAGATCACCCCCTCGGAAGCTGGCTACATCCACCGCGATCCGGCCTTCCGGCTCGTCAAGGAGGATCCGCCCGGTATGACGAGATGGATCAACCGGATAGTATGCCCCACCTAATGCATCAGCGAGGCGGCGGGCTACCACCAGCCCATCGTCAGGTGTCGCAAGATCAAGGTCATGGGAAAACAACCCCCGCAGGGCATCACGCACAACTCCGCCAACCAGATACAGACGTGAGGGGTCCGTGGCAAGACCTGCAATCCGCCTGACCAGAGGAGGCCAGCTAAGGGGACGAGATGGAGCAACAGGTTCAAGGCTCACGACTTGCAACCGCCGTGTCTCGCCAGTCAACCATTGATGAAGTTGATCGCTGCCTCAGGCTTGACAACGCCAATAAAGGGCAGGTTGCGGTAATACTCATCAATGTCCAGGCCATAACCGAACACGAATACGTTCGGTATCTTGAAGCCCGTGTAATCCACTGGGATGATCACCTCGCGGCGCTCAAACTTGTCCAGCAGAGTGCAGACACGCAGGCTGGCTGGCCTGCGTGCACCCAGCAGGCGCAGGACGTACTCCAATGTGCGCCCTGAATCGATAATGTCTTCGACAATAAGCACATTGCGCTTCTCAATAGGGACCTGCAAGTCCATCAAAATACGCACCATACCGGTAGATGAGCGAACACCCGCCCCATAGGATGTGACATCCATGAAGTCAATTGTGTGGGCAACCGTGATGTGACGCATCAGGTCAGACATAAACAACAGACTGCCCTTGAGGATTCCGATCAGGATGAGGTCATTATCATGCTGGTAGTCCGAAGAGATCTGCTTCCCTAGTTCAGCAATGCGTGCTTGAAGACGCTCTGCATCAATCAGAACATAATCCAACAGCTCCTGATAGGGAGGAGCAGGCATGGGCCACCTCCTGCAAAGGTCAGATTCGATATTCATGTATTATACGGCAGGCCGCTGACCAGGCTAATTGGCGGGACGCCCCGGCACAACGTGGCAGTTGCGGCAACGCGCCTCATAAGATTCCTGCGCACCGACCATGATCACAGGGTCGTTATAACTGGCCGGCTGACCGTTGATCAGGCGCTGAGAGCGGGAGGCCTCCTCGCCGCAGACCACACAAATAGCATGGAGCTTATCTACCTGCTCAGCCTGAGCCATCAGGTCAGGCATCGGCCCAAAAGGCTCGCCGCGGAAATCAAGGTCCAGGCCGGCCACAATAACCCGCACACCCCGTTCGGCAAGCTGACGGCAGACATCCACAATGGTCTGATCAAAGAACTGAGCTTCGTCAATGGCAACCACCGTCGTATCCTCGCCGGTCAGGGACAAAATGTCCCTCGCATGACCTACTGCAAGGGCATCGGCGGCACTGCCATCATGCGAGTTGACACTGTTGACTGCGTAGCGGGTATCAAAGCTGTGCTTGAAAACCTGAACCGTCTGACGGGCAATACGCGCACGTCTCACACGGCGGATCAATTCCTCCGATTTGCCGCTGAACATACTGCCACAGATTACCTCAATACGCCCTTTATGATGCTTCATGGGGTGTCTCCTCGTCAGACAAACAAGGGCGCGACACCTGTCTGAAAGATGCCGCGCCCTCTCATAACCATCTCAGCGCTGTTGGACAAGCATGCTGTTGGTGCTTGCCCCGTTATGCTTCCTGTTCAGCCGCGATCTCGAAACCGCGAGCACGCAGGCGGCGCTTCAGGTCAATCAAGGCCTTGAGGCCAAAGCCCTTGATCGCCAGTAACGCATCATCGCCCTGCTTGAGCAACTCTACTACCTGCCCTATTGTAGCCAGGCCTGCTTCCGCAAGCGCCTTCTCATAACGAGAGCCAAGTTCCAGCTCAGTAACGGGCAGGCTGGTCACATCCCGCTCTTTCTGACGTGCCTCAAACACCGCCAGGCGCTCTTCGCGGGCTTTGAGCCGCTTCAAGAAGCGATCAACCTGCCCTTCGGTGTCAACAATACGCTGCTCACCCGTATAGAACGGATGGCAGGCACTGCATACGTCAGTACGGATTTCAGGGACAGTAGACCCGGTCACCCATGTATTGCCACACGCACAAATAACCCGTGCCTCCGGGTACCACTTAGGATGGCGATCTTCTTTCATTCACTTACCTCTTTCATGCAACACGGCCCCGCCAAACGTGATTCCTGAGCGAGGCGGCGTGATGCGTTCATGATTTTTCAACAGGACACTAATGGACTTGGCAATTATCATTGCGCATTGGGGTTCTCAGGACGGACGCTGACGATCTTCCGCCCTCCCTTGCCCCATTCGAAATAGACATATCCCTCAGCCGTTGCAAAGAGGGTATAGTCACGCCCCATACCCACATTCACGCCGGGGTGAAACTTGGTTCCACACTGACGCACAATAATATTACCGGGGATGACATGTTCACCACCAAAGCGCTTCACGCCGCGCCGCTGAGCATTACTTTCTCGTCCATTGCGGGTTGAACCGCCGCCTTTTTTGTGTGCCATTTTACTACCCTCGACAGTTCAATTCGTCATCTAACGATTGATGTTCTCAACCAGCAAACGAGTGTACTGCTGGCGGTGGCCTTGTTTGCGACGATACCTGATTTTGGGCTTATACTTGAACACAATGATCTTCTTGCCCTTAAATTGCTCCACCACTTGTGCTTTCACACTGGCTCCTTCGACCAACGGCTGGCCAACCTTTGTCTGCGGCCCATCGCTGATCAGGAGTACTTCATTGAACTCGACCTTCTCGCCCACCGAGTAGGGGAGCTTCTCCACCACGATGGTTTTGCCGATCTCAGCCTGATATTGCTTGCCGCCAATGCGGACAATGGCATACATATTCTGTCTCCGTTCTTCACTTGCTTCCGTGGGCAACGCATCCTGCCGGAGCGGCCAGGGGAAGACGGGCTGGAATAAGACGTACAATTGCCCCCGCAGGGGGGCGAGGAAAGATTATAACGACCAGAAGAAAGACTGTCAATGTCAGCCCGTAAAGGGATCATCAGATGCTCTTGCAGGCCGGACCTCTCAGGCATCTAATCAAACCGCATCACATAGAACTGCTCTGCATAAGCGCATCCAGCCTCCCGGCCAGCCTCAGAGTCCCAGTCGCGCAGCCATTCCTCGACCTCTGGCCCGACCTGTGACTTGTGACACAGCAACGCCTTGATCTTACGATCTATAGTAGCCGAAATATCAACATGGGTGTTAGGCCGGGTGGTCAGGGTCAGGTAAAGCTCCTTGACCTGATGAGGTTCCAGTCCTTCCTTCAACAGCTCAGGGAAAATGGGGCGTGTCCCTGCACTGGGAAACACCGCATAGAGGGTCGCCTCACCTGCCGCCCGATGATCGGGATGGTTAATGTAGCCATCCTCTACCAGCACAGTAGTGGGGTCCTGACAGACCACCCGGTCAGGCCGCACTCGGCGGATCAGGCGGGTCAGGTCCCGGCGTAGCTCCAACGTTGGCTGGAGAATACCATCCGGGTAACCCAGAAAATACAGATCGCGAACTCCCACGACTTCAGCCGCCGCCCGCTGTCCGGCCTGCCTCTGCTGAACCAGTGCCGCCAGATCAGCCCCCGGCTCATTACTGCCCGCACCACCATCCGTCACGATTGCATAGGTGACCTGAGCGCCCTCCTCAATCCAGCGTGCTACACTGCCTGCTACACCGAATTCTATGTCATCTGGGTGGGCTACCACGACTAGGACGCGAAGAGAATCAGATTGTTTAGCCTCAGACACGTAATAGAGAATCTCCTTGTACAGTTGAACTACAGGATGATTATATCCAATCATACATATTCACAGCCCAGCCCGGAGAATTGATATGAGCAACCCGATTCCTAGAAGTACAGCTACCACAAAAGCCGCTGTCATCAGGTAGAACAACAGACCATCGTGCTGAGTCAAACCCAGCGTTGGAATCACCATTGCCAGCCCGATAGTCAGACCAGCCACAACAATGCTGAGTGACAGCCTGCCGGCAATCCGATCAATGCGGTTTAACGCCTGATCCAGCCCTTTATGTTCGAGTGCCAGCGGCAGTTCCCCGCGCCGCAGACGGCGCAAGAGACCTGTTCCCACCTCCGGCATCAGCATCAGCAGGTTGGCCCAACTATCTGTTGCCTTAAGAGCTTCCGGCCCCCAGGTGCGCGGCATTAACATCTCACTAGACAGGCGCTTAACGATTGGCCCTGAGACAGCAAAGATGTCGAAATCCGGATCGAGCTTAGAGCCTACTCCTTCCATGACCACGATAGTCTTGGCCAACAGCCAGAGATCACTAGGCAGGCTGAGACGATAACGGAAAGCAATCGGCATAAGCTCTTCCAGCAGACGCTTAAGCCGGATGTCTCTAAGCGGCAGTCCCTCATACTCGCGTAACAGACGGGCGATGTCACGCCGAAGCCCATCCCGGTCAACGGACAGGTCGGCCATGCCCATGCGCGTCAAATGCTCAACAATCCCGTCCGCATCCACCCGCACAATGGCAGTGTATAACGCGATCAGCTCCAGCCTGTCGCGCGGCTCCAGCCAGCCCACCATGCCGAAATCCATCGCACCAATGACTTCACCCTCCATCACGACAAAATTGCCGGGATGCGGGTCGGCATGGAAGAAGCCATCCTCCAGCACCTCTTTGGCAATGATGCGGGCCGCTTTCATCGCCACCTGACGCGGATCGTAACCTGCCGCTCGAAGCCCTTCCAGATCATCTATCTTAACACCATGAATGCGCTCAATGACCAGCATCCGATGGGTGGTGTAATCGGCATAAATACGTGGAATGTAAAGATATGGCTCTTCTGCAAAGTTGCGGCGAAATCGTTCAGCGTGGGCGGCTTCACGCCGGTAGTCCAGTTCAGTACGCAAGGTAAAAGCAAAATGCTCGGTAATGGCTGGCAGATCATATAACTCCCCCAGCGGTGTGTGGGTCTGTACCAGATTGGCTAGATCAAACAGGATTTCCAAATCGATCTCAATGATGCGTTCAATATCCGGCCTCTGGATTTTGATCACCACTTCCGTTCCGTCCAGCAGTCGGGCCGCATGGACCTGAGCCAGCGAAGCCGCCGCCAGCGGTTGCGGCTCAATGGAAGCAAAGACCTCTTCCAGCGGCCTGCCCAGCTCTTCTTCAAGGCGGGGCTTGATCAGAAGCCAGTCAGCGGGTGGAACAGTATCCTGTAGCTTCTCCAACTCATTGATGAAGGGCGGAGGTAACAGATCAGGCCGTGTGCTCAGAATTTGCCCCAGCTTGACAAACGTCGGCCCTAACTCCTGTAAACCTAACCGCACCCGTGCAGGCGTGTCAGGCACAAGCTGGCTTGCACGGCGCAGAGTGCTTCGGGGGAGCGAGAGCTGTCGAAGCAACCCAATCCGGCTGACCAGATCGCCGAATCCATATTTGATCATGACCTGCGCAATTTCACGGTAACGCCCCAGATGACGGACACGTTGTAACGGCGGGAACATTGGAACATCCTTTCGCTCGTCCTATGCCCACTCAGCAATGGCTATCATACCGCGTCACAGCAGGCAAATGCTATCAACTTGGAGGAAGGCTGACACACCCCTCTTGACTCAAGAGCAGGATCAGCTTATGATAAGAAGTAGGTGGTCAGACCACAGACCACCTACCACCAACACAAGGAGAGCCTTTGATGACTGACCACCCGGATTGGACCGCACCGACCAAACCCGCTGAGCTGACCTACAACCGCTTAATTGATGCCATTCTGGACGGCACATTTCCCCCTAATTCGTTTCTGCCTGCCGAGCGACAGCTTTCTGAGATGCTGGGTGTGACCCGTTCAACCCTCCGCGAGACGCTTCAGCGCCTTGCCGCTGACGGCTGGCTGGAGATTCAACACGGCAAACCGACCCGCGTGCGTGACATCTGGACAGAGGGAAATCTCAATGTGCTGGCCATGCTGGTTAAACACCAGGCTGTCCTGCCCCGTGCCTTTATCCCGCAACTGCTGGAGGTACGCAGCGCTCTTGCCCCCCTTTACACACGGGGAGCGGTTGAGCATAACGCCGCAGGTGTCGCAGTACTGTTGGACTCGCTGACAGCCAACCTAGCCGACACACCTGAATCATTTGCCAGCACCGATTGGACACTGCATCACCGCCTGACTGTGCTCTCAACTAATCCGGTATTTACGCTGATGCTAAACGGTTTTGCTGGGTTCTACGAAGAGATGGCTCGTCTGTACTTCAGCCTGCCCGAATCGCGGGCCAGCTCGCGTCAGTTCTACACCGACCTGCGGGCCGCCGCGCTGGCCGAAGATGCACCAGCGGCTCAGGCCATCACTCAGGCCATCATGTTGTACAGCATTGAACTATGGAACAGAGCCGCTGAAACGGAAATTGAACAGGAACGCATCAGAAAGGAATAACTCATGCGGCGCTGGAACGGCTGGGGTGACGACAGTGTTATTTATCCCGTCCCGCCAAGTGCATTGCCTCACTTAATGGAATGGGTTGGCGAGGGCAATCCGCCGCGCGACGCCTCATTTGAGGAGGTAGTACGTGCAGTTCCCGCCGCCGGCCTGCCTGACCACCCCCTGATCAGCACGGATGCCGCAGACCGAGTCCGCCATGCACGCGGCCAATCCTTTCCGGATTGGGTAGCTCTACGAACCGGACGGATCACCTCTTTCCCGGCGGGTATTGCTTACCCGGAAAGCGAAGAAGATATACAGGCTCTCTTCAGCTATGCCCGTCAGACCGGCGCCACACTGATACCCTACGGCGGCGGAACAAGTGTGGTCGGGCACATCAACCCGGAGCCTGATGGACGGCCATCCATCACGGTTGATCTGTCCCGCATGAGCAAACTGCTTGATCTGGATCGTGTCAGCCGATTGGCTACCTTTGGGGCCGGAATCCGCGGGCCACTGCTGGAAGCGGCACTCCGCGCTCAGGGATACACATTGGGCCACTACCCTCAGTCATTTGAATATTCGACTTTAGGCGGCTGGATCGCCACCCGTTCAAGCGGACAACAGTCGTTGCGCTATGGCCGGATCGAACAGCATTTTGCAGGGGGACGGCTGGTCAGTCCAGCGGGAGTGCTGGATATGCCTCCCTACCCTGCCAGCGCCGCCGGCCCGGACCTGCGTCAACTGGTTCTGGGATCAGAGGGCAGGCTTGGGATCATCACTCAAGCAGTTGTACGTATCTCGCCTCTGCCTGAGTCAGAGGAGTTCCATGCTGTCTTCTTCCACACTTTCGAAGAGGGCTTGCAGGCTGTCCGGGAGATTGTTCAGGCCCATCCGCCGCTGTCTATGCTCCGTCTCAGCACAGGCGAGGAGACGGAAGCTACCCTTGCACTGGCCGGGCACAAGGAGCTGGTCAATCTGGCCCATCAGGGGCTGGGAGCGCTCGGTTACAAACGCTCCCACAAATGCCTGTTGATTGTCGGCATCACTGGTGACCAACCTACCCTTCGGCATGCCAAAAGCGTTGCGCTGAGCCTGTCCCGCCGCCACGGTGGTCTGCCTACCGGCCAATACATGGGCAAACAGTGGATCAAAAACCGTTTCCTATCCCCCTACCTGCGCAATTCATTGTGGGAAGCAGGCTACGCCATTGACACACTTGAAACCATCACCCCGTGGCTGGATGTACTCCCTACTCTCAAGGCCATTATCGGCGCGATTCATCAGGCGATGGAGGGTACAGGAGAGCGGGTGTTTGTATTCGCCCATCTCTCCCACCTGTATGAGACAGGCGCCAGTATCTATGTCCAGTATTTATTCCGAGTCATGCCAGACCCTGACCAAACTCTCGAACACTGGCGGCGTATGAAAGAGGCGGCCAGCCGCGCCATCGTTGAACATAGAGGCACCATCAGCCACCAGCACGGCGTAGGTGTGGATCATGCCCCCTACCTTGAGGCCGAAAAAGGTGCTTTGGGCATGGCCCTGATCCGCGATGCCGCCTCCCGTTGCGACCCAGATGGGATCATGAATCAGGGGAAGTTATTTCGCTAACGGAGGCGGCCATTTCGGCCTATGCAGACAAAACAAGGATAGATGACTATGTTATATGGCACACCTGATCGCCAAACAGCATGGAGGCGTCTTACCGACCAATGGGATTTGATCGTAGTGGGCGGCGGGATCACGGGAGCAGGCATCCTCCGCGAGGCGGTACGTATTGGTCTCCGGGTGTTGTTACTGGAACAAAATGATTTCTCGTCAGGCACATCCAGCCGATCATCCAAGCTGGTGCATGGCGGCCTGCGATACTTGAACAACTTCCATTTCGGGCTGACTTGGGAATCAGTCCATGAACGGGACATTCTCCTTAGAGAGGGGCCAGGACTAGTCGAACGGCTTCCTTTCCTGTTCCCTACCTATGAGAATGATAGACTCCCTCCGTGGGCAATGGAGGTCGGCCTCTTCATGTATGGCTGGATGGCGGGCAAATGGAGTGTTCATCAAAAGCTCAGCCCCCATGAACTCCAGATGATGCTGCCCGGTCTCTCCAGCGAGCGCTTGAGCGGCGGCTTCCGTTTTTACGACGCTCAGACTGATGACGCCCGGCTGGTCCTGCGCGTGCTCCGTGAGGGAGTCACTACAGGCCGCGCGATAGCGCTTAACTACGCACGAGTTGAAGGATTGCTGTACGACGAGGCAGGGCAGGTAAGCGGCGTGCGTGTGCGTGATCGGCAGACAGGCTGTGTATCCGAGGCACGCGCCGCCGCAGTGGTCAATGCCACCGGCGCATGGGCGGATCGACTGCGAGCTGGAAGAGGCTCTTCACTGCGTATGCGTCCACTGCGCGGCAGTCACCTGATCTTCCCGCACCACCGCTTCCCGATCTTTCAGGCCGTGACCTTCCCTCACCCTGACGATGGCCGTCCTGTGTTTGCCTTTCCATGGGAGGGGATTACCCTGCTTGGTACAACTGATCTAGATCATCATCAGAGTCTTGATCAGGAGCCTACCATCACGCCGGATGAAGTCGCTTACCTGATGCGCTCCGTGCAGGCCCACTTCCCCGCGTTGGGTCTGACCGAACAGGACGTGACCGCTACTCTTGCAGGGGTGCGGCCGGTGGTCAGCCATGGTGAGGAGGTCGCGCCTTCCAAAGAGAGCCGTGAACACGTGCTGTGGAACGAGAACGGCCTGCTGACCGTCACCGGCGGCAAACTGACAACCTTCCGGAGTATTGCCCTTGACGCACTCAAGGCGTTACGCAAACAGCTTCCGAATATGCCGCCTGTAGACGATCATCTGAGCGCCCTCGATCCGGTGCCTTCCGTTGATGAGCCGCTACCGGGCTTGACAGCGGGCGAGGTAACACGGCTGATGGCCCGTTACGGCCCTAAGATAGTAGATTTCATCACAGAGAGGCCGGAGGCCGAACGCCGGCGCGTCGGCGGCCTGCCCATCCACTGGCTGGAGTTCATCTGGGCGGCACGACATGAGGCTGTGCTCTATCTTGACGACCTGTTGTTACGGCGGGTCCGGCTGGGGCTATTGACCCCTCAGGGCGGCCAAAAGTATCTGCCCCAGATACGCGCCCTGATACAGGCCGAGCTGGGCTGGGATGATGCCCGTTGGGATCAGGAAGCGGCACGGTACCTGCACCTGTGGCACGAACATTACGGCCCGCCGGAAACAATCGGTATGAAACCTGCTCAGACCACCTAACCTCTGCTGGGGCGGCAGGGGCATCTGCCTGCCCCTGCCCTCATTTTCTTGACTCCATTTCCCGTCATATCATAATAGGGTCATTCTGTCTCCCCGCACACGGAGGCCACTATGACAGCAAAAGACATTCTGCTTGCTATTGACAGCGGTACTCAGAGTATCAGGGCGTTGCTGTTCGATTTGCAGGGCAACCTGCTGGCCCGCTCTCAAGTTCCCATTGATCCGTATGTATCGCCCCACCCTGGCTGGGCCGAGCAGGACCCCGCCGTATACTGGGGCGCGTTATGCCAAGCCTGCCAGCAATTGTGGGAAACCGCCAGTGTCCCCCGTGATGCTGTCGCCGGTGTGGGGCTGACCACCCAGCGCTCAACTGTCATTAACGTTGATCAGGAGGGCAACCCCTTGCGCCCGGCCATTGTCTGGCTCGACCAGCGGCGCACCGAAGGGCTGAAGCCGGTGGGAGGGTGGTGGGGCATCCTGTTTGCCTTGACAGGCATGAGCGAAACTGTGGCCTACCTGCAGGCTGAGGCTGAAGCCAACTGGATCATGACTCATCAGCCGGAGATATGGGAGAAGACTTACCGCTATCTGTATCTCTCCGGCTACTTGACCTATCGCTTGACGGGCCGTTTTGTTGACTCAGTTGGGTGTCAGGTCGGCTATATGCCGTTTGATTACAAATCCAAGCGATGGGCCGCCCCTTCTGATTGGAAGTGGCAGGCTATCCGAATGTCAAGGGACAAACTCCCCGATTTGATCCCGCCTGCCCAGCCGCTCGGCGAGATCACGGCAGAGGCCAGCGCCGCAACCGGCATCCCAGCCGGCCTGCCGTTGATTGCCTGTGCCGCTGACAAAGCCTGCGAGGTGATTGGGGCCGGCGCACTTGCCCCTCATATCGGGTGCTTGAGTTATGGCACTACGGCCACCATCAATACCACTCATCGGCGCTACATCGAGGTTATCCCTCTCATCCCCCCCTATCCCTCCGCCGTACCGGATGCCTATAGCCTTGAGAGCCAGATTTACCGCGGCTTTTGGATGGTGAGCTGGTTCAAACGCGAATTTGGCCTGCGCGAGCAACGCCTTGCCGCCGAGCGGGGTGTCGAGCCAGAGACATTATTTGACACCCTCGTCGAGGAAGTGCCGCCCGGTTCAATGGGCTTGACGCTCCAACCTTACTGGTCACCCGGCTTGAAAGTGCCCGGTCCGGAGGCGAAGGGGGCCATCATAGGCTGGGGCGATGTGCACACCCGCGGCCATCTCTACCGTGCCATTTTGGAGGGGCTGGCTTATGCCCTGCGCGAAGGCAAGGAGCGCACTGAGAAGCGAAGCGGTGTGCCAATCACTGAACTGCGCGTGGCCGGCGGCGGATCGCAGAGCAAGGCCGCTATGCAGATCACGGCTGATGTATTCGGCTTGCCCGCCTCCCGACCGCATATCTATGAAGCCTCAGGGTTGGGAGCGGCTATTGATGTGGCCGTCGGCTTGAAATTGCACCCAGATTTTGAAACAGCGGTCAGAGAGATGACTCATATTGGCCAGACTTTTGAGCCAGACAGCAAGGCTCACGCCATCTATGACGAACTCTACAACCGCGTCTATAAGCGGCTCTACAGACGACTCAAACCGCTATATGAGGAGATTCGAGAGATCACAGGGTATCCCAAAAGGTAGCAGGGGGGCAGATGAAATCCTATCGCAAAGAACTGTGGTTCAACGTACCTACACGGCGGGCCTTCATTAACATCACCCCGCAGGTAGAGGAAGCATTGCGCGAAAGCGGCATTCAAGAGGGTCTGGTGCTGGTCAATGCCATGCACATTACCGCTTCGGTCTTCATCAACGATGATGAACGTGGACTACACCACGACTACGAACAATGGCTGGAGGAGCTAGCCCCTCACGAACCCATCAGCCGCTACCACCATAACCGCACCGGCGAGGACAACGCCGACGCTCACCTAAAGCGGCAGGTGATGGGGCGCGAGGTGGTCGTAGCCGTTACCAACGGGCGTCTAGACTTCGGCCCGTGGGAGCAGATTTTCTACGGCGAGTTCGATGGAGGCCGACGCAAGCGCGTCCTGATCAAGATCATCGGTGAGTAGGGGCATCATTCATACCCCTACCCCTAGAAAAGTAAGGGGGCTGTCTCTTTCTCTTTGGACAGCCCCTCTGCTTGCGCTCTAGTCCAGCCCCAGTTCTTTCAACCGTTCCGGCGTGGGGACGCCGTTGGCATCCCACCCCATCAGCCGGTAGTATGCATCGAGCATTGGGGCAAGCTCAACCACGCGCCCGTCTGCCGGGCCGCCCGCCATAGGCTCAGACAGATTACGCGGCGGCAGGGTGTCATGCTCACGGGTAAACCCCTCACGCACGTTGAACATCCGCGCCAGCGTCGAGATACGCTCGCCGACCAGCTCCAGTTCACGCACAGTAGGGTAATCAAACCCTGTTGCCGCTGTGACTAACTGCCACAGCTCCTTAAGGGACATCCCATAACCGGGGAAGTAGCACAGGCAGGCGCTGTCCCATACTGCCTTGTCAGCCTGCCGGTCACGGAAGAGTTGAGGCTTGCCTTCGGTTGCCAGCGGATCGGCTGAGCCGCTGAACAGCTCTCCAAGCGGCGCCCCACGCAGATGACACGCGCCGCGCTCCGAGACCGCGTAAGCCAAAGCTGTACCCATTGCCGCGCTGGGATGATAACCGGGCATTTCTAGCCCCTTAGCATGCATGGCAAAAGGCTTGGCCTCAGGATACTGCTCGGCAATGAAGGCAACACCCTGCGCCAGCCATTCGCCGCACCCCTCGACCTTCGCCATCTTCTCAACCAGTGCCACCGCTGATCGGCAGTCGCCAAAGCGCGGCTCTAACCCATCTAGATCAGCGGCAGTCAGGATGCCCTTCTCAAACATCTCCATCACCATTGCCACCACACCGCCTGCGCTGATGGTGTCAAGGCCGTATTCGTCACACAGCCATGCCATCCGGATCACAGCTTCCCGGTCCCCAATGCCGCAGTTCGCACCCAATGAGTAGACCGTCTCATATTCCGGCCCCTCAATGTGTATGCCATCATCGAGCGGGCGGGTATACTTGCCGCATGAGATCGGGCATCCAAAGCAGGCATAATTCTTGACCCACTCATTTTCACGGAAGGCATAACCGGAGAGCGCCTCGGCCTGTTCAAACTGGCCGCTTTGGAAGTTGCGCGTCGGAAACGCCCCCATCACATTCACGATCTCAACAATATTGGGGGTTCCCTGTTGCTTGAGTAACGTGATCTCGCTCGACATGCGCACTGCCCGGAAGGCCAGTTGCAGCGCCCG
Source organism: Anaerolineae bacterium (assembly GCA_034435015.1). GTDB lineage: Bacteria > Chloroflexota > Anaerolineae > Aggregatilineales > UBA3940 > DAOTYH01. The sequence goes on along the minus strand of DAOTYH010000108.1, from coordinate 38,530 downwards.
CTCATAGCGGACGGGGTCATATACCTTTACCAGCTTGTCCCCGCGCGTCACAATCGCCTTGAGCCGCTTTGACCCCATGACAGCGCCTACACCGCCGCGTGCCAGACAACGGTTGTCATTAAAAATAGCGGATATGTTACGTAATTTCTCGCCGGGCGGACCAATAACCAGCGTCTGCCATCCCTGCCCAAACTGCTCTCTCAGGCGCTCATTGGTCTGGCTGATGCTCAGCCCCCATAGATCACCCGCCGGTCGGATTTCAACTCGATTCTCATCAATCACCAGCACGGAAGGCTCGTCCAGCGCACCAGTCAGCACAACCGCGTCATAGCCAGCGTATTTGAGCATCTGCCCCCAGTACCCGCCGCAGTAACAATCACAGTAAGCGCCGGTGGCAGGGCTTCGAGTAGTACAGCCAAAGCGTCCGGCAGTCGGCGCGGAAGTACCCGTGAGAGGGCCGTTGTTAAAGATGAGGTGGTTATCGGGCGAAAGCGGATCAACTCCGGCAGGCTGTTCGTGATACAACAGCCACGCACCCAGCCCTTTGCCTCCCAACACAAGCGGCATTTTCTCAGCCGGTAGCGGGGTGGTCGTGATCTGACCGCTGGAGAGGTCAACCCGCAGGATAGCATCACAATACGAACGTTCCTTCAAGCTCATTACTTAATCTCCTTACGCTGGTCCACGAAGATGGCCCCCGTCGGGCAGATGCGCGCACAGGCAGGCTCCCCGCCGCAGAGGTCGCAGACGATGGGGTACCACTCTAGATACTTTGACTCCCCAATCTGGATACCCTTGTCGCTATGAACAATCACTTTGGTCGGGCAGACTTCCACGCATTTGTTGCACATCTCACACAGCTCAGGCAATAGTTCAACTGCCCCCGTCTCCGGATGCCAGCGCAATGCATGATTGGGACAGACATCTATGCATTTTTTACACAACGTACAGAACATCACCTTGTACTGGCCCACGCCCTGTCCCGGCTCAATCCGCAGGCGGGCTAGATGCATCCCATATTCTCCCCCGTCATGGTGAGCCACACAGGCCGTTACACATAGGTTACAACCCGTACAGTCTGCTGGATGTGCCCGTAAACGCAGGTACTCCCAATCGGGCGGACGCATGGCTCTGTCAACTGACCACCCCTCGTGGGCAATCAGACAAAGCTGACGGATCATCTTCTCTGGATCAGGCGACTTGGTCACATTACGTCCCATCAGACAACCGCTCGCGCCGGCCTCCAGCGCTTCAGCGACCAGCTCCGCCGCGTCGCGCTCATTGTCACTGCGTGCGCCTCCCAGCACCAGCACCGGGACTCCTGCCACTGAACACAGCCGGTGGAAGGAGTCTACGTCGCCCGTATAGGGAATCTTGAGCGCGTCCGCCCCTATTTCAACAGCCATCCGCGCACCCAGGGTCAATATATCAACCAGCCTAGCTCCTGTAACCTGACCACCGTAAGCTATTGGCTCAATGATGCAGGGCAGTTCAACCCTGTGGCACTCAGAGACGAAACGAGCGCCTACCTCAATACCCGTTGTTTCGATCTTGTCGTTATAGCCCAAAAACAGGTAGATCGTGACGGCAGTAGCTCCCAGCGCCAATGCCTGCTCCGCAGTAATAACCTTCTGATGGTAAAGCAGTCTCTGAGGAACAGCGTTGGCCACATTCGACGTGCCCAGCCGCGGCATGTTCATCCAGTCAGGACGAACAATGAGGGCAGGGCCGTCCCGTCCCTGAAAGAGCGGTGCCAAGCGCATAGCCTGACCGGGGCTAAGAAGAACGCCATCCGCTCCTCCCTTGATAACTGCCTCAGTAATCGAGCGCAATTTGGTCACATTGGGCGTCACATCGCTCATATAACCGTGATCGGCGGCCACACACACAGCCCGCCCATCGCCGTGCCGGTTAAACAGTCGATCCATACGGGCCTGTAGACCTGTTTGCATCGTTCCTACCCCCTCTAGGCTTGAGGCGCCGGTACATTCTGCTGATGCACCAGCTCGCGCAACCTGCTGACAACATCTGCCGGATCGGGCCGCGCAAACAGGTCAGCCCCCAGCCAAAGGCCCGAAGCACCCAGCACCAGCGCCTGCGCTAACTCTTCCTTTGCCGCTTCCAGCGATGAGGGTTTGATAAGTATCGGCATACCTGCCGCCATCTCCATAATGGTCATGAGGGAAGCCTCACCCGGCCAAGGGATTGCCGCACCGTCTGCGCCCCCTTCTAAGGCATACGAGACTCCCAACTCGATAGCCTTGTTGCGTAGCACAACGCGGGGGCCAATAGGTTGCACATCTACAATGAGAGGCATTCCCACCCGGTTACCTTCCAACGCAAATTGGACGGTCGAACGCAGGCAACCCGCCTCAATCTCCTCTTCATGCCCCAACAGGAAGTGGACAACCAGCGCACTGGCCCCTAGGTCGAGGGCTTCCTGGGGAGTCAACAGCGGCACGCGGCTGATCGTTTCGGGCGGCAACGGGAAATCCGGGCCGCGCAGTGCATTGGTCCAGTCACCCCGTACCAGCAATGCCGCATCACCGCGTGTGCGCCCGCTCAGCCTGCGGCTCTGGCCGGGGCTGGTGACGATCCCGTCTGCCAGAGGCAACAGGGGTATCACGGCCGCAGAAAAATCCTCCAGGCCGGGCAACGGGCCAAGCGAAAGCCCGGCACTAGTGTCAACAATCAGGCTCCGCTGATCAGAAGGCCTGATAAACTCACGCATACGGTACGCCTTGCTGTTCACACCCATACTCCTCCTATGTCTTATTCAAGGGCCAAATCTAGAATACACCAACGAGGCGGGGAGTTAGAAACCCGATTGTCATCATTCGCTGATGATACAAGTCACCAGGCAGTCAATGCAGTAGCGGGTGTTCCTCGGCTAAGACTGAGGCACTGTGAGCGGAGCCTGCTCGTAAACAATATCTACCAGATCACCCATCAGATCAGCCAGCGCTACCGGCTTGCCCAGCGCGGTGGCAACATCACCCGGCGAGCAGTCATCCAGACTGATCCGTTCGGGGTGGTCGAACATCAAGCGTGGCAATACGACCACCTCCCCCAAGTCGCGTCCTCTAAGCTGTGTGATCACATCCTCACCCATCATCAGCCCGGCCACTGTAATCGTCTCACCCAGCCGCGTGTTGATGATTGGAATGACCTCGGTAGTAACACCGCTCAAGGCTGTGAATTCTGCCGTGCACTTCCCCAAGACTGGCGCAAACAGAGTAGCTGTTACCAGCGTCAACCGCTTGACGGGCGGGCTTCCAGACAGCTCCTCCTTTGCCTCGTCCCATTCATCCAGAAACTGCCGCACCATGCCTAGACCATTCTCAGTCAAGTCAAGGCCGTCATATGCCTCAGCAGGCGGGACAGGCCGATCTGTCACTAAATACCATTCATCGGTCGGATAGACAAAGTTCACCCCCAGCCGTGCCCGGAACTCCGCCTGCCAGAGCTGGCAGGTGTCAAGCACTGAGGCAGATTCGGCAGGTGTGTTGATTCGCTTCCCATATTTGTGATGCTTGGTCAGCCCTACCGGCACAATGCTCACTGACTGCACTCCCGGATATAGGTCAGCCAGATCGTGTACTGACCTTTCCAGGTGTATGCCGTCATTGAGGCCCGGCGTGACTACAATCTGAGTATGGAACTCTATTCCCTCATTGATGAACCGGCGGAGCTGAACCATAATGTCTGGCGCAACGGGGTTGCGCAGGCACTTCCGCCGCAACTCCAGATCAGTAGCATGGACTGAGACATACAGCGGGCTGAGGCCCTGATGAACAATCCGCCATTCATCCTTCTCGCTGAGGTTGGTCAGCGTAACGTAATGCCCAAACAGAAACGAGTATCGGTAGTCATCATCCTTGATGTACAAGGTACGCCGCATCCGGGGGGCCATCTGCAACACAAAACAAAACTCGCACAGGTTGTTGCACCGCCGGATGTCCACATCAAAAGTGGGATGCACAAAGTCCAACCCAAGCAGTTCGCCCTCACGCCGTCTGCCGCCAAGCTTCAGTTCCTCCTCCCCGCGCCGCACCTCGAACTCGACTCGGTGATCAGCGGCGTAGAACTGAACATCAATGACATCCTCAACGGGTTCGCCGTTCACCGCCAGCAGGACATCGCCCGGCTTCACGCCGACACGGGCGGCAAAACTACGCGGATGAACTTCTTGAACCGTGCCTCCCTGGGCTGATTTCCAACCGCTCACGGCGTAATGATGCTCGGCCTCAGCACACGTCTGGGCATACGCTGCATAACAGGCCGCCACTCAATATCAAAGTCCAAATAGTTTGTGGTCGCCTTTGAGAGGTCGCTGTATACGCCGCGCCATTTCTCAGGCAACAGCTCCGCAATCCGATACATGGCTTCATCCGTCATCGCCCGGAAATGCTCACGCGGCAGTCTGTCTCCCTCATGACGAAATCGGAACGGCCTGCCAAACCGGATGAAAACGGGTGTGCGCTTGAACTCCCTGAGCCATGTCCAAGGGAAGTCCCGCGTTCCCCAGATGGCAACAGGCACGACGGTTGCACCGGTCTTGAGAGCCAGATAGGCACTCCCCTCTTGCCCCTTGATCAGCCCGGTCTTACTGCGAGTGCCTTCCGCATAGAGCATGACTACATAACCCTGCCTGATATGCTCCAGCGCCGACTTCAGGGCCTTGAGGTCAGCCTCGCCTCGGTTCACCGGAATAGCTCCCCAGTGCCCGACAAAGTAGCGCACCATCGGCTGGCTGAAAGCCTCTATCTTGGCCATCGGCACAATATCCCGATCCGGGTAGAACGAGATCATGACCACCGGATCGAGAATGGAGATGTGGTTGCCCATCAACAGCACCGGCCCGTCCGCCGGTATGTTGTCCCACCCCTCGACATGGAGTTTGATCCAGAACCGATACACGATGTTCCACAACCCAAAACGGAACACCTGCCGCCGCCAACGGTAAATCCTTTCATGGACAATTGGGCCGGGCATTATCATGGCTTCCCCCTCCGCAAATCACCGTCCCGTGCGTTAACCAGCTTGAGCACATAGTCAAGCACTGCCTGAGCATCCATATGGGTCGTATCTAAGACAACAGCGTCTTCAGCCGGGCGCAGGGGCGAAACGGCCCGTGCGCTGTCAAGCTCATCCCGATGGCGCATAGCCGCTAGGATTTCCTCAAAGCTGACTGCCTGACCCTCCGTCTGATACTCCCGCCAGCGCCTGTAGGCGCGTGCCTCTAACGAGGCATCCAGGTATACCTTGAGGCCGGCGTCCGGCGCAACCACCGTCCCAATATCCCGGCCAACCATGACCACATGTCCCCGCTCAGCGATGCGGCGCTGTTGACGGGTCATTGCTTGGCGTACCCCCGCATACGCCGAGGGGATCGAAACGTTGGCATCCACCTCCGCAGTATGCAACAGGCTGGTGACATCACGGCCATCTACCAAAACAGTGCTAAGCCGCCCATCATCCACTGTAGGAGGCAATACGTCAATCTCGATGCTCTCCGCAACCGCTGTGACTGCCTCCTCATCCGCCAGCGGGATACCGCGTTCCAGCGCGGCCAGCGTCACCGCGCGATACATCACACCTGTATCAAAGTAAAGATACCCCAGCCTGCGGGCCAGTTCACATGCCAACGTTGTCTTACCAGAGGCCGCCGGGCCATCAATCGCGATCACCGAAGGCTTGCTCATAAGCGCCGTGAACCCCGCCGTGAAGAAGGACGCCTGGAGAGAGAAGTTGAGGCAGGCCGCCTCAATGACGCCGAACTGACACGACGCACTCGGCGCGGAGGCCGCTCGCTTCGGATGGCGTGAAGCGAGGCTATTTCCTGATCAGTCAGGCGGCGCCATGCCCCAGCAGGCAGATTGCCCAGTTCCAGCGGGCCAAGCTTCACACGCACCAATTTCAGGACCGGATGCCCCAGCGCCGCCGCCACCCGCCGCACCTGCCGTTTACGGCCCTCATATAGAGTGATCTCCAACAGTGTTCCACCCCGTGTCTTGCCCATCTTCTTGATTTCAGCCGGCGCGGTACGTTCGCCATCCAGCATGATCCCGCGCCGCCAGACATCCAACGTCTTCTCCGTTGGCGATCCCTCAACCACAGCATGATACGTCTTGGGATGTTCATAACGCGGATGAGTCAACCTGTGGGCCAGATCACCGTCGTCCGTAAATAACAACAGCCCCTCACTCTGAACATCCAGACGCCCTACCGGATATAGACGCCCTTCCAGTGGAATCAGTTCGCGTGCGGCGGGCAGTCTGCCGCCGACATCCTCATCCGAGATCACACCGCGCGGCTTGTTAAGCATGATATAAACGAACTGATCCGGCAGACGCAGCCGCTCTCCATCCACGCGAATATCGTCACGTTTGGGATCAGCCTTCACACCCAACCCCGCGACCTGGCCGTTGACCGTCACACGCTGTTGCTCAATAATCGTTTCACAGGCCCGCCGCGAGCCATAGCCGGCCCGTGCCAGAAGCTTCTGCAATCGTTCTTCTACCAAATCGAACACCTCTTCCTGTTTTGCGTTCCTTCTCGGTCACGCTATAATACCACGCCAACTCTAGAGGAGACCATGAGACGCGATCCCAGACTTGTTTTCTCCCTGTTAAGTTCTTCTCTGTTAGCCTTATCCGCGCTGGCCTGTAACATGCCGGGCCTTCAACTGGGTGGGCCGCAACCCCCGCCGCAGGCTGTCCAGCCCTCTGGAGAGGCATTGGCTTCATTTAACGACAAGTGGCGAACGCTGAACTTCGCTACTCCCGACGGCCCTTTCAGCATCACCTTTACGAATGAAGAACTCACCTCTGTTGTAGCAGAGGCCATCGCCCAGACTGAAGCCGACACTGGCGAGACAATCCCAATACAGGATATACAGGTCATTATGGGGGACGGCGTAGTAAACATCTACGGGCGCATCAATGTCGGCGGCTTCGATGCCAACGGCCTGATCGTCGCCGTGCCAAGCATTGGAGCAAATGGGCAACTGGATGTTGAGATCGCCTCCATCCAGTATGGCCCTCTCCAGCTTGATCCGTCTGTCCTCGATCAAGTCATGACAAGCGTAGAACAGAGCATTAACTCGCCGATCCAATCCTCGCCCTTCACCATCACTCTGTCAGATGTGATAATCACTGACGGCCAGATGACCATCAACGGGACAATTACACCCTAAGCCTCATCCAGCATTGTTTCTCTCAAGCCTAATTATAACACACCCCCTTTCCTCTCCCCGTCCTTCTGACGTTATAATGGACACATGGCTGGCACGCTCCATTCTTACTGCGGTCCACTGGTCCTCTTAGGCGGGGAGGCTCTGCGCCCGGAGTCATTGAGCTTATGGCAGCAACTGAAGATGATGATCCCACAGGGGATCGCACCGGTTGCCATCCTGCTGACTGCGTTGGCAGGCCGCAAGCCCGGCACGGCGGAGCGGCGGGCTGACGTAATCCAGGGAGCGCTGAACGACTTCGGCCTTTCGTCCTGGCCCGTAGCGATCCTGACCCGTCAGCAGGCCGATAACCCTGCCCTTGCCGCCCCGCTTGAGCAGGCGGCTGGCATCTACTTGGCAGGGGGAGAGCCGTCCTCCTTGCATAAGATACTAGCCGGTAGTGCCGCGTGGGAGACGATCTGCCTCCTCCACCAGCAGAGGGGAACAATGCTCATTGCGGCAGGCGGAGCGGCAGTTGCGCTTGGAGAATTGAGCTTCGTGCCCCTTAAGCCCTTCCCCCGAAGCATAGATGACTTGCGTTTCGAAATCTCAGAGGGGCTAAGGTTGCTACCGAAGATGGTGTTCCTGCCTTACTTTAGTTGGCTTCCAAATCAGGTGCTGGAACAGCTCGCGGCGCTATATCCGCCTGACCTAGTGCTGGCAGGGGTTGACGATCAGGCGGCACTGGCTGCACACAGCGGCAGATGGACGGTTTGCGGCACCGGCAATGTTACCCTTCTGCACGCCGGCAGGCCGCCCTGCATAGTTACCTCAGGCCAACCTATTCCATCAGAACTTCTCAGCCCTTACCCAGCGAGGTGAGATGTGTCCTCTTCTTCCCATCAATCACCAAAGCTAAGCTGGCCCGACGGGGCAATGTTTGCTGTACTGACAATACTGACGGTCGCCTTTTTCTGGCGGATGATCTTCACCGATCTCATCCTGCCGCGCGGCGATGTGTTCACCTATTTCTACCCCTACTGGGCCTATCGCAATGCGGCGTTGAGCGCAGGCCGTCTGCCGCTGTGGAATCCCTTCCTCTTTATGGGAGCGCCATTCCTCGCTAACAGTCAGGCAGGGGTACTTTACCCCCCCAATTGGCCGCTGATCTGGCTGGATGCCCCAACCGCCATCAAAGTAGCCATTGTGGCACATGTGAGCTGGGCCGCTATCGGCATGGCGCTGTTCACCCGCAGAACACTGCGGCTGAGTCTCTCTGCAACAACATTGGCCGCACTGGTCTTTGCGCTGGGCGGCTATCTGACCGCTCAGGCTGAGCACGTTAACCAGCTCCAGGGACTGGCATGGCTGCCATGGCTGTTTTGGCTGTATGAGGAATCCCGCCAGCACCCCCAGCGCTTGTTGTGGCTGGCACTGGCAATCGCTATACAGCTCCTGGCAGGACATACCCAGTCCGCTTTCATCAGCGGGGTAGGGTTAGGAGTGTGGGCTTTATGGAACACACTATCTCCCCAGCCAGCAAACCAGACCCCTGACTCCAATACCCCTGCGGGAGCATGCAAAACATCCCCCCTTCGGAAGCTCTGGCCGTTGGCTATCCCCGCCTTGGCGGCGGTCCTCGCGCTGGGGCTGGCCGCCGCGCAGATACTCCCCACGCTGGAATTAGCCGCACTCAGCAATCGGGGCGGCGGCCTGCCGATACTGGAGGCCGTTTCATTCTCGCTCAGACCGGAGATCATAGGTCGGGCGTTCCTGCCATCCTACAACGGAAGCGCTCTCTTTAGTGAGTATGTTGCCTATCCGGGCATAGCCGCGCTCGTGCTGGCGCTACAGGGAAGCTGGCGTAACCGTCATGACCGCCGCACGCTGGGCCTGGCGTTGCTGGCTGTGCTGGGGTTCTTTCTGGCTCTGGGGGCCTACAACCCCATCTACTGGATTCTGGTGCGATTCATTCCCGGCTTTAACCTGTTCCGCGCTCCGGCCCGCTGGCTGGCACTGTGGGCCTTTGCGGCGGCGGCGCTGGCAGGCATAGGGCTGGATGCCCTTGCAGCCCGTCCTCCCTCCCTCAGAAGGAAACGAGTCAGTACCCTCTTGTCCAGCTTGTGGCCGGCTGTCGTCATCATCCTGCTTGCGGCTTCAACCTTCCTTGCACCGCTGTCTGGTGATGAGACAGCCGGAGCTGTCGCCCCGACCCTGATTGAGCTGACTCTATGGGCCGCCGCACTCGTTGCGGCCTGCGGGCTGATGGGCTGGCTGGCCAGCGGCAGGATAACAGCTTACCAGTACGCCCCGCCAGCACTTGGAGCACTGGCCGCCGTCGAACTGTTCGTGGCAGGCCAGTCACTGCCGTACAACCATCTCAGCGCACCCGCCGCATGGAGCAGTCAGCGCCCAGCTATCAGCACTCTGCTGGCGAAAACCGGCTGTGGCTGTTCGCCGCTCGACACAGATGCTACGCCATCACGCTTTCTGTCCATCTCCGACATCCTCTTTGATCCCGGCGACCTGCGCGAGATGGAGGCAATCTACAGGCCGTATCTCTCAGAAGAAGCGTTCTATGACCTAATCATCGCTACCAAGCAGAAGGAAATCCTGGCCCCTAATTTGCCGCTGGCATGGGGCATCCCGGCTATGGATGGATTTGACGGGGGTATTCTGCCCACCTGCGACTATACACGCTTCACCTCGCTGTTCCTGCCTGCTGAGGCTGTCTCACCGGATGGCAGACTACGCGAGAACTTACCCGCTGTGCCCGATCTCACGTGGCTTCGCATGACCAACGTGCGCTGGATCATCACCGACAAAGTGGCTGATCTATGGGTAGATGGTGCTTATTACGACCTACAGTTTCCGGCCCGTCTGGCCGCCCCGCCCGATCCGAGTACCCCGCCGCTTGCGGAGGCTTATCCGGTACTCCCCTTCGAGGCAACAACAGTCGGCATCGTCGGATATGTTGAAGGGACAGAGGGCCTGCCGGACGGCACTCAGATCGGAGCAGTGGCCGTGTACTATGAAGGCGGTGAGTTCCCGCTGATACAGCCGTTGCTGGCAGGCCGTGATTTAGCAGGCGGTGCGCCGGACAGACCTGCCCACACCCGCGTCGTATGGCCAGACGCAGTACGGATTGAGCGGGTAGAAGTCTCCATCGTGTCAGGCTTTCCGGGGGTGCTGGTTGTGCAGGGCATCACCTTGATAGATGATCGGAGCGGCGCTTTCATGGTGACCACCCTGTCACAGGGTGGTACACTGCGGCTGGCCTACGCCGCCGAGGTAAAAATCTACGAGTATCGGGGAACACTGCCGCGTGCCTACCTGGCCTGCAATCCGGTGCGTGCTGACAGCCAAGAAGACGCATGGGCAATGTTACAAGCTGGCAGTTGGCCGGTAGTCGAGGACACTTCGCCAACGGCACAAATATCCTGCAACCCGAACAATGCGGGGCTGGCAAGTATCAGCCTGTATGAACCAGAGCGGGTAGAGATTCTTGCCGAAAGCCGCGGGGAAAACGTCTACCTGATCCTGTCAGATGCATGGTATCCGGGCTGGCAGGCCGCCCTCGATGGGCAACCTGTGCCCATTCTGCGGGCTAACGGCATGTTCCGGGCGGTGCATGTGCCGCCCGGCCAGCACGAGATTGTCTTCACCTATCGAAGCGAGCCATTCGAAATCGGTACAGCCGTCAGCGCTGTCTGCCTGCTGATAACCATCATCGGGCTGGCAATCTTCCGACCCAAGAAAGGAGCTTGAAATGCCTCATCTATTTGATCCCCTCACCCTGCGTGGAGTGACCATCCGCAACCGCATTGGCATGGCCCCGATGTGTCAGTACAGCACCAGCGGGGACGGCATCCCCACCGACTGGCACATAGCTCACTACGGGGCGCGGGCCGCTGGCGGCGTTGGTTTGATCCTGCTGGAAGCAACCGCTGTGGAAGCGCGTGGACGTATCACCCCCGGCGATCTGGGTATCTGGTCGGATGATCATATCGAGCCGCTGGCACGGTTGGCCGGCTTCATCAAATTGCAAGGAGCCACGCCAGGCATCCAGATCGGGCACGCAGGGCGTAAAGCCGGCACTGCCCGCCCATGGGAGGGAGGACAGCCGCTCTCAGACGAGCAAGGGGGCTGGGAGATCGTCGCTCCCAGCGCCATACCATTCGATCAGGGCTACCGTATACCCCACGAACTAACTTCTGCGCAGATCACTGAGGTACAGGCCGCTTTTCGGGCCGCCGCCCGGCGCGTCCGAGAAGCCGGCTTTGATGTGCTGGAATTGCACGGCGCTCATGGTTACCTGATTCACAGCTTCCACTCACCGATCTCCAATCAGCGCACTGACCAATATGGCGGCAGTTTCGAGAACCGAATCCGTTTCACATTGGAGACTGTGGCCGCCATTCGGCAAGAATGGCCTGAAGACAAACCATTGTTGGTGCGCCTGTCCTGTACCGACTGGCTTACTGGCGGATGGGTGGTCGAAGAGGCCATAGAACTGGCACGCCGGCTCAAGGGGATGGGGGTTGATCTGATTGACTGCTCCTCTGGCGGCAGTCGCGCCGATGCTCGACCGCCTCTTGGCCCCGGCTACCAAGTCCCGTTGTCGGAAGCAGTGCGGGCGGGGGCAGACATTCCGACAGCTACAGTAGGGTTGATCACCGCCCCCAGCCATGCCGACGAAATAATCCGTAACAGCCGTGCCGACCTTGTATTGCTAGGACGGGAACTGTTACGCAACCCCTACTGGCCAATTCAGGCGGCCCTGGCACTGGGCCAGCGGGATGATGCGCCCATTCCAGCACAATATCGGCGCGGATACTAGGCAGGAGGCAACATGAAGGCAGTCAAGACTCAGCGACTGCCTTCATGTCTCTCTCCATCGTCTGACCGCCTCTAACGCTTCCGGCGTGCCGATCCGCTCAAGCGCCTCAGCGGCTACGTCACATACCCGCTCACCGATACCGAACATATCCCCGGCTGTATCGCCGAGTAGCTCAATCAGAAACGGCACCGCCCGCCCATCACCAATCTGCCCCAACGCCCAAGCCGTGCCGCGCCGGACGTTACCGTCAGGGTCACTCAGTGCTGAGAGTAGTTCCGGCACTGCCTCCGCTCCCAGCATCACAATCTCACGCCAGTTACGCATGACCAGATGTAAAGCTACTTCACACTCAACGCTGTCCGGTATCCAGCCAATACGCAACAACGCTTCGGCGATCAGGTCACGTACCTCGCCCCGCTCCATATGCAACGCGCGAAATAACCCTGCCGAGTCAGCATCACCCAGCTCCCATAGGGCCTCAGCGGCGGCTTTCTGGGTATTACGATCACCATACCGCAAAGCCTCAGCCAGACCGGGCAACGCTCGCATATCCTGAAACAGCTCAGCCAGCCTCAGTGCCGCGAAGACCCGCACCTGCCATTCTCGATGATCGCAGGCCTCAACCAGCACATCTTGCAGGCAGGGATCGCCATCGTCAATAAGATTCTGCAGGGCGTCCAGAAAGTCGTCGTCCATCAGTCTTCCGCCTGCGATGGGCAGAAACTACCGTTGTACGCTGTGACCGCAGGCTTCAAGAGCCGCCACCGCTTGCTCAAGCTGTGCCCCTTTGATCAGGATGTAATCCGTGTCATAGGTTGAAAGAGCAAAGACACCCACGCCGGCTTCGGCTAGCGGACTCAGAACCGAAGCGAGTATGCCGGTCTGCGCAAAATCAAACGGTCCTTCCAGTTTGAAGGCCCGCCATCCCCGCTCCGAGCGCACACCGGGGGGCACTACTCCCTCAGCACATACGATGGACAGCTCATCGGCGGTACGCATGATGCAGAAGAACGACCCCCTTGTAGCCCAAGCAGGGACGGCGGCCTGCGGCTCCAAACGGCATACCGCAAGCTGGTCAGCAAGCAACGAGAGCGTCTGCGGTTTAATTTGCACTACACTTCCCTTCACACCACCGCTGATCAGCGTTGCTCAGCTAGGTAGTGAAAGTAGTGGATCACGGTATCAATGCCCTTGTAGAAATGATCCTCTCTGAAGCGTTCATTTGGAGCATGAGCCGCATCATCACGCAGACCAAACCCCATCAGCACAGCCGGGGCATTCAGCTCTTTCTGAAATGTCGCCACAATCGGGATTGAACCGCCCTCACGGGCAAAGACCGGCGGCACACCCCATGTTGCCTCATAGGCCCTCGATGCCGCCCTCATGGCGGGCGAATCCAGCGGTGTGATAGCCCACCAGCCGCCAGCAAGGTCGTTGATCTGTACCTGCATATCATCTGGAACCCGTTCCCTGACAAACTCGGCAAACAGGCGGGCTATCTCTTGAGGGTCCTGATCCGGCACAAGCCGCATGCTGATCTTGGCCCCTGCTTCTGCCGGGATGATTGTTTTTCCGCCCTCCCCCTGCCAGCCGCCCCATATACCATTCACCTCGCAGGTAGGCCGCGCTCCGATGCGCTCATGGAGGGTGTATTCCGGCTCACCCCATGGCTTACGCAGGCCAGTCTCAGACTGCCACTGCTCCAGCGAATAAGGCGCGCTGTTGATCGCACGGCGTTCCTCATCCGTCAGCGGACGAACGCGATCATAAAAGCCGGGGATGGTCACTGTCCCTTTCTCGTCGTGCAGGGCGGCAATGATCTCGGCCACAAGCTGGGCCGGATTGTAAACCGTGCCGCCATAGCCGCCAGAGTGTAGATCGCGCTTGGGGCCTTTGATGCGGAACTCCATGTAGCACATCCCGCGCAAGCCGTAGACGATCAGCGGCTGGTCGGGTGTGATCATGCCTGTATCAGACACAAGGCTGACATCTGCGGCCAGCATCTCCCGATGGGACAACACAAAGGCTTCGAGGTTGATCGAGCCAATCTCTTCTTCACCCTCGAAGATCAGCTTGACATTGACCGGCAGTCTGCCGTTGGCCGAGAGCATAGACTCAATAGCCTTGATATGGATGAACATCTGCCCCTTGTCGTCGCTGACACCCCGCGCGTAGATCAGCCCATCGCGTATTTGGGGTTCGAAGGGAGGCGACTGCCACAGCTCGAGCGGGTCTACCGGCTGGACATCATAATGCCCATAGATCAGCACCGTGGGGGCTTCCTCTCCAGCCCCCAGCCACTCACCGTAGACAATGGGGTTGCCTGCGGTCGGCACAACCTGAACGTTTGTCAGGCCGACCCGCCGCATATCAGCGGCAACCCATTCAGCGGCACGTTGAACATCCGGCTTATGCTCAGCCTGTGTGCTAATAGAGGGAATTCGCAGGAAGTCAAATAGCTGGTTGAGATAACGCCCGCGGTTTGCGCGCGCGTGATCCAAGGCTTGATTTAACATGAGCTTCTCCGATCAGTAGCCATAACAGCAGATAAGAGGGATATTACCCCGCACTTAGGATAGCTAACGCCATTAGTTCAGGCAAGGAAGGAAAGACTCAGAGGAAGACCGGCCGCACTAGCCCCCTAGCTTAGCTCTTATTTGGAGGCCATAACAGCCGCCTTGAGCTGACCACACCCGGCATGGATGTCAATCCCCCGCCGTACCCGCACGGTGGCTGGAACATGGTACGACTCTAAAATGCGCACAAACCGCTCGATGCGCCCAGCGCTGGCAGGCCCTCCGGTATAGCCACTGGTCGGGTTAAGGGGGATCAGGTTGACATGACACAACAGCCCAGCCAGCAGTTTACCGAGCGCGTGAGCCTGCTCCGGTGTATCGTTTTGCCCGTCAATCAGTGCCCACTCAAAGGTGACACGCCGCCCGGTCCGGGCAATGTAGTCGCGTACTGCCGCCATGACCTCAGCAATCGGGTAACGCCGGTTGACCGGCAACAACGCGGAACGTTCTTCATCGGTTGCCGCATGTAGTGAGATCGCCAGCCGCACCTGCAGGCCCTCCCCAGCAAAGCGCCGTATGGCTGGGACTAACCCCACCGTGCTGACTGTGATATGCCGCTGTCCAATCTCTAATCCATCTGGGTCAATCATCCGGCGGATAGCGGCCAGCGTCGCCTCGTAATTATGGAACGGTTCACCCATACCCATCAGGACAACATTGCTCAGCCGCTCACCATCAGCCTCAAGCACCCGCGCTATATAGAGCACCTGCTCCACAATCTCACCCGCTGACAGGTGTCGGGCAAAGCCCATCTGGCCGGTGGCACAAAAGACACATCCCATTGCACAGCCCGCTTGCGTTGAGATGCAGGCTGTCCGCCGCACACCGGCATACTCCATCAGCACACTCTCAATGATCTGACCATCAGAAAGACGCAGGGCATACTTGCGCGTCTCCCCATCACTGGAACGCATCTCGCGTACCAACTCAAGCCCGCCCAAGCAGGTTTCGGCGGCCAGCCGTTCACGCAAGGACCGGGGGAGATTATGCATTTCATCAATCAGGGTGACCTTATGCCCATACAACCATTGCCACACCTGATCGGCGCGGTAGCGCGGCTCCCCCCACCCCATGATGAGATCGGCCAACTCGTCCCGTCCCAGATCGTAGAGATTGATCAGATCAGGCATGGGCACTTCAGAAGAGACGCCTTGACGCGGCTTCAAGAGGCGAATGCCTTCTCAAATTGCTCCGCTAGGTCGCTGATTCCCTCAGCCACCAGATCGGGCTGGACCTCGCTGTCCGCCAAGTCCTTGCGCCGCGCTACCCCACCCAGCGTAAGGATCGTCTTCAGCCCAAGCTGTTTGGCCCCCAGAATGTCTGTATCCAACCGATCACCGATCATAGCCGTCGAATCAGCATCGGTCTCGAAGTAAGACAACGCAACCTCAAAAATAGCGGGCTTGGGCTTGCCAATAAACACGGGTTGCTGGTCAGTCGCGGCACTTACTGCCGCAACCACACTCCCTGCACCGGGCGACAAGCCGTAAGGAGTGGGGATAGTGCGATCAGGGTTGGTAGCAATGAAGGCCGCCCCGTCTCGGATCAACCAGGTGGCGATCTCCAGTTTCCGATAGGTGAGCTGACGATCAAGGCCGACAACTACCACCGCTACCCCCTCAGGCCGATCACTGCCGTCATGAACGACAAACCCGGCCTCAGTCAGGGCCTCCTTGATCCCCCGCTCGCCAACTACATAGATAGGCCGCCCTGCTTCCAGACGCTGACGCAAATAGGCGGCAGTAGCAATGGCGCTGGTGAAGATCGATTCGCGGCTGGCTTCAATGCCAAAGCCTTTGAACTTAGCCACATAGTCATCCACCGGGGCGGTGGCATTATTCGTTACCAATGCCCACTTGATCCCATGCCGGTTGATCACATCGAAAAAGCGATTCAGGCCGGGCGCAGGCTGACTGCCATGCCACAGGACACCGTCACCATCTATCAGGAGGGTTTTGAGGGTTTTGAGGTTCATAAGCCGAATTATACCATGTACTCATGCCATAAACAGATTGCCCAATTCCCAGAACTAAAGTATACTATTTATATCGCCATTGGAGAGATAGGGGTGTGGTCAAGTATGGGGACGCACGATGTGCGTCCCCATACGGAGTCTATCACAAGGGAGTCGTTACCCATGAATCTGTGGGTCATTTTCTTGACAGGCCTGACAACGGGCGGATTGACTTGCTTGGCCATTCAGGGCGGACTACTAGCAACTGCCCTTGCCAGGCAGGTCCCCGTGCCTGATACCGCCACTCAGAGAAAATCGCGGCGCCCTGGTCATCCTTCATCAACCTTGATCGGTATCCGGCTTCCTGACAACCCATTGCCGGTGCTCTACTTCCTCTCTGCCAAATTACTTGCTTATACCATAGTTGGCGCACTGCTAGGGGCGCTTGGGTCAACCTTGCGCTTTTCTTCGACCATTCAGGCCATCTTACAGATCGCGGTAGGGGTATTCATGCTGGGCAATGCGCTGAACATGCTCAACGTGCACCCTCTCTTCCGCTATTTTGTCATTCAGCCGCCACGCTTTCTGACCCGGCTGGTCCGTCATCAGGCCAAAAGCGAAGAGGCTTTCACACCGGTACTGCTCGGCCTGATGACGGTCTTGATCCCATGCGGTACTACTCAGGCCATGGAGGTACTAGCAATCGGTTCAGGCAGTGCCTTGCAGGGGGCACTGATCTTGTTTGTCTTTGTGCTGGGCACATCTCCTACTTTTCTGGTGTTGGGCCTGATAGCAACTCAGTTGCGGGGCAAGCTCCAGTATGGCCTTGCTGTGGCGACAGCGGTATTAGTTATGGCGCTAGGGGTTGTCTCTGTAGACAACGGCCTGAATCTGATGGGTTCGCCGCTTGCCCCTAGACGAATCATGGCTTCGCTCATGGAGTCAGCCGCACCGGATATAACCGGCCAGCCCGTCCCGGCAGTAGTAGTGGACGGTGTTCAGGAAATTACGATCAACGTCCTCAATGAAGGCTATACACCAAATGTTTTTGCTGTCCAGAGCGGCCAGCCTATCCGTCTGCGGCTGGTCACCAACCAGACCTACGGCTGTTCACGCTCCTTCGTCATCCCCAGTCTAGGCATCCAGCAGATTCTGCCAGACACAGGCCACACATTGATCGAGATACCACCCCAGCAAACAGGACAGCTCCGCTTCACCTGTAGTATGGGTATGTATGGCGGGGTCATCAACATCTACTAGCGGGAGAAGACAAGATGGTCAAAAAGCGCTTCAAGGTAGAAGGGATGCACTGCTCCGGCTGTGTGATCGCCGTTGAAGGCGCGGTTGAGGACCTGCCCGGCGTTAAGTCTGCCCAGGCCAACTATGCCAGACAGGTCGCCGACGTAGAGTACGACGAGAACCAGATTACCCCCGCGCAGATCATCGCCCAGATCGAACGGGCAGGATATTCGGCCAGCCTGACAGAAACCTAGCGAAGTATCCCTTTCGCTCTCGGCAGGGGGCTTATAACGTGGTATAGTGGGGCGGGTCACTTCAAACTGGCCCGCCTTTAATTTGCCGGTGCGACCAGCTCCGGCCTAGATGAGGTTACGCGTGAAACTCAAGCTCTCTGTCATCATGCCGGTTTACAACGAACGCAACACACTTGAGCAGATCGTTCAGCAGGTGCTTGACACTGGTCTGGCACATGAGATCATCATTGTAGATGACGGATCAACCGACGGATCGCGTGAGATCATGCGGCAATGGCAGGATCATCCCGTGATCCGTGTGCTGTATCATGAGAAAAACAGCGGCAAAGGCAGTGCTGTCCGCACAGGCTTCAGTGCGGCCACCGGTGATGTCCTGATCATTCAGGATGCCGACCTGGAATATGACCCGCGCGACTACCCCAAACTGATCCAGCCCATTGAAGAAGGACGGGCTGATGTAGTATACGGTTCGCGCTTTCTCGGCGCACCGGCCCGCAAGATGTACTTCTGGCATCGAGTCGGCAATGCGGCCTTGACGCTCCTGACCAACATCCTCTACAATCTCGATCTCTCAGATATGGAGACGTGTTACAAGTGCTTTCGTGCTGAAGTAGTGAGGGATGTCCCCCTGCGCTCGCGGCGTTTCGAGCTGGAGCCGGAGATCACAGCTAAGATTGCCAAGCGCGGCTACCGCATCTACGAGGTAGCTATTTCCTACTATGGGCGGGAGTTTGATGAAGGCAAGAAAATCACAGGCTGGGATGCCCTGCCTGCGCTGTGGACGTTAATCAAGTATCGTTTTGTGGACTAAGGGAAGGCCTGCCCTCCCATTCTGAGCCGCCATGCCAAAGCGACGCATAGGCCGCATTGGGCCGCAGGTTCTGCTTCTTTTCATTGGCATGGCAATGCGCGTCGCCCCGCTGGCGGACAATCGCTTCCATCCTGATGAAGCACTCTTTGCCACATTGAGCCGTCTGATCGTCAGCGGGCGCGATGTGTGGCTGTCTCATACGCCCCTGCTGGTGGATAAGCCCCCCCTGCTCTACTACACTCTGGCCGGCAGTATGGCACTGATCGGCGGCAATGAGATGGCCGCACGCCTGCCGGGCCTATTTGCCAGCCTGATCAGCATAGCTCTGATCGGACGCCTGGCATGGCGGTGCTGGCGTTCAGAGGCAACCTCCAGGCTGGCAATGCTCTTTTTCGCCCTCTCGCCGTTCAGCATCTTATTCTCGCCTACTGCTTTTGCTGATCCGCTAATGGTTATGTGGCTGTTGACCGCGCTGAGCGCCGTCAGCGCCGGGCGGTGGGGCTGGGGCGGTGTGTTTTTCGGGCTGGCGCTGGCAACCAAGCAAAATGCACTCTTCTTCGTGCCATTGATCGTGGCATTGGGGGGGATACACAGCATCGGCAGTGAAACCCGCTGGCGTGACATTGGCCGCTACGTATGGCACTTTGTAGCCGGGCTGGGGCTGGTGCTGATCCTGATCATCCTCTGGGACGTTGGCCGAAACGCTCCAACCAGCTTCTGGACCGCCGGCTTCGAGGCCAATAATCCGGGTCGTCTGGCCCGCAGGGGTGAGATATGGCCCCGCGCCTTGGGGTGGGGGGACTGGCTGAGTTATCTGGCCGGCAACAGCCTGTTGAGCGGAGGTATAGCCGTTACACTGGCAGTGCTGGTGCCGGCAGAGATCAGCCGGTATTGGCAAACACGCCGGGCCGCCGCAACCCTTGTCCTCTTCGCTTTTCTAGTCAGCTACCTTGCCCTCCTCTGGCTGGTAGCCTTCCCCTTGCATGACCGTTACCTGCTTCCGCTGATTCCCCTGATCGCACTGCTGGCCGGGCGGGCATACGGCCTGCTGGCCGATTGGCTGAACCGTACAACCCATCGGCGGGCAGGGTGGGTGGTCGGTGTGGTCATGGCAACCGCTTTGAGCATTCCTGCATGGCAGGCGGCCCACAACGGTTATCCAGTTGGGGGCGATCACGGTACTTACGATGGCATTGATGTCGTAGCAACTTATTTGCGCACACAGCCAGAAGGGACGGTGGTATACTACGATACGCTCGGTTGGTCACTCCAGTACTACTTGTTTGACGCCTATGTTTACCTCGCTCCCATCGGGACACCCTCAGCGCTGACAGCCGATCTCAACACCTTTGGGGAGGCGGACTGTCTCCGCTTTATCGTGTTGCCTGGCTGGGAGAGCCATACCGAGATACTGGAGGCCGCCCAGCAAGCCCGCTTCCGCGCCCGCCCCGTACTGGAGACAATCAACCGGCATGGGGATACTTCATTTGTAGTCTATCAACTTCAGGCTACCCAACACTGAATGCCTTGTGCTTCGTGGCCTGAGCGGCAACCGCTATTCCGGGTCGCCCCCGCCGACATCGTACCAGTCAGCCCTTTCGCTCAGCTCCTCCTGCGCACGGAGAGACAAATCCTCAAAGACCGGCTCCAGCGCCGGATCATCTTTGGCAGGGGGCCACTCAACCTTCCGGATGCTTAACTGCCGGTCCAATTGTTCCCACAGCTCCCGATTCTTGACCGGCTGCCCCTCTTTGGTCAGCCAGTTCCGTTGCTTCCAGGCCTTCAGCCAGCGCGACGCCCCGTTGCGCAGATAGTCTGACAGGCTGAAAACCTGCACGGGGGCACCCTCCGGCATGATGCTCAGTGCCTTTACAGCCGCTATAAGGTCAAGCTGGTTAGGAGACGCACCTTCTTCACATCCTACCAACAGACGCTCGTCCCCCTCGTGACGAATCAAGGCCGCCCACATGCCCGCCTTGCCGCGAGCCGACACAATTAGAAATACTTGGGCGCTACGGTCAGACGCCAGCCCGGCTCCTGCATATAGAGCGCGAATCTCCTTACGGGCAAGGGCATCAGCCCGCTCGTTATATGGAGTTCCAGCATGTCCTCTGACCCATTTCCACTCGATATGATGTTGCTGGGTAAGTTCATAAAGACGCTTCCACAGGTCAACGTTCTCAACCGCTTCCTTGCGGCGGCCCCGCACCCAGCCATTTTTGATCCATTCCTTGATCCACTGGGTGATCCCTAGCCGCAAATACTCCGAGTCGGTGACTAAACGCACCTCACAGGGCCGCCTGAGCGCCTCCAGTGCCCGGATGGCGGCGGTCAGCTCCATACGATTGTTGGTCGTATTCACCTCGCCGCCAGACAGCTCCTTCACATACCCGGTCGCATCGTGCACCAAGATCGCGCCCCATCCACCTGGCCCAGGGTTAGGATCAGCGCCGCCGTCAGTGTAGATTGTGACGAGAGGCCCGTCTTCGAGCATACGCAAAGAGGCAAATCCTCCCTGTTGCGTTGAATATGCCCGCATGTTACACTCTTTCCGTTATGATGCCAAAACTCAAGATCGCACCTTCGATATTAGCCGCCGACCTGACCCGTCTGGGTGAGGAGATCGCCGCTGTTGAGGCGGCAGGTGCAGATATGATTCACGTAGACGTGATGGACGGCCACTACGTGCCTAACCTGTCCTTTGGGCCTATGGTCGTTGAAGCATTACGGCGGGTTACAAAATTGCCCCTCGACGTTCACCTGATGATCAGCAATGCCGATCAGTTCCTGAAGCCCTTTGCCGACGCCGGCGCGGATACCCTGACCGTGCATTTAGAAGCGTGTACCCACATTCACCGCACTCTGCACGCCATTCGTGAGCTGGGTATACAGGCGGGGCTGGCATTAAACCCTGGCACGCCGGTTGATCTGGCAAGCGAGATCATTGCTGATATAGACTTGCTCCTGCTGTTATGTGTGAACCCCGGCTTTGGCGGCCAGCAGTTTATCGAGAGATCGATTCAGCGCATTCAGCAGGCCCGCTCGATGTTGGATATGTACAACCCACAGGCTGACATAGAAGTTGATGGAGGAATTGATCAGGCCATCGCAGAGCGGGTAGTAATGGCCGGAGCGAATATTCTCGTGGCGGGCACAGCGATATTTGGTGTAGAGGGCGGTCCCGCCGCCGCTGTAAGGCAACTACGGAAGGCCGCACAGGGAAACTAAAAAGGGCCTCACGGCCCTTTTAGCGACCTGACTGGCAAGCGGGTGGAAGGCTAACGAACCTCATCCTTACTCAGGGTCTTAAGACAACGAGTGCAGATCATGACCGAAACGAGCTTTCCATCACGCATGATCTTGGTCTTCTGGATGTTGGGACGAAACAGACGCCGCGTGTGGCGCATAGAGTGGCTGACATTACGCCCGTGCATGGGCTTCTTGCCACAAATTTCACAGACTGCCATAGCACATCACCTTTGTATTCTGGGTGTTAAAACATAAGAACGGGCATAGAGGATACCTCAGAGGCCCTGATTTTACAAGGCAAATCCGAAGGGTTAGCATGAGCAAGCAATCTGACGAGAATCTGGGAACAATTTATGTTTCACCGACAGCCATTGCAACCATCGCCAGCCAAGCCCTCTTAACCAGCTATGGGGTGGTCGGCATGGCTTCTAAAAATGCCTTCAACGAGCTGGCCGCTGTGTTAACACGCGACCCGCATCATGGCATAGACGTTCACTACAAATCAGGCAAGCTCATCATTGACGTATATGTGATCATCCAGCATGGGACACGCATCACGTCGGTTGCGGCCAGTGTGATTAATGCGGTGCGCTTCAGCATCGAAAAGTCGGTCGGCATCCCGGTAGATCAGGTTAACCTGTATGTTCAGGGGCTTCGCGTGTCAAACGAGTCGAAATAAACCGGGCAGGCTAAGGGAGACCACAGAAAGATGTCATTAAAAAGCAGCACCCAGAATACTCAACCCACCCTGCATTGCGATGGCCAAGTCTTGAAGCGGCTGGCACAGGCAGGTTTGGCTTGGTTGGAAAAGAATCATGAGCAGGTCAATGCGCTGAATGTGTTCCCCGTACCAGACGGCGATACGGGGACAAATATGCTCTTAACTATGCGCAGTGCCTGTAAAGAGGTCGCCAATATTGAGGAAACTCATCTGGGCAAGGTAGCCCAGCTCATCTACAATGGCGCCCTGATGGGCGCACGCGGCAACTCTGGCGTCATACTCTCCCAGCTATGGCGCGGTTTTGCACGGGGAATCGAAAAAGAGGCCACTCTGAACGCAGAGGGATTGGTGCGCGGCTTTCAAGAGGCAGTCCGGACAGCCTATCAAGCGGTTCAGACCCCTGTTGAGGGAACAATGCTGACCGTCGCACGGGAGGCTTACGAGGAGGCAGCATTGGCCGCCCAGTCCAGTCAGGATTTGGCCTACATCCTCGCGCGGGTTGTGGAGCGCAGTCACCAATCCGTCCAGCGCACCCCTGAACTGCTGGATGTGTTGCGTGAAGCCGGCGTAGTCGACTCAGGCGGGATGGGGTTAGCCTATCTGCTGGAAGGGATGCTTCGCCATGTGAACGGTGAAGACCTCGAAGTCACAGGCAGAACAGGGCAGGCGGCAGTTCTTGAAAGTGCGCTTGAACCCGGTGAATTGGGTTACGGCTACGACGTCCAGTTCCTGATCAAGGGTGAAAATCTGGATGTAAACCAGATCAGGGCTGACATTGAGGCAATGGGAGAAAGCACTCTGGTGGTAGGTGATTCGAGGCTGGTCAAGGTGCATGTCCATGTCCATAACCCCGCCATACCATTGGGCTACGGAGCCGAACGCGGCGCTCTCATGGATATTGTAGTTGAGAACATGCAGGAGCAGTACCAAGACTTCATTAAGGAGCGTGCCGGAGCACCTTCGGCAGGAACGGCAAGCATTGAGCCGCCCGCCATTCAAGAAGGCCAGATCGCGGCCATCACGGTTGCACCGGGCGAAGGGCTGATGCGTATCTTCTACAGCCTAGGGACAGGCTGGGTAATCCCCGGCGGGCAAACCATGAACCCCAGCACCGAGCAGATCGTTGAGGCCATTAACCGTGTCCCCACCGACAAGATCGTCATCCTGCCCAACAACAAGAACATCCTCATGACTGCCCAGCAGGCTGTACAACTCACCAATGGTAAGCATGTAGAGGTCATCCCTACCACAACCATTCCTCAAGGCATCTCTGCAATGCTGGCCCTCGATCCGGAGGGCGATCTGGAACAGGTCGTTGAAGCTATGCGGCAGGCCAGCCAGATGGTTGAGACTGGAGAGGTGACCACTTCCACCCGCGATGTGACCATCAACGGTGTCAAAGTGAAGCAGGGCCAGATCATTGGTCTGCATAACGATGTCCTGAGTGTCTCCGGTGACACGGTCAACAGCGTTGTCATTGCCCTGCTTGACAAGATGGGGGCCGCAGAGAGGGAGCTGATCACCCTTTACTACGGAGCTGAGATCAACCCTCGTGATGCTAAAGCTCTGGTGGAGCATTTGCAACAGCTCTACCCTGAACAAGAGATCGAAATGCGTGAGGGGGGACAGCCGCATTATTTCTACATCCTAAGCGCTGAATAATCAGGCGGAGGGCAGGATGGCTAGAGTGCGGGTTGTCACAGACAGCGCGGCGCGCTTCGAAGACCCCCATTTCGCACAGGACTATGATGTCGTTGTCGTTCCAATCAACATTCATTTTGGCGACCAAGTTTTCCGGGACGGTACAGACATCAACGCTGAGGAGATGTTTCAGCGGATGCGGCAAGACACGCTTCCCCCCCGCCCCTCAGCGCCGCCGGTAAGTGCGTTTGAGTCTGTGTACCGTGAGCTGAATAAGACCACTGATCAGATCTGTGTTCTAACGCACTCTCAGCATCTCACTGAGACCTTTGCTCATGCCCGCTCAGCCCGTTCAGGCCTGCTGGGACGTTGCGAGATCGCGGTCATTGACTCCCTGACCACGTCAGTAGGGCTTGGTTACCTTGTCGAGATCGTCGCTGAAGCCGCCTCAGAGGGAGCTGATCTAGAAGAGATTGTGCGGCTTGCACGTGCTACAGTCCCGCGCATCTACAGCATCTACTATGTGGACACATTGGATTACATTCAACGGGCGGGGCTAATTGGGGAAACACAGGCCATTCTTGGCACTATGCTTGACATCAAGCCCATTCTGACCATTGAAGACGGTAAACTGCTCACTATGGAGAAGGCACGTACCCACTCTCAAGCCATTGATAAGATGGTTGAATTCGCGTTGGAGTTCACCCAGATCGAGCGGTTGACCATCCTCCAAAACACACTGCGGACGACTGACCGGACACGGATGTTACAGGATCGGCTGGCACTGGGGTTCGCCAAGTTGCAATACCCCATCCTTCTCTATGAGCCGCTGATCGCTACGCTGATCGGCCCCGACGGAATGGGGATGGCCATTCTCGAAGGGGAAGGGGACGAAGAATCACATCCATCAGAAGACGACAGCGAGGCTGAGGAAGATTAGCAGGGACTTCAAGTTATGAAGAAAATAACCGCTATAGTCACAGACAGTACCTGTGACCTGCCTGAGTCAATGGTCCAAGAATCAGATATTCATGTTGTGCCTGTGCTGATCAACATCGAGAACCAGACTCTGCGTGACGGCGTTGACATCACACGCGAGCAATTCTACGAGCGGCTACCCAGAATGCGTACTCCCCCTACAACTTCAGCACCCAGCCCCGGCGCATTTGTGGAGCTGTATGCGAGACTGCTGGAAAGTGCCAGCCACATCGTCTCGATCCACACCTCTTCTAGGTTAAGCGGCATCTACAACGCCGCCTCGGTAGCCGCTCAACAGGTTGCCGCCGACCGGATCAGGCTGGTAGACAGCGGCCAGACCAGCATGGGGCTTGGCTGGGCTGTCTTATCAGCCGCTGAGGCGGCCCTGAAGGGCGGAACAATCGAGAGTGTGTTACATTCAACATGGGACACCCTGAGAAGGATGCGCCTATATGCGATTCTGCCTTCACTTGAATATCTGGCACGCAGTGGGCGTGTCAATCTGGTGCGTGCAGGGTTGAGTACCCTGCTGAACATCAAGCCCATGATCGAATTGCGGGAGGGGATAGTTTCGTCGTTAGGCCGCATCCGCACATGGACAGGGGCAGTCAATGCACTGGCGGAACGTGTTCAGCGCATTGCACCTATCGAGAGGCTGAGTGTCATGCACTCCGACTACGCCGAAGCCGCTCATGAGTTCTTGAACAGGGTGATGGAGTCACTACCGCTCCCAAAGCCCCGCACCCTGATTACCAACGTCACGACCGTGATCGGGGCGCACGTCGGCCCGCACGGGCTGGGGATTGCCGCGGTAGTGAGTAAAGAGGGTTAAAGTCAGGCAGGGCATACTCAAACGGCCCCGCTAACGGTGAATTATGGCTTCTTCACTTCAAACTCTGATCAAAATCCTGCATCTGGAGCAGAAAAAGGGATACCAGAACAAAGCCGTGATCGGCGGCTTTGCACGCTTTGCCTATCACTGGGCACGAGAGGCGCACAGTCAGGCTCAGACCGACGCTCATCACGCACTGGTTGATCAGATCGCCGACAGACTGCGGGAATACGAGACACTGCCCGAAGAGCGGCGGCCCGAATGGATCGAACACATTATCACCCTGGCAACCATGCCATCCTCTTCTATCGAGGAATCAGGGCCGGCCAGCCAGCCCGTTCCACCTGCCGCTGTCGCTGAGATACCCGCCGTAGCGTCTCCTGTCGAACAGGACGTCCCACCTGTATTGGAGAAGATCAAAGCGCAGGCCGAACCGGAAGTCGAAATAACGCTTGAAGAAGTGGGCGGGCTGGAGGAGGAGTTCACTATCCTGGCCCCTTCTGAGGAGGCAGTTGAATCAATCGGCATTCCTCTCTCTGTGCGGGAACGTCGTGGTTACGCTTGGCGGCAGTTTTCACCAGCCTCTGAGGAAGAGCTTCGCGGCCTTGACGCGCCGGTAAGCTCGGTGAGCGGCATTGGGCATAAACGGGCTGAACAGCTAGAGCGGCTGGGGGTACGTACTATCCGTCAGTTGTTGTATCTCTTCCCGCGCCGCTACAACGACTTTACACGCATGAAGATCATCAGCCAGCTTCGCCCTGACGAAGAGGTAACGGTTATGGGCGTCCTGGAGCGCATCCACACCCAGCAGACGAAGCGCGGCGGCACTCTGATCGAGGCCTACCTGACTGACGAGAGCGGCTCTCTGCGCTTAAGCTGGTTCAATCAGCCATGGATGGAACATCAGCTCAAGGAAGGCGAACCGGTTATTGTCAGCGGCAAAGTAGATCAGTATCTGGGCCGGCTGGTTATGAACGCGCCGGAAATGGAGCCATTGGAACGCGAGTGGCTTCATGCCGGGCGGGTTGTGCCGGTCTATCCGCTCACCAAAGACCTTAGTGCACGTGTCATGCGCCGTCTGATGAAAGAGGTCGTAGACCTATGGGCGCCCCGCCTGCCCGATCACCTCCCGCTGGAGGTGCGCGAGAACGCCGACTTGATGGATTACGGAGATGCTATTGCGCAGGCGCATTTTCCCGACAGTTGGGAGGATAAGGAAGCCGCCCTGCAGCGCCTGGCCTTTGACGAGCTGTTCATCCTGCATCTGGCTATGCTGAGGCAACGCCACGCATGGCAGGCCCGCCAGAGTACCCCTATCAGCGTAGATGATAACTGGCTCAGTGCCTTTGAGGCCAGCCTCCCCTACCAACTGACCACTGCCCAGCGGCGCGCCATCGCGGACATCCGTCGTGATATGGCTAGCGATGTCCCTATGAATCGGTTGCTTCAAGGTGATGTCGGGAGCGGTAAGACCATCGTCGCCGCTGTTGCTATCGGCATGGCAGTAGCAAACGGGACTCAGGCCGCGATCATGGCCCCTACCGGCATACTGGCAGAACAGCACTACGCTACTCTGAGACGCATCCTGCACAACAGCCCTCTAGGTGACCAGATCAACATCGCCCTGTTGACCAGCAATGTGAGCGACCTCGAACGGGAGAGCATCTACACAGGGCTGGCAGACGGCAGTATTCAGGTTGTAGTAGGCACGCATGCCTTGATTCAGGCCGGCGTTGCCTTTGCCCATCTAGGACTGGCGGTCATTGACGAGCAACACCGCTTTGGCGTGACCCAGCGCGGCGCCTTGCGGGAAAAGGCCGCCGGCGGCAACCCTCATCTGCTGGTCATGACAGCCACCCCTATTCCGCGCACACTGGCTCTGACCCTTCATGCCGACCTCGATCTGACCATCGTTGACGAGATGCCGCCCGGCAGAACACCCGTCCAGACACGCGTGTTACAGCCCAAAGAACGGGAACGGGGCTATGCCTTTATTCGTAGCCAGATCGAGAAGGGACATCAGGCTTATATCATTTGCCCGTTGATCGAGGAGAGCGAGAAACTACAGGCACGCTCAGCGACCGCCGAATATGAGCGGCTACAAAAGACCGTCTTCTCTGACCTTCGGCTGGGTCTACTGCACGGGCGGATGCGTCCCGACGAGAAGGAAGCTGTTATGGCTTCCTTCTATCGCCACGAGTTGGACATTCTGGTCAGCACTTCGGTAATCGAGGTAGGCATTGATGTACCCAATGCCACTGTGATCATGATTGAAGGCGCAAACCGTTTCGGACTGGCTCAGCTTCACCAACTTCGCGGGCGGGTAGGGCGTGCCGAACACCCCAGCTACTGCCTGCTGGTCTCTGATCGGCCCTTTCTTGACTATGACGAACGTCTGCGTGCGGTCGAAGAAACAACTGACGGCTTCCGCCTGGCCCAGATTGACTGGGAAATGAGAGGGGCAGGCGATATTCTGGGCACCCGGCAGAGCGGCTTCGGAGTCATCCAATTTGCTGATTTGATGGACACTCATCTGGTTGAACTAGTACAGCGCGAGGCACGGGCCATCTATGAGCGAGACCCTCTGCTCATCTTGCCGGAACATGAGGCCCTGAGGCAGTTAGTTGACCAAATATCGGATTCAGGAGCAGACATCAGTTAAGCGGCCCTGCTCTGAGCAACTAACCCCTGCCTGCCAGCCCACAACTATGGAGATAAATATCAACATGCGACGAGCCATTTTCCCTGCTACCTTCGACCCGATCCATCTGGGCCACTGCGATATCGCTATCCGTGCCACCCAGATATTTGATGAAGTGATCGTGGGGGTGTATGACCGCCCTCTGAAGCAGCTTCTCTTCTCAGCCCAGGAACGGCTGGAGCTGGCTCGCGAAGCACTCAAGGACATCCCTGCCATTCGGGTGGAAACCTATAGCGGCCTGACAGTGGACTTTGCCCGCCGGGTAGGTGCACAGGCGATTGTGCGCGGCCTGCGCGTATTTTCCGATTTTGAGCTAGAATTTCGTATGGCGCTGGCTAATCATCGCCTGGCACCCGACATTGAGGTTGTCTGTTTGATCACCAGCGAACAGCATATGCACCTTTCGAGCAGTACTGTCCGCGAGATCGCGTCATTGGGCGGCGATGTCAGCAGTATGGTGCCGCCCAACGTCAACCGGGCGCTAGTTGCGCATTTTCGAAAATTAGGCGATGATGCTGCTGGATCAGTTGATATGGTATCACTACGCGACTAACCGGCCCACACACCGGATACCGAGAAGTTGACTGAAGAGGAGGCGAGCTTTGGACATACAACATCTGGTAGACCGTCTGGAAGAGCTGTTCAATGCCGGCAAGCATATTCCATTTACGACCTACACCTTGGTTGACGAGCAACGGGCGCTCGAACTGATTGACCAGATGCGTATCTCGATCCCTGAAGAGATTGAGAAGGCCAAGCGCGTCATCCGCGAGCGCGACCGTATCATGGCACAGGCCAACGAGGAAGCGGCACGTATCCGCGATCTGGCACGTGAGAAGAGTGAGACCCTTATCCAGCGTGATGCGATCACGCAGGCCGCTCAGGCGCGCGCCGCCAGCATCATCGAACAGGGGCGCCGGGAAGCTGACAGCATCCGCCGTGACGCCGACCAGTACGTGATGGACGTGCTGTCCGATCTGGAAGATGCACTGGTACGTACTTTGACGGTCGTCCGCAACGGTATCAGCCATGTCCAGCAGGAGGCGGCGGCTCATTCCCGCGCTACATCAACTCACGGCGCTCCCACCGAGATCGAGACGCCATCTACTTTAGAGACACCTGAAGAACCCATGCGGATTGAGCGTCTGCCGTCACGACGGGAATAGGCCGAGCCGCCATCAGGCCAGATACTGCCATGAGGCGGCTCCTGCCCGCTTCGGAACAAGGCCGCATGTAAAATGTGCCTTGACACTATCTGGATGCCCGTTATAATCTGTGCCTGTGCCCGGCCTGCGTGGCCGGGATATTGCTCAGGATCAGGAGTTAAATGACATGGGCCCGCTACCAAAACGCAAGACATCGCACGGGCGACACCGCCGCCGCCGCTTCGAGCAGACGCGGCTTCATCCCCCTCACCTCGTCGTATGTGATAATTGCGGCGAGATGAAGCGCCCTCACACTGTCTGCCCTAGTTGCGGCCATTACCGGGGCCGTGAGGTCATCGAGGTGGAAAAGAAGGAATGAAGTATGTGAGGGCATGAGGGAGGCACTCGATGCTCGCTCAGGCCGTGTTTCCCTAGGGGAGCGCGGTCTTTTTTGTCGTGCAGACATAAGGGAGGGAAGAGCCTTGCTCGATCAGCGGACAACAGCCTTTGTCTTCCCCGGTCAGGGGTCACAGTTTGTGGGTATGGGTGCGGCATTATCTACACGCTATCGTGTTGCCCGCCAGACTTTTGAGGATGCCGACGGCCTGTTGGGTTTTCCCCTCTCCCGCCTGTGCTTCGAAGGGCCTGAAGAAGCCCTGAATGCTACTGTCAATGCTCAGCCCGCCCTGTATGTAGCAGGCATTGCCGCTATGCGAGTAGTGTATGACGTGCTGGGAGAAGAGTTCCAGCCAGCTTGTGTGGCCGGTCACAG
This sequence comes from Anaerolineae bacterium, assembly GCA_034435015.1. Lineage (GTDB taxonomy): Bacteria > Chloroflexota > Anaerolineae > Aggregatilineales > UBA3940 > DAOTYH01. The sequence continues at coordinate 7,643 of DAOTYH010000108.1, read as the reverse complement.
CCTGGGGGAGCTAACTGCCCTGACGGCCGCAGGGGCGCTGAGCTTTCAGGAGGGACTAAAGCTGGTACGACGACGCGGTGAGGTCATGCGCGATGCAGGCGAACACAGCCCCGGCGGGATGGCCGCCTTGCTCGGTGTAGAGCTGGCTGAAGCAGAGGCGCTTTGCGCCGACGCCAGAGCTAAAACCGGCGGCGTGCTGGTAGTAGCCAACGATAACTGCCCCGGTCAGGTTGTCATTGCGGGGGATGAAGCTACCCTGATGGCCGCCATGGCCGCCGCCAAGCGGGCTGTCCGGTTGCCAGTCAGCATTGCATCTCACTCACCACTGATGAACCGCGCTCAGGCAGAGTTCGCTAGAGCATTGGCCGAGACTCACTTCTACGAGCCGGTCATTCCTATCATTGGCAATACTCAGGCCAGATCTTTGCAGACAGCGGATGAGGTTCGGAGCGAGCTACACGCTCAACTGACCTCACCGGTGCGCTGGACAGACAGTATCCGCACCATGATTGGCATGGGTATCACCACCTTTATCGAGCTGGGCAGCAAGAATGTCTTGACTGGACTGATCAAGCGGATTGACCGAGATATGACCAGCTACGTGGTCGATTCTCCAGAAGGGGTCGCCGCCCTTGAGGCGCTCTAGGTGATGACAAGAGCTGTCAAGCGTTTAAACACTCCCCCTACTCCGGCTGAACAGCAGACCGCCCGATGGGCTTATGGCATTGGCATAGTGGGTCTGGGCTGGCTGGCGGCGTCCATTCTGCTATTGGCCAAAGGAAGACAATCGCGCTTTGTGCGCTTTCACATGATACAGGTGATCGGCTTTGACATTGTTGGAATAGTGTTTCTGTTTGCGTTGTTTGCCATCTGGGTTATGGTTATTCCTGTAGTGGCTGGCACCCCTGAAGCCTTGCTCACCGCCAACCTCACTATCTTAAGCCTGATGGGCCTGCTGATTCTGGCAATGGGTATTGCACGAGCCACTGCCTTTGTGCATATCTGGCGTGGAAAAGATTTCCGCTATCCTTGGCTGGGGGAAAAGATCGCTTCGTATCTCGCGCCCTACGAGAATGATTAGCGGTCGGGGATCAACGGGTGCGGTTGAACTATCCCTGCGGCAATGGTACAATCGCCCCCGTCCGAATCTGGAAAGCCAATGTCTAATGGGGGGAGCATGAGCCGACTGGATGAGCGAGTCGCTATCGTGACCGGTGCCGCACGCGGTATTGGCCGCGCCATTGCATTGGAACTAGCACGGCGCGGGGCCTCCGTGCTGGTGAATTACCATCATAACGCCGATGCCGCCGGTGAGGTTGTCACGGCCATTCAAGCTGAGGGAGGAACGGCCCAGGCCTTTCAGGCCGACGTGAGCAACTACGCTCAGGCTGAAGCGTTGATCAAAGAGGCCGTTGACTCTTTTGGGAGGCTGGACATCCTGATCAACAACGCAGGCATCACCCGTGACATGGTTATTATGATGATGTCTGAAGAAGACTGGGACGTAGTCATCACAACCAACCTGAAGAGCGCCTTTAATTGCTCTAAGGCCGCTGTAAGGCATATGATGCGCAAGCGGTATGGCCGCATCATCAACGTCAGCTCGGTAGCCGGCATTGCCGGCAACGCCGGCCAGACAAACTACAGTGCCAGCAAGGCCGGCCTGATCGGCTTCACAAAGGCGCTGGCACGCGAGGTGGCCGCCCGCAATATCACAGTTAACGCTGTTGCGCCGGGTTTCATCCCAACTGATCTGACTGAAAGCGTCCCTCAGGAGATCAAGGAAGCCTCCCTAGAGGCTATTCCGCTCAAGCGGTGGGGCACGCCGGAGGAAGTCGCCTATGCGGTAGCCTTCCTAGCCTCCGATGAGGCGGCTTATATCACCGGGCAGGTTCTTTCAATTGACGGCGGCCTTGTAATGGGCTAGCCGCTAGAAAGCAGAGACACATGAATCCTCAGGATACCATTACCATTGCGCCGAGTGTGCTGATCACAATCGCCAGCCATGCCGCCACACAGATCGAGGGGGTTGCCCGCATGGGTTCTATCCCGGTAGATGTGGGCCGTCTGTTACGGGGGCATCCAATGGGTTCCGGCGTTGTGCTGGCGATCAACGACGATAACTCTGTTGCTGTGGATGTGTATCTGGTCGCCAAGGCTGGTATCAACATGCGCGAGGTAGGCCGGGAAGTACAGCACTCGATTACACGTTCGATCCAAGACCTAGTGGGGATGCAGGTTACAAGCGTGACCGTCCATTTCGAAGATGTCGAATACTCAACTCCCGACAGACAGTGAGACTACCTCTGACAGGAAGGCTGGCAAGCCTATACAACTGCGGCGTAAGGCTCGCAGTATGGCACTTCAGGCACTTTACGAGATTGACTGTAGCGGGCATCCTGTTGAGGAGGTGTTGAGGGCACGGCTCGAAGAGAAACCATTAGACAGCGCGAGCGAGTCGCTTCTGCGTGACCTGGTCTATGGCGTCCTTAAACACCGTGCCTCTCTCGACCAGCTGATTCAGCAACATGCCCCGGAATGGCCGGTTGATCAGATGGCAATTATTGATCGCAATATTTTGCGCATGGCCATCTATGAGCTGGCCGCTACCCGGCAAACCCCGCTCAAGGTGGCGATCAACGAAGCAGTTGAATTAGCCAAGGCATACGGCGGCGAAAGTGCCCCCCGATTTGTCAATGGCGTGCTGGGGACATTGGCCGCCAAGCAGGCCGAACTGGTGGAGTTCTTCAGCCAAGAAACGCCTTAGACGGCCCAGCTAGTAGATGGGATATCAGGGAACGTGGATACTCTGTGCGGTGTTGGTTTACCCGAACTTATTATCTTGGCCCTTGTGATCTTTGTGGTAGTCGGCCCAGAGCGCGCCCGCGACGTGGCACTGACACTGGGCCGCTGGCTGCGCCGACTGATCACGTCGGAGTGGTGGAAAGAATTCAACCAGATCGCACGGGCCATACAGGACCTGCCCAACACCTTAGTCCGTATGGCTGAGATTGAGGAGACACAGGCTGAGTTAAAACGGGCCATGAGTGAGATCGATCAACTCACTGGCAAACCATTTTCTCCAACGGCTGGCCAGCAACCTCCTCCGGCTGACCCATGGGGCATTCTGAATCTGACACAGCCCCCCCCCTCCCCCACCTCTCCTTCAGCGGATGACGAGCATGTCAGCAATACTTGATCTTCTGGGCCGGCTTCCCCGCCTGCCTATCAGCACAGAGGGAGCTGTTGTTCTGTCAGCGCTGGTAGTCAGCCTGGCCGCCGCGCTCGGCGCCCTGATTCGCAACCGGCGCCTGCTGAGAACACCGGTCGAGGATGAGGCGGGCGATATGGGCGCCATCTTTGACAACCCCTCCTCGATCATGCCTCATGTGATCGAGTTACGTAACCGCGTAATCGCCAGCCTGATCGCTATCGCAGTAGCGACCTTCTTGTCTGCCGCCTTGACCGACCAGATACTGACCTTGCTGGCCGCTCCGATTGGCGGGGTCGGTGCACTTCAAGCTATCCGCGTGACGGAGAATGTAAGTGTGTTTTTTCGCGTGGCACTGACAGTGGGGATCATCTTAGCCTCCCCCTATGTCATTGCCCAGCTATGGATTTTCGTCGCCGCCGGCCTTAAACCCTCAGAGAGACGGCTGTTTTACTTGCTGTTTCCGTTTGCAGCTGTTCTGTTTATGTCCGGAGTAGCATTCGCTTATCTGGTGATGCTACCTGTAGCTGTGCCCTTCCTGACCAATTTCATGGGCATCACCGCCAAGCCTACCCTAGACGACTATGTGAAGTTCGTGACCAACGTACTATTGTGGGTAGGTGCCAGCTTTGAGTTGCCCATGCTCGTGTTCGTTCTGGCCAAGCTGGGGATCGTCAACGCCGGGATGCTGGCCCGCAACTGGCGTTTTGCTGTCGTCATCATCGCTGTCATCGCCGCCATCGTTACCCCTACCCCCGACCCCATCAACATGGGCATCATGTCTGCACCGCTTCTAGGATTGTATCTGTTGAGCATTGTGTTGGCCCTTGTGGCACAGCCTAAGGCGAAAAACAAGCCAACGTAAGTCAAGCCCGATTGCAAACTGACACGCAAACAACAAGGGCTAATAGTAAAAAAGGAGAATGTCAAAAGCATGTCTCGTATCCGTGTTTTGATCATGGGCGCCGCCGGGCGCGACTTTCACAACTTCAACGTGTTCTTTCGGGATAATGAGCAGTACGAGGTAGTGGCTTTCACCGCTACACAGATACCCGGCATCGAGGGGCGCCTGTATCCGCCAGAGCTGGCTGGCAAACTGTACCCCAATGGCATCCCTATTTACGAAGAAGCAGATTTGGTCCGTCTGATCCGGGAGCACCAGATCGATCAGGTGATCTTTGCCTACAGCGATGTTCCCCACGAAGTAGTCATGCATAAAGCCTCGATGGCTATGGCCGCCGGCGCCGACTTCCGGCTGATGGGGGTCAGATCCACTCAGCTCAAGAGCAACAAGCCGGTTATCTCGGTTTGTGCTGTGCGCACTGGCTGTGGCAAAAGTCAAACCAGCCGTCACGTGGCAGGCATCCTGCGCGAGATGGGTTACCGCGTAGCCGCCATCCGCCACCCCATGCCCTACGGCGACCTAGTCAGCCAGAAGGTACAGCGCTTCGCTGACTATAGTGACCTAGACAAACATAACTGTACCATTGAGGAACGCGAAGAGTACGAACCGCACATTGACAGGGGTGTGATCGTTTATGCAGGCGTAGATTATGAAGCTATCCTGCGGCAGGCCGAACAGGAAGCCGACATCATTCTGTGGGATGGCGGTAACAATGACTTCCCCTTCTACACTTCGGATTTCAACATCGTGGTAGTGGACCCCCACCGCCCTGGCCATGAGTTGTCCTATCACCCCGGCGAGACCAATCTGAACCTGGCTGACGTGGTAGTGATCAACAAAGTAGATACCGCCGACTACTTCAACGTGCTGGAAGTGCGGGAGAATGTGCAAGCCACCAACCCGCATGCCGTAGTCATCGAGGCCGCCTCACCGATCTTCGTAGATCACCCTGAAACCATCCGGGGCAAGCGCGTGCTGGTCGTTGAGGATGGTCCGACCCTCACGCACGGCGAGATGGCCTATGGGGCGGGAGTCGTTGCCGCCCAGCGTTTCGGCGCCGCTGAGATCATTGACCCCCGCCCCTTTGCAGTCCGCTCGATTCAAGCCACTTATGAGAAATATCCTGACACAGGGGCCGTACTGCCAGCTATGGGCTATGGCGCAGAGCAGATGGCCGATCTGGAGGAGACAATCAACTCCTCCGACGCCGACCTGGTCATTGCGGCTACTCCAATTGACCTGCGCCGTGTGATCAAGGTCAAACTGCCAATGGAGCGTGTGCGATACGAGCTTCAGGTGATCGGCACGCCCACCCTAGCCGACCTCATCAAGAAGAAATTCGGGAAATAGCCCTTCACCCTAAGCAGGCTTCCAGAGAGCGCCGGCAGAACACCAAAAAGGACTGGCCGGCGCTCCGGCTTTCTGTTATAGCCCCTCTAGCATATAATCTGCTTAGAGGTTCGACAGGAGCTTCTCAAATGTTTCCCAGTTTGGCATTCAGTTGGAAGCGCTTCGTCCGGCTGGGGGTTACGGCCCTTGTAACACTGGTTTTTCTGTTCCTGCCCATTCACATCTATCTGGCATGGTTGTATGCTCATCTGGTGTTGAATCCCGGTTGTCAGGGTAACCGCTCCAGCCTGGAAGTATATGGCTTCCCATCTGAAGCTGTTGAGTTTCCTTCCCGCAATGGGCTGGTTCTGCGCGGCTGGTTCTCGCGGGGCGAACAACACCCTGAGATCGCCATTATTGCCTTACCAGGGCACGGAGGCAACACCGAAGCCGCCCTGCCTGAAGCAGGCATACTGGCACAGGCTGGTTATAGTACATTGATCTATGAACATCGTTCCTGTGCTGATCCCTCGTTACAGGCCAGTACAGGCTACTATGAGGCATATGACGTTCTTGGTGCAGTGGACTACCTGCGTTCCCGCCCGGACGTAGAACACATTGGAGCGCTGGGTATATCGGAGGGAGGGACTGCCATCATACTGGCGGCGGCTCAAGAGCCTGCCTTAGAAGCGATCATACCAATGGGCGGTTACACCAGCCTTGAAGATGACATTCTTGATCCGCAGGCTGAGCTTGGGCTGTATGATCGTCTCGTCCGCCGATTGGTGCTGTGGACAGTAGGCTGGCAATTAGGTATCCCCCCCAGAGCATCCAGTCCCGTATCTGTCATTGGGCAGATCGCCCCCCGGCCTATCCTGCTGATCTACGGTGAGCATGAAGCAGTTAACGGGCAGGCACTCTATGAGGCGGCCCATGAACCTAAAGACCTGTGGGTTGTGCCGGGCGCCGGTCACGCAGGATATTATTATGCCCAACCAGAAGAGTACAGACAGCGCATTTTGACTTTCTTCGACACAGTATTTGCCGCTACCAACAGTCAAACACCATGAAAACAATCTTACCTAGCTTGATCGTGCATGGCGGCGCATGGGACATTCCACCCGCCCATCACAAAGCTCATATCGAGGGAGTACGGCAGGCGGCCCAACTGGGCTGGGAACTGCTTCAGTCGGGTGCATCTGCGCTCGACACAGTGGAACAAGTTGTCCGCCTGATGGAAGACGATCCGACCTTTGATGCAGGGCGTGGCAGCCACCTGAACTCCGCCGGCCATATCGAGCTTGATGCCCTGATTATGGACGGCAGCTCCCTCGAAAGCGGGGCTGTTGCCGCCGTGCAATGTATCCGCAACCCGATCAGCCTGGCCCGGCTGGTGATGACCCATACACCACACTCCCTATTAGTTGGCATTGGCGCACAGGACTTCGCCGCACAGATGGGCATTCCGCGAGTGCCAGAAGAAGAACTGTTAATAGGACGTGAGCTGGAGCGCTGGCAAGAATGGAAACGCACCGCATCCAGCCAGCCCCCCAATGTCTTCGGCGGCCCGATCTTCGGGACAGTTGGCGCTGTGGCCTATGACAAAAACGGGAATATCGCGGCGGCCACTTCAACGGGTGGGACACCCAACAAACTATCTGGCCGTGTGGGAGACTCGCCCCTGATTGGCTGTGGCGGTTATGCTGACAACCTGTTGGGCGGAGCTTCTGCTACTGGTCTGGGTGAAAGCCTGATGAAGATAGTCATGTGCAAAACAGTGTGTGATCTGATGGGCGGCGGCCTTGACGCACAAGCCGCCGCTGAAGAGGCCGTCCGTCGCCTTGGCTCAGAACGCATCAGAGGGCTGGGCGGCGTGATCGCCATAGACCGCGAGGGACGAGTCGGATACGCCTATAACACCCCTCACATGGCTTGCGCTTTCATCCTCCCAGATGGGACTATAGCGGCTAGAATCTAGAGATATGGATAGATACTTTGCCGGCTATATGATTGCCCTTCTGTCTATCTCCTGTCTCTCTGCCTGCCAGCCCGTTGATGTACCGACCATCACCCCTTACGCCTTCGTCACAGCCACACCACGCCCTACTGCCACTCCTGTCACTCCGACTGTAACGCCTACCTTACCGCCAGCAACCCCTAGAGCGGCCACCATCCCCCCAACGGTGACTCCCACCCCTG
>DAOTYH010000107.1:0-2434 GCA_034435015.1 Anaerolineae bacterium | reverse complement strand
AAAATTATCCTTCGTATGAGGTTGTGAGTCGGCCTTGGACCTAGAATAGTGAGGGGATGGATGCAAAAAGACTTCGGCCTTGACATACAGGCCAATATCCGTGCCGCTCGAACGTATCGCGGTATTCCACCGGAGCAGTATCTTGTAACCTACCCAAATTTCGCCGGCCTGCTGGAAAGATGGGCGGCAGAGACACCTCGCAAGATTTACCTTGTTCACTATGACGCAGAAGGCAAACGCGAGGAGTTCACTTACTCTGAGATCAACACGCGTGTCAACCAGATAGCCAACTTCTTAGCAAGCGAGCTTGGTCTGCGGCGTGGTGATCGTGTTGCCACGATAGGGTACAACCACAGCGAACTGGTGATGTTGTACTTCGCCTGCTGGAAACTGGGTGTGACGGTTGTCCCTCAGAATATCGCTGAAGATGATGCAAACATTGGCTACAGCCTGCGCAGTAGCGGGGCCGTGATCGTCTTTGCCCGGCCTGACTTGCTGGCGCGGGCTGAGGCCATTGTGCATGGCAAGTCTGTCATTCAATCTGTGCGGGAGATCGTACAGGTAGGGGGAGAGAAGCAGGGTTCGTACCGCCATTTGGGCGAGGGAAATGATCTACAGCCGACCGATTTCAAACCCCCTGAACCGGTGACACTGGAAGATGAGGCACTGCTTGTTTACACCAGCGGAACTACCGGGCGGCCAAAGGGGGTGGTGCTGACTCAATACAACATGCTGGTAGATGCAAAAGGGCTGGCAGTCTGCAATGGCCTGACGGTTGATCAGCGGCTGATGTGTGTGCTCCCTATTCACCATGTGTATGGGCTGATTGTCAGTCTAGTGATGCCGCTACTGGCAGGCGCCAGTGTGGTGCTGAATCGTGCCTACTCGTCTGAGCACTTCTGGGGCAGGATGGCCCGCGAAAAGGTAAACATTGTCAGTGTGGTGCCAACTCTGCTTCAGTTCAGCCTCGAATATGCCGATAAGGCTCGGCAGGAAGGGCGAAGCATATGGGGCGAAGGGGTTGATCGCAGTGATCTGACCCATCTCCGGCATGTGATCTGCGGGGGCGGAACGCTGGCGGTCGCGTTGGCATTGCGTTTTGAAGAGGTGTTTGGGTTTCCGGTTATCCATGCTTATGGCCAAAGCGAATCGACTTGTGCGGCCTGCTCCATGCCGCCTGACCTCAGCCGGGAACAGCGTCACTACTGGCTGAGCGCTTACGGCTATCCCTCGATTGGGGTCCCTCTTGAGATTAATGAGATGGCAATCTTCGACTCCGATGGGCGCGGTGAGCAACTTCCGCCGGGGCAACGAGGCGAAATCTGCATCCGCGGGCACAACGTGATGCGGGGGTACGATCAGCGTCCGGATGCCAACGCTGAGGCCTTCAAGTTTGGCTGGTTTCGCTCCGGTGATGAGGGGTTTTATGAAGTGGATGAGCAGGGGCGGTACTTTTTCTTTATCACCGGGCGCATCAAAGAATTAATTGAACGAGGGGGGGTAAAGTTCTCGCCCTTTGATATTGAAGAGGTTTTGCTGGAGTTACCTCAGATCAAGATAGCGCTGGCTGTCGGCTTCGAGAATGACTACTATGGCGAAGAGGTAGGGGCGTTTGTTGTATTACATGATGGGGCAGCTCTGACGGAGCAGGAAATCCTCGACCATTGCCGTGCCCGCATGACATTTGAGAAAAGCCCGAAAGTGGTGGTGTTTGGCCAGTCTGCGCCGATGACGGCTACCGGCAAATATCAGCGCCTGATGCTAAAGGTCTTTTTTGAAAAATGGCGTCATGTGCAGTTCCGCTCAACGGCGGGGTAAGGCGATTGTCTCAGTATGAGTGCGGGGAGAAGCGGCCTTGCCCGTTGCTTAGGAAGGAGTGCAGGGCCTGCGCTAGTTGAGGGCCAAGTACTGCCGGTGTAAGACACTCCTTGACGCGCTGGTAGCCCTGTTCGGCCAGCTTTTGGCGCAGGGCGGCATCGCCGGCCAGCGTCCGCAGGGCATCTGCCAGTGCCGCTGAGTCGCCGAGAGGGCACAACCACAGATGTTCACGGTCGGAGAAGACCTCGCGGGTGGTCAGCGTGTCGCCGGTGACAACGGGCTTGCGCATGGCGAGTCCTTGCAGAACTTTGTTGGCTGTAGCCCGTCTGGCCTGAAGGGTATCCCCGAAGACCCCTAGAACGATCTCAGCCTGTGCGATCTGAGCAGGCAGCATCTCAAAGGGGACTCTGGGTAAGAACTCCACATGCGTCAACTTGAGAGCGGATGCTCGATCAATGGCTTGTTGTTTGGCCTCGCCGTCCCCGATGAATCGAAACATCAGGCGATGGTCGGCTCTGAGATGGTTAGCGGCATCGAGAATAACATCTACGCCGTGGTTGGGTACATACGAACCGAAATACAAAACAACCAACCGTTCGGGGGAGGGGGATGAATC
>DAOTYH010000106.1:0-3964 GCA_034435015.1 Anaerolineae bacterium | reverse complement strand
GGATGTGTATAAGAGACAGTCGCCTGCCTGAGCTGATTGACTTCATCGAGGCACACAGCGGCGAGCCTCTGCCGGGACTGCCCTTTGAGCCGGGATACATCCGTATGCTGGGCATGATCCCCAACGAATACAACTACTTCTACACCAATACCCAGCAGGTGGTGGACAACCTCAAACGTGCCGGTCAGAGCCGGGCACAGCAGATCATGCCCTTCAATGTTGAGCTTTACCAGACCCTTGAGCGGCTTGTTCGTGAGGATGCGCCGGCTGAGGCGATCAGGGCGGCTTACCTAAGCTATCTCAACCGACGCGGTGAGACCTATATGAGCATCGAGACAGGGCATAAACACGAACTGCCGCCGGCATTGAAGGAAAAGCTCAACCAGATCGAGGCTTCCGCTGAAGGCTACGCCGGCGTCGCCTTGGATGTCATCGGAGCACTGCGCGGCACGGCTGGCGGCCTGTCCATCCTGAACGTCCCCAACCGCGGGGCTATTCAGGGCATGGGGGCTGAGGACGTGGTCGAAGTAACCTGCTGTCTGAAGCAGGGGGTGATCCGCCCCCTTGCGATTGGGGCCATTCCCGATCATGCACTGGGATTGATGAAGCGAGTCAAGGAGTATGAACGGCTGACCATTCAGGCGGCAGTCGAAGGGTCTTACAACCTCGCTCTTAAAGCCCTGACCCTCCACCCGCTGGTGCCGTCCCTCAGTGTAGCCCGTTCTATTTTAGACGATTACCGCCAGCAACACGGCGCGTACTTCCCAGCGCTGAGGCGCTAGACATTCAGCCGGCTGGTAATGAATGATCAGACAGGATGGTATGATGGCAAGCTACAACGTACTGCTGGTGTGTGCGGCGGGGATGTCTTCCAGCCTGTTGGAAAGCAAAACCAGGGAGGCCGCCACAGCCGCCGGTCATTCCCTGACGATCCATGCAGTCTCGGTAGGTGAGATCGCCCTCTACGATTTCGCCGCCAAGCCGGTGGACCTAGTGCTGATCGCGCCGCAGGTACGCTACAAAAAGAAAAGTGTCGCTGAGATGGCCTCACCGTATGGGGTCGTTGTGCAGGATATTGAGCCGACCACATTTGGCATGGTAGACGGCGAAAAATTGTTCGAGCAAATCGTACAGGCCGTCCCAAAGGAGGAACATCATGTCTGAGGAAGGATCAACTCAGAAACCGATCAAGGTGCTGATGGTGTGTGCGATGGGGATGTCCTCTTCTCTATTGGAGGCCAAAACCAGAGAGGCCGCCGCCAAAGCCGGCGTCCCATTCGAACTGAAGGCGGTAGCCGTCCAAGAGGTTGGCCGTTGGGACCCCGCCATGCACTGGTACGACATTGTGCTGATCGCACCGCAGGTGTTCTATAAACGCCGGGCTGTCGAGGAAAAGGTGCGTCCGTTCGGCATTCTGGTTGAGTCAATTGACTCGACCATCTTCGGGATGGTAGATGGTGAGGCACTGTTCAACCAGATCATGAGGGCTATCCAAGCCCGTGATGAGGCCAAAGGCAAGTAAGAAGGCCGCTTTCATGTCGGAGGATCATACTTGATGCTTATTCTGCGCGGTCTGGTAGTCACTGTGGGCGGGTTTGCGTTCATCTTTCTACCTGGTGCAGTAGTCGCCTTGATCACCCGCCGCGACCTGCGCTTCGAGACCTCCCTGCTGTTGTGGGGAATGGGTCTGCTGGTCGTGACCTTGTTCCCTGCCCTCTTCTTGACCAACTTGTTACGTCTGATCCTTTTCGGCCAAGAGGGGCCAGAGTCAGCCATGCTGTACATTTTCGCACTGGCAGGGAGTATGATAGCCGCTGTTTTTCTCGAAGCAGGCCAATACCTGTTTCTGCGCTGGCGGCGGATCGATCCAAATAAACTGCTGGAGAACGGCATCCTGATCGGGCTTGGTGTCGGCCTGTTGACAAACGTCTTTCAGGGCATCTCACTGGTAGGGGCGGGGTTACGTCTGGTCTTTGGCGACACCTCAACACCAGACCTAGCCCAGATTGCCTCTCAGACATGGCTTAATCTGCTGGCCGGGCTGGTATCGCTGAACGTTTATCGGGTTGCGCTGGTTGCACTCAGCGCCGCGCTGGGCGGCCTGGTTGCCCGCGCCCTGCTTGTCAGGCAATTGCGCTGGTTGTGGCTGGCGATGATCATCAATGCACTGGCCGCTTGGAGCTACAATGCCGTCGGGTTGGCGCTGGGCAGTGACAGCCTCACCGCCAGCCTGATCGCCCTTGTCTATCAAGGGGTGGTGGCGGCACTGGCGCTCTATTGGCTGACGAGGCAGATTCCCGCCCTGCCCCCTCCAACTGACGCCCCAAAGGGTAGAGCTAAAGCTCACAAAAGGTGACTTATGAGTTCAGAGCTTCCAAGAACCATCATAGCGCGAGACAACAAAGAGATGATCTTGATCCCGGCAGGGGAGTTCCTGTTTGGACCAAACAAACAACCGATGTTCCTGCCAGCCTATTACATTGACAAGACCCCTGTGACGAACGCTGAATACAAAGTCTTTGTGGACGCCACCAATGCCAACTTCCCGCCTCACTGGCGTCAGGGTGCGCCCATCCCTGGCACAGAGAATCATCCGGTTGTGCAGGTCTCGTGGTTTGATGCGGCGGCCTATGCCAAATGGGCCGGCAAGCGCCTGCCGACCGGCCCGGAGTGGGAGAAAGCGGCCAGAGGAACAGACGGGCGTATCTACCCATGGGGGGACGCCTTTGACAAGACGCGCCTGAACTGCGGTGAAGGCGGCCCGCTGAAGATTGTGCCGGTCGGCCAGTATTCACCTCAGGGAGACAGCCCTTACGGCGTGGTAGATATGGCAGGCAACGTGTACGAATGGACCAACGACGGCAGTGAAGTCGTCACCATGGGAATACGCGGCGGTAGCTGGCTGGACGGGCGCGATGAAGCCCGCACCTTTGCCGTCCGCAAACATACGCCGCGCCGTAAAAACGACTTCATCGGTTTCCGGTGCGTCATGGATGTCCCTGAATGACCCTTCTGACCCTCGTTCGACACGGCACAACTGAATGGATTGAACAGGGACGCCTGCACGGCATCACCGATGCACCTCTCAGTGCACGCGGGCGTCAGGAAGCAAGGCTGGCCGCTGAGGCGCTAAGGGGTCAGCATTTCGATGCCCTCTACACCAGCCCGTTGGGACGCGCCCGCGAGACAGCCGAGATCGTTGGTCAGGCGGTTGGGCTGGAACCCATCCCATTTGACGGCCTGCGTGAGATGGACTTTGGCTGGCTGGAGGGATCGCGGTTGTTCAACTTCGCTAACGACTCGCCCTTGCGGCGCATGTTCCGCTCTGCGTGGATCACACTTGTCGTAAGGCTAAGTGGAGAGCCGCGCCCCCATTTCGGCCAGCGTGTAGCAGAGGCCGCCTGCGAGATAGCCCGCCGGCACCCTGACCAGCGGGTATTGGCAGTGATCCACATGGGCGTACGGGGAGCCATGCTGGCCCGGCTGGTAGATGGTGACCCATCAGCCTGGACACACTACGACGGCTGGCCTGCCTGCGCCTTCACCGAAATTGAGGTGCATCCGGCGGGGAAGGCCCGCCTGATTCACCTGAACATCAGCGATCACTTAGACACATTGAGGAGCACATCGTGACCAACAGCCAGACCTTGAACTGGGAACAAACCCTGTTCAATATCATCCTCCATGCAGGTAATGCCCGCTCAAAGGCCATCGAGGCCGCCGAACGGGCAGAAGAGGGAGACTACGAGGGGGCAGAAGCCGCACTAGCTGAAGCTGAGAAGGAACAGGCAGAAGCCCATAAAGCCCATGCCGGCATCATTCAGATGGAAGCAGGCGGTGAGCAAGTCCCCTTCTCAGTCCTGCTGGTCCATTCTATGGATTTGCTGTTGCTCTCTTGGGCTGAGATTGACCACACCCGCCAGATGATCCACCTGTGCAGGCGCATGTCGCAACTGGAAGATGA
>DAOTYH010000105.1:0-27479 GCA_034435015.1 Anaerolineae bacterium | reverse complement strand
GACAGGCGGCGGAGACTGGGGCGAAGAAGGCGTTGCAGGGGCGGGCTGTGCGGGCGGGGGAGCCTCCAATGCGCCTAGGGATCGTAATCCCTTAAGGGCCGCCTCATTCTGAGGGTTGATGGCCAGAACCTGCTTTAAGCAATGGATACGCTGTTCGGTTGTCTGTACGACACTGCTCATCCACAGCCACGCCAGCTCGCTACGTGGGTTGATCTGAAGTGCCTGCGCCAGAAGACGACGCCCCTCATTGGATTGACCCGCACGGATGGCAGCAATGCCCCGCTGTACAAGATCGCCCTCAGATTCGGCCATACCCTTACCCCGTCAACTTAGAGAGGATCGCGACTTAAGGATAAGGCTATTGTATATCAGCCTGCCCGAAAGCTACAATGTACTCCCAGCCGCCTGTCGGATTGAGCAGATATTGGTCAGAATAGCCCGCCAAGAGTAGAGTATTGCCGAATGACACAGAAAGATAACCTATGAACCGTACTCTTTCCGGATCGTTGTTTGTTCTAACTGCCGCCGCCAGTTTTGCCTTCCTGCCCACGTTAACCAAGCTGGGTTATCGGGCCGGTGTGACTCCGCTCGATCTTGTGACATGGCGCTTTCTCTTTGCCGCGCTGGTTGTGTGGCTGGCGTGGCCTCTCTGGCAGAAGCGGCTTCAGGCCGCCCCGTTGACCCGCAGACAGATCGCTGTTTTGCTGGCTATGGGGGCATTGTACAGTTTTGTCGCACTGACGGCCTTCTGGGCGCTGGAACGTGTGCCTGCCACAACCTATGTATTGTTGTTCTATACATATCCGGCCATTGTGGCGCTGATCTCGGTCATGTTCGGCGAACGGCTGTCTGTGACAGCTTGGGCGGCTATCGTCTTGGCGCTGGCGGGTTGTGCCCTTACCACCGGCGGGGCACTGGAGATCGCCGGCTTTCTGGATGTGCTGTTCCCGCTCCTAAACGCGGCTTCCTATGCCCTCTACCTGGTGGTTGTTGGACGCAGTACCCGCCAGACTTCAGGGCTGGTGACAGGCACGATCAACATCACGGGGACGGCGCTGGTTCTCTTTCCGCTCAGCCTCATCTGGGGAGGGCTGGACCCTCCGGCTACCACCTCAGGGTGGATGGCGGTAGCCGGGCTGGCTGTCATCGGAACAGCCCTGCCAATCTTGGCTATCTCTCTGGGAATTGCTCGGATCGGGGCCTCCAACGCGGCTATTTTGGCCGCTACCGAGCCGCTACTGGCGGTCGTGCTGGCTACAGCCCTGCTCGGAGAGCATGTCACGACCGTCCAGTACGTGGGGGGCGTCATCATTCTTGCAAGTGTCTTTTTGCTTCAGCTTTCAATGCGGAAGTCCTCCCAGCCTTTGAGCACTCACGAGGTAGAAGCCGGTACAAAATGAACCAAAATACAGCCCCTGTCCATGAGTATGGTGAGCGGTACTTCCAGTCCTACAATTATGCCGACAGGCCGTTAGGCCGGTTTAGCATGTACTGGTTTGCACGCCGCTACTACGCCCGTCTGGTGAGACGCTTTGCCCCTGCAAAGCCTTCCACAGGCCGCCTGCTGGAAATGGGCTGTGGGCTGGGGCATCTGCTGGGGCTTCTGGAGCGGCATTTCACCTGTGTCGGGATTGATATTGCCCACTACGCCGCGCTTCAAACACGCCGCAATGCGCCCAAGTCCTCGGCGCTGGTAGCTTCAGCCGAGCGGCTTGAGCTGTTCGCTGACCGCTCCTTTGATGTGGTGGTAGCCCTTCATCTCGTCGAGCACTTGATTGATCCGCCGGCCTGTCTCCGTCATGTCAACCGCATCCTGACTGATGAGGGGCTGTTCCTGTTTGCTACTCCCAACCCTGTTTATGCATTGCGCCCGCTTAAGCATCCTGAAAGAACGCCCGATGCTATCTCCAAAGACCCCACCCACATCAACGTCCAGCCGCCGGCAGTCTGGCGGCAATGGACAGAGGAGAGCGGCTTCCGCGTTCTACGGATGTTTGGGGATGGGCTTTGGGATGTTCCCTACCTGCCCCTGATCCCTGCCTCGCTTCAGTTTGCCCTGTTCGGACTTCCCAGCGCGGTTCAGGTGTTGACCGGCCTCACCTTGATCCCCGTCGGCTTAGGCGTCAACTTGATCACCATTGCCCGAAAGGAGCGCTCGTTATGAAGCGTTCGCAGATTGGCTGGTTGATTCCGCTCATTCTGGGTCTTGGGGTCTGGGGCTTGACTCGCCTGTTGGTCAGCTCGAAGAGAAATGCCTTTCAGCATAAGGTGGTGCTGATCACCGGCGCATCGCGCGGCATAGGGCGGGCGCTTGCTCATGCCTTTGCGGGTCGAGGGGCGTACCTCGTCTTAGCGGCCCGTGATGAACAACAGCTTCGGGCGGTGGCCGCTGAGTGCCGGCGCATCAGGCAGGAGACTCAAGTTCTCGTCGTTCCTGCCGATGTGACAGATGAGCACCAGCTTAACGGTCTGGTCAGCCGTGCCATGCATCGTTTCGGGCGCATAGACATTCTGGTTAACAATGCCGGCATCATCCAGGGCGGTTCATTGGCGGATACTACACCGGACATGCTGAGGCGTCATCTGGAGGTCAACGTGCTCTCTGCCGTCCGCCTGACACAACTGGCTTTGCCGATCATGGGCCGTCAGCGGTCCGGCTATATTGTGAATGTTGCCTCAGCGACGGGGCGCCACACCATGCCCTATTTCATTGCTTATGGCATCAGCAAACACGCGATGATAGGCTTCAGCGAAGGGTTGCGGCGTGAGCTGGCTGGCACAGGGATTCGGGTGCTGACGGTCAACCCCGGCTATACCGATACGCAGATGGTCAGCCGGATTCAGCCCGCGTACCGCCGGATGGGGTTTACCATGATCCCGCCGGAGCGTGTAGCCCGGCGCACGCTGGAGGCGATGGCCTTGGGGGCGCCGGAAGTCAACATTGGCTGGCTGGAGACCATCGGACAGTATGCCAGCGTTCTAACACCCCGTCTGGCTGACTTGTTCTGGCGGCTGTTTATGCCGCCCGACTTTCCTGAATTGGCATCCCAACAGCGGACAGAGTAGGCGCTTTCACTCAGGCTGGGATTGTCCGCTCATCCAGCGTTCCAGCAGTAGAGAGGTGCTCTCAAAGGCGATCTCGTCTAAGGGTATCTCATCCGGTGTGAAGAAGACGGCCTGTTCAGCGTCGTCTTGAGCACGCAGTGAGCCGCCGACCACCTCCGCCTCAAACAGGATCACAATGCTGGCCCCGCCCCCGTCTGAAGACTTATTCCCCAGCACGTCAATCAATCGGGTAATGCGCACTGCAAGGCCGGTTTCCTCTATCACCTCGCGGCAGGCCGCCTCGCGCGGGTCCTCCCCGTAGTCAATGTACCCTGCCGGCAAGGCCCATTTGCCCTTCTGCGGGTCAACTGATCGCTTGACCATCAGAACCCGTCCCCCCTGCGTGACCAACACCACAGCGGCCACCTTCGGGTCGTTGAAGTAGATGAAACCGCATCGTTCGCACACCCGATGTAACTTGCCAAAGCGGATACCATCACTCAGGGGATATCCACAGCGGGGACAGAAGTTCATATCTTGAGGGCTGGTCACCGTCCTCGTCCTCGTCGCCTAAAGATGAGAATCAGGCTGACAGCCAGCATGATCAGCCCGACTGCAAGAAGCAACGCGGCAACCACGACGCCCCCGACTGGAGAACCGCCTGGGCGCTCGAACAGGCCGGCAGGGAAGGGCTGAGCGGGTGCCGGCTCGATCACTCTTTCCCCTTGCCCGGCGGCATTGCCGGCTCTTTCTTGGTCGCCGGCGGCGGTCGGTAGCGGCGGGGACGCGGCGGCACCCGCCTCAGAAGAGGCTTCCTCAGCCGCAAAAATGCCGCCTGCTTCCTCCGGCGAAGCAGCAAGGGTGGGGGGGACTGCTCCTGCCGGCGCCTGTTGTGTTTGTGCTTCCTGCTGGTCGAACGCCTCTGGAAGGGGAGCGGCTTGAGCGGCTGGCCCTGCCTCTGCCGGTGCCGCCTCCTCCGCAGGCGCTTCGGGTAGCATGGCGGCAGGCTCTTGCTGGGGTGCGGCGGCTTCCATCGCCACAGAGGGCGCGGCGGCCCCTCCTCCGAGACGAGTCAGTGCAATCGCCCCGATGTACAACGCCACTACAACGATCCCTGCCCCTGCCGCCGCCAGCGGCATCAGAGGAGCTGTCTTCCCCAGTCTCCACCATCCAGACCGGGCAGGCTTGCTGTAGAGGTTGGGGTCTAGGGTAAAGTTGCGCGGGGCGCGGACTCGTTCTGCCATGCCCAGCAATAAGACAGTTGCCTGCAATTCCCGAAGTTCAGCTCGCAGGGCAGAGTCACGGGCTAGGCGTTGCTCGAAAGATGCCCGTTCTTCAGCCGATAGCTCATTGTCGAGGTAGGCATTCAGCAGAATCAGGTCGCGCTCATCGAGAGATGCTTTCACTGCATCCACCCGCTCTCAAGGCCGGTTAAGCCAATTTTAGCTTCCAACTTTAAGACGATATTCCGCCGGCAAAAGTTCCTCAAAGCCCTGCAGGCAGTCCCGCAGACGCGCCCGTGATCGGCTCAGGCGCGATTTGACTGTACCTAGAGCCGTGCCGGTTGACTGGGCGATCTCTTCGTAACTCAGCCCCTCCAGATCAGACAGGATAGCCACTACCCTTTGCTCGTCCGGCAGTTCTTCCAGACAATTCTTAATAGCGGCTTGCAGTTCCATACGCTGGGTGTACGCTTCCGGGCTTTCAGCACGGCTGACCAGCGGATCGTCTGGTGATTCGCTCTCGACGTACAGGGCTTCCAATGAGGTCTGAGGGCGTCGTTTGCGGCGGCGCAATTCGTCGTAACAGGCGTTGGTTACGATACGAAGCAGCCAGGCCCTAAATGATCCCCCCCGAAAGCGCTGGATCGCCCGGTAGGCCGAGATGAAAGCCTCCTGCGCAGCGTCAGCCGCCGCATCCAGATCACCGATGATTCGATAGGCAACGTTGTAGGCTAGGTCTTGGTAATGCAGAACTAGCGTGTTGTAGGCGTTGACATCGCCCTGTTGAGCCGCTTGAATCAGGACTGCTTCATCCATCGCCCAGCCGTTCGGTAGTGGCCCCCGACTATTTGACGTTCGGGCCAAGTTGCCGTATACTGTTGTGGCAAGCCGGAGTGGCGGAATGGCAGACGCACGCGACTCAAAATCGCGCGCCGCAAGGCGTGTGGGTTCAACTCCCACCTCCGGCATGATGAGCCTGCTTCAAGCCGGGAGTTCCCCGGCTTTTTTGGCAAGTTTGCCTCTGGCGCGTAGTATAGCAAACTTATGCGAGAGGGTCTAATCGAGGGGCCGTCATGCAAAGAACGTGGCCAACCCTGCTGATCGGGCTGGGGCTTGGTGTGCTGGCCGGGACAATGATAGGCTGGTTTGTGCCTGTTCAGGATGTCAGCGTTGGCCTGGACAAGCTCCACCCTGACTACAAGGCGGATTATGTGGTCATGGTGGGGGCCGCCTACGCTGTGAACGGGGACTGGGACCTAGCGCAGGCTCGGCTGGGCCGGCTGGCTGAGCCTGATCCGGCGGCTTATGTGGCTCTTCTTGCTGAGCAGTACATTGCAGAGGGGCGTAACCCAGACGATATTCGTAACTTGGTGCGTCTTGCCGCCCATTTTGGTTACATCACCCCTCCTATGCAGCCGTACCTTCAAACCTCTGGTACCGGGCAGTAACGGATGCAAAGCCGCACCCCGCCCCGATTCCCTTGGATCGCCTTGTTGGCTGGCTTTCTGCTGGGCCTGATAGGCGGGCTGATTTATGCGTGGTTTCTCAACCCCGTGAAATGGGTAGATGTAGCGCCGGACCGCCTGAACGCCCAAGATCAGCAAACTTACATTCTGCTGGTCAGTGAGGCCTACCTGCAAGATTTCAACTTGGCTCGGGCGCAGGCACGGCTTCAAAGTCTGGGTGTTCATGATATAGCCGGGTTGGTGGCCACTCAGGCAGATTCTGCTTTCCTGCGTGGAGATGACAATCATCAGGTGTATGCCCTGACCGTCTTGGCTGAGGCACTGGGTGCTCAGCCGCTTGCGGCTGCTGTCTTCTCTGGTACGGCGATCCCAACTTCTATGCCGCCGCAAGCCATGATCACACTGCCTCCGCCCCCTTTCTCCACCTCGACCGATACGCCGGCTCCAACTCCCACTCCCACTCCTTTCATCGCTCCCCCAACGCCGGCTGTCCCCGCGGTGGCTGATCTCGCGTTGATCTCTTTGCAGGCGGTCTGTGAAGAGGGGCGGGCGGCGGGGCGGATTGAGGTATATGTCTATGACGAGATGGGAGAGGGCGTACCGGCGGTGAAGGTGACGGTGAGTTGGGGGGCAAGCCAAGAGGTCTTCTTTACCGGCCTCAAGCCTGACGTTAATCCGGGTTATGCTGACTTCCAGATGGAGGCTGATCAGGTTTACAGCGTGAGATTGGATCAGTTAGCTGAGCCAGTCACCGGCCTCAGCGGCTCAGCCTGTACCACCCCTGCCGGCCAATCGTCCATGCTCACTTATCAGCTTATCTTTGCGCCGCCGTCTGTTCAGACTCTCACCCCCGAAGAATAGCGGGCAGTCAAACTGCCGGCCCTGATCAGCCGCTCAATGCCTGTACCAGCTCTCGGAAGGCTGTCCGGTAGTCTTCTGAAAAGTCGAAGCGCGGGCGAGTCCGCAGATCGTCTGGTATCTCGCACGGGCTTACTTGGACTACCAATATCGGCTTGCGGCGGGATCGAAAGAAAGTCCACTCCTCTCGAAGTTCGGCTGTGTTGAGGGCGAACTCGGAAAGAATCGCCACCATGTGACTGCATTCCTCAAGGGCGGGATGGACTCCGCTGGCCCAGTTTGCCTTGTTTACGCCGGCGTCGGGTGCAAACCATGTAGGAATGCCGGCTTTGCTGAGGTCTTCGGCCAGACGGGCGGCCAGCCCCGAATCGGCAAGGCTGTAGCTGATGTAAGCGGCAAACTTGGCCTGACTGCTCCGCCCCTTGCGGAGCGGCATGGGGGTGCCAAGCACCCGCCCCATATCTGGCTTAGCGAGCCTGTCGTGTGCTTCTGTTTTCCCCATTCTGAAGATCGTAGTGCCGCAGATCGAACACTGACCGCGTGTGCCGGGTGTCCCCCGTCGTGTCCAAACGGGTGCAGGCTCGCTCATCGGCACGACTTGCTTACACCTGACACAGTAAGCCTCGATCTCTTCGGCCTCCAGTTCGCTGTCCAGTTGGTGGTCAGGGTCTTGCATCTTCTTTCCCTCTTCTCAGGGCTGTTTGATGGTGTGCTTCGATCCGCCTCCAGTGTAGCCGAACCTGCCGTGGGGATCAAACGCCCGTC
Source organism: Anaerolineae bacterium (assembly GCA_034435015.1). Taxonomy (GTDB): domain Bacteria; phylum Chloroflexota; class Anaerolineae; order Aggregatilineales; family UBA3940; genus DAOTYH01. The sequence continues at coordinate 20,122 of DAOTYH010000105.1, read as the reverse complement.
AAGGCTGTCTCCCCCCTGTCATGGGCTGAAGGGCTGCCAGTTCAAGCTTGCCACTCTGTGTTTGATCGTCTTTCCAATGAGGTCAGTCATGGGACTTCCTTTGAGGGGATGCAAATATCGGGGTCTAAGCAATAATGGCTGGTAAGTGCCGGCCCTTATTTCTAGTATTGTACACTGATTGCGAAGACTGTCACTCTTTATTGTGGCATTGATCAGGATGGAACTGGCGGGCTTGTAGGGTATGATCAGAGGCGAGTCTTGGAGACGTTCATCCCTCTCAGGGGGACATCATGCGAAAACAATCTACCCAGCTTCTGGTTATTGGCGGCGGCGCTACAGGACTAGGCATAGCGTGGGATGCCTGCCTGCGCGGCATCCGGGTTGTGGTGGTGGAGCAGGGCGACCTTGGCCAAGGCACATCGGGCCGCTATCATGGCCTGCTTCACTCTGGCGCCCGTTATGTGATTTCTGATCCCGTCTCGGCGCAGGAATGTGCGCTGGAAAATGCCGTCTTGCGCCGTATTGCCCCCGCTACCATCGAGGATACAGGCGGACTTTACATGGCCTGTCCGGGCGACCCTGCCGATTGGCCGGATCGCTGGCTGACGGCCTGCCGTCAACTGGACGTGCCGGTGGAGGAGATTGAGCCTGCGGAAGCTTTACGCCGCGAGCCTCTGCTGAACCCTCAAATAGAACGGGTCTTTACCACGCGCGATGCCGCGCTGGACTCGTTCGATTTACTGCACATGCTGACTCATTCCATCCGCGCAGGCGGCGGGCAGGTATGGTTACGCCATCGCCTTGATCGCCTGATCGTGGACAACCACAGAGTGGTCGGTGCGGAGATCACCTCCCTGAATGATGGGGAGAAGATCATCCTGGAAGCCGATCTCACGGTCAACGCGACAGGCCCGTGGGCAGGCCTCGTGGCCCGGCTGGCAGGGATCGAGATACCCATTGCGCTGGGCAGGGGAAGCATGGTCGCTGTGGCCGCCCGCCTGATCCATACCGTCGTCAACCGATGCAGGCCGCCCGCTGACGGTGATCTGATTGTCCCGGTCGGCACGGTGGCTGTCTTTGGGACGACGGATACTCACGTTGAAGACCCGGCTGACACCCGCACTGAAGCGTGGGAAGTGGACAAGATTCTGAAGACAGGGGCAGAAATGATCCCCAGCCTGCCTCAGCACAGACCTCTGCGGGTATGGGCGGGCGTCCGCCCGTTGTACCGTCCGGAGCAGGCTGACGCTGAGCAGACACGTGCACTGCCCCGCGCTCACACCATCCTTGACCATGCGGAGCGCGACGGTATAGACGGGCTGGTGAGCATCTTTGGCGGCAAGCTCACTACTTACCGCCTGATGGCCGAACATGCCATGAAAGTTGTCTGCCGGCATCTGAACGTCACAGCCCCCTGTCGTACAGCCGATACCCCTCTGGAGTCAGGGGCAAAATCCTACCACACCTTGCCCGGACGCCTTGCCCGAGTCGAGCCTCAGGCTCCCCCCGAAACGCCGCCGCAGATCATCTGCGAGTGTGAGCTGATCCCGCGCGGTGACCTGGAGGCCGCCCTCCGTGCTGTCACCCCCCTTGAGCTGGATGATGTGCGGCGTGACCTGCGGCTGGGGATGGGGCCTTGTCAGGCCAGCTTCTGCGCTTACCGGGCCGCCGGCATTGCCCATGAAACCCTGTCGTCCGTCCCTCAGGATGGGGGGCTGGGCGGGTTTCTTCAGGAGCGCTGGCGTGGTATCCGCCCCCTGGGGTGGGGACACACGCTCCGTCAGATGGAGCTGATGCGTCGTGTCTACCTTGAGCTTTTTGCGGCTCAGGACTTGATGGGGGAGGAGGCCGCACAATGACCAGTCTGTTGGTTGTCGGTGCCGGTTTGACGGGTCTTTTTGCGGCTGTGCTTGCCGCCCGGCGGGGAGCTTCTGTGACGGTGGTCGCAAGAGGACGGGGTAACTTGGAGCTTTCTCATGGTTGCATAGATGTTTGGAAGGCAGACCCGCCCCTTGCACAGACCATCAACCATCTGCCCGACACACACCCCTACGCACTGGCCGGATTCGAGGCGTTGGAAGCCGCTCTAGCGGCCTTCTGCCAGATCACTACTGAAGCGGACTACCCCTTTACAGCCGGGCCGGAGGACAGCCTTCTCCTGCCAACCGCTCTTGGAACAATCCATGTGACCGCTTATGCCCCGCTGTCGCTGGCGCAAGGGCATATGGCCGACAAGACGCCTTTTGTTCTGGCCGGGTTGAGCGGCTTCCGTGATTTTTACCCCGCCCTAGCGGCCTCCAGCCTGAAGCGGGCTGGTCTGCCGGTGGAGGGGACAGTAGAACTGCCCGTGCCGGGTGCACCTCTCCGACGGGATGGCTACGCCACTGATCTAGCTTACCTGTTTGACAGGCCGGCCAGCCGCCAACAGATCGCCCGTGTGTGGAAGCCCCTCCTTGCAGGAGCAAAGCGGGTAGGACTGCCGGCAGTGCTGGGTTTGCGGCAGTCATCGGCAGTCTTCTTGGAGATGCAGGAACGGCTTGGTCTGCCGCTGTTTGAGATTCCGACACTGCCGCCCAGCGTTCCGGGCCTGCGTTTGGAACGCATCCTGCGCCGGACTGCTCTCAATGCTGGTGTGCAAATCGTAGAGGGAGTGCCTGCTGTCGGGCAGGCGGGTGAGGGAAGCCGCGTCAGGGGTGTCGTAGTCGAATCAGCAGGGCGGAGCCGCTTCCATGAGGCGGGCGCGGTACTGCTTGCTACCGGAGACGTGCTGGGCGGCGGCCTGGAAACCACGCCGGATGGGCGGGTGCGGGAGACAGTCTTCGACCTGCCTGTACTGCATGACGGAGACCGCGCCCGCTGGATCAACCCTGCTCTGCTGGATGAACAGCCCTTTGAGCGTTTCGGCCTGCGAGTGGACAGGCACATGAGGCCGCTGGGAATGGACGGCACCACCGTTTATGACAACCTGTATGCCGCCGGCAGTCTGTTAGCTGGTGCTGATCGGATCAACGAGGGATCGCGTCAAGGCATTGCGCTTGTGACGGCATTCTGTGCTGTGGAGGCTGTACTGGGATGATCCAACCAAACCTGACTGCTGATCTGTGCCTGAAGTGCAACATCTGCACGGCGGCCTGCCCCGTTGCCGCCGCAACCGATCTGTTCCCCGGCCCGAAGGCTGTTGGCCCTCAGGCGGAGCGTTACCGCCATCCCCGCCTGCCTTTGCCGGATGCGTCGGTGATGTGGTGTTCGGCCTGCGGCGTGTGTTCGCGGGTATGCCCCCATGATGTCAAGGTGGCTGAGATCAACACCCAAGCTAAGGCCCGGCTGGTTGAGGAACGCGGCGCACCCCTGCGCGACCGATTGATCTCCAACACAGAGCTGATCGGGCGGCTGGGAACACCTCTTGCTCCCATCGCTAACCTCTCGCTGAGGACGCGCCCTGTGCGGTGGATTATGGAGAAGACGATTGGCATCCACCGTGAGGCTCCTATGCCTGCCTACGCCGGAAGCACCTTCCGGGCGCGGATGCGGCGCTACTGTGTGGAGAAGCCGCCCGAACAGAATGACGCCTCACGGGTAACAGTGGCATTCTTCCACGGATGCAGTACCAACTACTACGAGCATGAACTTGGCCGGATCACCATCGCCGTACTGGAGAAGCTGGGGTGCCGGGTGATCCTTCCGCCGCAGACCTGTTGCGGCCTGGCGATGCAGTCCAACAGCCTGTTTGAGGATGCCCGTCGTCAGGCTCAGCAGAATGTGGCGTTGCTGTTGCCTTTCGCCGAGGCAGGCATCCCGATTGTGGGGACTTCCACCTCGTGCCTGCTGACGATGAAATATGACTATCAAGCTACGCTGGGGCTGAGCGGTAGAGAGGTGGAACTGGTAGCGGCCCAGACGTTTGATGTGTTCGAGTTCATAACGACGCGGCTCAGAGAGACCCTGGACGGTCTGACGTTCGAACCGCTGGCCAGCCGCGCCATCTACCATGCCTCTTGTAAACTGCGCTCCCATGACGTGGGTGTCCCGACCCTGCCCGTCTTGCGGCGCATTCCTCAGCTTGAGGTGACCCTGTCTGAGGCAGAGTGCTGTGGCGGTGCAGGCACTTATGGCATGAAGCGTGAGAAGTACGACGTAGCCCGTCAGGTTGGTTCGCCGCTGTTTGAGCAGGCCCGTGAATGGGGAGCCGATTTTGTCATTAGCGAGTCGGAGACTTGCCGCTGGTGGATTGCCAAGCACACCCGACTGCCCGCCCTTCACCCGATTGGGGTGCTGTACCGGGCGATGAAATAGGCGGAAGAGGCTCTGCCCTTTCTGATTTCGCCTTCAGGCGGGGATATAAACACGGGAAGGACGTTGTAACCTGTCGCTATCCCGCTGTCTGGCTCATCCCCAAAGGCGGTTTGCATCCCCGCTTGGGGCGTGGCTATAATTCTGCCTCATGGGTCGCAAAACAAAAATCCTATCGTTCCTCCTGATGGTCAGTGTACTTCTGGCATCTGCCGGCTGTGAAAAGCTCCAGCCGGGCTACTATCTGACACCAGGGCATGTACCCACCCAGCCGCCCACTCAGACCGGCGTCCCTACACCCGTCACGCCCTCGCCTACGCCGGTCTCAACAGTCTGGGTGATTGGGACATCCACCCTGACGCCGCTCCCGCCGCCTACGCTCACATCAACCCCATCTCCGACGCTGGCGCCCTCCCCAACTCACACGATCCCCCCTTGTGAGGAAACGGAGGGGCAGATCGTCTATCACTCATTCATCAGCCAGTTGACCGGTCGCGAGTTTCACTATCGGGTCTATCTGCCTCCGTGTTACAGTGTCACGGGCAGGCGTTACCCCTACTTAATCATGTTGCATGGGCTGGGGCAGGGGATGGACGATTCGCAGTGGGATCGCATGGGGCTGGACGAAGCCGCCGATCTTGGCTATGCGCGGGGTGCTTTGCCCCCGATGATCATCGTCATGCCCAACGGCAACGACGCGGAGCACTATATGGACAACGGCCCTTACCCGGAGTTGATCGTCAGGGAGTTGATACCCGCTGTGGAGGCTGGTTTCTGTGTCTGGGCTGACTCATCTCACCGGGCTATCGGAGGGCTGTCGCGCGGGGGGTATTGGGCCTTCTGGATCGCCTTTAGTCATCCCGACCTGTTTGACCGTCTGGGCGGCCACAGCCCCTACTTCTACGATACGGACTACCCCTCCGACTTCAACCCCAACAACCTGATAGATACAGCCCCCGGCATTGAGCGGCTGTCTATCTACCTTGACATGGGTGCGCAGGATACCATTGTGGATATAGGGGTGCATGACTTCGTCCGACGTCTGCGGCGGCGCGGTATCGAGCCGGAGTACGTGATCAACCCGGTAGGCGATCATACAGAGGTATACTGGTCGGCCCACACAGCGGATTACCTGGCCTTCTATGCCGCCGATTGGCCGCGTGATGTAAGTCAGTTCCCGGCCTGTGAAGCCGCTTCTACACCGTGAGAGAGGCCTGTCTATGACGGAGCGTCTATACTACGAGGATGCCTACACAAGCCGGTTTTCGGCTCAGATCATCGAGCGGCTGAGGGTAGGGGGACAACCGGCGGTCATCCTTGATCGGACATACTTCTACCCGGCCAGCGGCGGTCAGCCAGCCGACCGGGGAGTGATGAATGACGTGCCGGTCGTAGATGTGTTCCAGCGGGAGGAAGACGGCGCGATCCTGCACCTGCTGGCGGGGGATGTGCCGGGCGATCAGGTCAACTGCCAGGTTGACTGGGCGCGGCGCTTTGACCACATGCAGCATCACACCGGCCAGCACATCCTTTCGCAGGCCTTTGTGCAGGCGGCCAACGCCCGGACGGTGGGTTTCCATCTGAGCGAAGAGAGCGTCACGATTGATCTGGACAAGCCCTCCCTGCCGCCGGAGGTGGTGGAGCGGGCTGAAGAGCTGGCTAACCAGATCGTGTACGAGAACCGTCCTGTCAGGGCGCGTTTCCTTGCCGCCGGTGAAGAGACCCAGATCGAGATGCGCAAGCTGCCCGACCGCTTGCCGGAGCGTCTGCGGGTAGTGGAAGTAGAGGGATTCGACACAACCGCCTGCGGCGGTACCCATGTATCCCATACCGGCGAGATTGGCCTGATCAAGGTGCTCAAGCTGGAGCGGCAGGGTCAGGAAACGCGGGTCGAATTCCGGTGCGGCTGGCGTGCCCTGCGCGACTATCGGGTTAAGAATGCTCTGGCCAACCAGTTGGCCGCTGATCTGACCGTCGGCTACTGGGAGGCAGGGGAGGCGGTTGCACGCCTGAAGGCAGATTTGAAGTCGGCCCAGCGGGCGCTCAAAGCCGCACAGGAGCGCCTGCTGGACGAAGAGGCTTCCCGTCTGCTCCAGACTGCCAGCCGGCGCGGCGGGACTGTGGTGGTCAGGGCGGCCTTTGAGGGCCGTGAGACGGACGAACTGCGGGCGCTGGCCAGCCGCCTGATCCAATCGCCCGGCGTGCTGGTGCTGGTAGGCACTTCAGGTAGTAAGGCTCATTTGATCATGGCTCGCAGTCCCGACCTGCCCTATGATATGGCTGTCGCGTTGAGGCAGGCTCTCTCGACGCTGGGGAGTGAACGAGGGGGCGGCAGAGCGGATTTTGCTCAGGGCGGCGGCGTTGCCGCCAGCGTGGACCAGATCGAGTCTGTGCTGGCATATGCGGAGCAGGTCATCTTCCAGTCGTAGACGGTAGGGCTATGCAAGAGATCGTTCCTGGCGTCTTCATTGAGACGAACTATGCCTTGGTCACCGTAGGGGCGGTGCTGACCAGTGCGGGGTGGGTGTGCGTTGACACTCCTCCCTATCCACGGGATGCTCGTTCGTGGGTGATGCAGTTGCAGACGATCAGCCCTGATACGCCGATCCTGTATGTCATCAACACGGACCATCATCGGGATCGTATTCTGGGCAATGTATGGTTCGATGCACCGGTAGTGGCCCATGAGCTGGCCGCGGCTTACATGCTGAGCTTGAGCGGCAGTTTCATCTCTCAGGCCGCCGATGAGATGAGCGCCAATGACAGCGAGCTGGTTGAACTTGGGAGTCTAAAGGTTATACCGCCTCAGCTTTCTTATGAGAGTGTGATGCACCTGTACTGCGGTGATGAGGAGATCATCCTGACTAACCGGCCCAGCGCCATGTTCAGCAGTACGTGGGTGACCTTGCCCCGCCGCAAGACAATCTTTGTGGGGGACTCGATCAGTGTGGGACAGCATCCCTACATCAGTGATGGGACGACCAAGTCATGGCTCAACATCCTGCGAAGCCTGCGCTCAGAGCAACGGTACATTGGCTGGAATATCGTCTCCGGCAGGGAGGGGATAGTCCAGCCTGCTGACACAGAGCCTTTGTCTGAGTACCTGCGGATAGCCCGCCGCCGGATCAACAGTCTGCTCCATGCCGAACGCCCCCGTTCGGAGATCAACCAGCTTGTGGCGGAGTTTTTGCCCTTCTTCCCTTACGATCCGTCCAACCGAGAAAAGGTTCAGCGGCGCATCAAGGCCGGCCTGGAGGCTGTTTACGAGGAGATTCGTGACAGCCGGCAGGAGGAGATCGAGTAGCAAGGCAAACTGTTGCTCTGAAACAGGCTCGTGTAAAATGACCAAGCAGTATCCCGACAAGTATCCTGACAGGCAGAAGATGTGAGTGCCCATGCCAAGCACTGAACTCGAAGCCCTGGTAGGCCATCTCTTTGTGGTAGGGGGGCGTTCCATCAGCACCGCTTCGCCCGGTGCAATTGCGATGCCGCCGCCGCGTCGGACGGCGCGGGGCCGTGATCTGGATACCCTCTTTGCACTCATCGCGCTCAGCGAGGAGCAATCCCAGCCGGCGGCATTTTATGAGGGGCTGGCCCGCGAACTCTCAACCCGCTACTTCAATGTTCCCGGCAGTGTAACCTCTGCCCTGCGCGATTCGATCAGCGCCATCAACGCCCTGCTCTACAAGGCAAATGCCTCTGCACTGGAGCCAATCCGGGTGGGGTTGGCGTGTGCCATTCTGCGGGAGCAGGAATTGTATCTGGCGGTGACCGGCCCGGCGCGCTGTTTCCTGATCCGGGAGGATTTTATCGAGCGCCTGCCGACCAACGAGGAGCTGGCTGAGGGGGCGCCCGCGCTGGGTCTGGATGCCGAGCTGGACATGCGCTTCTACCGCCGTGAGGTGCGGGCAGGGGACTTTCTGATTCTGGCTGATTCCTCGCTCAACCGCCTGCGTGACATTACCCTGAGACAGGCTGTCGAGAGCGGCGAGATTGACGGGACGCTCAGCAACCTTGCTAGTGTAGCAGGCCGCTTCACAGCGGCTCAGGTGATTAAATTGGTCGCCCCGCAGGCGGAGGGAGAGGCGGAGGTTGTCTCTCAGGGCCGCCGCCCGGCAGGGGAGGAACTGCGCCCTGCCGGCGCATCCGATCAGCCGGCGTTTGCCCGGCGGCCTGCCGGAGGCGGCATACCTCCTGCGGCCCCTCCGTCTGAGGAACTGGGGAGATTCCGGCGGGCTGGACGTGATACTGTGCGGGGGATGGCCCGCGCCACTGCCGGATTGCGGGCGCTGATCGAGCGGGTTTTCCCGGAGAGAGAACAGACCACTGCTCAGCAGGCTCAGCTTCCTGTGGCCATGCAAATTGGCGTCATGGTAGCTGTGGCGGTTATCGTAGCCCTGATCACGACAGCCGTGTACCGAATGTCGGGTCAGAACTCGCAGTATGCCCAGTTGATCCACGAGGCTCAGCGCGAGATCGAGCTGGCCCGTGCCGGCGGGAACAATCAGGCGGAGGCCCGACCCCACTGGGAGACAGCTCTCTTCCTGTTTGAGCAGGCCGCCCAGATTCACAGCCCCAACGCTGAGATACTGGCTCAGCGGGCTGAGGCGCTGGCGGCGCTGGACTCCTATGACCATGTGACCCGCGTTACGCCGGTTTTGTTGCGTGAGTATCCTGCCGGCGCTTATCTACGCGGCCCGGTGGTGCAGGGGCTTAGCCTCTACCTGCTGGATACGACCAGCGACATTCTCTACCGCGAAGACTTGGATGAGAGCGGCACGCGGCTGGTCAACCGCGAACCTCAGGTTGTTACCCGGCAGGGCGAAATGGCTGGGACGCAGGTCGTCGGAGGACTGATTGATCTGGCCTGGATGGAAGATGGCGGTGTGCCGCAACGTAACGTGCTGGCTGTGCTGGCCCGTAATGGCTTGCTCATCACCTATTCGCCTAGCTGGGCAGTGACAGCTAGCATCCTTCCCGGCTTTGGGGCATGGCAGGACCCCCGTGCGATTGCCGTCTACAACCGTGACCTGTATATCCTCGACGCGGGCGCCAATCAGATATGGCGTTATCGGGCTAGTGCGGATTCCTATTCCAGCAACCCAGAGAATTACTTCACGGATGTCACGCCTCAACTGGCCGATGCAATTGATATGGAGATAGATACCAACGGCAATGTGTATGTGCTGCATGGCGATGGCCGAATGACAAAGTACTTCATGGGGCGGGAGGAACTTTTTGCCTTTGAAGGCTTGCCACAGCCGATAGCCCGTCCAACAGCGCTTTTCATGAACCTCAGCCCGTATGATCGCGCCTTCTTTATTGCCGATCCGGGCGGCGGACGCCTATATATGACATCACTGACAGGCACATTTCTGAGCAACTACAAAGATAGCGGCGACACCATCTTTGATGCGCTGTCAGGCGTTTTTAACCTTGACCGTCCTCCCTATGTTTATCTCACTTCCGCTAACCGGCTGTATTATTTTGCACGCCCCTAGTGTTATAATGATGAAGCTGTTAACAACCTCAGGGCGGGAGAGCGGATTGCCCCTCCCCCGCTGGTTAGGGATTGCCGCTTATGCCTTCGCATGAACCTCAGCATGTCCGCCCGCGCCGCCGGCGAATTGTCCTGCCAGATTGGGCTGTCTATCTGCTGTTGGGCCTGTTTGTCGTCGGGGTGGTGGGGCTTGGCTATGTGACTTTTACGACCGTCAGGAATCTTGTGGCGGGCGCCCCGCTTGGCGCAAGCGGCCCAGAGCCGCCGGCATTTTCTTCCGGGACTGCTGCGGCGCAGGCGCAGGCCGGTACCAGCAGTGCGCCCCCATGGAGTGAGGGGCGCGTGACGGTGCTGTTGCTGGGCATTGATGAGCGCCAGCTTGAGCATGGCCCGTGGCGTACCGATACCATGATCCTGCTGACGATGGACCCTGTCACCCGCACGGCAGGCATGCTGTCTATCCCGCGCGATCTATGGGTCGAGATTCCCGGTTATGGCGTTTATGACCGCATCAACACGGCTCATTTCCGCGGGGACGCTGATCAGTACCCCGGCGGGGGCGGCCCGGCGCTGGCCATGAGGACCGTTCAGCATAACTTGGGCGTGCCGGTTAACTATTTTGTGTCGGTTAACTTCTATGCCTTTGTTCAGATCATTGATCAGATAGGGTGTATCCCGATTACTGTGCCGGAGACGATCAACGACCCGACCTATCCCGCGCCGGAAGGAAGCGGCTATGATCCCTTCTATATTGAAGCAGGGGATCATTGTATGGGCGGAGAGACACTGCTCAAGTATGCCCGGACGCGGGCTACATTTGGCGGTGATTTTGACCGTGCGGCGCGTCAGCAACAGGTGATCCGAGCGGTGCGTGATCACGTTCTAAGTACCGGCCAGCTTCCAAACTTGATCGCTCGGTCGGGGGATATTTATGCCACTGTCCAGAGCGGGGTCAATACCAACCTGTCGCTTCAGCAGATGATCGAGCTGGCCCAGCTTGCCGCTGAAATCCCCAATGAGAATATCTGCTCGGCGGTTATCAGCGGTGAATATATTGAGGAGCTGGTGACACTGGAAGACGGCAGTCAGGTGATCATCCCCAACCGGGAGGCTATGCGCCAGCTTGTGCTCGATATCTTCAACGGGTCGGGTCATTGTAGCCCGCAAACGCAGGACCTCGCGTCACAGGCTTTAGCTGAGCAGGCTACCATCAGCGTGGCCAACGGGACACTGAGGGAAGGCTTGGCAACTGAGACGGCTGATCTGCTGAGCGGGCGGGGCCTGAATGTGATCGCGGTCGGTAACGCGGATCGCTTCGACTACCCCAGCACGATCATCTATAACTACAACGGCAAAGACTACACGGCAAGATACATCGCCAGCCTGCTGAATCTGCCGGAGACAGCTATTGTTGTACCTGCTGTGTCTCCGGGTCTGTATGACATTCAGGTCGTGCTGGGGGCTGATTTCCAGCCCTGAGGGAGCAGGTTCAGGACGGGTATGTTCCAGAGGGGCGCAAATACAGCGCCCCTCTGGGTTTTCCTCCCCTTAAGGGAAGTCTCAATAACGCAACAGACCTGCCATGCCGCCCAGCTCTGCGAGTCGGCTGTCGGGCTTGAGGAACTCGATCCGGCCTCCCTGCTCGACTACCTGCCGCACAGCATGTTCAGCGACATTGGGGATAGGGGCCACCTGAGCATTGCAGTACGGGCATTGCTCTGCACGGTGGGAGGTTACATAACCGCATCCCTCGCAACGGAAGCCCGGCACACTGAGTCCTTCCAGCAAGGCCAGCGTTTGAACACGCCCGGCATAGATGGCCTCCAGTGTGCCTTCAATGCCCACTGTGCCGTTGGCGTTTTTGGCCGCTAACGTCTGGATCGTTTCGACTAACTCCCGCTCACGAGCGTCATGACGGGCCTGAAGCGTCTCCAGAGAGCGGGCCAGCACCTCTTTCTCAGGGGTCTGGACGGAGATGGAGAAGGTCCCCTCCAGCCGATCCTGCCATGGCTGACTCAGCATGCCTTTGAATTGAGCCACAGTGGTATCAGCGCCGCCCAGCAGAAGATGTTCAGCCTTGTGGCGTGTGCAGAAAGACTCTACGGCTTCAGCGAAGTCCTTCAGGTTACTGCGTACCGTTTCCCGTCCGTGACCGCTCTCGTCACCGCGTGCGCGTGCCGCCCCTTGGCCGCCTCCGCCTTTCAAGCGTTTGACTTCCTCGCCTTCTATCTTTTCGGAGGCGACAACCTCTCCTAAATGGAAATGGATCATGCGGGCGGACTGCTGATCAACCAGAGCGACACTGTAAGAGCCGTAGGTGTCCATCAGATCAGCCAGCGGCATAATGAAGGGCTTCTGCCCGACATGGATATAAGTAGGCAGGGGAACAGCAAAGCGCTCAACCTGCCACAGACCCCCGCCCTGACTAGAGAAGACTGCCACACTGCGTCCTGACCAGTCAAACTCTTTTTCAAAATAGGTCTCAATAGCGTTGATGTCTTCAGCGGGGGCACGCCCCGTGGCCTCTTTCAACAGCCCCTTGAGGCGTGCGCGGTAGGCATCCGGTGTGCCGCGCAAATGCGGGTCCAGATGCAGGTACAAACTCACCACAGGATGCCCGCCTTTGTAAGCGGCGAGCACTTCCAGATCGCGGCGCTCAAACATGAGACCACACTCCTTTTCCCTGTTTAGGTGATTAACGACGAGGACCATCAACCTGCGGTCTTGTAGGTTGTTCGATCCACCTCCTGTTTCCAGAGATATGAACAGGCCGTGAGGTGTCTATCCGGCCTGTGATCAGAAGAGATTTAGTTTCCGGGGCGTGCGCCAAGCGTGACAGGCACATCGAGAGTTTCGCCGTCCCGAATGACGGTCACCACAATCTCCTGCCCAACGCTGGTGTTGCTGACCAGATACCCTAACAGCTCGTTGAAGTTATGAATCGGTGTGCCGTCTATGGCGGTGATGATGTCCCCGCCCAGCCTGATTTCCATTCCCCGGAAGGTGACCGTCTGGTCGCCGCCGCGCAGGCCGGCCTGTTCAGCCGCTGAATCTTCTGCCACTGTTGCAATGAGTACCCCTTCCGTCACAGGCAGATCATACTCAATGGCCAGTTCCGACAGGCTGACCTCGGTCTGAGATGAGATGCCCAGATAGGGGTACTCGACCCTGCCCGTCTCAATGATCTGGGGGACAACCCGGCGGACGGTGTTGACGGGGATAGCAAATCCAACGCCGGAGTTAAACCCTGTTTCACTCCGGATTGCCACGTTGACGCCGATCACGCGCCCATGTGAATCAAGCAGTGGGCCGCCGGAGTTGCCAGGGTTGATGGCCGCGTCCGTCTGGATGATAAAGGGGTTGCTGAAAATGCCCCCTTCAGTAATGATCTCGCTGGGCAGGGTGCGTCCTACTCCGCTGATGATGCCCACTGTCATTGAGCCGGAGAGGCCGAACGGGTTACCAATGGCAATCACGCGCTGGCCGACCAGCAAGATAGAGGAATCCCCCAGCTCGACGGGTGTCAGCGGAAATCCTGCCGGCACATCCACCCGCAGTACGGCCAGATCAGCGTAGGGGTCTGAGCCGAGCACCTCTGCCTTGAAGACGCTCCCGTTGCTGAAGGTCACCCGTATCTCATCTGCGTCAGCAACCATGTGATGGTTGGTGACGATGTGCCCCTCTGTGTCATAAACAAATCCAGAGCCGCTGGCGTAGTCTATCAGATTGCCTTGACTGCCCTGGATGCTTGTCTCAAGGTTGACTACCGCCGGGCTGACACGCTGGTAGATGTTGATCAGCAGGAGCTCCTCAGCGTCGGCCTGGGCGATCATGTCCGCCGGAATAAGGGTGGGCGTCACCACCACGGCAACGGGTGTGCCGGCAGTCTCTGACAGGGAGATGGGCAATGTAATTGAGCAGGCGAGGGCTGTCAGTGCCAGGCCCCCAGCCGTCAGAACGATCCGCCGAAAAAGCTCTCTCCCCTGCGGTTGGGAATCACGCTTATTTGTCAAGGTTGATTACACCCCGCTAATCATCGGTTTTCAGGCCGCGTATATGAGCCAGCTCTTTGAACAGAGCACGCTCTTTGGCGCTCAGGTCCTTGGGGATTTCTACTCCCACCCGCACATACAGGTCACCGTACTCATCCGGCTGGCGCAGTTTGGGCATCCCCTTGTTGCGCAGACGGATCAACTGGCCGGGCTGTGTGCCGGGGCTGATCTTGAGCGTCACTCTGCCGGTCATAGTCGGCACTTGAACTTCCCCGCCCAGTACAGCGGTGTAGAGATTGAGTGTCACGTCTTCGTACAGGTCATCTCCCTTACGCTCGAAGCGCGGGTCATCTTTGACCCTGACATTCAGGTACAAGTCACCGCCGCCGGCGCCCTCACCTGCGATGCGGACGCGCGTGCCAGTGCGTGCGCCGCGCGGAATCTTCACCTGAAGCCTGCGCCCGTCCTTAGAGAGCAGACGGGTCGTGCCATGATAGGCTTCTTCCAATGTGATCTCTACCGGCGTGTCAAGGTCTTGTGCCCGCACTGAGCGGCTGTTCCGAACGCGGCTGTTGCGCAGTAAATCCTCAAAGCCCATTCCGGATGCCTGCCCTCTTACCCCGCCGAACGGGTCACCTCCAAAGATAGCCTGAAAGAACTCTGAGAACAAGTCACCAGCATCCCCGTATTCCACGCGCACGCCGCCGGGCATACCGCTCATCCATTGCGACCAGTCGAAACCGCCCGGCTGTCCGCCGGCTCTCTGCCACTGCTGGTAGCTCTGACCCAGCCGGTCATACTTGGCCCGCTTTTCGGGATCGCTTAAGACCTCATAGGCCTCATTGATCTCTTTGAAGCGTGCCTCAGCTTGGGGGTCGTCCGGGTTTGCGTCAGGGTGATACTGACGTGCCAGTTGCCGGAACGCTTTTTTAATCGCCTTGGCATCGGCGTTTTTAGGCACTCCTAAGATTTTGTAATAATCCTTGTATTCCATATCCAACCACCAGTTACAACACTCGTCTCATCATTGGTGAGAGTGGTTTGTTAAAGCAAACACACCTTCCCCTGATTCTAATGGCAGGATAGAACAGGAGTCAATCACGCCGGGAATATTCTTATGCATAATTAATGATCGGGCGGACGGACAGCAGGCACTTGAATAGCCCCTGTCTCTAACAGTATGGTATACTGCGGCATAGCGAGGTCATCGCCTCTGGGCTAAAGAATGACAGTGGGGGTATTAACGAGATGGGCCAGAAGCATATCCTGATCGTTGAAGACGATGAGGCCCTGTTAAATGGAGTACGGGACCTTCTTGAAGTGGAAGGGTACAAGGTCTCTTCTGCCCCGGACGGCGTTGCCGCTCTTGAACTGTTGGAGGGCCTTTCTCAGCGTCCTGATCTGATTGTTTCCGATATCCGGATGCCCAATATGGACGGATATGAACTGCTGAGCAGGGTGCGTTCTCGCCATGAGTGGATGTCCATCCCGTTTATTTTTCTGACGGCCAGAGGGGAAAAAGAAGATATTCGCTTTGGTAAACTGCATGGAGTAGACGATTATATCGTCAAGCCGTTTGACTTTAAGGACCTGCTGGTTTCGGTTCAGGCCTGCCTGACGCGCTACTCGATGCTCAATACTTGGCAAGAGTCGCGTATGGAGGCGCTCAAACGGCAGATTATCGTCTTGTTGAACCATGAGTTCCGTACCCCGTTACAGTTTATTGTGGCCTACGCAGACCTAATGGCATCTACCTCAACCCTTGCCCACTCGGAGGAGCTTCGCGGGTATATTGACGGTATTCTAGTGGGTGGAGAACGCCTTTCCCGGTTGGTTGAGAGTTTCTTGACGCTGGTTGAGCTGGAAAGCGGGTACGGCTCTAAAGTGTACGAACAGCGGAAGGGAATGATTGTCAATCTGGGGGAACTTGTTCTCGATGCAATGAAGGGGTTACAGCATCTGATTGCAGAGCGCGGGGTCGAGGTTGATCTAGACATTGACAAGGCCCTGCCTCCCATTGTCGGTGATCGGGTTTATCTGGGGATTGCCTTCCGTCACCTGATTGAAAATGCCATCAAGTTTTCCCCCAAGAACAGGCAGGCCAGAGTACACGTGGCGCTGAGCACGGACGGGGAGTATGTGAGCTTCTCTGTGCGGGACTGGGGGCAGGGTTTCCCCCCTGAAGCATTGGATCGGCTGTTTGAGTTGTTCTACCAGTTCAACCGTGATCAGTATGAGCAACAGGGTGTCGGAGCGGGGCTGGCAATTGTACGACATGTTGCCAACCTGCACGGCGGTCGAATCGAGGCAGAAAGCCAAGTGAATCAAGGTAGCTGCTTCCGCCTTCTGATACCGGCACATAACCCATCTGAAACGTGAAAACGCTCCGTCTCGTAATAATAAAGTAGGGTTGGTGTTTCAAAGTATGGGGTGAAGTCGAGATGTTCATCACAGAGACGATCAGGTTGCTGGGGCCGGATGTAGTTTTCACCATCCTGCTGGCGGGCATGTGGCTGGCAATAACGGCAGTTTATGTGCCGGGCACAGGCCTGCCGGAAGTCGCCGCGCTGATCAGCCTGGCAATTGCTGTAGCGGGCCTGCTTGTCCTTCCCACGAATGTTGTAGGGGTCTTGCTTCTGGCGGGTGCGCTGGGGTGTTTTCTGGCGCTGGTCTACTTCCGGCGGCAGTGGCTTTTGATCCTAGTTGGCGCTTTCTTGCAGATAGCAGGTTCTGTCTTTCTGTTCCGCGCTGGGTGGCGCCCTAGTGTCGCCGCCATTGTGATCGTCAACGCGGCGGCCATGGCTTACCATCAGATCATCCTCTTGCCGGGCCTGCGGATACAAGATAGCGCCAAGCGGATGGACATCAGCGTACTGATTGGGGCTGAAGGCGAGGTTGTCACTCCCCTTGATCCTGTCGGCACGGTGCGGGTGATGGGCGAACTATGGAGCGCGCGCGCCGATCAGCCTATCGAGGCCAAGCGGTTGGTGCGGGTCATTGGCCGTCAGGGGCTTCAACTTGAGGTTGTGCCAGCCAGCGGTGAACCTCTTCCGCTCTCGGATGAACATCCTGAAGCGAAGGATCAGACTGCCGCTCATACCGACATCCGGCTGGTCAATCTCGCTCTGGTGGTTGTCCTGCTGGCAGGGACTCTGCTGGCGGTGATCCTTGAACTGACAGACAGCCTGCTGGAGAGCCTGATCGGGCCGATTCTGTTGATCGGTGTCGGCCTGTATCTGGTAAGCCGTCGTAATGGCAGTGGCCGTCAATTAGACAGGGAAAGAGCCGCCTGATACAGCCGTCATTGCCCTTTCCTTAGCCTGTTTCTCTTCCCACGGACGCAGACTAACATATCCTTGCCCGCCCGGTGTCATTTTGCCCCATGACACTTGTCAGAAGGCGCTGGGACAAATGACACTAGGGTTGCGTCTGTTTATACCGCTATACTGACCACAAGTTATCAATGCAAATTATCCTGCCGCCTGCCGATGAGCGGGCTTTGTTGACTATGGATCGTATTCGTGTGTTGATCATTGATGACAACCCCAGCGTACGGCATGCGCTGACTATCCTGCTCAGCAACATGCCTCAGCTTAACGTGCTGGGCGCGACGGGTTGTGTCAGTGAGGCACAGGACTTAATTACCCGCCTCTCCCCTGACGTGGTGCTGATCGAGCCGAAGCACCTGAACGGCGAGGCTATTAGTTTGATCCAGTCGCTGGTAGAGCAGGGACAGCCTCAGGTGATTGTCCTGACGGGCTACCATGATGAGGATGAGGCCCTCACCATGGCCGAGCTGGGGATCAGTTGCTACATGCTGAAAGAGATCAACTCACAGGCGTTGTTGAACGCCATCGTATCGAGCTATAAACCCGGTGCTCGTTCGGACGCCTGATCCGTTGGGCCCCCTGAACACAAAACAGCCCCCTGTTTCGAACAGCGGGGCTGTTTTCATCCCTTAGGGTAGCCAATAGCAGAGTGGGTTATTCTTTGCCCTTTGGTTCGTCAGGCAATAGTTGCGTGCCGAGGAAGTAGTCCAGCCATACACCGACCAGCAAGGCCAGCGGCAGAGCCGTCAGGACAGCGTAGGTGTAGCCGTACCGCTCCAAGTTGACGTTGGCGTGATAGACGGCATTCAGCACCGCAAAGATCAAGAAGAGGCCGCCAATGCCGCCTGCCAGTGAGAGAATGACTAAGATCAGACGCTTTGTGCCGAGGTCCATATAAATCCTCCGGGCTTGACTGCACAATCAGGGTTGTCTGCTTTTGTGTGATTGTAACTTATTGGACAGTTTAAGTCAAAGTTGCGCGAATAACCCCCGCTGAGTACGGCCGGCTGGTCGTCACAAATCCCTCTGCCCGAAAGCCCGCATGGCCGCGCCAAGCAAGGCTGTCGTATAGAGGATCGAATAGATCAGGAAGGCAGGGGTCGGCTGGCTGACAATAGACCACGGAGAGACCGACATCCAGCTATCCACCTGAAGCAGGGATGCGGCGTACCGCCATAGTGCTTCGCTGGGCATCAGCAGGCTGGAGGCGATCCCCAGATCGCGGGCTGTCTGGCTTCGCAGGATGGCCCCGATCTGCTCGACCCACCCTCCCACAAAAGCCAGCCCATAGATCATGAAAACCAGTACGCCGTTAGCCAAGGTGCTGAACAAGGCACTTCCCAGCAGAGTCAGGCTGAGCATAGTCAGGCTCTCCAGAATCAGGATCAGCAGAGCCGGGATCAGATTAGGGGGCAGGTAGCCGCTGATTAGGTAGGTGGGGATGATCAGCCCCAGCGTCAGGAACAGCGTATAGAGTGACAGCATGATCGCATGGCCGATCCACTTGCCCAGCACGATCTCCCACCGCCGGATAGGTTTGGCGGCAATGGCATGGATGGCGTTGGTGTCAATCTCTGACGAGAGCGTGGCCACCGAAGTCAAAACGGTGACCATGATGATCAGAAAGCTGACCACGTACATCCCTGCCAGCAGGAGACTGCTTGAGTATTGACTGATCAGAAAGTCTCCGCCTCTATAGGCCGCCTGACGCTGGATGTCCTGAAAGGAAAAATAAAATCCGATTGTGAACAGCGCAATGAAAGCGGCGCCCAGTCCAAAGCCCAGCCAGAGCAGACGCCGCCGCCGTGCCTCGCGGAAGGTCAGCCGGGTCATGACGAAGACCTGATGAAGCGAGCTGTTCATGCCGCATCTCCTTCCGGCTGGCCGGTTTGGCCCATGATTCGGACAAAGAGTTCCTCCAACGATAGTTGCTGGGGCGTCAGGGCATAGACGCGCAGACCCTGCCCGACCAGCCACCTGTTCAGATCAGCCAGCCGCTCCTCGTCCGATAATGACAGAACAACCTCACGTTCATTGTATTGCCGTACCTCGTCTCCCCAGCGGGTCAGGTCGGCGATCAGCCCGTTGGGGATTTTGTCCAGCCGTATCTTGACGCGGGTCAGGCCGGCGGATAGTTCCTGTATTATCCCAGCCCGCACCACGCGCCCCTGCCGAATGAAAGCGACTCGGTCGCAGGTCACTTCGACTTCGCTTAATAGGTGCGAGTTAATGAAAATAGTCGTGCCTTCAGAGCGGGCCGTTCGAATCACATCGCGCACCAGCATTCGCCCAAATGGGTCAAGGCCGGAAGTCGGCTCATCCAGAAAGACCAGTTTGGGGCGCGGCAGGAGAGCCATCGCCAGGCCGATGCGCTGAAGCATTCCTTTCGAGAAGGCGCTCAGCCGCTTATAGGACGAGTCAGCCAGACCCATCTGGTCAAGCAGGGCGGGAATGCGGGCTATCCGGTCGGAGCGGCTCATCCCGTACAGTTGTCCATGCAGATCAAGGAACTCATCGGCCCGCATCCACTCATGGAAGCGGAAGTGCTCTGGTAAAAAGCCAACCCCCCGGCGGGAGCGGGGATCGTTGATAGGCATGCCAAGCAACAGCCCGCTTCCGGAGGTAGGGCGGACAAGGTCCAGCATCATTTTGATCGAGGTGGTTTTGCCTGCGCCGTTCGGGCCAAGGAAACCAAAGACCTCTCCATGCCCGACCTGTAAAGTCAGCCCTTCAACGGCAACCTTGCTTTCGCCGTACACCTTTCTCAACTCGAACGTCTCGATGGCACTGCCCGAACTCATCATCAATCGGCCTTTCTTGAGCTGGAACAGTTCAGGTCAGACAGAACCGTACATGAGAAAGATTATAGCCCATATGATCTTAGCCGTCCGAAACCGGGGAGTGGCTAAAAAGCTGGAGCCACGAAATCAATGAGGCAGGTAGGATAAGCAGGGAAGCGCTGTTTGTGAAGTTGGCGTTGGTTCCAGCAAAAGACGAAGAGGGAAACAGCA
>DAOTYH010000104.1:0-15970 GCA_034435015.1 Anaerolineae bacterium | reverse complement strand
GGGTGGGTGTCGGAGGGAGGTACTGGGCGATCAGCGCGTCATAAGCCGACTGAGCGCGGGTGACATCGCCTGCCAGCGCATAGGCGACGACCATCCGGAAGCGGGCGTAAGCCTTCAGGTAGAGCGCCTCATCAGGATACTGCCAGCTCAGCAGGCGATCATCCGTGGCGGCCTGCCGGTACAGGCCAACCGCCGTGCTGGTGTCGCCCGCTCGGAGCGCATCATCGGCATCGTGGATGATGTGGATACGGTATTCGGCAGGCGAGGTGATAGTCTGTGACAGCGCATACAGCGTGCCGTCCCATTTCCAGATGGTGGTGTAGATGCGCTGAGGCCCTGCCGCCGGCGAGGCGATCAGCCCGCTGGTCACCGACACCTCCTTCAGATTGTCGCCGTCCACATCCGAGACAACCACCTGCGGGTACGGCTCGACGATGTCCACGCTGGTCAGGCTGGCAAAGTTACGCAGTGCCAGCCGCCACTCAATGATCGTGACCGCCCCGTAGCAGGCGGTCGTGCCGCAGGTCTGCACGGTGTACACCATGTCGTTGAGGTAATCGCCGTTGATGTCATCTGCCGAGATGATCACCGGCGCACCCTGATCGAGCGCATAGCCGGCCTGATAGAGCAGGCGGTAGGCCCCCTCCTCACAGCCGAAGATGAACAGATCACCCGGCGGCGGGATCAAATTGGCGTTTTGCGGGTCAAGCGCGACGATCAGCACCTCCGGCACGCCGTCGCCGGTGAAGTCCCGGTCAGGGCGTACCAGCCCGCCTAGATCGGTCAGCGCGCCCCAGCGCCGCAGGGACGCCTCCAGCACCGTCGAGGCGCCGCCCGCCGAGAGATACTGGACAATTGTCTCGGCGTAGCGGGCAAAGGGCGGCGACTGCGCCGGCAGGGTCGGACTGCCGGGGGCCGGACAGCGGGCCGGCTCGGTGAAGATGCCCGGAACGGTCGGAGAAGGCACAGCCGCGGTAGCCGTCTGGGCAAGAGCCGTGGCGGCATAGGCAGTAGCCGTGGCGACCGGCCCAATCGGCGTGCCGGGCGACAGCCCCTCCTGCGGCAGGGTGGGCGTCAGCAGAGAGACAGAGATACTGCCGCCGGGCGTAGCGGTCGAGAAACTGGCGGCGGGGGTGGGGATCGTAATGGGCGCACTCCCCAGACAGGCCAACAGTGCGCCGCTCCATGCCAGCGCGGTGAGCATCAGACGGCGGGGCATTCGTTTCATGAGGCACAGTATAGCAGAGGACAACAGAGAATGCACAGGGGGGAAGTTTTTCCCTTACCCTCGCTGGCGAATCTGCCTGCCGCACGCTATGATCTGAACATGAACAGAGATAAGTGGTATCTAAATAATAGACTTAACGGTAATTCCTCAGATGAACCTCAAGCAGTGGCCTTGTCGCTGGCCCGTCATCATGACGGGCGTTTGGGCAACGGCGGTGCTCCAGTTCCTCCCTCCTCAGGCAGGGGGGACGGCTCTCTGCCGCCCTCCTCTCAGCCTCCGCCCTTCCTGCTGATGGCCATTGGGGGCGTCCTGCTGGCATTGCTTCTGCTCCAGATCAACGGCCTGTTCCGACGGAGCGCCGTTGATCTGGCCCCGACGACCGTGCTGGCTGAAGCCCTCCATGTGACCCGTGTCTCCTCATCCTATGACGGCGTGGACATCCTCTCGCCTGCCTTCATGTATGCCGCCGGCGGCGATGCGGCCCGTGACTCGGTTTACGGGGTGGCCTTCTCTCCGTCCGGCGACCTGCTGGCCGCCGTCAGCGGCGGCCTGCATGTCTATCATGCTGACACCTTCAGGAAAGCATGGAGCGACACAGCCGACCGGACGACCGGCGACCCTTCCTTCAGCCCCGACGGCACGCTGATCGCGGCAGGGCTGGACGACAATTCCGTGACGCTGTGGGATGCAGGGACAGGCCGGCGCGTCGGTTCGCTGAATGGGCATAGCGGCTGGGTCTTCAGCACGGCATGGTCGCCGGACGGCGCTCTGCTGGCCTCCGGCTCGTATGACACGAGGGTGATCCTGTGGGATACCCATACCGGCCAGCCGCTCCGCACGCTGGAGGGGCATCGGGGATGGGTATCCGGCGTGGCCTTCAGCCCGGACGGCTCCCTGCTGGCTTCAGCCGGCGGCGACGGCAGGGTGATCCTATGGGATGTGCAGACAGGCGGGCAGGTCCATCTGTTCGGCGGAGGGGACGGCTGGGTATACACCATTGCCTTCAGCCCGGACGGGACCCAATTGGCCGCCGGCCTGACCGAAGGGTCAATCGTCATATGGGAAGTTGAGTCGGGCCGCCTGATCCGTGCTTTGGACGGGGCAGGCCGCAGTCTGGCGTGGTCGCCGGACGGCGCTCTGCTGGCCGCCGGCAACCCCAACGGCTCCGTGATCCTGTGGAACGTTGCAACCGGCCAGCCGGAACGTGCCCTGCGCGGGCAGATGGGCTGGATACGCGGGCTGGCCTTCAGCCCGGACGGCACTCAACTGGCCTCCGGCGCGGGCGACGGCACACTGGCGATCTGGCAGGTGGTCTCGTAGCGGGTTCGAGCTGAACAGCCGATCATCAAAGCAGGGGCGCATCTAACCATGCGCCCCTGTTTGCGTGCCGGATGCCCGGCTGGATGTCTCTGCCTCCGGCGTTGAGGGAGCATCCGACCGGCTGACGGGCGATCACTGCTGGTAGAACAGCGCCGACAGCTCCTCCTCAACCAGCCGTACGACCAGCGTATCGAGGTCCTCAACCGTGTAACTTCCCTCCGGCACGTTGTACTCTGTCCCCGGCGTGCCGGACGCCTGCGGGGTGTCGGCGTAGGTCAGGAAGATAAAGCTCGCGCCGGTGAACTGAGCCAACTGCCGGAAGATATACTCAGCCTGCTTCTGGTAATAGTCGCCGCCGTCCAGCCGTGAGGCAATCGGGATGATCTTGATGCCGAGCTGGGCGGCCCGCTCCATCTCAACCGCGTAGTCGAAGTCCTGCGGGTAGTCGAGATGCGGCGGCGCATCGGCCACCAGGAAGATCAGGCTGACCGTGTTATCCACCCGCCAGCTCACCCCCTGCACAGCCTGATGAAGCGCCTCGTTGAGCGATTCGGGATCGTCACCGCCGCCGCCGGCCTGAACATTCATCAGCGCCCGCTGGAACTGCTGGATGTCTGCGGTGAAGTCAGTTGTGCGGGTGACGTACTCATCGCCGCGGTCGCGGTAGCTGACCAGCGCAAAGCGCACATCCGGACGCGAGGGCAACGCCCTGATCTGGGCGGAGATGCTCAGGATGTTATCCTTGAGCTGATCTATCTCGTCGCTCATACTGCCGGTTGCATCCAGCAGGAACAGCACATCCAGTTGAACCGGCGGCTGAGCAGGCGCGGTGTCGAGCGTGACCGGCCAGACGGCATCCCGGTTGCCGCGCGTGAGCGTGAAGCCGGCAGAGGCCGGCCCCTTCGTGACGGTCACCGTATAGGACTGGGCGCCGGACACAGCGGGATAGGCCAGCGGGAAGAAGTAGACCACCCCCGTAGCGGGAGTGCGGAGCGCCGTCACAAGCGTCTGGCCGTCATAGATGAACACCTGCGCCCCCAGCACAGGCCGTCCGCCGGCGGTCGTCACACGGATCATGTGCCGCTCGCTGATGTCAACATCGTGCACCGGCAGGCCAAGAAAGTTGCGGAAGTCCAGCCGGTACTGGAGATACTCGCTGAAGTTGGCGTTGTCATCCCGCCGTCCCGCCTGAAGCGGGGACTGGAACAGGGTATCAGGCGGGAGGTTGCCGGGCGCGGCCTGAGTAGAAGGAGGAACGGCTATCCCCTCGCCGCCGCCAGCCGGCGGAGCCGCCTCACCAACCGGGCCGGCGGAATCTCCGGCCCGTGCCTCGCCAGCGAAGCTCTCGGCCTCGGCGGGCGGCACAATTTCCATAGGGGCTTGAGGAAGCACTTCAACCCTCTCGCCGGCCTCTGGCTGGGCCTCCGGCAGGTTGAGAACCTCCTCCTGAACATCAGCGGCAGGGACAGCAGAGGCGCGGCAGGACGCCGCCAGCAGTGCCAGCCCAACCAGCAGAACCATGACTATCGGTCTCGAACGAAAGCGGCTGTTCATTGTTCTTCTCCTGCATTGTATCCCTCGACAAAGTTCCATCTCTTCTGCAAATCAAACGACGGGAGGGACAAAAAAGTTCCCGCTGAGGCCCAGCGGGAACGGAGACAGCCGTGCGGCACAGGGACGGGCAGGCCGGAGGGCACAAGCTTCAGCCCCCGCCGAACCGCCCCCATAGGTACAGCACCGTGTAGACGGTGAACAGCGCCCATGCTGTCCATGCCGTCACCAGCAGGAACAGCCCAATGGTGTTGGCTGTCTGCGGGTCGTCAACAGCGCGGGAGGCGCGGCGGGCCATCAGGAAGGCAAACACCCCTGCCAGCCCGCTGACCGGCCCCCCCACGATCAGGAAGCTCAGGACGATCTGGATGACCAGCGCAATGGTGAACGACTTCACCCAGCGGGGGAACGGGGGCAGATAGTCGCTCGGCACGTTGTTGATGCGCACCTCCGGAGCCGGCTCCAGCCACGCCGGATGCAGGCTGACGCGGTACGTTTTGCCGTCGCTGGCCTGAACGTTAGCCCAGCGCGGCAACAGCCCCGACAGCCTCACGCGCTCGCCGCGATGGAACAGGCGATCCGGCGACAGCATGGACATCTGGAGCTGGACCGAGTCATCGGAAAAGCCAAGCGGAATGGTGTAGGTCGTCACGTCATTTTCCTCCCTCAGCGGGCAGGCCGTATGCCAATATGCGCAACGGATTGTACGAAACAGCAGGCCAGCCGGCAAATCGCCGGCGCACATGGGCTGGGTCTGACGGCCTGCTGGGGCGGAAGGGGCCTGCTCAGGTATAATCAGGCGGCACGTTCCGCCCTGCCGCGCCAGAGGAGAGTCATGGACGCCCAGCCCGAAGCCATCACCAGCTACCGCCGGCCTGCCATCGCCTTCTTGTCTGCCGTCCCAATTGCCATACTAGGGGGGCTGATCGGAGTGGGCGGAGCCGAGTTCCGTCTGCCGGTGCTGGCAGGCCTCCTGCGCTATTCGGCCAAGCAGGCCGTCCCGCTCAACCTGACGGTCAGCTTGATCACCATCCTCAGCGCCCTGATCATGCGGAGCCGGGCGCTCTCACCCGACGCCTTGATCGAGCACGGCGAGGCTGTGGCATCCCTGACGCTGGGCGCTGTCATCGCCGCCTTTGGCGGCACAGCGGTTGCCCGCCGGATCAACGAACAGCAGTTCAGGCGGGTGATCTTGATCTTGCTGCTCTCAATCGGGTTACTGCTGATCGCCGAGGCTTTCCTCCCCTACTCCGGAGACGGGTTTCTGCCCGCCTCGCGCCTTGTGCGGGCAGGGATGGGGGTGCTGTTCGGGCTGGCCATCGGATTGGTCAGCAGTCTGCTGGGCGTGGCCGGCGGCGAGCTGATCATCCCGACGCTCCTGTTTGCCTACGGGGTGGACATCCGGTCGGCAGGGACGCTCAGCTTGGCGATCAGCCTGCCGACCGTGCTGACCGGCGTGATCCGGTACACGGCTCAAGGCGCTTTCGCCCAGCGCCGCCCCCTGCTGGAGACAGCCGCCCCGATGGGTGCTGGTTCGATCCTAGGCGCTGTGCTGGGCGCACTGCTGGCCGGACTCGCCCCGCAGGCCCTGCTGAAGGGGATACTGGGCGTCGTGCTGATCTACTCAGCCGTCCGCGTCTTCCTGCACCGGCAGGGCTGACAGTCCCTTCGGCAGTATCCCCCTGCCCCTGAGCCGCCAAGCACACCTTGCCCTTTTCTGTTATACTTTACCTAAGAGGTGGGATAAGGATAGGGTTCACACCTCCATTTGGGGCTTGGTAAAAGAGGGGGTTGCCATGCAATTATCTCACCGCCACGGTCATTCTTCTGTTCGTCATCCTTTGTTACGCCTGATAGGGCGGTTTGTGCTTCTGCCGCTCGTGCTGATCCTGTTTGTCGTAACCGGCATCCAGGCGGCCCGCGCCGAAGGAAGCCGCAACCTGATCGCCAGCGGCGGCTACCGCCCTTACCTTGAATGGTCGGGCCAGCAGACCGCCGGCATCCAGCGGCGCTCGCTGTTGTATGTGTATGTCCGCGCCGGCGAGGAAGTCAGCCTTGGCTCCAGCGTGCCGGTCAGCTTCACCAACCCGCAGGACATCATCTACCGCAGTCCGGCAGGCACTCAAAACGGGAGCTGTGACGTGCAGGCGGGCGGCTTCGGCCTGATTGACACGCTGGCCAAAGAGGCCGCCGGCCCACTGCCTAATCCGGGCGGATACACGCCCTGTACGTTTGTGGCCGCTGAGACCGGCGTCTATGAAGTGGAGTTTCACGGCCCTCAATTCAGCACCAGCGACATCGGCAACCCGCCGCCTGTGCCGGTCGGCAATCCCTTCCCGACTGACGCTTCCCAGCTCCAGACGGTGGCGGCCTGGGACATCACCGTGCGGGCCGCGCCCGGCGGGGCGATCCAGTCCGGGCGGGTGTTTGCCAACTATCTGGCGCTCAACATGGGCGGCGGGACAGCCAGCCTCAATGCGATTGTCTACATCCTGACCAGAGACGGCTTCCTGTATCAGGTTGATCTCAACGGCCAGCGCCCCTTCGGGTTTATCTTCTTCGGCAACGATGACGGATTTATAGACCCTGTCACGCAGAACGGGCTGTACCGCTCGGTTCAACTGACCCTCGGCGATCAGTTCCAGTCTGACGCGGCTGTTCACAACCCCGGTCTGCCGGATACAGCCGATCACGTCACCCACAAGATTTTCCTCCAGCAACCCGACCCGACCCTGCCGTCCACTGCGCCGTACCCCGGCGGCACGATGTGGCTGCTCAACCCGCCCACACCGCCTCCCCCGCCGACCGGATTCAGCTTCACCGGCATCGAAGGGACATACGGGCAGGCCGGAAGCGGGCTGGGGGGCAACTTCACCTTTACCTCCACCTTTCAGGGCAGTTACACCATCACGCTGGACACCAATCAGAACGGCCTGTACACTGACCCGATTGACCGTGTGCTGATTGGATCGGCCCAGGTGGGGGTCAACACCGTCTTCTGGGACGGGCTGGACGGGCAGGGCAATCCGGTGCCGGCCAGTAACTCAGCCTATACGGCACGCATCACGCTGAACGGCGGTGAGGTTCACTTCCCGTTTCTGGATGTTGAGAACAACCCCAACGGGTTCATCATCCGGCGGCTGAACGGCCCCGGCACACTGCCCGACCCGACTTTCTACTACAACGACAGCGTGTTTGGCTCTCAGCCCGGTGCACCTGTGCCGCTTCAGGCGCTGGTCGGCATCTCCAGCCCGGCGCATGCCTTCACCAGTAATTTCGGCGATCACAAAGGCATTGACTCGTGGGCCTACGTCCCTTCTGAAGTAGTGCTGTTCGACTCGCTTCAGGTGCGGTCGGCTGATCTGGTTGCCAGCAAGAGCCACAGCCCGGCCACCTTCGTGGCGGGCGGCCTGGTCAGCTATACCATCACGGTCACCAACAACGGCCCCAGCGACGTTACCAACGCCACGTTCAATGATACCATCCCGTCTGAGATCACGGGTGTCAGTTGGACGTGCGCCATCACCAGCGGGACGGGGTCATGCGGAGCGGCAGGCGGCACGGGCAACACCATCAACACACCTGTCAGCCTGAACAGCGGCGCTACCGCCACCTACACCGTGACAGGCACGCTCTCGGCGGGGGCCAGCGGCTCGTTGACCAACACCGCCAACATCATCCGTCCGGCGGATGTCAACGATCCCAACCCGGCCAACAACATCAGCACGGACATTGCGCCCATCGGTCAGGGGGCTGATCTGAGCATAACCAAGACCGTCAGCAACCCGAACCCCGCCGAAGGCAGTACGATCAGCTACACCCTCACGGTGACAAACAGCGGCCCCAGCAACGCGACCGGCGTGCAGGTCAATGATCCTCTGCCCGCCGGCCTGACGTACTCCAGCTCGTCTGCCACGCAGGGGAGCTATAACAGCGGCACGGGCATCTGGACGGTGGGCAGTCTCAACGCCGGGGCCAGCGCCAGCCTGACCATCACGGCACAGGTCAACACGGGGACAGCCGGCCAGACGCTCATCAATACGGCGACGGTCAGCGCCGACCAGGGTGACCAGACGCCGGGCAATAACACCGCTCAGGCCGCCCTGACCGTACAAGGGACGCCGGTCACGCCGACGCCGGGGGCCACACCGACCGGGCCAGTAGTCGGACTGATTGACCCGTCTATCAACAAATCGGTCTTCCCGGCCAATGCCCTGCCCGGTGAGACGGTCACCTGGACCATCGAGGTCTTTAACCCCGGCACCCAGCCTTCCGCCCCGGTGACTGTCACCGATCTGGTGCCGGACCTGTTCACCATTACCAGTGTGACCACCACACGCGGCGTGGTCACGCAAGCCGGCAACCTCGTCACCGTGCAGATCGGCGTGCTCCAGCCGGGCGAGCGGGTACGGATTGTGATTGACACAGTCGCCAGCACTGAAGCGCCGGCAGGCCGCGTGACCAACACCGCCTATGCCGGGCGTGCGTCTGATGATGCCTCAGTGCAGATATTCCCGCCGGGTCTGCCGCCCACCGGCGGGAGGCCGGTCAGGGGAGCAGGGTGGATCGGCCCGGTTGCCGCAGTAGGCTTGATCGCGCTGGGGACGGGCGGTTACGTGCTGGCACGGAGGCGCAGGCGGTAAGGGGTTTGCCTGTGGTGGAATCAAAAAAAGGGAGGCGCACCGGCTGTACGCCTCCCTTTTTCATCTCAACCTAGCGGTTGCCGTTGCCCCGACCGCCTGCCCACTGCGGCCGCCCTGAGTCATCGCGCAGGGTGACGCTGATCGGTTGGGTGAGGTTTTCGATCTGCCCGACCTCAAACGTGTCACCGTCGTAGAAGCCGGTCAATGTGAGGGTATCACCGGGCCGGGCGGTGAATCCCTGCTCCTGTGCATATGACCATGCGCGGCCATCCACGACGACCTCCGCGCCGCCGTCAAGGCTGACCGTCAGCGCATCTGCATCTGCCTGCAAGACAGTGCCGCTGACCGTCAGCCGCTCGGCGGCATACGCCGCGGCGTTGGCCTGCTCACTGCCGCCGCCGCCCTGACCATGATTGCCGCGTGACCGTTCGCCGCCGTTCCCCTGACCGCCATTGCCCTGCCCTGACTCAGCGCTGTTACGCTGGGCGCCGTTGCCGTTCTGCCTCTCCTGTTGACCCTGCCTGCCGGCCTCCGTGCCGGCGGCCTGATCCCGGCCCTGTTGCCGGCCAACCGTATGATCAGCATTAGAGGCAATCCCTGCCGTGCGGGCCGCCGCGCCGATCACCAGCGCTCCGGCCAGCCCCGTTACCACGATCCCAACCAATATCTTCTTGAACATATCCTCGTCTCCTTCAATACCTATGTAACCTGATTTGTAGAGTCTAAGAAACCCGCTGGGGCGACGCCGGCGTTTCGCTGGCAGGCCCCCCGCCCAGCAGGGAGGCCAGCACACGCCGCGTGACCTTCGTGATCCACCCCCAGTGGATGGCAAAGTGGATCGCGACAGCGAGGATCAAGGCCGCACCCGCCCATGTGTGAACGGCATCCCACGTTGAGCGGCTGAAGATGAAAGCCGCCTCCCAGGCGGGGTTACGCCCTCCGCGGTAGCCGCCCGCCGGCACAAACAGGAAGTACACCCCCGACAGCGCCGTCAACAGAAAGCTCAGCGCGGCGATGGCGTCAACCAGCAGGTTGACTGCCGCGCCCCCTGACAGGCGGGAGGCTCTATCCGTGAGGGTCTTCACAACGCGCCGCACTGCGGACTTGACCCATTCCCGGTGACAGGCGAAATGCACGGTGACAGCGAGGATCATCGCCACACCGCCCCAAGTGTGCAGAACATCCCACGTTTGGCGGCTGAACAGGAATGTCACAGCGTACAGGGAGTTACGCCCGCCCTGATACCCCCCTGCCGGCATGAATAGAAAGTAGATGCCGGTGAGGGCCGCCGTCAGCCCGCTGACGAAGACGACAAAGTCAATAACCCAGTTGAGGCGCGTCCGGGCGGATAGTGATCTTTCGGGTCCATTCTTGAGCATGAAAACTTCCCTCCTAGGTATGAACTGGCTTCATTGTAGAGGGGAAGTGTGAGGAAACCTTGAGGATTCGCGGTGCAAATTGTGAGAAAATACACAATACACGAAAAAGGCAGGGACAAGTGTCCCTGCCTTCGGCTTGAGGAGAGATTTTCTTTGCGGGAACTACTTCTTCATCTCGGCCCGCAGTGTCTCAATGTTCTTCTGCACCAGCTCGGCACGCGGGTCTTCCAGTGCCTCCAGTATCTGGTAACTGCGTTCGTAATGCTCCAGCGCCAGCGTCACCGCACCGGTCTTCTCGTACAGCAGGGCGATGTTGTTGAGCGTCGAGGCCTGACCGGGCCGGTCGTTGAGCCTCTCCTTGAGCGCCAGACTGCGCTTGAAGTGCGCCAGCGCACGCTCTGAGTCACCCTGATCGAAGTAGATGATGCCCATATTGTTGAGCGCCTGCGCCTGCCCCGCGTCGTCGTTCAGGTTGGCATAGATGGCCAGCGAACGCTGGTAGGTCTGCAAGGCCTCCGACTCGTTGTTGAGGCTCTCATAGACAGCCCCAATGTTCAACAACACCTGCGCCTGCCTGCGCCGGTCGTTGAGGACGGTGTACATGTCCAGCACGCGCTGGAAGGCTGTCAGGGCTTCATCGAAGCGCTTTTGCAGATACAGCACGCCTGCCACGTTGTTCAACGCCTCGGCGATGTCCTCCAGCACGCCCAGCCTCTGGCGGATGGCCAGACTGCGCTCATAATGATCCTGAGCCTCCGCATACTTGCCCTGCCGCTCGTAGATCGCGCCGATGTTATTGAGGGCGGTCGCCTCGCCGCCGGGGTCATCGAGCTTCTTGCTGATCTCCAGACTGCGTTCGAAGCAGGCACGGGCATCATCGAGTTTGCCCAGCACCGTATAGGCATAGCCCAGATCGGCCAGATAGGCGTGTTCGCGCATCATATCGTCGTCTTTGCGGGCTGTCTCCACAGAAGCGGAGGCCAGCGTGACAAGATTGGCCCACAACCCCCGCCCCTCAAAGTAGCTGAGCAGAGCATCGGCGAACAGGTTGGCCATCCCCTGATCGTGAGTGCTGGCATAGCGGAAAGCGGCCATGATCTGGCCAAGCTGGGCGGCAATGGCATCGGCGTAGGTGGAACTTTGCTCGACCAGACTCAGGTAATACTCGCGGATGCGCCGGCCTGCCTCGACCAGCGCGTTGGGCGTAGCGGCCCGCCGCAGGTGATCGCGCAGGGCACGGTGGACGGCATACATCCCCTTGGGTATCCGCTGAACCAGCGCCGCTTCAACCAGCGTGTCGAGTGCCTTGCGGGCCTCCTCGACCGGCATCTGCCAGCAGGCGGCGGCGGCCTCTGCTGAGAAAGGTGCTCCGGCGCCGGCGGCAAACGCACCCAGCAAGGCCGACCGCTGAAGCTGTGCGCCGCCAAAGCGCGACAATACCAGATTGACGACCAGCCCCAGCCCGTTGCGGCGCACCTCCGGGTCTTCGGTGTTGAGCGTGGCAATGGGGCCTTGATCGTCGCGCAGGATTTCCAGCAGGCGCATCCAGGCGATCCCCTGCCGGGCCTGCCCGCCGACCAGCGCCAGCGCCAGCGGCGAGTAACACAGCCGCTTGATGATCTCCTTCACCGTCGGCAGGTAGATGTCCGGCAGGATGCCCGCCCACTCGGTCAGCAGATTGAGCGCTTCCGTCTCGCTCATCCGGTTGAGCGCATAGCGGCGCGTCTTGAAGGCATAGGTGATCTCATCTACCTTGTCAGTCGTGATCAAGCGGACGCAGTTAGGGCCGCCTACGTTGAGCGTCTTGACCTGCTCGACGCTGGTCACATCGTCAATGATCAGCAGACAACGGGCCTCAAGGAGCAGAGTACGCAGGGCGACCGCGCGGCTGTTGGGGTCGGGCAGGTGGCTGAGGTCGTTGCCCAGCGCCTTCCCCCAGATCGCCTGTGCGTGCTGGGCGTCGTCATCCTCCGTCAGGGAGACCCACAGCACCCCATCAGGGAAGGTCTTCAGCACGTCGGCGTCATGGGCCACCGCCGCCGCCAGAGCCGTCTTGCCGGAGCCGCTTGGGCCGTGGATGGTCAGCGGCGCCAGCGAGCCGACCGGTCGGGCGAGCAGGAGCCTTTTGATCGCCAGCAGTTCAGCACGCGGCACAAAATAGGGCGGCAGGTCAGGGGCCTGATAGGGGGTAGTCGTCACGGCAGGGCCGGCAACGTACTTGAAGGTGACCTCTTCCTGACCGTCAATCTCGGTTGCCTCCGGGACAGGGCTGGTGGTGGTTGGGTTCTCGCTCATAGTGACCTACTCTCACACACAGGCGGCCAGCCTGATGGACAGGCCGGCCTGTCCGGTCTGTTCGCTTTATCAGTATAGCATAAGTGAGCAGACCACGCTCAGGGCGGCGCTACCGCTCTGCCTCTACTTGCCAGTAATCCAGATCGGCAGGGGGCGGGCTGTCTTCGGGCAGGGTATAGCGGATGCGGATCATGCTCCCCATGGCCGCCACGGTCACATCGAAATAATACACCTCCCAGCCGCCGATCCGCGCAACCCGATAGGGCTGGAGGGCGTCCATCTCCCCGACCCGCGCCCCGCGCGGGAAGGCCACCGCCACAATGACCTGCATATAGTAGTTCTGCGGCCTGATCCCAAACCCGATCTGATAGCCGTCCTCAACCGCCTGAATGTAGGGGGCGTTGGTGATCCGCGCGTCCAGCCCATAGGGGCCGCTCCCCGGCGTGCGGGTCAAGGTGTAGAGCTGATACTTCAGATGCTCATCCTGACCAAGGCCGGTCATCAGCTCAACGCTCTGGACTTCCCCGCCGAACGGCTCGGCGCTGATCAGGTTCTCCTCGCCGATCATCAGCGGCCCGGCCACAGTCACGGGTTCATCAGGCGGAAGGGCGGCCAGGCCGTCATCGGGGTAGAAGATGGTCACAAAGCGCAGGACATCGCCCGGATAGACCGCCCAGAGGTCCATGTTGCGCGGGGTAATGTCTTCGTTGTGGTGAGGCCCGCCGCCGGTCAGGTTCATGATCAAGCGGGGGTTGACGGCGCTGGTGATCAGCACGACCACCCCCAGCACAATCACAGCCACCAGCCCGACGGCAATGCCGGTGAACAGATTTTGGCGGCTACGGTCGAAGCGGGTGCGTTTGCGGTTCTGCCGTGACGGTTTGTGGTCCATACTGCCTCATTTTGTTGTTGTTGTTGTTGTTTCAGTACCCTTAGCCGGGGATTAGTCCTCTGTGACTTCTCATGGTCAGCCTGATCCACTCCTCAAGGGAGAGTGTCTCAGCCCGCCGCTGTGGATCAATGCCGGCGGCTGTCAGCCAGTTTACCACATCTTCCGTCTTCAGCCTCAAGCCCGAAGCAAGGCTGTTGCGGAGCTGTTTACGCGGCTGGCTGAAGCCGGCCCGCACCACGCGGAAGAACTCCTCCCGTGCCGGCGGCAGAAGGGGAGGCCCGCCGGCGTGCGGTTCGATCCGCACAATGGCCGAATCAACCTCCGGACGCGGGTAAAATGCCCCCGCCTTGATGTGGCCGGCCACCTGCACCCGCCCGTAAAACTGGGCGCTGACCGCCAGCAGACTCATCTGGCCGGGCTGAGCGGCCAGCCGCCGTGCTACTTCCAGTTGGACGGTCACCACGATCAGGCGGGGCGGGGTAGAGCACTCCAGCAGGCGGCGCAGAACAGGCGAGGTGATGTAGTAAGGCAGGTTGGCAGTCACCCGATAGCAGGCGGCGTCCGCGCCGAGCAGGGCTGGCAGGTCGGCTTCCAGCACATCGGCCTGCACCACTTCGACCTGCGGCTGTTGCGCGTAGCGGGCCTTCAGCCATGCGATGAACCGCCCGTCTATTTCCAGCGCCACGACGCGGCGTGCCCGTTCTGCCAGCAGGTCGGTCAGAGCGCCCAGGCCGGCGCCGATCTCCAGCACGGCGTCCTCCGGGCCGATGTCTGCCGCCTCTACCAGACGGGCCAGCGCGGCAGGCTCGACCATGAAGTTCTGGCCGAGCGATCTCTTGGGTTCAACGCCCAGCAGGCGCAGGACAGGGCGGGGATCAGGCATGAGGTGATTATACCCTGTTCCCGCCCAGAGGAAGCCGAAGGGCAGTCAGCCCGATGCTCAATGACCTGATCATCACACCCGTGCCGTCGGCCCAATCGCCGTTGCGATTTGATCGCCCGATCAATTGACAGCCCCGCCGTCCGTGCTATGATAGACACTAGAACATACGTTCTGATACGGGGCGCGCCGCGCGGGCGCACACTGAATCAAGCGGGCGCGTTGACGGGCAGAGGAACTCCCCCGCCTGCCCGCACCACCCGAACGCAACGGACTTGCCCGCACGGCCATCAGCCGGACGGCCAGCCGCCCCGACGACACGGTTCAGGGGCCTCACCTCCCTGCCCGGCCCAACGGACAAAGGGCAAGGGGATGAGGCCGAACCGATCCGGTTACACGATCAAGGAGCGCCTTTGTCGGTTGCGCCCGCCCCCAGCCCCATCCCGCCCCTGCGCGGCGATCAGCAGATCATCGCCGAGCACCCTGCCCGTTTCAAGGTGGTGGCCTGCGGACGGCGGTGGGGCAAGACCACGCTCGGCTTGGCGATGGCCTCTGCTGTGGCACAGGCCGGCGGGCGGGTCTGGTGGGTCGCGCCGACCTACGGACTGGCCTTCCATCCGTGGCGGGCACTTCGGCTGGCCCACCGTGACATCTGGGAAGCCAAGCTGGAGTCCGAGCGGCACATTGACCTGCCGGGCGGCGGCTCGCTGACTGTCAAATCGGCGGACGACCCCGACACGTTGCGCGGCGTTGGGCTGGATTTCGTGGTGCTGGACGAGGCGGCCTTCCTCTCCGAGGAGACATGGACGGCGGTGATCCGCCCGGCTCTCTCCGACCGGAACGGGCGGGCGCTGATGATCTCGACTCCGCGCGGGCGCAACTGGTTCTGGCAGGCTTATCTGCGCGGGCAGGACCCGTTCCACACCGAGTGGCACTCGTGGACTTACCCTACCGGCGCCAACCCGCTGATCCTGCCGCAGGAGATCGAGGAGGCGCGGGCGCTCCTGCCGGAGCGGGTCTTCCGGCAGGAGTATCTGGCCGAGTTCGTGGAGGACGGGGGGACGGTCTTCCGGAATGCAGCGCAGGCCGCGACAGCCTCCCCGCAGGATCGCGCACAAGCGGGGCATCGCTACATCATGGGGGTTGATCTGGCCCGGCGGGTAGATTTCACCGTCTGCGCGGTGATAGACCTCTCGCTTGACCCGCCGGCACTCGTCTATCTGGATCGTTTCAACCAGATTGACTGGCAGTTCCAGATACAGCGCATCGCGGCGCTGGCAGAACGGTTTGGTGTCGAACAGATCATGGTGGATCAGACCGGCGTCGGCGACCCGGTTGTCGAGCAGTTGCGGCAGGAGCTGAACAGGAGACGATGAGCGTCACAGTGATCGGGTTTGATCTGACAGCCCTCTCGAAGCGGCAGATCATTGAGGCACTGTCTATTGCCCTGGAACGCGGCGACCTGCGTCTCATCCCCGACGCCGTGCTGATGGGCGAACTGCAGGCCTACGAGGTCGAACGACTGCCGTCGGGGATGCTGCGTTACGGGGCGCCGCCCGGCCAGCATGACGACACGGTCATGGCGCTGGCGCTGGCATGGCGGCTGGCCTCGACGCCGGGGCTGGCGTTCGGCATTGCGGAGGCCTGACTAGAACATACGTTCTAACCCTCCCCGAACGGAACTCTCACCCGTGCCGTATTGACCGGCAGAGGGGCAGTGTGATAGGCTACCGGGTGTCGGTCTGTTCGGGCGGCGGGGCGGTGGTCACCGGGAAGGGGCGG
>DAOTYH010000103.1:0-140576 GCA_034435015.1 Anaerolineae bacterium | reverse complement strand
CAGTACCCGCTGTGGGGCGAGCGCGGCAGGCCGCCGGTTGAGCGGCTGGGCGTATGGCAGGGGCCGGCGGCGTCGCTGGAGCACCTGCCGGACGGCTCGGTGCACAACATCACCTTCGACCCGCCCTACTACGACAACGTGATGTATGCCGAGCTGTCGGACTTCTTCTACGTGTGGCTCAAGCGCTCAGCCGGCCACCTCTTCCCGCGCTTCTTTCAGGATCATCTGACCAACAAGGACGACGAGGCGGTCGCTAACGCGGCCCGCTTTGGGGGCGTGGGCCGCAGTAAGCGCGAGCTGGCCGAGCAGGACTACCAGCGCAAGATGGAGGCCATCTTCCGCGAGTGCAGGCGTGTCCTGCGTGACGACGGCGTGCTGACGATCATGTTCACGCACAAGCGCGTCGAGGCCTGGGATACGCTCGCCAGTGCGCTGATCAACGCAGGCTTTGCAGTGCAGGCATCGTGGCCGGTCCACACTGAGAGCGAACACTCCCTGCATCAGGCCAAGAAGAACGCCGCGTCGAGCACCATCCTGCTGGCCTGCCGCAAGCGTCCGGCGGACAGTGAGCCGGTCTGGTGGGACGACCTCAAAGGGCAGGTGCGGAGCGTCGTCCGCGAGAAGGCGGAGGAGTTCTCGAAACAGGGCGTCAGCGGCGTGGACCTGTACATCAGCACCTTCGGCCCGGCGCTGTCGGTCATCTCGACGCGCTGGCCGGTGCTCACCAGCGAAGTGGGCGGGCACGGCGAGCCGCTCCCGTTGCGCCCGGAGGCGGCGCTCGATTTGGCCCGTGAGGAGGTCATCGCACTGCGCAAGCGCGGCCTGCTGTTGGAGCACGACATCGAGTTTGACCCGATGACCGACTGGTATCTGATGGCCTGGGATGCCTTCAAAGCCGTCGAGTTCCCCTACGACGAAGCTCGTAAGCTGGCAATTGCGCTCGATGTGGAGCTGGACGCTGAGATCCGGGATCAGCGGCGGCTGGTAGCACGCAAAGGCAGTTCGGTGGTGATGCAGACGCCCATCCAGCGCCGCCGGAAGGGCATGGTGGACCCCGAAGCCGAACGCTTCGATACTTGGATTGACGCGGTGCACACGGCACTGCTGGTGCTGGCAGAAGACGGCACGCCCGCCTGCGAGAAGTTCCTCAAGGACAGCGGACTGCTGAACGATGCAACCTTCAGACAGTGCGTGCAGGCGTTGATCAACGCCATCCCGCGCACGCGCCTTCAGGGCAAGTGGGTGCGCCCGGAGGCTGAGCTGTTGGATCGGCTGAGACTTTACTTCTATCCCGATCTCACTGTGCCCGTTGAGGAGGAGCCGGCGCCGGTGCCCATACAAAGGGGGCTGTTCGACGAATCGGAAGAGGAATATGAGGAAGAAGGGGAGGATAGCGAGGAGTGAGCGGTATACCCCGGCTCCTAGACTACGAATGGCAGATCGCTTACGGGCCGCAGGATGACCCGCTCAACCGGTTCTACGTCCCGGCCCTCCAGCGCAGTGTGCGCTATGACCGCAGTGCGGGCTTTTTCAGCAGTTCGGCGCTGGCGGCGGCGGCATCGGGCGTCTCAGGGCTTATCCAGAACGGCGGCACGATGCGCCTGCTGGCCGGGGCACAGCTCAGCGAAGAGGATGTGCGGGCGGTCGAACGGGGGGCGTCGTTAGGCGAAGTCGTTGCCGAGCGGTTGATCTCTGCACTGGAAGGCGGGATCGAAGACTTAATGCGCCGCAGGCTGGAAATCCTGGCGTGGATGGTGGCAAGCGGGACACTCACGATCAAGGTTGTGGTTCAGAGGGACGAGTTCGGCCTGCCGGTTGCCAACGGAGACTACTACCACCCCAAGACAGGTATCTTCACCGATGCCGAAGGCAACCAGATGGCGTTCGTAGGCAGTGTCAACGAGTCGATGCAGGCCTGGATGAAGAACTACGAGAAGTTCAGTGTGTACTTCTCATGGGATGGCACGCGGCCCTATCTGATCAGCACCCGGCGCGATTTTGAGCACGTCTGGAACGGCGAAGACAGGGGCTGGATCGCGCTCGACATCCCGGAAGCTGTCTGCCGGTCGCTGATCCGCTATGCGCCGGACAGACAGCCGCCGCCAGAAGACCCGCTGGTCAGGCCGCCGGGACCGGAGCCAGACATCGAGGCAGAACTTCGCCGCGAGCGCGTGGTCATCCAGTTTCTCCGCGATATACCGCACTTCCCGAATAACTACGGCTTCGGCATGGCGACTGCCGCTGTCAAACCCTGGCCGCATCAGGTGCGGGTCTCGCAGGCGGTCATCCGCAACTATCCACACAGCTATATGCTTTGCGACGAGGTCGGGCTGGGGAAGACCATCGAGGCCGGGCTGGTTCTGCGCCAGCTCGTGCTGTCGGGGTTTGTGAAGCGCTGCCTCCTGCTGGTGCCGAAGTCAGTAGCCCGCCAGTGGCAGGAGGAGCTGTACGAGAAGTTCGTGCTGGACATCCCGTGGTTTGACGGGCAACACTTCTGGAACTACGCTGGAGAGAGGCTCCCCGCCAATGGCAGCAACCCGTGGGATGCTTATGATGTGTTCATCGCATCAAGCCAGCTTGCCAAGCGCCGCGACCGCCAGCCGCAGGTGCTCTCGGCCCGCCCCTGGGACCTGATATTGGTTGACGAGGCCCATCACGCGCGGCGCAAGGATTTCCTTCAGCCGCATTACCGCCCTAACCGCCTTCTAGAACTGCTCACCCACCTGAGGTCCAAGACGCGGTCGCTTCTGCTGATGACCGCGACACCGATGCAGGTGCATCCGCTGGAAGTGTGGGACTTGCTCAAGTTACTGGGTGTGCTCAGCGGGAAATGGGGCGAAAGTGAAGATAACTTCCTAGGCTTCTACGGCCAGCTCATGTTGCCGGTCGAAGAGGTAAACTGGGATTTCGTCTTCGAGCTGGTGCGGGATCACCTTGACCATGGCGGCAAGATTGACGAGGACTTTGCTAAGCAGGCCCGTTACGAGCTTGGCCTGGTAGACTGGAAGCGCATTTGCAACCTGCCTTACGCTCATCGTCCCTCACAGGAAGTCAGACAACTGCCGCCTACAGCATACCCGTATGTGTACGAGATGGCGCGGCGTCACACGCCGCTGAGTCATTTCATGTTCCGCAGTACGCGCAACTTACTGCGCGAATATGTGCATCAGGGTCTGCTGAAGGAACGTGTTCCCTACCGCGACCCGCAGTTGATCTGGATTCCCATGCGCGGTGAGGAGATGCGGCTGTATCTGCGCATCGAGGAATACATTTCCGAGTTCTATCGCAAATATGAGCAGAAGCGGAAGGGGCTTGGCTTTGTGATGACGGTGTACCGCCGCCGTCTGACAAGCAGTTTTTACGCGGTCCAGCGCAGCTTGGAACGGCGGCTGGAGTTCCTGCACAGAGGCATTGGCCTGATCGAGACATTCGATAATGATGACCTTGAACAGGACGAGCTGGAGTTTGACATCGGCGAAGACCTAGAAGAGATTCAGTTTGCTCAGGAATACCAGGATGAGATCGCCTATGTTGAAGACTTCTTAGCCGAGTTGCAAAAACTTTCAATGCACGACTCGAAGGTTGAGCGGCTTCTGCAGGACCTCGATCAAATCTTCCGCAAGCGTGACACGGTCATCATCTTCACCCAGTATACTGACACGATGGATTACCTCCGGGACAAGTTGCGTGAGGTCTATGGCAGTCAGGTGGCCTGTTTCAGCGGTCGCGGCGGCGAGAAATGGAACGGTATCGCTTGGGTCCGCGTCACCAAAGAGCAGATCAAGCAGGAGTTTCGCGAAGGCGAGGAGATCAAGATGCTGGTCTGCACGGAGGCGGCCAGCGAAGGCCTTAACCTTCAAACCTGCGGTGTCATGATTAACTACGATATGCCTTGGAACCCCATGCGGGTTGAACAGCGTATTGGCCGCCTTGACCGTATCGGTCAGCGCTATGAGCGGGTCTGGGTCCGCAACTACTTCTACGAGGAGACGATTGAGGCACGGGTCTATCAGGCACTTGCCCGCCGGATCACGTGGTTTGAAGGGATCGTGGGCAACCTGCAACCCATTCTGGCCCAAGTCGGGCAGACCATCCAGCGCTTGGCCATGGCGTTGCCATCGGAACGTGAGGAATTGTTTGCGGCCGAGATTGCCGAGATCGAGCGCAAGCTTGACCAACAGGGCGATGACACTCTCCTCGTCTATCAGGCAAGAGAGGCCAGTCAACCCTACGACGACATCGGTGATGCGGCCATTAATTTGGAAGACCTAGAACAGTTCTTGGTGGGTTCCCGCCATTTCGGTCAGCGCTTCCATCCGCATCCTGAGATTGAGGGAGCCTACATCCTAGATACTCCTGATGGGGAATGGGCGGTCACCTTCGACGCGGGCATGTTCGATGACTATCCAAATACGCTGCATCTTCTCTCGTTTGGGAGTCGGGTATTGCATTCCCTGTTGGCAGAAGTCAAGAAGCCCGATCAAGGGGAAGAAGGAGGTCTCCTCAGACTCTCAGCTGAGCAACCTGTGCCTCTTGTTGCCTATTACAGCCTACGCAATGGCCGCACTGCCAAGTTAGAAACTTTCCAGAGCCTCAAGGATGCCTTGAGTATCGCCGCTGATACCGCAGTATGGACAGATAGTGCACATCTCCAGGCAAGGGCAGAATTCTGCAGGTATCTGCGCGAGATCCAAGAGAGAATGACCAAGATGACTAGGTTAGGCGCAATCAAGGAACAAGGCCCCCTCCCTCTTGAGCCATATGAGGAGGTGTTCGTTACCTAAGTCGGGTGCGCCGGCGGAAGAAGGGATGCGCATCGGGTGTAGCAAACAACTGCTGGTAGTACCAGCAGGCCGCCGGAATGTTGTTGAGCACTGTTTCGAGCTGGGCCAGGCCGTAGCGGGTATTGAGTCTCCCCGCTAGATCGCCAATCGCCTCAGAGAGCGGCAACTGATTGCACTAACCTTTAATTACCTTAACTTCTCTACAGTCAGGGTAGTTCTGACAACCGTAGAATTGCTTCCCGGAGTGGGGACCATGGGTGACAGTTCTGAGTATCATCGGGATGCCGCATTTGGGACAGAGAGGCGCATCGTCACTGGCAGACACTAGTGTCTGCGACCGTGCGGCCTCGGTTGCTCCAGAGTGTTGCCCCAGCGCCTCGCGAAGGACCTCGCCCAGTTCGCCGGTATGATAAAATGAGCGCACTGGGAAATGGTACAGAGGAAGTCCTGCTGATTCAAATGCTCTGTCCACAAGGGAGTGGCCAAAAGGGTGGACATGGTGTTAGCGGGTCAGGCGATTTTAGCCCTCCATATCCACTCTATTAGCCACTCCCGTCCACAAAGGCGTCTCTCTCAGCGCGATCCGTGCGTTTATGGCTAGTGTCATCAAGCTCGATGGCCAGAATGGGACGCATGGACTTGGGATCACACAGCACGAAATCCACATGTTTGCGATCAATATAATTTCGGAAGCGGCGGAAGTCCCCTCTATCCTTCACCTCGGATACAAAGAGCAGTTCACCCAGCCCAACTTTGGGGCAGATGACCGCCTGTCGGTCGGAGACAACGCTTTTCAGGACATGATAGAAAGACAGTTCTGCCGGAGAAAGGAACTTATCGCTGATCCGGTATGGCAACGGCTCTGTACTGAGCCTCGTATCATGTGACGATGTCAGGCCAAAGAAGCTCAGAATCCG
Source organism: Anaerolineae bacterium (assembly GCA_034435015.1). Lineage (GTDB taxonomy): Bacteria > Chloroflexota > Anaerolineae > Aggregatilineales > UBA3940 > DAOTYH01. Next base: position 134,875 of record DAOTYH010000103.1, on the reverse strand, counting down.
GGCAAGGCAACCTTCGTTTTCGGACATATGAGATACGTTTCTCCTCTCTGCTGTTGTGGTAGGTGATCAAGCCTGCCAAGCGACAGACGGCCTAAGGCTAGAACTCACATTCGTTAAGACCCCGCTGGCGGGTCTCCCAGTCAGGCATTATGCGAGTCAGCACAGGTTTTCATTGCCCGGATAGATAACCCAAGGACAGCGAGATCATATGCCCCCAAGCGAGGGAGGCAGGCTGTCAGACGCTCTTTGAATACCCTCTTCATCACCAGTGGCATAGTACCCAAAGTGCTGGCGCTGGGCATCGCACGGTTCCCCCGCGCGGCGTAGCAACGCCCGCGCGTAGATGCCTAGCAACCCGTGCTGGCGATGGCGACCCGCTTGGGCCTCCCGTATATCCGGCGTCTGTCAGGTCGGTGTATAAGCGTCGCAGAAACGACTTTATGGGGGTCGGTGTAATCGGGATCGTCATCTGTGCGGGCGTAGGACAGAAACACGTCGTAGTGATCGGTCATGTGCTACCTCGTATGGAATCTAGCTCCAAGGTCCATTGTATGATCAGGCCTGCCCGCCGCACAAGCTAGGGAGGAGGTAGCAGTGCCAGATGAAAATCCTATCAGCTCCATCATTAGCTTTCAGGACCTGCCCGATCCGCAAGCGGAGGGGCGTTGCGATCACAAGCTCATCAAGAGTACGTGTGCAACGTGAGCAACGACTTCAAGACAAGACTGAAATCGGCACGGCCTGCTACATCAACACTTGAACACTTGCCCGCTGAGGCTGAACCGCTCCTCGATGCCGCGCTTCCACTGGGCGGTTGAAAGTAGTCTTCACTGGGTCCCGTTGGATGTCATCAAAAAAGACCGATCCAAAGGTAGTATCTGCATCAAACGCTTCAAAGCCGGCCTTAATATACGCACTTCCATTGCAAGTGGAGCCAGCACCTATTACAATTAGGTGCACTAAGAACGAGAGGCCTAATTGCCTTGCAATGAACAACCTTTGTTACATACCAGTGAGCCACCATCATACCTCGCTTACCTCCACGCCTATGGAGCGGTGCAGACACTGTCTGCCTAGGTGAGGGCGGCACTGCTCTAGGAAGCGTGGAGTCAAAAACTCCGCGCTTTTTTTGTTGTCTGGATAAAAGCTTTTCTGGAAAGGAAACGAACGAATGGCTGAAAAAGTACCCCCCAGGATTCCGGCAGGCATGCGAGACATCCTACCACCCCAGATGATCAAGCGTCAGTATGTGCTGGACATAGTACGAACCGTCTTCGAACGGTTTGGCTTCGAGCCGCTTCAGACCCCAGCTATTGAATTGTCCGAGACGTTGCTTGGAAAATATGGGGAGGATGCGGAGCGATTAATCTATAAGACTTGGTACGGCGAAACACCGGGGGGCGAACTGTCACTGCGTTATGATCTCTCAGTGCCTCTTTGCCGGGTAATTGCCATGTACCCCGATCTTCCGCGCCCTTTCAAGCGGTATCAGCTTGCGCCGGTGTGGCGTGCTGATCGTCCCCAGAAGGGACGTTACCGCGAGTTCTACCAGTGCGACGTTGATATTGTCGGCAGTGCCAGTATGTTGGCTGATGCTGAGATTGTGGCAGTGATTTATGAGGTTCTCAAACGGCTGGGGTTCAGTGACTTCACAATCTCAATTAACAACCGAAAACTTCTGGACGGCATTGGGCAATATGCCGGCGTTCCTGACGCCCTAAGGCCCGGCCTGTATCGCTCCATTGACAAGCTTGATAAGGTTGGGCTTGATGGAGTCAAGCGTGAACTACTGATGGTGGGCATCCCGACTGATCCCCTGCAACCACTCCAGCGTACCGCCCGTCTGGCAATACAGGGCAAACTTGATCTGTCTGAACTGTATAATCATCTAGTAGACAGTCCCCAACAGGGGGGTGAGGCTCTCGACCCCGCTCTAGCCGACGCGGTAGCCGGCCCTCTGCGCGAGCTGGTGCAGGCGGCTGTTGCTCAACCTATCCCTTCAGGGGAATTACAGGCTGTAACAGCCCAGCTTATCAGCGATCTTGCTCCTCAATTGCGGGCATACTATAGTAGTCAGGCCGTCATCATTCCTGAGGAGGTAGTTGAACGATTGCTTGCCCTGTTACAGGTTACAGGGCCAAACTACGAGGTGCTGGCGGAACTTGCTGTTCCGCTACAGGGCTATCCACGGGCACAGGAAGGAATCAATGAACTCCGATCGCTTTTCGATTATCTGAATGCGCTTGGCATCCCGGAAGAGGCTTATCAATTCAACCCTGCTATGGTCAGGGGGCTGGAATACTACACAGGTCCTATCTTCGAGACGACCATACGCAAACCTAAGGCGATGCCTAGTATCACCGGTGGAGGCCGTTATGATGAGTTGATCGGGATGTTTTCGGATATAAGTTACCCGGCAACAGGAACTAGTTTTGGTATTGAGCGTATCATAGATGCGATGGATGAGCTGGGGATGTTCCCAGAAGACCTTGGCTCAACTACGGCGCAGGTTCTGGTGACTGTGTTTAACGCCGATACGGTAGTTAACTCGCTCCAGCTCGCCGCTATGTTACGCCAGAGCGGCATCAACACCGCGATGTATTTTGAGTACAAGGATCGGCTGGGTGACCAGATTGGTTATGCCTCAAGTCAGGGTATCCCATTTGTGGTCATCTTAGGGCCTGATGAGATAGCCGCCGGTCAGGCCACTGTAAGGCGGTTGGGCAAGAGCCGTCAGGAGAGCGAGCAACGTTCCGTACCGTTGAGCGAAGTTGCTCAGGCAATACAAAACTGGGACAGATGAATGGCATCCTGCAGGGAGTGCTCAAAAGGGTGGGCATGGTGTTAACGGGTCAGGCGATTTTAGCCTTTCATATCCACTCTGTTAGACACTCCCATCCTGCAGAAGTGCTTGACGTTGCAACTTTATGCTCTCATAATCGTAGTAGTAATGTAGAGTAGCTCTATAGCTATCTGTTACCAATCGAAAACTTCAGCTCTGCTTGGAGAGTGAGTTATGTCTGAAGAGACGAAGGTACAGGCTGAGACATCCGAGTTTGTGAAACATGTAAAGGAAGCTGGCAGGTCCGTAGCCAGACAGTGGGGAAGCCTGATTCCGAAGGAGTTCTGGCAACACGGGCGCGCCGCCCGGCGTGAAGCTCTGCTCGCATTGCGTAGTCTGGTGGATAGCGCCATCAATCGGCTGGAGGAAAAGGAAAACCCTGCTCCAAAGTCTACGCCTCAACGTAAAACCAAAGTCGAAGTCGAGTAACGATCCGGAGTGTCAGATACAAGAACCAGCAGGGAGGCATATCTGTATGCCTCCCTGCATTTCACTTGCATTGATCTGTCCAGCCTCTAGGGGTGGATGACGGGGCTCGAACCCGCAACCCCAGAATCCACAGTCCTGTGCTCTGCCAATTGAGCTACATCCACCATGCTCCAGACGGCAGAGATTGTAACGCAGGCATAGGTATCATGCAAACCCCTAGAAGAGTTTTTCAACTCATGCTCCCAGCTTTGTCATGACGCTGGCCAACGCTTCGCGCGAGGGCCTGAGTTGTTCTTCGCGCAGTTCCACCAAGGGCGTATCTACCACATGACAGGTGTCAATAAAGGTTGGACGGTCCTGAGCTACATAGATCAGGCCTGTGATGAATAGTTGCTCGGCACGTGCTTGCTCCAGCAGGCGGATCGCACCGAGACGGTCGGTTGGATCGTGGCTGAGGGGGTCCAGCTTTCTGAGCTGGATATGCGCTCCATCATGCATTTCCACTACCTGTGTCTCTCCCGGTTCGTAGTCTACCATGATCGGCTCAGTGGGAGGAATGTAGGTAATGTCCTGTAGAATCTCCTGATGCGCCTTGCCGTATGGATAGCTTTTGGTCGAGTCCTCGTGGTTGTTAAAGGTAACACATGGGCTGATAATGTCTAAGACGGCTGTCCCTTTGTGGCTGAAGGCCGCCTTGAGTAATTCTCTTACCTGCTTGGGATCACCGGCAAATGAACGCGCCACAAAGGTCGCCTCAGCCGCCATAGCCTCCAAGCAAATGTCAATGGGAGGTAGTTCATTCACACCGGCATATTTGAGCGTCTGCCCCATATCAGCCGTAGCTGAGAATTGACCCTTAGTCAGCCCATAGACGCCATTGTTCTCGACAATATAGACGATTGGGACATTGCGTCGAACCATATGCTTGAACTGGCCAAGACCAATGCTGCCCGTGTCTCCATCCCCGCTGACACCAATCGCAATTAGTTTCGAGTTAGCGATGGTCGCGCCAGTGGCAAGTGCCGGCATGCGTCCATGCAGGCCATTAAAGCCATGCGCTCGGCTCATGAAATAGGCGGGAGACTTGCTTGAACAGCCAATACCGCTCAACTTAATGACATAGTGGGGGTTGATCGAAGCTTCATAAGCCGCCGCAATGATCTGATTGGAGATCGAGTTGTGACCACAACCCTGACAAAGTGTCGAAGGCAGACCAGCATAATCACTACGCTCTAGATTAATTTCGTTGACACGCGCTGTACCAACACTCATTTTATACGCTCCTGTTCTAATACCGCTTCGGTCAACCAGCGTGCGCTCAGAGGCAGGCCGTTCGAGTAGGCCAATGAGACAATCCGGCCAGCATACTCCGGATACTCAATCCGCAATAGGTTGGCTAATTGACCGTCAGTATTATTCTCGGCAACATAGATTCGCTGATGGTGAGCGACAAAATCGCGGGTGGTATCTTCAAACGGCAATGCTCGTAGCCGGAGATAATCAAGCTTGACTCCTCGTTCGCGCAGACGGTCAAGCCCTTCTATAGCGGCAGGATGGGTTGTGCCATACGCAATGAGAGCACCAGTTGTTCCCTCAGTCTGAAAAACTTCCGGCTTGGGAACCAGCTTCCGAGCCGTATTGAATTTGCGGTTTAACCGAGCCATGTTGTTGGCCCAGTCTTCGGGACGCTCACTGTACATTGCCTTCTCGTCGTGGCCTGTCCCGCGTGTGAAGTAGGCCGCTTTAGGATGATCTGTACCGGGGAGAGTCCGGTAAGGAATCCCATCGCCGTCCACATCCTGATAGCGGGCAAAGCCGCCCAACCGGTCCAAGTCTGCGGCAGTCAGGACTTTACCGCGGTCCATCGGCTGATCAGGGTATTCGAAAGGCTTGCCCATCCACAGATTCATGCCCAGGTCGAGATCACTCAGAACAAATACAAGTGTCTGAAGGCGCTCGGCCAGATCAAAGGCGCGCCAGCCGAACTCAAAGCACTCTTCAATTGAGGCCGGCAAGAGACAAACATGCTTTGTGTCACCATGTCCGAGAAAATAAGCCTTCAGCACATCCCCCTGAGAGGTGCGGGTGGGGAGGCCGGTGGCAGGCCCTACCCGCTGAACATCCCATATAACAGCCGGAACTTCAGCAAAGTAGGCCAGTCCAGAGAACTCAGACATCAGCGAGATGCCCGGCCCCGAAGTGGCGGTCATCGCGCGCGCGCCAGCCCATCCGGCGCCGATCACTGCGCCTATTGCCGCTAACTCATCCTCGACCTGCACAATCGCACAGGTTGTCTTGCCTGTTTCAGGGTCTGTCCTTAGATGAGCCACATACTCACGCAGGGCATCAACGAGGCTGGTCGAAGGGGTAATGGGATACCACGTCACTACACTCACGCCGCCGAAGACCGCACCCAGCGCCGCCGCCGAGTTGCCGTCAAGCATGATCATCCCTTGCGTGGCATTCATGCGCTCGACCGTGTAAGGGTCCTGCTTGACAAAGTTATCTAAGGCCCAATCGTATGCGGCCTTCACGACAGAGAAGTTCATGGCAATTGGTTTGGGTTTCTCATCGAAATGGAATCTTAGGGCGGCCTCGATCTCACCCAGATCGATCCCCAACAGTGCCGTTAGTCCTCCTACATAGACCATGTTAGCAATGTAATCCCGTAGGTTGGGTGGCGTCTCAGAGGCACTTACGATCGCCTTGACTGGTATAGGATAATACGCAATGTCCTCGCGTTCCCGATTGATAGTCCATTCCTGAGGATAGAGGCAGACTCCCCCTGAGGGAAGATTCCTGATGTCTTCAGCTATAGTGGCTTGATTCATGGCCACCAGTATTTCGCTCGTCTCGCGCCGAGCGATATATCCATCCTTGCTGAGGCGGATGGTGAACCAGGTAGGCAGTCCCTGAATGTTGGATGGGAAGATGTTCTTGCCATTCACCGGGATGCCCATCCTGAATAGCGCCCGCATCAGCACGGTATTGGCAGTTTGGCTACCTGTACCGTTGACAGTCGCCACAATGATTTGAAAGTCATTGACAATCGGTTTTTTATCGGTTTGATGGCTGATTTTTTCGATGCGTTCAACCTGCTGGCTCATGGTCTAAAATGCTCCTACCGGGCCTGTGTACTGGCCTCTCTATCTGGCAAAGATCAGATAAATACGACTTATCGTACTTATCTAACATTAATAATAGCAGATTTGGGCAGAATTAGGAAGGGGTAACAAAGCCTTTGCTGGCAAAAAATAGTGAATGAAGCCTTATCCGCCCCCTGTTGGCTCCTGAACGGGGGTATTCCGTGCTGGTACCACCTCGCGAGGCGGTACAAAGCCCGGTGTGAGTCCCAGCCAGCGGATGGGGTCAACGGGGATACCGTTCACGATGATCTCAAAATGCAGGTGAGGGCCATTGGTACGGCCAGTGGCACCCGCCGCTCCGATAAGCTGTCCACGCTCAACTGATTGGCCGGGCTGAACGTAAAACTCAGACAGGTGGGCATATTGCGAAAAGACGCCGTGCCCGTGGTCAATAATGACCACATTACCCCTCACTTCAAAGAACCCGGCAACGGCGACACGGCCTCCTGCTGTCGCCTGTATCGGTTCGCCAATAGCCCGGCGGAAGTCAACACCCGTGTGATGCGCAGAGAACATCCCGCCGTTATAGATGCGACTGCCGCCAAATCGGGATGTTACCACGCCACCCGGAACAGGCAGTGCAAAGGGCCAGTCCCAAGTGGCTGGATTGGTGTGAACAGCATAGATAGCGCTAAGGCGTTCCACCTCCTGCGCGTTCAGTTGTGGATCAAGCAGGGGGATGAGGCTATAGGGTAAGGCAACCTGTTCCAGCGGGTACTCAAACGCAAGTAGATGTAGAGTGAACCTGTATGTGCCGCTTGCCCCTGTGGACGGCTCAGACACCTGGACAGAAAGGACGTAATCTCCCGGCTGGGCATCAAAATCAAATGTGTACAGGGCTAGATAGCCGTCTCCCGTCCAGAACACATCCAGCATCTCGTCTTCCAGCAGAGCGGTGACCTGTAAAGGGTAGCCTCCACTGACGTAGACATAGCCTGCTTGGGCAGGCATCAATTCTTGGGGAGCAACAGCCACAGATAAACCCGGCATTAACGGGGCCGCCTCAGCCGAATGGATCGGCGTCAAGGAAGCTACAGCGACCAGCAGTACCAGCCCAATCAGTCCTAGAATAAGATGGTGTAGTTTCATCGGGTTATGTTCAGGTTTCCTAGTTGGTCAACGACAGCCTGCCAGCCCGGTTCGATCACTGTTGTCGCATCAAGCTGGAAGACAATAGCCGGGCCAGTCAGGATGTTGCCGGCACTTAGCAGGCCCCGTTCATAGAGAGGAACTACTTCCCGCCTGTGCGGCGAAAACCAGACGAGGGCCTCTCCTATGCATGCCTTGCTGGCATTGGGGCCATCAACAGGGAGGTGCTGAAAGTGCGGCTTCACGCCGCGGCCAACAGCGCGCAACCTAATATTTACTATCTCAACAGGCTCCTGTTCATGTTGATGGCCGTACCGTCTGCCATGCATAGCGTGGAAAGCCTCCAGCCAGCTCCCGTGGGAGGGTTGCGGTACAGCTATCTCATATGACTGACCGACATAACGCATATCTAGAATCCGCTCTAGATGTATGTTGGTTACCTCGACACCTTCATTTACCAGGTCTTCTATACCTTGTCTCTCAAGCGGTGCAAAGATTGTATCCAGTGTGTTGCTGTTTAGCACTACATCCTGATCAAGCATGACGGTCCGAGAGTAATCTTTGATCAGATCAGCAATGGTCATCCCAACCGCGGAGAGAACACCGGGTGTTCGAGGTACTAAGATACGCGGAATATGTAACTTCTCTGCCAAAGCGCAGGCATGAAGAGGCCCCGCTCCGCCAAATGCTACCAGTGTGAAGTCCCGTGGATCATACCCCCGCTCAATGGAGATGGTGCGAATAGCTCTTTCCATTGTGGCATTGGCAACCTGCACCATCCCCCAAGCGGCCTCTTCTAGGGTTTTACCTCCCATCTGATGAGCCAGATGAGTAACAGCTTCCTTTGCACGCTCAGGGTAGAGCTTCATTTGCCCGCCAAGAAAATGATCGGGGTGCAGACGTCCCAGCACCAAGTTTGCATCTGAGATCGTAGGCTGGTCACCACGCCCATAGCAGGCCGGACCCGGGTCTGCTCCCGCACTCTCCGGGCCGACTTGCAAAGCACCGCCTGCATCCACACGAGCAATACTCCCGCCGCCTGCCCCCACTGTATGGACATCTACCACCGGCAAACGGAGGGGCATGCCCCCTATACAAGCCTCATGGGTGTAAACAATTTCACCGGGGAACAATGCCACATCTGTAGAGGTTCCGCCCATGTCGAAACTGATAATGTGATCAAAGCCAGCCAGCCCCGCGATATGGAACGCACCCACCGCACCTCCTGCTGGGCCGGAAAGAGCCGTCCGAGCGGCTTCTCGTCGTGCCGTGGCGGCTGTGATCACCCCGCCGTTGGATTGCATGATGCGCAGACGCCTGCCCTGTAAGCCTGCCTTCAGCCGCCTCAGATAGCGATCCATAAGAGGGGCTACGTAGGCGTTGATCACTGTGGTGCTAGCTCTCTCATATTCGCGGTACTCTGGCAGAACCTCACACGACAGGGAAACAGCCCATCTTCCACGCAGGGCCTCACCGATCATTTTCTCATGCTTGGGGTATAGAAAGGAGAATAGCAGGCAAACCGCTACTGACTCCACATTGAGCACTTCCAACTGCCTGACTAATTTAGGCAACGAGTGCTGATTGAGAGGGATCAGCGGCTGCCCTTCAGCCGTGACCCGTTCCTCCACTTCGATTCGCCGCTCAGGAGGGACAAGCGGCGGCAGAACCTTCGGCTCTAGTGCATAGAGGTCAGGGCGGTCTTGGCGTCCAATCTCAATTACATCGGCGAAGCCGCGTGTTGTGATCAGAGCCACGCAAGCACCGCGTCGTTCCAAGAGAGCATTGGTAGCTATTGTAGAACCATGCACAACATCAACAGTGGACTCAACCCCCAGATCGGCAATCCCGGCTAACATAGCCTCCGAAGGATCAGAGGGAGTCGTCAGCCGCTTATGGACAGAGAGTTTCCCTTCTCGAACAAACACAAAGTCAGTGAAGGTACCCCCAATGTCAACCCCCAGAACGGCGGGTACATTGAGGCTTTTATGCTTGCTTATGGCAGACAAGGTTCCACCTAACGTGTGGTGATGAAAAATGGACTATCCCTAGGCGCGCACTTCTGGCCTAAGGCGCAGGCCCTTATGCAGGCTAATCATCCGCTCTATCGTTGACACGTCCAAACTGGTAGTATGCCGCACAGGCCCCTTCGCTGGAGACCATCGGCGCACCAAGCGGAGTCCGCGGGGTGCAGGTTGTTCCGAAGGCCGGGCACTGGTTTGGCTTCAGCCTACCCTGTAATACCAATCCAGCCTGACAGAGAGATGATTCAGTGACTTCAAGCCCCTCCACAGCAAAGCGCTTCTCAGCGTCAAAGGCTTCAAATTCGGGGCGCAACTTCCAGCCTGAAGCGGGTATCATCCCGACTCCGCGCCAGTTTCGATCACACTCCTCAAAGATAGCTTGTATCATCGCCTGTGCTGAGACATTTCCCCGCGGGGTAACCAGGCGCTCATATGCATTCTCTACTTCAGCACGCCCCTCTTCTAGCTGTTGCACAGCCCGCAGAATCCCCAGCGCCAGATCGAGCGGCTCAAAACCTGTAACAACGATAGGGACTTTAAACCGGGCGGCCAGCGGTTCGTATTCCCATGTCCCCATGACAGTGCAGACATGCCCGGCGGCGAGGAACGCTTGAATACGATTCTCTGGTGCACTGAGCAGAGCCTGAATGGCGGGCGGCACACGTACCAGTGAGACAAGCATGGAGAAGTTTGTGATCCCCCTTTGGCTGGCATGGAGGATCGTCATCGCATTGGCAGGGGCTGTTGTTTCAAACCCCACACCGAAGAAGACGACCTGCTTGTCTGGATTCTCAATGGCAATCTGAAGACAGTCAAGGGGTGAATAAACTACTCGTACATCACCGCCCTCTGACTTTACTTGAAACAGGTCCTTGAAAGAGCCGGGCACACGCAACATGTCACCGAAAGAAGTGAAGATGACATCAGGACGCGAAGCAATTGTAACGGCCTTGTCAATAAGCTCCAGCGGGGTCACACAGACTGGGCAACCGGGGCCGTGTACCAGCTCGATTTGAGAGGGGAGCAACTGATCAAGGCCATGCCGCAGGATACTGTGAGTCTGCCCCCCACAGATTTCCATGATCACCCAAGGACGTGTCACTATCTGGCTGATCTGGTCCAAGACTACCCTGACGCGCTGGGCGTCGCGATACTCAGTCAGGTATTTCATCGGCTAGTCCGGAGCAGGAGAAGCCGGCCCAAGCTCTGAGCCAAGCGCATCTATCTCGCGTAACAGGGACAACGTCTCTAGAGCTTCCTGTTCGTCTATAAGATTCAGGGCAAAGCCCACATGGATCAGTGTGTAGTCGCCGACCTTAGCCTCAGGCACATAGGCAAGACAAGCTTCTTTCTTTATCCCGCCAAAGTCTATTTTGCCCATTCTAAGGCCATCCACTTCATAGATCTCAACTATCTTACCGGGAATACCAAGACACATGGCTGTTTCCTTACTATATCCCTTGACTAACCCTTGTTGCCTCTTCCGTTTGAGGACCGGTGATCTGCCACCTTAGAGCGCAACCAGTCGTACCACGCCTCAAGCCCTTCACCTGTACGGCACGAGAGCGGAAAGAAGACAACGCCCGGATTCAACGCTTCAACCCCGCGCTGGAAGTATTCAAGATCGAACTCCTGCACGGCTAGATAATCCATCTTGTTTAGTACCAGCACATCAGCCCCCCGATACATGACTGGATATTTGTAGGGCTTATCGTCTCCCTCCGGGATACTGGCGATCACTACATTGGCGTGCACACCCAGCTTAAAATTGGCCGGACACACAAGGTTACCGACATTTTCAACGATCAGCAGATCAATAGTGCTCAAGTCGAGCCGCTCTACTGCCGGCAACAGCATGTTGGCATCCAGATGGCAGGACCCTCCGGTGTTAACAAGCACAACAGGGATGTCTTGGGCGGCGATCTTCTCGACATCTACGGGCACAACATCGCCGTCTATAGCGGCAAGCCTCAACTCGCTCTTGAGTGCTTCAACCGTTCGCAGGATGAGGCTGGTCTTTCCGCCCCCTGGCGAGGCCATCAAGTTGATAGCAAAGACACCAGCGGCATCCAAGCGGGCGCGTATCTCTTGCGCCAGCGCATCATTGGCGCTCAGGATGTTCTCTTCGACCTGAATGATTTTTGTCATCAGTTACCCTTCCTCAATCTCGATGCTCTCCAGCTTGAATTGATCCCCATCTGCGATCACAGCGCTGAAGCTATGGCACTTCGGGCAACCTTGGCCGTCATACTCGCTCATACCAAAGCAGGAGCCGCAATCTAAGCAACGCAATCGGCCCGGCACACGCTCAAAGTGCAACTCAGCATGTTCAGCGATGCTGTCCTTAGCTATCATCTCCCAGTAGAACTGGAGCGACTCGTCCACTACAGAAGAGAACTCGCCAATCACGAGATTCAGACGGTTGACCCTTTTTGCTTTTGCCTGTTCAGCATGCCGGAGCACTAGAGCCAGCAGTTGGGTGGCGATGCTCATCTCATGCATACCAGCAATCCCTCGGTTCTTACCGATTCTAGACCTTGTCAGTCTATAATAGACGGTTTCACTCCAGCTGGGCAGTTACTCCTATCACACCCACCTCTGATCTTTATCCTGAAGGGCCGCAAAGTTCAAAACCGTCAGTCTCTCACGGTCACTGGTACACCGACCTCTGCCCAGTCATACAACAGTCGGGCATCGTGGTCGCTCAGGATCACACAACCGTAAGAGGCCGGAGAACCCAGTAACCCTTCCCATAGCCGTTGCCCATTGGACAGGATAGGCAGAGCATGAAAGCCATTCTGCAAGGGGCCGGCCCAGTAGAAGCCTAGCCAATAAGGCATCTGCAAATTCCAGGTTGCGGCGTAAGCCATAGGCAACTTGTTCTGGATGTAAAAGTTACCGCGTGCCGTCTCGCGGCCCGCTACACCGGTACTGGCGGCAAAAGTCCAGATAAGCTGGCCATTCTCATACACATATACGCGCTGATCTGACACGTCCACAATGATAGCCTTGTTCGACGAAGAAGTTCCAGGCAGGCCAGAGTACAGCGCAGAGTTGGAGGGGATAGTCAACACCTGCCCTACGTACAGCAAAGAGGGGTTGCTAATATTATTGACCTGCGTCAGCACCCAGGTGGGGACCCCATAGCGGGATGCAATCGAGAAGAGTGTTTCACCTGGTCGGACAACGTGAGTGAAAGCCACATCGTCAGGGGTGTACCCCATGCCGGTAGCTGTTGCCGCACCCGGAAGTATCAGGACCTGCCCCACATATATTTGCGATGGATTGAGGAGATGATTGGTAGCCGCCAGCGCTGTGACAGACACTCCATACCGAAGGCTGATGCCGTATAAGGTCTCCCCTGCTTGGACAACGTGCACATTACCCGCCGCAGATGGGGTCGTGGGAGGAGATACGTTTCCGTCGGGTATGATCAGTGCCTGTCCCGCATAAACTTGATCGGGGTTTGTCAGATTATTAGCCGCCAGCAGTTGGTCAATAGTGAACCCATACTGAAGGCCGATGCGATACAAGTTCTCGCCGGGTTGCACAATATGGATGGTCTGTGGTGGGGAGGATGACAGCCCTACACCTGTCCCCGGTATGATCAGACGTTGCCCCACATAAATGCGATCAGGATCGGAGAGCCTGTTTGCGTCCATAATGGCCTGTACGGTCACGCCGTAACGCAGTGCAATCGAGAAGAGCGTCTCCCCCCAGCTCACATAGTGAGTTGTAGTGCCGTCACTACCCTGAGCAGTCACTGACTCCGGCCACGCGCCTGCTAAGAGAACAATGACGGCACATGCGATTAGACACCAAGTTCTCTGGCATCGGGGGAAGGCTCTCACATCCAGTCTCATCGTATCCCCTTGGCATTAAGAACACAGGAGGCAGGCGATACTCTCAGGACGTACAATGCGCCTGAAGTAAGATTAACCCGACCAACAGGGTCGTGCAATAGAGGACTTCACAGCTTCCTCACGTAAGAGATCAATCAGACAGATAGGCCTCCCTGCTGGCTCACGGCGGGGTAAATCGGCTTTCGCGTATCCGGGTTGAGAAGTTCAAAATAGACCTTCTCGATTTGGGGAGCAATCCGAGTCCAGCTATATTGTTGTGCGTGTCTGACAGCCGCTACAGACATTTCGCGGTGCAAATCCTCGTTCTCCAGCAAAAGGCATATTTTCCCCGCTAACTCCTCAGGGTCTCGATCAGGCACATGGAAGCCGGTGACGCCGTCCTGAATAAGAAAAGCCAGGCCCCCAACCTCTGAGGCTATCACGGGGGTCCCACAGGCCATTGCTTCAAGGGCCACCATGCCAAACGACTCATAATAGGAGGGCACGACAACAGCTTCAGCGGCGGAATAATAGTATGGTAAGGTATCCTGGCTTCTAGCTCCCAAAAAGGTCACAAGTTCGCCCAGGTCAAGTTCATCGCGCAAAGCCTTGAGCCGTTGCATTTCAGCACTAACGGCATCTTCGCTGTCGGGTTCCCCGCCAACAATTGTCAGACACAGACGCTTTAAGCAGTGCTCTATATGCTCCCTTAGGATGGCGATAGCCTGCATCAGGGTATCTATTCCCTTCAGCGGCTCGATACGGCCCACAAAGAGAAGCATCTGGCTGGTTTCAGGAATGCCAATCGCTCTCCGCGCTTCAGCCTTAGGAATGGGATAGAAATTTTGGGTATCCACCCCCGGCGGGATGATTTTGATCTTGCGCATGTCCGCGCCGTACAACCACATTAATTGCACACGCTCTGCAGGTGTAGCGGCAATCAGACAGCTAGCCGTCCTCATGATCTGGCCTTCGGACCGAATACGCAACTCTGGCTCACGCTCACTATCGTCTCGTGCAATTCGATTCTTCATGTGCCCCAGCGTGTGGAACATCTGGATGAAAGGCACGCCCCACAGGGTGCTAAGCTCCTGCGCAACCAGACCTGACAACCAATAATGGCTATGGATTAGGTCATAGCTGAGGTCTTGACTTGCAGCAAAGGCCCGCACATTACCGATAAACTCGGAAAGGTAAGGGTAGATTTCCTTCGTAGAAAGGGGGGCCTCAGGCCCTGCCGGCACATGAATGACACGTGCGTATTCCCCCAGTGCTGTATCGTTCACATGAGGAACACAGGGGTCCTGCGAACGGGTAAAGACATCAACCTGGATGTTACGCCTGCTCAGCTCTTTGCTCAACTCGCGTACATAAACGTTCATGCCGCCCGTTTTCTTGCCCCCCAAAGTAGCCAGTGGGCAGGTATGAACACTCAACATAGCAATACGCAGAGGTCGCTCACCCATACATCACAGTCCTGTTTCAACGGTATACGGTGATGTTATATACGTTTGTTTTCTGCGCTCCCATTCGATACTTGTATTCCTCACTGCCCCTCAGGAAATCATACACCTTAAAATGACGCTGGATCGCATTCTCTATATTGTAGATCAACAGGACCACACCGGGGCTTAGCCCCGGAAAATCCACCGGGTTCAGACCGGAATTATAAAGCATCATCCGATCGCGGTAAGCAAATTGCCACAGGCTGGCGGCCCGCCGTCCTTCGAACGTGAGGAAGCTTAGTTCCAGAATGCCTTTCTCAAACATCATAGGGCCGATCTCCTTGAAAAAGGAGAGATGCCCAGGCTCTTTCAAAAAAGCACTCTTGTCTGTTGTGCTCATGGCCATCAATTCAAGGAAAGCGTCTATCTCCTTGTCCAGATGATGTTCCGGCCCTACAATGTACCAGCCTGCCTGCATCTCCTGCGCACGGCGCCTCTTACGACGTAGTTCATGGCGCTGTTTTTTGTCCAGCATCCCCAGGTATTCCTCATAACTGCGGGGAAGGTTGATGATGGGACACTCTTCTAAAGGAGCAACCGTTACAGTTAAACCTTTTGTCTTGGCCAGCTCTGGTAGCAGAACAAGCACGGGTGAATTCTGTGGGAGGTTGCATAGGTCAAGAATATCCCATTGGGGAGCATCCTGCGAGAGCATGAAATCAAGCAGAGCGCTCAACACATCCTGTTCATAACCCGGCACTACCAGAATGTCCAGATAATCTACTACATCTGTACTGCCAATGATACGCACCGCACGCTGCTCCCCTTCTTGTTCGATGAACCATGGGCCAATCCCCCGCAACACACCCCGATCATCTCGGACAGTGACTATAGAGAGATGCCCCCGCCCAAGATGCTTCCACCAAATGCGTTGCCAGTCATAGCTCATAAACAGGAGTTCAGGAGAAGCAGGATTTACAAGCGTATCCCATTCCCCCGCCAGGGTATCAAAGATGTCGGGGCTTGCATACCATGCAGTTTTCACGAGTCCTCACAAGTGGGTTGGATGGAAGGAGACACAAAGGGCATACTGCACGCTGATTCTATAGGGGAGAGAGAGGCGTTTGCAAACTTTAGAACAAGTGGGGGCAGTGGCCTTACCTGCTTCTTGTTGATGGAGGAGGCACATCAAAGAATAATGTCCACCAGACCTGCCAAGGCAAAAGCGGCTCAGGCGCTCTGACAATGGTTGAGTCGGGCACACTGGCTTCAGCGCCTCTGTTCTCCCCATATAGAGGAATAACTAAGATTTCGCCATCGCGCACCATCTTGCCTTCGTTATGTGCCCAAGCCTCAATAAAAGCCGGACTGCTATAATAAGCCTTAGCTGACAGCAGGTTTTGCTGTTCCTCTATAAGCGCCTCAATTTCAGCTTCAAGCTGACGTTGCTGGGCAATTTTTTGCTGTCCTTCTACGATGCGCTGGCTGAAATCAATGATCAACCGTCCTCCCACAATGATCAGGGCAATCAAGATGATTTGGGCATTGCTAAGAGGAAGGCGATACGGACGGAGGCGAGGCACTACTTCTTGTTCTCGCGGCTTGTCAAGCTGGGGGGCAATCTCTTCCGTTTCTGGCGGCTCGGGTATTAAGTCCACAGCTCACACCTTAGACCAAAAAAGCTGAGCGCTCAGCTCAGCTTCAGTGCCGAAGGTGGGATTTGAACCCACACGACCTCAGGGTCACTACGCCCTGAACGTAGCGCGTCTGCCAGTTCCGCCACTTCGGCTTCAAAGCTTATTTTACCCTAGCCTATTCGTTTGTCAAGCTTGTCTGTTTAGAACGTAAGTGCTATCCTACAGACTCAGATGATAGTATAGGCAAGGAAATTTATGGATGACACTGGAATTTCAAAAATTAACCAGCCAAGTTGACCGAATGGGGCAGTATTTCGCCGAACAACGTGACGATAATGACAGCAAAGTGGAGCTTGCCCTCCAGATTCTGGCCGCCCATTCGCCGGCAGAATATCTCCCCTACGTCCTCCAACGTGTACAAGATGCCGTAGATAAAGATGCTGGCTATCGGGGCGCTCGTCCACTGGATGAACCGATTGGAAATATCTACCCGCCTGCACCGTTGCCTCAGAGCGCAACGGTGATCGCCACTGACGGCTCACAGAAATATCCTGATCGGCATGGGGCTGTCGCCTATTATCTGCTTAATATTGGGACAATCATCGTCCATTATGGCAGCGGTCAGCCGCCTGAAGTGATCAGTGAACCTTATCTCTTCTTTGAGGAGGAGTATACCCGCTCGCAGGATGGAGGGACGATCTCAGCCGTCACCGTCAACGCCCGAAGAACTGTCAATGAGATGGCCGCACTGGCCGAACATGCATGGAGCCGCCGGGGAGAGGCGCGCCCCCTGGTAGCACTGTTGGATGGGCCTTTGCTCCTGCCGCCAATGGGCATGGAGATTCCTGATCGCGAGCAACTGCGCCTCCTTTACCTGAGCGCCATGACGCGTCTGCTGGAGGTGAAAGCCGCGCTGGCTGGCTATACAGACAAGCCGGACAGCAGTTTTGTGGTTAGGTTGCTTCATCTACTGGATACTCCTCTGGAAGAGGTCTCACGCAGCAACCTAGCAGACAGCGGACGATTGGAAGGTTTGCGTGATGCTTCTATTTTCCGGCGCCTGCTTCAGCCCGGCGAGCGGACAGCTATCTTTGTCCAGATGTCCCCCCAAAACAAGGAATTTCGCCGAACAGGAGGCCCGGATCATGAGATTGCCTTCTTCTACCTCAATGCCGCCGCCCCCGGCGAATCGGCCTATGTGGTTCGCATTGAGATACCGATATGGGTAGCCCAAGACAGGCCCCTGGTCGCTGAAATGCAAGCTCTGCTTTACCATCAGTGTCAGCAACTCACCATGCGTTATCCTTACGTCTTGACACGAGCTGACGAGTTAGCCTGCGTGAAGGCCGATGAGTCACGTCAGCTAGAAACAATGATTCAGGTTGCCTTGACACGTTACGGTCTAAGCACATTGGAGAGCGAGAAGCAGGCAGGCAAGAAGGCCGCCCGCGCCGCAAAAGTGCGTTTTGACGTCCGGGCAAAGAGTGGGAGGGAAAGGTAAATATGTCTGCCGCTTGGTGGGATGAACCAATTGCCCGGGTACTGCGATCCAGCACATCGGGCTTCTCAGCGGGAGCACGTGTCAATCAGATTGATGCGCCTGCCTTTGGCATGCTTGTTAAGGCACAGCCGCGCGAGGACGAGAGGGAAGTTGTATACGGGTTAATCTTTGACATCCATATTGATGATGACCCTCTAGTTAGGCAGATGGTGCTGGCAGATACCGTAAGCGAAGAGATGATCCGCGATCAGCGGTATCATCGCATCGTGCCAATTGAGATGAGTGTGCTGGCGATTGGCTACCGCGATTACAACGGGCAAGTCCATCAGGCCCTGCCCCCGCGCCCGCCGCTTAGCCTTGACCCCGTTTTTTTGTGCCGCCCCCAAGAGATGCAAGAGGTAGTCAGCCGTTTCGACTACTTCAGGCTGGTACTCAGTTCGCCCGTGCCGGCTGAACAACTCTTGGCGGCCAATCTGCTGAACGCAGCCAAGACCCTGCCCGAAGATGAACAGTACAACTTTCTGGTTAACGCTGGCCGGGAGGCCGCCCGGCTATTAAGTAACGACTTGGCTCGTTTAGACAACCTGTTACGGTTGATCTATGCCGGATAGAACCGTGAGGTCATGAAATGGGCAAAAAACCTGCTGGTAACGAAT
Organism: Anaerolineae bacterium; assembly: GCA_034435015.1. GTDB lineage: Bacteria > Chloroflexota > Anaerolineae > Aggregatilineales > UBA3940 > DAOTYH01. The sequence continues at coordinate 116,264 of DAOTYH010000103.1, read as the reverse complement.
TGGATCGGTTTTTTGGTGTGAGATCACCGCGTCTGGGTGTAGTGACCGGCGGCTCGCTGAGCAGGGGGTTGGACGTCAAGATCGATCCCCAAAACGACATCGAGAATCTGGCAGTGGGGCGCTATGTGGTAGTACATGGGCAACGGCGTCGTTTCTTCTGCATGATCACAGACATTGGCCTTGCCAACACCAATCCTCAGATTGCCCTCAATCCTCCTGATATGTCGAACCCGCTTTTGGCTGACGTATATAACGGCTCAATGGCATTCGGTACACTCCATCTGGCTCCTATGTTGGTCATCAACGAAGAAGGGCAGGTCGAGCCGGTGCGGACTATCCCTCCACACTTTCAGGAAGTGTGGACAGCTACTGAACGCGACATCAATGATGTATTCGGCGATGAAGATGAGACTCACTTCAATATTGGTGCGCCGCTGGAGTTATTGAACACTCAGGTTAATGTTGATCTCCGCCGTCTGACAGAACGTTCAGTGGGCGTCTTTGGCAAGAGCGGCACAGGCAAGAGTTATCTGACGCGTATCATTCTGGCTGGAGTGATCGCACGCGGCACGGCTGTCAACCTCATCTTTGACATGCACAATGACTATGGATGGGAGGTCTACAATGAAGCAGGCGGGCGCGACAAAGGCCTTAAACAGCTCTTCCATGATCGCGTAGCCATCTTCACACTGGACGAAAGTTCTTCCAGGCGCCGCAATGTCAGGCCTGACCATGTCGTCACTCTCGCCTACAGAGACATCGAAGTGGAGGACTTAGAGGCTCTGCGCCAAACCCTTGATCTCTCGGATACAATGCTGGATGCCGCACGCAACCTGCACCGTCTATGGGGACGTGACTGGATTCTTCAGTTGATCAACGCCGAGCCAGACGTCATCGAAGAACTACTTAACGTGACCACCATCAATGGCCCTGCCCTGATGGCCCTGAAGCGTCGCATTGACCGCTTCCGCCGTTTTGAGTTCCTAGTTCCGCAGGCAGTAGGCGACTCGGTACAGGCTGTCATTGACTGTCTGGATCGCGGCGTCAGCGTTGTGCTTGAGTTTGGCCGCTATGGAAATGCATTGGAAGCCTATATTCTAGTGGCCAACTACCTGACACGCCGCATCCGAGAGCGCTACGTCCATCGCATTGAGCAGTCTCTAGGCGATGAGAGCAGGCAACCACCTCAGTTGATGATCACTATCGAGGAGGCGCACAAGTTCCTTGATCCCCAGATCGCCCGCCAAACCATCTTTGGCACAATCGCCCGCGAACTGCGAAAGTACAAGGTGACCTTGCTGGTTGTGGATCAGCGTCCTAGCGCCATTGATGAGGAAATCATGTCCCAGATTGGGACACGTGTCACGGCACTGCTTGACAATGAGCGTGACATCAGTGCTGTGTTGATGGGCGTCAGTGGGGCGGCTGGACTACGGGAGGTCCTTGCCCGCCTTGATACGCGCCAGCAGGCGATTGTGCTTGGGCATGCCGTCCCTATGCCGGTAGTCATTCAGACCCGCCCCTATGATGAGGCTTTCTACGCGGCGATGGGAGCGCCGCTCAAGGGCAAGAAACTGCGCCCAGCCGCCCCGCAAGGCGGCCAGGCGCTCTATGGTGATGATCGGTTTGAGGGTTACGACTAATCGGTTGAGGCGCGTGCCGCCCTCTTCTCACGTCCTACGCGCACGCGCCACATGATGAAGCGTACAATGCCGTAGATGATTGCGCCAAAGAGCACCAGCCACGGCAAGACAGCAATGGCGAAGTAGATCAGGAAGTCACCAAAATTACGCAGTCCATCAATCAGCGCATCAAACGCTACGCGCACAGTTTCGGCAGGACGCCAGCGGGTATCAACCGGCTGGCTAAGGATATAAGGTTGCAGTGAGATAGAGATGCTCGACAGGGCCGCCGACTGTGCTAGATACTGCATCTGCCCTTTAATTGACTCAATCTCGGCTTCGCGTTGGGTGAGCTGTTGCTCAGCCATCAATAGGTCTTCAGTAGTTTGTGCGTTGCGCATGAGTTCCAACAAGCGGTCACGGGCGGCTTCCAAGCTCGTCAGGCGGGCCTGTAGATCAACATACTCTGCTGTGACATCCTGCCCCGACGCGCTGACAGTAGGAGTGGTCCCCGGAGCCGCAAGCGCTGTAATGCGCTCCATCGCCTCATCAAAGCGCAGAGCTGGGACACGGATGGTCATATCAATGTAGGGGGAAGCGTTAGATGAGCCGCCGTACTCGTTAGATGAGACCACAAAGGCCCCTTCGCCTTCCATCTCATCCACCATCTGCTCAATGGCCTGGCGAGCCGCGCGAGTGTCCTCGACTGCCATTGATACATTACCATTGCGGATGATCATCCGTTCAATGGGTTGCTGGTTGGCCACATCTATGACCGCCGCCATAGTGGGCATCAGCTCTGGATATGCCGCTCTCTCTGCCTCAATCCCAGCAGGCAGTGGCGCGAGTGCCTGGGGTTGCTCTGCACTGTAGTAATCGCCCCCTCCTCCTTCAGCCACCCACCCGCCAGAAGGTGCAGATTCATAGGCGGTGCCAGCCCGGCCTCCCATACTGGCCGCAATCGTCATCAATGCCACAAAGGCTACCACAAGTACGCCTGCTATTGAGCCTGCAATGATCAAGCCTATCTTCAGTTTAGGTGACATCATTCTCCTCCATCTATTGCTGTTTCTCTGCTTCTAAGACGTTCCTTCCAACCATTTAGTTCCCCTTTTGTGATTGATTGTATATCACTTCACCAAATGCCAACACAGCCTTGGGAGTGGATGAATAAGCAGGTGTTTAAGGCTGGCAGGAGCTGTTCCTGCATGAGAATATCCGTGATGTTATCCACTCCTCAGCCTTTGCCTGCTTTCGCAACCATGAGAGGCATGCTATGATCACATTATGTTTGCCTGCCTCTTTCGCCTGACTGATAGATTGGGAAGTTTGATTGTCAAGCTCAGCGTATGGTGGAGCAGTCAGATCGCCTACTGGTTCAGCAACGCCACGGGCTGGATACGTGCCCGCACCTATCGGCCAGCGCCGCTAACCGACTCAGCCCGCGTAGAAAGCCAAGTGCGCTCCCTGAGCAGTGTTATTGTGATGCTTCTAGCGGCTGTCGCGATGCTTGTCTTTCTAGGCGGAAACTCACAATCACCTATTATCCGCTTTCTTTCTGTCGGCACAGCCCCTCAGACCGATGGTGAGATGGCCGCTCAAATCCTGCCTGCTACGCCGATTCCCTCTTTTTCCAATGTGGGAGGGACGGTAGTCTTTGCGATGTACGCTGGTGCACAGCAGGACTTGTTTGCATTGGCCGCCGGGCAGGAAACGCCTACACGCCTGACCGATCACCCCGCCGATGATCGCGATCCGGCATGGAGCCCGGACGGTCAGCGGATTGCATTTGCTTCGCGCCGCGACGGAAACTGGGAGCTGTACATTCTGGACATGCAATCCGGTGAGATCACACGCCTGACATATGATTTAGCCTTTGAGGCTGGGCCGTCTTGGAGTCCTGACGGGCAGTGGATCGCCTATGAGGGGTATAGCAACGGAAATCTTGACATCTACATCATCAAAGCGGATGGCAGTGAGGGGCCTTATCCCCTGACACGCAATCCAGCGCCTGATTTCTCACCGGCTTGGACAACTGAGCCTGCTGGCCGCCAGTTGGCTTACGTCTCGCTACGCGATGGCAATCAGGATATCTATCTGCTTTCTCTCGACGACCCCAACGAAGACCGAGCTGTCAATCTCACCAACACCCCCGATGTAAGCGAAGACTTTCCAGCATGGGGGCCAAATGGCACAAGCCTTGCCTATAGCGGGATAGAGAACGGCATGTCGCTGGTCTATGTACTGCCGATGAATGAGGCTGGCGGGAGACCTAGCGTTGTTGGGGAGGGATATTCGCCTGACTGGTCTCCGGATGGTAAGAGCTTGGTCTTTCTCGCCGAACGGGCAGGTCAGAGCCTGTTGTTGACTGGGGAATTCGGCTCATGGGCCGCCTCAGTGCAAGCCTTTGCTCTCCCTGCTTTAGGCACACACCCTGACTGGACAGCCGCTTCCCTTCCTGTTGTGTTGCGGAACAGCTTGGCCTTTGCCGCCAGTGCACCTCTTCCTGTTGCATACGAAGAGACACTCTGGCCTCAAGAGGAAGGGAGCACAACGTACCGTCTGATCAACTTGCCCGGTGTGATTGCTGACTCAGCATGGCTAAGTGACAGGGTGGACGGCTCTTTTATTGCGCTAAAAGCGTACATGAATCAGGCCGCTGGATGGGATTTCCTTGGCAGACTTGATCAGGTCTGGTGGCCTCTTGATCGACCCGCTGAGCCGGGTCAGGATTTTCAGAATTGGCACAAGGCAGGACGGGCTTTTGATGTAGTACAGTCTTACATTCAGGGCAATCCACCTCAGATTGAACTTGTGCCCCAGCAGATAGGTTCAAATATCTACTGGCGCCTGTATGTGCGCTGTGCGGTTCAGGATGGCTCGCTTGGTGAGCCGCTACGCCGGCTCCCATGGGACTTCATGGCCCGGACAAGCGGGGATGTCCGTGCCTACGAGGCCGGCGGACGTTTCCGAGAGGCTGTGCCAGCAGGCTACTATGTAGACTTTACCCAAGCGGCCCAAATTTTCGGATGGTATCCAACCCCTTCTGATTCCACTTGGCGTTACAACTGGCCGGGGATTCTATACTGGCAGTATGAGAAGCGTGACGGCTTAGACTGGTGGTCAGCTATGCTGGAACTCTACCCTGAGACGACCCTACAGCAGGCATTCTTCACCCCTACTCCGGTTCCAGCCCCTGCAGGCGAGGCAAGTATCACACCTCAGAGTACTCCAGAGAACCCAACGGCCAGCCCGACAGAGGGGATAACTGCTCAGCCCTCGCTAACTCCGACCCCTTCTGGGCGTTCACAGTAGGGTGCGGTGATGAATCGAGTACAAGGCGCTCTATTTCTCTTGCTACTGGGCATTATCCTTATTGTTGTTGTAGTTGTCCGCCCGGCCAGTGACCGATTACTTAGCGGTAGCAGTATCAGTATCTCTCTTTCTCCGACTGCTGGGCCTTCCGTCAATATTCAGTCTACAGAGAGCGTATCACCGGCATCTCCTTATGCTGAGACTGCCGCTGTTGCTACGCCTACCATGCCATTTGCAGAGATTCTCCCTTCTTCTACACCGCCCTCTGCATATGCCTTCCAGCTCCAGGAGCTTGAGCCGCCTCCAACCGCGTCCATTCCCAGCCCCATACCGGGATGGAATCCTCCACCTCTTGAGATTCCTATAGCCCACCATCCTTTCGACCACTACTGGCTGATCCGCCCTGTTGCTTCCAATTACAATAATTCTGGATTGTATTACTACCCCTATGGTTCAAACGGTCCTGCTAACGATCTACGCATTCACCATGGCGTTGATCTGGCCAACCCGATTGGGGTAGAGGTCCACGCCGCAGGGGCTGGCACAGTGATCTGGGCTGATCGCGGCCATTTCAACGAATACGAGAGCATCACTGCCTACGGCAACACGGTGGTCATTCAGCATGATTTTGGATACCAGGGGCAACCGATCTATACCCTCTATGCTCACCTGTCCGCTCTTCTAGTGCGCCGCGGTGATCGTGTAGAGGCTGGCCAAGTGATCGGCCTGATCGGCAATACGGGGCAAGTCAGCGGCCCCCATGTCCACTTTGAAGTCAGGGTGGGGCGCAATTCCTACTTTGCGGTCCGCAACCCTGAGCTTTGGATGGCGCCTTATTCAGGCACCGGTGTGATCGCTGGGCGGGTTGTCTTTGACAATGGACGAGCGGTCGAAGATGTACCTATCACTGTGATCAACCTAGCTACCGGCCAGGTGGTCGCTCGTACCACCAGCTATGCCGGTTTTGGCGTCAATGCCGATGATAATTGGAACGAGAATTTTGTCATTGCAGATATCCTTACAGGCCACTATCTGGTCACAGCCAACCTAAACGCCTCATCTAACTGGTCAGGTGAGGTCGAGGTACTGCCTGGCGTTACGAACTGGGTTGAGATGCAATTCTACATTCCCAGTTCCTCTGAAGAAGGCACTACCTTGACACCATCTCCCTAGTGCTCCCCTTCAAAGGCATTGCAAACCAAGCCAGCCCTGATATACTGACTCTAATAAAAGTTTGTTAAGAAGCGAGCCAGCAAACCGATCGTTATGGCGACTACTATAGACGAGCTTATCGAGTCAGTGTCTGATCTTCCGATCCGCGATCGGATGATGCTCAGGCGTGCCTATGAACTTGCCCAGGAGGCGCATAAGGGTCAGAAGCGTCTCTCAGGGGAAGATTATATTGTGCATTGTGTGGAAGTCGCTCGCATTTTAGCAGACTACAGACTCGATCCCGCTGTCATTGCGGCTGGACTCCTTCACGATGTCGCCGAGGACTCCTCGGTCAACATCGCTACTATCCGCAGGGAGTTTGGGGAAGAGGTCGCGGGGCTGGTCGAGGGCGTTACCAAGATGGAATACGTCCAGAAGCAGGCTTCGCAGGAGCAACAACGCGACCGAGAAGCAGAATATCTGCGCCGGACCTTGCTGGCCATGAATAAGGACGTGCGTGTCATCTTGGTCAAATTGGCCGACCGCCTTCATAACATGCGCACATTGGGCTACCTTCCACATGATCGTCAGTTGAGAATGGCCCAAGAGACCATGGATATTTTCGCTCCTCTCGCCAGCCGTCTTGGCATCTGGCATATGAAATGGGAGCTGGAAGACTTGTCCTTCCGCTACCTAGAGCCTGAGCGTTACAAGATGATCTCCAAGCTGATAGCTGAGCGCCGCACTGATCGAGACATTTATGTCAACAAGTTAGCTGAACGCTTGAAGGGCATCCTAGAGGAGCATGGCATTTCAGCAGAGGTCAAGGGGCGCTCTAAACATATCTATAGCATCTGGCGTAAGATGGAGCGAAAAGGCTTGCCTTTTGACCAGATATTCGATGTCAGAGCCGTACGGGTCATCGTCAATGATATACCAACCTGCTATCAGGTTCTGGGTATCATTCATCAGAAATGGCGCCCTATTGCTGGCGAGTTCGATGACTATATCGCAGCGCCCAAGGAGAATCTTTACCAGTCATTGCACACAGCAGTGATCCTTGAAGATGGCAAAACCCTTGAAGTCCAAATACGGACGAAAGAGATGGATGTTCATGCCGAGTATGGGGTAGCCGCTCACTGGCTTTACAAAGAAGAACTCAAACAGCATGACGATTCGTATGAGCGTTACATCAAACATCTGCGCGAGATGATAGAAGAGGAGCGCAATGTTGAAGATGCTGTTGAGTTTCTCGACATCATGCGCAATGATGTCTTCAAAGATCGGGTTTATGTCTTTACGCCGCGAGGCGACATCATTGACTTGCCGCTTGGCGCAACCCCCATAGACTTTGCCTATCACATCCACACGGACATTGGCGACCGATGCCGCGGAGCAAAGGTCAATGGCAAGCTGGTCTCACTGGACTACACACTCCAAGTTGGTGATCGAGTCGAGATACTGACGGCCAAACACGGGGGGCCAAGCCGAGATTGGCTTAATCCTCATCTGGGATATGTCAAGACCAAGCGGGCGGCGGCCAAGATACGACAATGGTTCCGCAAGCAGGACCGTGAGAAGATGATTGTATTGGGCCGTGAGTTGCTTGATCGTGAGCTAAAGCGGCTCGGCTTAGAAAAGATGTCGCACGAGCAGGTGGCGGCCCTCTTTGAGATCGATAAGACAGAGGACTTCCTCGCCCAGATCGGCTTTGGGGACATTCATTCCCAGCAGATCGCCACGAAAATTCTGGAGGCGAATCGGGAGGAGCTGACCAATGAGCATCCCCTGCCTGTCACTTCGCCACCTCCTCCCAAGCCCTCCACCCAAGAAATACGTGTCCAAGGCACCGGCGGTCTTCTGACTAATCTGGCACGCTGTTGTAACCCTGTCCAAGGGGACGAGATCGTTGGCTACGTTACGCGTGGCCGTGGTGTAACAATTCACCGCCGGGATTGCCGCAATGTCCTCAACTTGCCCGATCAGGAACGGCTTATTGCGGTAGAGTGGGGAAGTAAAGAGGGGGAGTACTACTCTGTACCTGTCGAGATCATCGCCTATGATCGGGAAGGTTTGATGCGTGACATTGGGGCGGCTGTAGCCGACGAGCACATCAATATCCGGGATGTGAGCATTCGTACCAACAATCATATCGCCACTTTCCATGTGACTATGGAAGTTTCCAGCGCCGCTCAGCTCATTCGTATCCTCTCTAAAGTAGAGCGTGTGCCAAATGTGATCGGAGCACGCCGCCGTACTGCTTAGATGCAACAAGACAGGTCAATTCTCAGAAAGGGTTGAGCCATGCCGCTAGAAGGCAAGGGGTTTTTTATCTGGAAAATACACCGCTGTGAGAGGGGCGATCCTGGCATGATTGCCTCACGGGCCCGTGAGGCGGGCCTGTCCCACGTCTTGATCAAGATAGCCGATGGCCCCCGCGCCTACAATGTTGATCTGGCCGCTCCCTTAGTTGAAGCTCTCAAGGGTATCGGTATTCAGGTGTGGGGGTGGCAGTTCGTATATGGCAATGAGCCGTTTGGTGAGGCCGATATTGCTGTGCATCGTATCAAGACACTAAGGCTGGACGGTTTTGTTGTCAATGCCGAGGCGGACTACAAGGGAAAACATGCCGCCGCCAGTGCCTATATGGAGAGTCTGAAAGCCCGCGTGACAGGTATCCCCGTCGCCCTAAGCTCATTCCGCTACCCAAGTTACCACCCAGAGTTGCCGTGGACGGAGTTTTTGAGCAGTTGCGAGTACAACATGCCTCAGGTTTACTGGGTGCAAGCTGATAACCCTGCCCAACAGCTTGATCGTTGCATTCAACAGTTTCGGGATATTTATCCTGTCTTGCCAATTATCCCAACAGGGGCGGCTTACGAGGAATACGGCTGGCGGCCCAAACCTGGCGAACTACAACAGTTCCTGCGGCATGTACGTGAGCGCGGTCTTCCCGCTGTCAATTTCTGGAGCTGGGACTACGCAGGGAGCACAGAGGGACGCGATCTGTGGAATGTGATCGCTGAGTACGATTGGCCTGTTGAACGCTCACAGCCTGATGTGGTTGATATTTTGGCTGATGCACTTAACCGTAAGGATATAGAAGCCATCCTAGCCCTATATCAACCGAATGCTGTTCTTGTGACTCCGCACCACACCCTGCAAGGTCATAAAGCCCTGCGGACCTATTACACTGACCTGCTCACTAAGGAGCTATCGGGGGCTACCTTTATGGTTGAGACGCGTGTCAACGAGGGATACATCAGACACATCCGATGGGATGCCCTCTTGGCTTCAAATGGTATGAGTGTCCGCAACGGGCAGGATACTATCGCACTACGCCAAGGGCTGATTCAATATCACTCCAGCATATACCAGATTGTATGATCCCCCTCTGGAGAGGGAGAGGCTCTAGAGAGGAGAGAGGGCCGGGGACGTTCCCGGCCCTTGCGTCAAACATACCTTCTCTAATCTGCTGATGTGTCCCTGATGCCGGCCCGTATCGCATCAACAACGCCGCCTTGCACAGCTTGCCGAGCCTGCCGGACAGCGTTTTTGATGGCAACCTCATTGGAGCGCCCATGCCCTATAATCACAACGCCATTGACTCCTAGAAGAACAGCTCCTCCAACCTCGAATGGGTCAAGGCGGCGAGATACTCTCTTAAAGGCGGGACGCGCTAACCCCCCACCGATTTTGGTGATCAACCCAGATGTGATCTCCTGGCGGAGGAGTTTACTCATCATACTGGCCGTTGCCTCAAGGCTTTTGAGCATAATGTTGCCTGTGAAGCCGTCATGGATCACAACATCTGTCTTCCCGCTCAAGACTTCTTTAGGTTCTACGTTGCCAATGAAATTGAACTTAGCCGCACTTTTCATCAACGGAAGGGTCTCTTTGATCAGCTCATTTCCCTTACCTTCTTCCTCACCGTTGCTGAGGAGAGCAACACGAGGTTCCTTGACCCCCAGAGCCAATTGGGTATACAGACTTGCCATCAGACCAAACTGAACCAGAAATTCCGGCTTGCAGTCGGCATTAGCTCCAATGTCTGCCGCAACCACATAGCCGCTAATGTGGGGAATGATGGTTGTCAGAGCGGGACGTTTCACGCCCTCGATCCGCTTGAGGGTGTATAGGGTAGCCACTGCCAGCACCCCTCCGGTGTTGCCTGCCGTTACATAAGCATCAGCTTTCCCATCTCGTACAAGGCCCATCCCCACATGCATAGATGAATCAGTTTTTTGTTTGGCTCCTTCAGTTGCCTTGTCAGTCATCTCAATAACCTGACTGGCATGAACAACCTCCAGCTTCAGCCCACTCGTGTCATGTTTGGCCAGTTCCGGCTCAATTTTGGCTCTGTCTCCGACCAGGATGATCTCATCGCCCCACTCACGTGCCGCCAGAACAGCGCCCGCTACGTCTGGGACAGGATAGTCATCAGAACCCATTGCATCAACAACGATACGCATAGAGAGACCCTCCAATGGGAAAGAAAATTAGTTGTTGGAAAAAGGGGAGGATGTGCTGCGTCGCCGCCTCTCTTGGGCCGCTATTTGGCCCAGCAATGCGGTCTCCCTCTTAATCAATACCTTCTCCTGTTCGAACATTTCGAGCAAGCTCTCCGCCGCCAAAATAGATTGCTTTTCAGCCAACGAGAGGGGAAGCAAAGTTCCCACAAAAAAGGCTAGACTAGGCCCCTCATTTGGAATCTCATCCAACGAGAGTTGGACATCAGCGGCTTTCATCAGGCTTTGAAGATAAGCCCGCATAGTGGCTGAGACCTCTGCCGCAAGAGCCACCGCCTCAGGCTTGTCTGTTCCTTGTAGCGGATAATCCTCAACCAGACCAACCAAATAGGGCCTATCGAAGCGCAGTTCGCGAATCTTGAATCGTTGATAGCCCAGTCCCTCAATGTTCATGCGCTCATCTTTGAGCCACTCTACCTGAGTCACATAAGCGGATGTCCCTACTTCATAGGGCACAGCAGAACCGCCCGCCTCAACCCCTTCACGTATCAGCACTACCCCAAAAGGCAATTTATTCTTGATACATTCCCCGATCATGAGCTTGTAACGCGGCTCAAAGATATGGAGGGGAATGGTCATACCGGGGAATAAAACTGTGTTAAGTGGAAATAGCGGCATTTCTTTCATCAGCTATGTTCTCTCATCAATTATCTCAAAAGGGCATCTTACTTGGTTATTGACACGATCTACCCGCATGTTATAATGGGTGTGTTCAGCCCCGGTGGCGGAATTGGCATACGCGGCAGGTTGAGGGCCTGTGCCCTTCGGGCGTGGAGGTTCGAGTCCTCTCCGGGGCATGTCAGGGTCTATCTCATAAGGATAGACCCTTTTATTCTATATCCCCGAAGGATACCTAGAACCCTGCCGGCATCTCTACCTTAAGCATAGCTGACAGCCTCGCCACCAGCCCAATCAGGTCAGCCGTATAACTGACCACATAGTCCTGCGCCAATTGATAAGCCAAATCGAGCCGCCCGGCCCGTGCCAACGGTTGAACATGAGGGCGAAAATCTCGCATGGTTACAACCAGCCGATTTTCATTGTCAGTCATGACACCCCATACTAGTGCTTTGGTGTTGCCATCATCTTTGGCACTCATAAAACGTGCAAGGGAAGAGCCGGGCGCAACCCGGCCCACGTTTGAATAGACTTCGTCGCCTTTCATAATCTCATTGAGAACTGGGAACTGCTCAGGGATGGTGTTGAGCAGACGTTGTAGCCAAGGGGGCAAGTGGGTCAGTAATTTGAGAATAGCAATGTTCAGGCTCTCTCCCCGCATTGCGACGGCCTTGTTGGCGGCTAAAATATAGCTGAAAGCCCTCAGGTTACCGATAAGCACAGTTCGCTTTAGAATGAAGGCTTTGAGAGCCTGGAGCCCTTCAGGGGTGTCTGGCGGCTCAATCCGGCGATAGGCTTGATAAGCCTCCCATGTATCATCCCATACCCATACCAGATTGTCTGCCAGGTTGCGAAACGTGATGGGAAAGATTCGTTCATGCGGCTCTACAGGAGAAGCATCAACTGGAATGAGCAAGGCCGGATTAATCAACCGTCCGCGCTCTAACGAGTGACTGATGGCACGTACTGCATGGCGCTCAACAGGAGACCTCGCTTCAGCACTGAAGGCATCTATTGCCGCCTGCACAGCCGGTGATGGCCGATAATGTGCGGCATGGAAGATACGTGTGATAACCAGCAGGTCGTTGACGGTCAGTCTTGTGCCAGTCTGGGCCAACATCTCCCGCAGGTTAAAAACTGAGGAGATGTCCCAGATGACTGTCTCGGCTGATACTTCTGGAGGTTCTCGTTTGCTTTGTGCCTCTTTCAGGAAGGCAGAAGAGGCTTCCAAGTAGAGGGGGGATGGCAATGTCACTTCCTCGCTTGGCGCTATGGAGATACAGCGCTTGCACCATTGTACAGCCGAGTTAGTCAGAACCTCAGCCATGGCCAGCGACCAAGTCCCGTCAAAGAAGACATGGGACTGGTCGAAGACAAAACTGCTCTCTGTGCGCATGACGGTCAGGGCATGATCGCCAATACCACGCTGTGCACGCCGTAACTCTGCCAGTGAAAGACCTCTCGGACGCTCATCCCAGTTGATGATGATGGGGGCGAACCCTAGTTGTTCTAAAGCCAGTCTAGTCTTCGATGGAAGCAATCCTCGCAGGCGCTTCTGCGCCCAGCGCGGTGTTTCAGCCAGCAAGACATCAATCCATGAGGATTGGGGCTGTGTCCTGCCCTGTGGACGGCTAATCAATATCTTCTTCAACTGCCCCTTGATCTGGGATACAGAGGGCATTTCAAGGAAGCCAACCCACCTGCCATCCCTGACGCGGTAAAGCTGATCCCCCCGCAGGAACAACTCTTCGCCATCTGTGTCTATCAGCCTGCCGCGCTCGGCTCGGAGTGAGCGCCCTCCGCCGCCAGGGCCATAGGCAATCGGCATGTCTTGCTCATCGTGCGAAGTTGCATGGAGCAGATAATATTGACCTCCGACTATTACGCCAATGCGGGCTTCCCACAGAGGAATGGGTATTTTCCCATCCAAATAACGACCTGCTACCAGCCGCGCCAGCAGAGACATTTGTTTCTGGTATGCTTCTCTTTTCGTCTCAGCCAAGCGCTTATACTCTGCCTCGACAGACTGACGCCAGTGAGCTGGTAGAGCATTCATCCGTGGCTGGATGAATGCCTCAAAAGCGGCACGACGGACATCTGCATAAGTTCCATTGAGGGGGGCATTATAGGGACGTGCAACCTCCCACTGTCTCTCAAGGCGTTTGAATAGGGCCTCGTTCTCAAGGCCCGCCTTTCCGGCGGCTTGTGCCACCAGCCTTACCTGCGTCCACTCGTCCCATACAATGCCCATCACCTCCTCGTAACTCCACAGAAATTGGATGAGCGCCATGACCCATGCTGTCAAGTCATCCAGCTCACTGGCTTCGGAAGGGCGGCCCGCGTGGTAACCGGTTGTTTCGTTAGTATGATGAGCCAGATCAGCTCGCAGGCCAAAATGCAGGTAAAACTGCCACGAGCCTTGCGGGAAGGCCCGCGGCTGTCCTGTTACACCAGTGTAGAGGCGCTGGAATATCTCAAGAATGAACGCGGGAATAACGATAAGGACTACATAGATGAGCCTGTTAAAAAGGTCATCCAGGCGCAAGCGGCGTTGCTTGGCCTCTGAAGGTCTTCGGACTCTTCGAGCGTTCAACAGGGTGAGGCCACTTCGGATCAGCCCTGTTAGTGTACCGGAAGCGTAGAATGCCTCAAGGGGTTCTGATTCAGCAGACATATCATTTACTCTGTGTACTGGCACGATCCTAGCATCACCGGCACTATGTTGCCAGTCCTGCCCACGAGTCGTCTTCCTAAGGCTAGTCTGATCTAGCGGGCCGCACGGACCGCGGTGAGCAACATCTCTGGACGGTGACGGTACATGTCCCATGGAGTGCGGCCAGCGGCAATATCGGAGACGATTAGCGCTAGGGCATGATTAACAGGCGCCAGCCGCCTAAGTCGGTCGGCGGCTTGGACAACCGCCCCGTTGAGCCAAGCTACCTCTGTCTGTTGCGCCCCCGCCCTCAGCGCCGCCAAAAGTGAAGGGGCCTTTTCCCCCCTCCCGGAGGCAACCTGCATCTGCATGAGGGGGCGCAGGAAACGGGGGTGAATCCAGTCAGAGGCTCGGGCGAGCAGACGAGCCGGTGCGCCCGGCAGGTTGATCGGCTCAAATCCCTGTAGCCGCATCATAGCCACTGCTTCCTTTAGGGCATCCCATTCTATCCTGAACAAAGAGGGAGATTTGAATACCTCGCCAGGCAACAGGTCAAGGATCGCTGAGGTTGCATTCCCCAGCAGATTGAGGAGTAGCTTAGACCATTTCAATACGGGTGTACTGTCCACTCTCTGGACAACCAACTCCGTTGATTGGAACGCCGCTTCGACCATTCGGGCAGGTGGCGCATCCAGAGCGACAGCCAGCCCGCGCAATTTCTCCTCAACGACAATCCCCGGTTGCGGCATAGAGACGGGAGTAGTCATGGTTGCCGCAACTACACGCTCGGCGCCAAACGCCGAGCGTAACGACTCTTCGTTTCCTACACCGTTCTGGAAACAGACAATCGGCGGAGGGTCAGGTAAATAAGTTTGCAACTCGTAGATGGCCGCTACAGTGGCATACGACTTCATGGTGAAGGCAATCCAGTCATACTCTTGAGCCAGCGCCACGCGGGGGTCTGAAAGAGCATTGAGGGTATCCAGATGACGGCTACTTTCACGTGTGTGTAGAAGCAGGCCGCTTCTCCGGATTGCATCAATTATCGGCCTGCGACCCAACAACGTGACAGTATGTCCGCCTGAGGCTAAGTGCCAACCCAGATAGCAGCCAACTGCTCCTGCTCCATAAATCAGGACACGCATCTATACCCCGCTCAGAAGCCTCAGTCTCAATGAACACTGGGATCATAGCATGGGGGGGATGAAGAAAACAACAGGGACAGTAGAAGACTGTCCCTGTCATGCAACGTTTGAGTGTCATAAAGCCTTAGGGTAAATCTAAGACCATGTAATCTGTCCAAAAGTCCTCAATGACAACGCCCGGCTCGTTACGCCACTCTTCTAGCCTTGCCCGGAAAGCTTCCTGTTGTTGCTGTTCGCGTTCATCCTGAGTGGTGGGTACTTCGGCACGCTCATACACCTTGATCAGATGCCAGCCAAATGACGTCTGTACCGGCTCGCTCACTTGCCCCACGGGCGTATCAAGAGCGGCCTGTTCAAACTCGGCAACCATCTCGCCGGGGCCAAACCATCCCAGGTCTCCCCCTTTGTAAGCGTTTGATGTGTCACGTGAGACCTCTGCCGCTACCTCCTCAAACAGCTCGCCATTCTGAATCCGTTCAAGAGCCGCACGAGCCTCTTCTTCTGTATCAACAAGGATATGCGCGGCATGGATCATTATCTTCGTCTCATCAGCAGGAAGATTCATCGCTTCAACCAGCCGTTCCCGCAGTAGCAAAGCGCGTGTCTGGGCATACATGATGGCTTCAATGCGGGCCCGCGGAACGCCAGTGATCTGACTAGCGTCTTCGAGCACACGGTTATAGGTCTCGTTGAAGGCTTCCTCGCTCATGGGCGTGGCGGTAGGCCTGGGTGTCGAAGTAGCCGCCAGAGTGCCCTCAGGTGTCGCTGTGGGTATTTGCGTGGGAGTACGGGTAGGTGTCGGGGTCGTCCCTGGTATCAGCGTGGGAGTAGGGCTGGGCGTCAAGGTGTACACGAACGTCGGCGTGAGTGTCGGGGTCAGAGTCGGTCCTGTAGCAGTTGGGGTATAAGGGAGGGGTGTGGGGGTTGGCATTGGAAGCCCTCCATTGTATCCAAACTGACTCCATAGGCGGGCCCTCACCTCCTCTTCAGTAGCGGTAATCCCCATTTCAGCGGCCTTCTGCTCGACCAGAATATCATTAATCATCGAGTCAAAGGAGACTTGATTGAAAGAGACCGCATCAAAACCGGGAAACTGTTGTCCGCCTGT
This sequence comes from Anaerolineae bacterium, assembly GCA_034435015.1. Lineage (GTDB taxonomy): Bacteria > Chloroflexota > Anaerolineae > Aggregatilineales > UBA3940 > DAOTYH01. Next base: position 100,122 of record DAOTYH010000103.1, on the reverse strand, counting down.
CAGGAGGTAATAGTTAAAGTAGTAGTCAAACCGAACGCGGTCTTGGAATTCAGCGGCAGTGATGGTCTCCCCATTGATGTTGGCCAGCACACGCCTCGGCTTGATGACCTGCTCGTTGATGATTGCAAACGAAATCAAGCCGATCACGATGACAGCTACAACGCCAACGCCAATTAAGACGCCGCGTTGAATACTTGCTTCACGCTTGGCGCGGGAAATCTGCTTCCTTGTCAAGCCCGGCTTGGCGGAAGTCTGGCGCTTTGCCATAGGCCCATCTCTCCTTAAGCTTACGCTACTGGTATGCTAAAAGCCCCCTTTGCAGGGGCTGACAAGCTAGAGGGCATAGATGCCACATCTACGCCCTCTGTACAGGTGACCCCAAAAGGCTCAGGCGCCATACATATGTTCGCCGGTGAAAGGTAGCAACGCTAGATGACGGGCACGTTTGATAGCACGGGCCAGCGCCCGCTGGTGCTTGGCACAAGTCCCCGTCTGGCGGCGCGGCATGATCTTCCCCCGCTCTGTGACATATCGGCGTAACATCTCGTAATCTTTGTAGTCGATCTTAGAGACTCTGTCTATGCAGAAGTTACAAACCTTTGCTCTGCTACCATATCGCCGAGCGGCACTGGGCCGTCGCTCTACGTGCTCCCCGACCTCTTCGTCAACATACCCATTCTCTAGATGTTCGCTCTCTTCTTCGATATCTTCGGGGGCATCCATCTCCCCCGTTAGACCTTTTCTGATCTCGTCCAACGTAGCTTCTCCTGCACACTTGAATATGTTTTTGGCTCTTTGCAAACCCCTGTATCAGAAAGCGAATTGGTCTCCGCTTCCCGGTACTTCCTCAGGGGGGTAACTGATACTGGCGCCACTGTTCCGTCGATCACCCAGTACGATCATCTCACTGGCGACCAACTCGGTGCGGTAATGCTTTTTGCCTTCCTCATCCTCCCAGCCGCGGGTCTGCAGGCGGCCCTCGACGTAAACTTGCTGGCCTTTGGTCAGGTACTGGTTGCAAATCTCGGCCAAGTTACCCCATGCCACCACATTGAACCATTCTGATTCCTCATGGCGCTCGCCCTCGGCTGAGGTCCAAGAGCGTGTGGTCACCACACTGAAAGATGTAACAGGACGGCCACTGGGTGTGTAACGCATCTCTGGATCACGTCCCAGGTGGCCAATCACCATCACTTTGTTAAGCCCCCTGCTCATGCTTTTTTGCTCCTCATCCGCTACCAGTAGCCATCTCAAACTAAACGAGGGGTATCACAGGAAACCACAAGTGTTACATGTCCTATTCGTCTTCTTCACCCTCACGCGTGATCAGATAACGCAGGACATTCTCTGCAATCCGTAGATTGCGTTCCAGATCAGCAGGAGCGTTGGGCGGTAACTCCGCCTTCATTATCGCATAGTAGCCATCGCGTTGCTTGGCGATCGGGTAGGCTAGCCGCCTGCGCCCCCATCGATCAACCTGTAGTACCTTGCCGCCTGCCGTCTCAATCCACCCTTGGATCGTTGCGAGCTGGGCAACTTGATCTTCGTCGCTGAGGTCGGCGCGAGTAACTACTGCTAATTCGTACAAACGCATAAATCATCTCTCCTTCCCATGGGATTGCCCTGTGCTAAGCCCGGAGATGGGCGGCTCAGGGCGGAAAGGCTCCTAAATTGAGGTATAGGGCCAATCATTCGCCAATAGTTTAGCACGTCGGGCCGCTCTCGGCAACCATACCATCCTTCCCCCACACCATGCCTTCTCTGAGGATAGCACTGATCCCTCAGTGTCTGATCCCTTTCAACTGGCGTTATGCTGTTTCCCTGTACCATTCTGTTCTGTCTTTTACTTACAGGCATGTTTTCTGAGTGATTAGGGCAATTAGTTTGGTAGTCCGGTCGGCGTAGGCTATAATGCGCAAAGGATGACACATAACCGCTTCCTGCGTTTTGAGGACCGTATTCAACACCTCGTTGAGGGCGGATTCGCGCGCCTGTTTGCCGGATACCTGCATCCGCGTGAGGTCGCTATCCAACTTGCCCGTGCAATGGAGGATGGCACGCGGGCATCGCAGGATGGGGAGCGTCAGGTAGCCCCGGATGTCTACATTGTCCGCCTCAGCCCGCGGGATCATGCCGCCCTCCTGAGCGCTCATCCCGATCTAGCTGTTGCGCTGGTAGACGAGTTGGTTGAGATGGCTCGCATAGGCGGTTACTCGTTTGCAAAGACGCCAGAGGTCCGTCTTCTAGCGGACAATGCTGTGCAAGCTCACCAGGTCTTAGTCAGAGCACAGTATGCCCATCCTGCTACGGAAACCGGTGTGATGAAAGCGGCGGGCGAGGAAGTCTTGTCACAGCCTGCGCCGAAAGCGATCCTCATTGTCAATGGTAAGTCCCATGTCCCTATTGAGCGGCCTATCCTGAATCTGGGCAGGCACCGCGACAATGATGTAATCTTCGAAGATATACATGTTTCGAGACATCATGCTCAGATCCGACTTCGTTTTGGGAAATACGTTTTGTTTGACTTGGGCAGTTCGGCAGGCACCCTAGTGAACGGGCATCCCATACAGGAGGCTGTTCTCCACTCTGGTGACATCATCATGCTGGCAGGCAACAGCCTGATCTATGTTGAAGAAGGGCAGGAAACCAGCTCTGATCGCGAGGACGGCTCCACTACCAAGCCTTATGTTCCACTGGATACTCCGACGGAACAAGATGTAACTGAGGATTGAATGCCGCTGGAAGTCATCATTCTCGCCGTCAGGGTAGCAATAGCTCTCTCACTTTACGCCTTTCTGGGGGCCTTATTTCTTCTAATCTGGCGGGATGTACGGGCGGTTAGTGAAAGGTCCCCAGAGGGCCAACGCTCATTTGGACGACTGATCGTTGCGGCCTGTGGCGATGTTCCTCTTGAGGTCGGACACGTGTTCCCGCTAAAGCCTGTGACGACATTAGGGCGTGGCCCCACTAACACGATCGTACTGCCAGATGAGTTTGCCAGCACTGAACATGCTCAGATCGTCCTTAGGAAGGGTCAGTGGTGGCTCATGGATCAACACAGCCGCAATGGCACTACCGTCAATGAGATACCAGTGACAGGAGCTGTGGTACTTTCATCAGGAGATGTGATTGGCATTGGGCGTATCAAGTTAAGAGTGGAAGTAGGGAATCATCCTGCCAAACATACTAAGGAGCTGAGACAATGAGCCAAGAACCTGTCCGTATTGCCGTCATCGGGGGATCAGGGCTATATAACATGCCCCAGTTAACTGACGTAGAAGAGCGGCTTATAGATACTCCCTTCGGCAGGCCGTCTGATGCTATTGTCATTGGTACACTGGATGATGTCCATGTAGCCTTTTTACCCCGGCATGGGCGGGGACACGTTTACTTACCAAGCGAGGTGCCCTACCGGGCAAATATCTACGCCCTTAAGCTATTGGGAGTGGAATATATCGTAGCGATCAGCGCTTGCGGCTCCCTGCGTGAAGATTACAAGCCAGGGCATGTGGTTGTCCCCGACCAGCTCTATGACAACACCAAAGACGACCGCGGCAGAACCTTCTTTGGAAATGGCGTTGTGGCTCATGTGGGGATGGCACAGCCGTTCTGCCCTGATCTCAGCCGCTTAGTAGCGCAAAGCGTCAGGCAGGCTGGCGGTGTGGTCCACGAAGGGGGAGCCTTTATTACAATCGAGGGGCCTCGCTTCAGCACAAAAGCTGAAAGTAATGTTTACCGCTCATGGGGAATGTCGGTTATCGGAATGACTACCTCGCCAGAAGCCCAGCTATGCCGTGAAGCTGAAATCTGCTATGCCGTGATGGCCCATGTGACCGATTACGACGTGTGGCATGAAAGCGAAGAGCCAGTTACTGTCGAGATGGTTATACGAACGCTGGCGGCGAATCTGGAGTTAGCTCAACGGGCTGTAGTTAACCTAGTGCCGTCTTTAGCCAAGGCAGAGCGTACCTGTGCATGCCAAAATGCCCTTGAGACAGCCATCCTTACCGACCGGCGCAAGATCCCAGAGGAAGTACGACGACGGCTGGAGCCGCTGGCAGGAAAGTACCTTGGTTGAGACATTCCCCTGCCGGTAGAGGACATTCTCAGCACAATGGACCACTTTTCTGAACGCCTTGACCCGGCAATAGTTGCTCGTCGTGAGTGGTTATTGCTCATTTTGGCCGCGCTGTTTGTGACATTGAACCACGTCGGCCTGCTGTTGGTCAACCAAGGGCAGTGGTCTGATCTGTGGCCGCTGGCGATCTGGTCTGCCTGTGCGCTAAGCACGCATGTCCTGCTTAATCGTCTGTTGCCCCGACGCGACCCTGTTATCTTCCCTATCGTCATGACACTCTCTGGGTGGGGGTTGGTACTCGTCGCGCGTCTTGCTCCTCCATTTGTTGCCCGCCAAGCCATCTGGCTGATCCTGTCAACTCTTGCTTTGCTTGGTACAGCCGCCCTGCCTCCTGACCTCCGTCTGTTGCGGCGCTACCGATATAGCTGGTTGCTGGCCGGGTTAATCTTACTGGCTGTCACACTGGTCTTTGGAGTCAATCCATCCGGCAATGAGTACGCGCCACGGCTGTGGCTGGGCTTTGGAGTGATCTACTTCCAGCCGTCGGAGATGCTTAAACTATTGCTGGTGATTTTTCTGGCGAGCTACCTGGCAGAGAAGCGTGATCTTATTGTGCCCAGCAGGGATCAGGTCTCACGCTGGCGATTTCCTTCCTTGCCCTACTTAGCCCCTATGTTGCTAATGTGGGGATTTTGCATGGTCATGCTGATCTGGCAACGCGACCTTGGAACAGCTTCTCTCTTTTTCTCTATCTTCCTGGTTATGCTTTATGTGTCTACAGGGCAAAAAGTATATCTGTTGGCCGGCTTGCTTTTGCTTGGGATAGTAGCCCTCGCGGGCTATCAACTATTCGACGTAGTCCGCCTGAGGGTAGATACGTGGTGGAATCCATGGCCTGAGGCCAACGATAGAGCATTTCAGATTGTCCAGTCTTTATTGGCAGTTGCCTCAGGAGGGATATTTGGTCAGGGAGTGGGACAGGGAGCGCCCTACTATGTGCCTGTGGTGCACTCGGACTTTGTGTTTGTCGCCATCTCAGAGGAATGGGGGCTGACAGGAGCGCTGGGAGTGCTTGCCTGTCTGGCAATACTCATCTCACGAGCATTACGTCTTGCGCTTGAGAACCTCTACAGGCCGTTCCATTCCCTGCTGGCGGCAGGGATTGGAATCTCTGTCGGGATGCAGTCCCTGCTCATTATGGGGGGGGTCCTCAAGCTCATTCCCCTGACTGGCGTGACTCTTCCCTTCGTCAGTTATGGGGGTAGTTCCCTGCTTACCAGTTTTATCATGATGGGTCTGTTGTTACGCATCTCCGATGAAGATCATGGCCGACCGGCTTATCCTCTGAAGGAGATATCCAGAGCGTTGGACTTTGCGCCATGATCACTTCTATCCGGCAGGTAAGTCGTTTCTTTCTGGTCGCTTTTGCTGTGGTAGCACTCACTCTCGGTTATTGGGGACTCTTGCGCCGGGATGAACTGCTGGCACGCGCTGACAATCCGCGCCGCATTGCTTCTGAGCGGCGAATACAGCGCGGCCAGATCGTTGATCGCAACGGCATGGAGTTGGCTCAGACACTGGTTGATGGAGTTACTGGTATTGCAACACGGTATTACCCCTATGCCAGCGCGGCACATGTGGTTGGATACTATAGTCTCCGCTATGGAGTAAGCGGGATTGAGGCACAGTATGATGCGCTGTTACGTGGCGACTCGGTACTTGACCCCCCCCAACGTCTGCTTAATGATCTGCTGCACCGCCCTCAAGTGGGTGGTGATGTTCAATTGACACTCGATATAGCCGTCCAACAGGCCGCAGATCATATGCTTGAGGGACAGAGAGGTGCTGTTGTCGCCCTGTCTGTTCCTCAGGGTGAAGTCCTTGCCATGAGTAGTCAGCCTGCCTTTGACCCCAATACGCTAGATGACAACTGGGCCAGCCTAAGGGATGATCCATCTGCACCTTTGCTCAATCGCGCTACGCAGGGATTGTACCAGCCGGGTGCGATCCTGCAGAGTGTCCTATTGGGGGCCGCTTTGAATGCTAATTTGCCTGTCTTTGAGGTTGGCTGGGAGGGTGAATTGTCCTCTCACGTCAATGGCGGGGTTTTGCCCTGTGCAGGCGAACCTGCCCTTGTAGACAGCGTCATCACAGCCTTTCTGTGGGGATGCCCTGCCCCCTTTCAGCCGCTTGCGGTGCAGATTGGTATACACCGTCTAGAAACTGCTCTGACGGACTTTGGACTGTTGGAGGTGCCTGACTTTGTGCCTCCCGGCGCAGCCACTAGGTCGGATGGGCTGTCAGCAGAGGATAGCCTGCCGCTCATTGCCATTGGTCAGGGGCCGCTCACTGTCAGCCCTCTACAGATGGTTTTGGTGGCTGCGGCCTTCGCCGATCATGGCAGAATGCCGGCTCCTCGACTTGTCCTGGCTGTACGAGAGCCAGTAGGGGATTGGCAGGCTGTTGTGCCGGAAGGCAATCCGCGCGGGACGATCAGCCGTAGCAGTGCAGATACCGTAGCCCAGCTCATGGGCCGCTCAGTAACAGAAGGAGTTGCTCGTGCCGCTTCTTTGCCGCATCATGCCGTCTACGGGCACGTCGGTTTAGCCTTAGCCGGTCCCCAGCCTGTTTATAATGCTTGGTTTATCGGCTTCACTTACTCTTCACCCAACCAGGCAATTGCCGTAGCTGTCTTACTCGAAGACACAACCGATACCAGCAGAGCCGCATGGGTTGGGGGACAAGTACTGCAGGCCGCGTTGGAGTTCTCCCCCTAGAGAACCTCAGGACTGGGCTAGGGCACTGGCCTTGTTTTTAAGCGTTTCAAGGCGTTTGGCCATCTCGTCATTCTTGGTCCGGTAGAGCTGCTCAACCAGATCGCCCATGATCTCAAGCAGTTGAGGGGTAATCTCAGAGCGCCGCTCTTGCAACATCTTCAGCGACTCGGCCTCTGACCCTGCAGAAAGCAGGTCGTTGACCAGCCTGACCTCTGGAGGGGCCGCTGACTGGATCAAATTCATGACCTCATCCCGAATCTGCCGTAGCCTGCTGGATGCCTCGACATTACCTACACGCCGCGCTTCCTCTAGATTAGCCTGCAAGACCTGTAAGAACAGCTCATCAATTCGGTCAATGTTAGCACGAATAGCACCCTGTATGTCGCTGGCCTGCAACAACATCCGCAGAGTGTCAGTAGCTCGCTGAATCAGTGCCCGGCTCTGCCTCTCAAACTCAGCGGCCAGCTCAAGTAATCTTTCTCTAAGGGAGATAAGTTGCTGTTTCTCCTCGCTGGTTTGAGCCTGTTCAATACGCTCTGTGATCATCTGGAAAGTAGAGTAGTCCAACAGAGGGCGTGCCAAGGTTGCCAGTGTGTTGATCTTTGTTGGGTTGTCAGACGCCCTGACGAGCAGGTCAACGAAGGCCTCCCGGCTCACATTCTCACCCAAAGCTCGCAACTCCTGAATGGCTTCAGCGGCGGCGGCCTCCTGAGCCTTGCGCTGTTGGCCCGCTTCGGTGGTCTCCATCAGATGTGAGCGCACATTTAACAACCGTAAGGCAGTGCGGCTATCCCCGCTCTGGCTGGCTGATTGGGCCGCTATGGTCAGCAGGTCAAGGAAGTCCATGTCGAGGAGGTCCTGATTCTCGGCAAGTAATTGGGCCCGTTCTTTCTCCCCAGCTTGTGCGAGCTGATCGATCAGGTCAACCTTACGGCGCTGAGCCTGAAGAACCTCTTGGGTGATGCCATCAGCCTCTAGGACAAGCTCTACCATTCCCTGTAGTGTGAGGGCTGACTTGGGCTGGAGTAAATATCCCTTGGAAGCGTCCTCTGGCAGGGAACGCATTACTGCGTTGGTCATGTCGCCAATCAACTTCTCACGCTCGGCTTGCGGCAATCCCAGCTCCATAGGGACATAGACAATGGCAAGGGGCTTTGAAGGGTCGTGGTAAAAGAGGGGAGTTGCGATCACACCTTGATAGCCGCAATGGGGGCATGTGATCAGGTTAACACGCCCGCTTAGTAGACGCTCCTTGGCGGTTGGATCGCGGCCTGCGTCCAAGATTCGCTCCAGGAAGGCGTTAAATTGCTGTCTGCAAGCCGGGCATGAGATCGTTGTAGGCATGGGTTTTGCCATTTTATATCCTTTCAGAAAGGTAATTCAAGCTCGCTCTGAGGCGTGCGCTCTGGTCAACTTAAGTTTATCGTGAGATGAGTTCTCGGATGTCAGCAAGTGCGGGATTGTAACATGCAGTCTATGCTTGGGTCAAAGGCAGGGTAAAGCTGAAGGTTGCCCCCTGTCCCGGACTGCTGTCCACCCATATATGCCCGCCGTGTGCTTCTACAATAGAACGTACAATATATAATCCCAGCCCTGCCCCCTGAGTTTCGCGTGTCAGGGCATTGTCAACGCGGTAAAAGCGCTCGAAAAGATGTTCCTGCTGTTCCGGCGCAATACCGATTCCTTCATCGCTGACGGAGATTTGGACTGCATCGCTAAGTACTTGCCCCTTGATTGTGATCTGTCCTCCCTTAGGGGAGTATTTGATCGCGTTGCTGATCAGGTTAGACAGGACTTGGCTCAGACGCCGCTCATCGCCTTGAATAGAGGGGAAGTTGGACGGAAAGTCAGTGATGATGGAATGATTGGCACTCTGAGTGCGGAACTTCTCCGCCAGCCGCTCTGCTAAGTTGCTTATGTCAACTGAGCCAAACTGAAGCGCCAGTGTGCCCGCCTGAAGGCGTGTAGCATCAAGCAGGTTATCTATTAACTCTGTTAACTTGTCTGCCTCTTCTTCAATGACCCTCAGGCCGTCGAGCAGAGTGTTTCTATCCCACTCGACGTCATCCCTCCGCAGGGTGCTGGCATATCCCTTGATCAGCGAGACAGGAGTTTTTAACTCGTGAGATATGACAGAGATAAAGGTGCTCTTTGCCTCCTCTGCCTGACGAAACTTAGTGATGTCACGAACGTTTGCAATGATGTTCTGCAATTGCTCTGTCATGTTGAACAAAGGAGCATATGTGATCCCTACACTGAGCTGTGAGTTGTTCCGGTGGCGCAGGTCGCCCTCAACGTATAGGACGCTTTGTTCATTGAGCGGCCACCCGCCGGCAATGGCACTCTGAATGTCCAACCCCGGTTCCCGGCGTACCCACTGGATTAGCTGGTCATGATGAAGCCCTTTGGCTTCCTCTACACTGACACCTGTCATCCGAGATAAGGCAAGGTTAATGCTGTCAATACTCAGGTCAGCATTCAGGATCATGATCCCGTCGGCGCTGTGGCGCAGTATTGCATCTAGGCGCCTCTTCTCAGTGGAAACCTGCTCATAGAGCCGAGCATTGTGTACGGCGATGGCCGCCTGATCGGCGAAGCTCTGGAGCAGGCGCACATCGTTGCGTGTAAAGCTCCCTCCATAAGAGCGGAAGATGTACACCACCCCTACCAATTCATGTCCGATTGCCATCGGCAGGGCAATCACCTGCCGCCATCCCGTTCCAGCCGTCCGGGCAACCAGCCTCATCTTCTCATTCAGTTGGGGTATTACAAAGCTGGCTGGGTCTTGGCGGGGAATATCCGTCAGCAGGGGAGCAAAGAAGTGTAGCAGTGCCGGGCTGATTCCGTAGCTGGCCCGAAAAGCGAAGGTGTCTGCCTCGGCCAGCGCAATTAACCCCGCTTGCCCCCCCAGCATCTCGGTAGCTGAACGCAGGATGCGGCGCAGGACCTCGTTGAGGCTCAGCTCTGAAGTGAGGGCACGTGAGATATCGAGCAGGTATTCTCTCTGACGTATCAGGTGATCAATCATAGCTTCATTTTATCATGCCCCATGCTTGAAAGAGGAAGGCCACAATCCGTTGTGGCCTTTTCTAACGATTTTCTATTGACGCTAGTGCACAGGGTTCATAGAGCCGCTTCTATAGCCCCGATGGCCGCATCTAAAATGTCCAACGCTTCCTCCACAAGGGGCTTCTCGATCATAAGGGGCGGCATTAATCGAATAGCACTTTCTCCTGCGCCTAACAGAAGCAGGCCATGCTTGAAGGCATAGCTGATAATTTGGTCGCGCAGGTCGTGAGCTGGTGTACGCTTCTCGCGGTCTTTGACGATCTCAAGGCCAATCATCAGCCCTTTTCCACGCACATCCCCGATCAGGTGATGCTGGTCCTGTAGCTGATGCAAGACTTCAAGCAGATAGTTTCCCATCTCGGCGGCATTTTGCATATAGCCGTTCTCTATCAAACGAAGGGTTGTCAGAGCGGCCGCACATGAAACCGGATTGCCGCCAAACGTACTGCCATGTGCTCCCGGCTCCCATGTCATCAAGCTGGTACGTGCAATAAGCGCCCCTAACGGCATCCCACTGGCGATCCCCTTGGCGGAGGTTACAATGTCCGGCTCGACGCCGAAATGCTCAATGCCCCACCATTTGCCCGTGCGCCCCATACCGCTCTGTATCTCGTCCGCCACCAGCAGGATACCATAGCGATCACATAGCCTGCGGAGTGCCGGGAAGAAGCCGGCAGGCGGCACAACATAGCCGCCCTCGCCCAAGATCGGCTCTACAACAATAGCGGCCACATCCTTAGCTGGTACACTGCGGTGGAGCACCATCTGCTCGATGTAGTCTACTACTACTTCGCCATAGTCATCATCTGGGCTGCAATTCAGCACGGGGCGGTAGGCGTCAGGGTAAGGGACATGTGTCACGCCCGGCATTAATGGTGAAAAGCCCAGCTTCTGGGAATATTTACTGGCTGTCAGCGACAGAGCACCCAGTGTGCGGCCATGAAATGCCCCAAAGAATGCAATAAAGTGCTGGCGGCCTGTGGCATAGCGGGCTAACTTAATTGCCGCCTCGATTGCTTCAGCACCAGAGTTTGTCAGGAAGACACGGGCTTCTTCGTTGAAAGGGGCAATGGCGTTTAGTTTCTCGGCCAGCTCTACGGCCGTTTCGTAATAAAAGTCGGCTAGACAGATATGCAGGAACTTTTCCGCCTGATCCTTGATCGCCTGAACGACCTCTGGATGGCAATGTCCGGTAGAAGTCACAGCAATACCTGTCATGAAGTCAATGTAGCGGTTGCCGTCTACATCCCATACCTCTGCACCTTTTGCGTGATCGATCACCAGCGGGTACGAGCGTGGCAGTGAGGGGGATATGACCTGTTTGTCGCGGGAAATGAGGGCTTGGGCATGCGGCCCTGGTACATTCAGGTCTAGGATTGGTTTCTTCAAGGTGATTCGTCCGGTCATTGAGATGTGCCTCCTGATACAAGCCCGGCTGTATCACGACGCCGCGATACTGAACGCCAGGCATCTTCTATATGATCTAGGCTCACAAAACCTAGAAAGATACCATTGTTAACAACAGGCAGGTAATAGAGTTGTGAGATATCCATCTCCTGCAGGGCAACCCACAGGGTATCATGAGGCCGAAGGATGGGGAAGTCTGATCGCATCAGATGGGCAACTGTCACAGGCTGGTGCCGGCGGGCGCCTTTCTGGGCATCTGCATGGGTTAACAGCCCCACTAGCCGGTCCCCAACCATGACCGGGAGGACGCGCTCTCGCTTGAAAAGCCTCTGGACTAGAGGAGGACTCACCGTATCCCATGGCGCAATGACATGGCTGGGTAGCCGGCAGATGCTACCCACTTCGGTCCTGACAAGCGCTCGTTGTCTCCGGACGTGCCTCTCTTCCTGGTAAGCCCCCATGGCAACCACAACTGCCACGATTAGCAAGAAGGGGTTAGGCATTAGGCCGACTGACGGCCAACCCGCAAGCCCCAGAACGATCATCAGGATCGCTAAGGCACAGCCCAACCCAGCGGCCAGCCGCGTGGCCATCTCATAATCAAGCACTAAGGCCAGACTGGCTCTCAGAGTTCGGCCCCCATCCATGGGAAAGGCCGGCAACATGTTGAAGAGGAAAAGGGCTATATTGGCCCCCATTAGGTAGAGTGCCAACCCTGTCAGGGTGGGAGGATAAAGGGAAAATAAATAAGACGGCCAGTTGGCTAATGAAAGTGATGGCTGTAAGAAATAGATCGATACCCCTAAGACAAGAGCCAGTATCAGGTTAACCAGCGGCCCTGTCAGTACAATGATCAGTTCCTGCCAAGCATAGGCGGGGGAGGTTTCGAATTGTGCCAAACCGCCAACGGGGAGCAGTGTGATTCGGCTGGCGTTGACGCCCAGTGCCCGTGCCAGCAAGGCATGCCCTAGTTCGTGCAACAAGATGCAAGCGAAGAGAAGAGCAACTGCCAGCAACCCGTACAGAGCGCCTGAGTAGTTACTGTACCGTGACCACCCCTCCCAAGCTCCCCAGAAAAGAACCAGTCCAAAAGAAAAATGAATGTCTATTACAATGCCGCCTATTCTGGCGACGCGAATTGCCCCATCTCGCCACACGACATGTTGTCCGATCTGTCCCTCGCAAGCTATTCCCGTCTGAGCCGGCTCACAGGTAATTTGGGACGCCCTATGACGGGGCGGCCCTTCCAGGTGATTTCCAGCCCACTTGCTACACGGATCATCCCGTCCAGCAGGATAGCAGTCACGATTAGACTGCCAACAGGGTAAGTAATACTAGACCAAGGCGGTGCGCGGAAAGCGGCCATACGCATCAACGCATAGTAGCCAAGCTGAAGTGCCACCACCGTGCCTAAGACAGCAACAATGAACCATTCTCCCCTTGATAAGGCCCATGCCAGCAGGACTACAGGCAGGACATTGATCAGCACAATGGCCAAGAGCCCTAATATGGACTTAAGCCACCCGCCGCTTATTTCGACAGCCGCCTTAAGTGCTCCCCTCCATATCTCTTGCAGGTTGGTGTACAGACGCACACGCATCAGATCCATGGCCTCAGCAACGAAGAGGCGATAGCCTGCCCGCTTGACGTTCCTTGCCAGTGAGAAGTCATCCATCATGTGATCGCGTATACCGGCATGGCCGCCAACCTTCTGATAGACCTCACGCCTGATAAGGATGAACTGCCCGTTGGCCATCACAAGGCTGTCGTTGGGGTCATTCACCCGATGAGGGGGAAAGGCCAACAACAAGGGCAGAAGGCCATTCGGCAGGACGATGCGCTCCCACAGTCCCCGCATCTCGTACCAAGGTTGGAGGGTCAGCATGTCAACTCGGTTGTTCAGCGAAAACGCAACAGCACGGCTAATCAGGTTGGGTTCTGCATATGTGTCGGCATCCATGAAGCACAGCCAGTCGCCTCTGGCAGCCAACATCCCACAATGGCACGCCCACTGTTTGCCGTTCCAGCCGTCCGGCTTGCCTTCTGTGTGTACCACCTTGATACGCTGGTCTTGGCTGGCATAGCGGGCTAGGATGGCGGGGGTGGCATCATGTGAATCATCGTCCACAAAAACCAATTCGAAGTTAGGATAACTTTGCCTGATTAACCCTAGCACGCACCGCTCAATGTTACGTTCCTCATTGCGGGCAGGTACAATTACCGAGACTAAGGGAGGGTTTTCGGGTGGGGGATAGTGTTTTAGCGAGCCTTTGAAGCGTAGCCCCACTATTCCACCCCACAATAAGACGATCAGCACGAGTACGGCATAAATGATCAACAGCCATACCATATGAAGTCCGTCTTTCTCCTCTACTCAACAGGTGCCAGTTGCCGGCTACTGCGGCATGGCTGTGATGCTGCCTCTCACGTGTTCTGTGGGTCGTTGCCTGCGTCAGCGGACTGACCACTTTGATAGCTTTTCAGCGTACTGAGGACAGCCAGCACGAGGCCGATGCTTCCCGTCAGAGGTCTTTCACGCTCCCAGAACATAGAGAGCAGGAGAACAGACAGCGCTAATAGGCCCAACCATCTGCTGCCACGCCACATGGAGAGAGCCGTGATCAGGCATGCCCCTGCCAGTATTCCGCTGACAGCAAAGGGTTGCCAGCCCGGCGGTTGACCGAACAGCACAAATGCCAGTGCAACCCCTGCCATCAGGGCAGAAACGATCACCTGTCTGGTTAATGTGGTGGAGCTTGCCTCAAACCTCATAGGGTGGATTATGCCTTTGTTTACGTCCGTAGACAAATTGCTTGAAAAGTCTAGGAACGCGTCGTCCCATAAATCAAGACGCCCAGCGCGGCGATCAGGAAGCCTGTCAGCATGCCGGCGGCTTGAAGCCACCCAAACAGGGCACCCGCGCTGGTAGTGTGCGAGCCAAAACCCATAACATCTGCCATTGTAGCGCCCATAGCAAAGACCAGACCTGTCAGCCCCATTCGGATGCCAATGTCCTGCAAAAGTGTGCGAGGGCGTCCACGGTGGATAAGCGCAAAAACAACCACATAAGCCCCCAGTGTCAGCAGAGATAGCCCTACCAGCATGGCCGCTATCTGAGCGAGTCCTGTACCGGGGGTGCTGTCTGCGTCAACGGCGGATGGGAACAGTCCCAGAAAAAGGACCACTGCTCCCAACACAGCACAAAAGACGCCTAACTGCGCCAGATGACTCATGTCCTGAACAGCCTTCGTTGAAAAGTATCTCTCTTCCTTTACGAACAATTGTAACATGGGTAATCTGTAGTGTCAGCCGGGCAATGAGTTAGTCAGGAGGCGTAACCAGTTTCCTCCCAAGATATTGGACACCTGCTCGGTTGTATAGCCGCGTTCTTCCAGTATACTGCCTAATTTCTTCAGATCAGCCACTGTATCAATCTCGGCAGGCACGTGTTCTACCCCAAACCCGCCGTCAAAGTCGCTACCAATGCCAACATGCATGGCATCACCGGTGAGCTGGCATATATGGTCAATCACATCAGCTACATCAGCGAGATGAACGGCTGATTTAGGGTCTCCCTTATGCCATCCCGGTTTTAAGAACGCGTTGTATGGAACTACGCCGATTACGCCGCCGCGTTCTGCTAGCCTAATGATCATCTCATCAGACAGCCCCCGACTGGTTGGCAGGAAACGTCGTGGATTGGCATGAGTGACAACTATTGTTCCTTCGTATCGGTCGAGGGCTTGATAATAAGCTTCTTCGGCAAGATGGCTGAGATCAAGAATGAGTCCCAAGTCAGCCATGATTTCGATCAACTGGATGCCCGCACGTTTCAATGGCCCTGGCTCATGCGTGCCGCCTGCGTAAGCGGTTTCCTCCCAGGCCAACCCCACTATTCGAACCCCTTGCTCGTACCATTCCTCTACCATCTTAGGTTTCGGAATGGGATCAGCCCCCTCCATCAGGGGCACAAGTCCAATATAGGGGTCTGCAGTAGCAGTCGGGGGCGAGAACCAGCTATCCAAAACTTCCTTTAGATCATTTTGTGTGCCTATTAACCTAAATTGAGGGCATATATCGGCCAGACGGCGATAAGCATCCAACTGAAGGTGGGCAAGACGGTAAGCTTCGCGGCTGTCCTTGTAGGTCTGCGTGTCCCACTCTCCCAGCTTACGCCTGGCAGGAGACACAAACAGAGTGGCAAATATCACGCCTACTCTACCAGCCAGCCACTCTTCCCTGCCGAGCAGGGTATTGCCGTTGTAGGACGGCACAGGGGTTTCTCTCTCTTGCATTCTAATCCACGAGGCGCTACGCGTATAATCCCGCCCAAATGTTAATATATTCCATGCTATGTCCTCATGGGCATCTACAATAAGCATTTTTGTCTTCGTCCTCCAGCGCTGAAGAAGGTGAAGCTGTAGGCTCGTCTGCTCAGCCTGCAATAAGGTATTCTGCTATCAGCATGGCGGTAGCCACGAGGCTGTCCTGATGCGTGCGCTCGTAGTGATGCGAGGCGTCTACACCAGGGCCGATCAGCCCGACAATAACATCACCCCCTGCTCTCCAGAATGCCTCTCCGTCAGACCCATAGTAAGGGTAGGTGTCGAGTTTGTAGGGAATACGGGCTTGCTCGGCCAGTGTAGTTAGTTTGCGTGTCATTGCAATATGATAGGGGCCTCCCGAATCCTTTACGCAGATGCCAACAGAAAATTCGTCTGAGTTCTGTGAGTCTCCTACTGCCGCCATATCTACCGTCAGTAACTCGGATAGATCGGCAGGCAGTCCGCTAGAGGCGCCATGTCCTACTTCCTCGTAATTGCTGATGAGGATCGTGGTACGTTGGGCGGGAACAATATTGGCGTCAGCTAGAGCCTTAACGGCCCCGTAGATGCATGCTACGCCAGCCTTATCATCTAGATGGCGGGATCGTATAAATCCAGACGGGCTGACCTCAACGCGGGGATCGAAAGATACAAAATCCCCTATCTCGGTCCCCAGTTTGCGTGTGTCGGCGGCGGAGAGGGTACGAGCGTCGAGACGAACCTCATAAGCCTCGGCTTCGCGCTTGAACTCACGCGCCTCGTTGCCATGAATATGTACCGAGGCCTTGAGAGGAAGTATGGTACCGCGAATCTTATTGCCGTTCTGTGTGTGGACCGTGACACCTTCCCCCTCAACCGAACCCCATGCCCAGCCGCCTATCTGGGTAAGCTTGAGCCTGCCGTTGGACTTGATCTGGGCGACCATAGCCCCTAAAGTGTCTATGTGGGCTGTTAGACCGCGCGGGGCATCAGACTTAGCCCCCTCCCAGGTGGCAATAAGCGCCCCCTTCCGGCTTCTGCTCAGTGAGACGGGTAGTGTAGCAAATACTTGTTCGCAGTGGGCGATGGCCTCTTCGTGAAAGCCGGTGGGGCTGGGGATATTGAGCAGGTTGACCAGAAAGTCAACCATAAGTTTGTGGTCGAGTGTATAGTCAGGCATTATTTCCTTCTTACCCTGCGGCTCTACTGAATCAAACTGCGTCTCGCGGATTATAGCTGTCTTGTTTAGGGGCTACCATTCTTCTCTATTGAATTTCGAAAATTCGGATTGCCGATCTTACCATAGCGAGGTAAAATTAACCTTAACTTGGGGGATAGTTTAACGGGCAGAACAGTGGACTCTGGATCCATAAGTCGGGGTTCGAATCCCTGTCCCCCAGCCTTGTTGTTTTAGCGCGGATGCCAAGGGCATCCTCTTTTTTTGTTTCACTCTAGAATAGCCCTCCCAAGCATGGCATAGCGCCGATGCGTTGACAGGGTCATTACTAGAGGTATAATCCCACCGCGCAAAATGAGAATGAAGGAGCTATCCTGTGAGTGAGTCACTCTCTCCCCTATCGTTATCTGACATAAAACCAAAGATGCAGCTAAAAGGCGTGGTCAAGCGGATTGGCTTGGCTGGAGCATTGGTAGATGTGGGCATCGAAGGGTGTGATGCCTTGCTCCATATCTCCCAGGTCAAAGGACGCCACGTGAATAACGTTCGTGACGTTCTCTCAGAAGGCCAGGAGATCACAGTCTGGGTTCGCAATGTCGATCCAGTGCGTTGTCGCATTGACCTTACCATGCACAAGCCCCCTACCCTCGATTGGGAGGAAATCCAAGAAGGCCAGGTCCTCACTGGTAAGGTTGTGCGGATAGAGAAATTTGGCGTCTTTGTTGACATTGGAGCAGAACGCCCCGGCCTGGTCCATATCAGTGAGCTGGCGGATGGGTATGTAAATACCCCCAGCGAGGTTGTTCAGAAAGGTGATGTGGTTGAGGTCAAGGTCATCGGCGTTAACCGCCGCAAGAATCAGATTGACCTGAGCATGAAAGCATTGGCAACACCGGCACAACCCGAGAGTCGGGATGAGCAGAGTGAGGTTCCTACGGCTATGGCGCTGGCGCTTCAGCGTGCTCTAGCAGAGAGCGACATGCGCGCCCATCTCGCTGAGCGCCAGTCATCTACCCGGCGTTCCTCGCAACAGAAGCGATCTGAACAGGATGACATCCTGCGGCGCACACTTGAGCAACATGAGGGTGAAAAGCGTTAGCTAGGTAATTGTAAGTGGCTCATCTGAGAGGATAGCTAAGCCCTCCGCTAAAAAGCGGAGGGCTGTTTGACTCTCCGAATTTTTGCAACGACGCTCTTACCATTCAGGGCGGTGAGCTTTGGAATATGCTTAACTCGAAGGTCAGTGGAGGGCCAACCTGTGTGCCGTCGGGCAGGAGCACCACCCATGTACTGGAAATAAGAGGGCTACGCTGGTTGTAAGCTGGCGTTCTCAAGGGGATCACGATTTCAAACTGCTCGCCCGGTTGCAGCTCCCTGTTGAACTCAACATACTCCGGCCCCTCAAGAGGATAGCCGGACGAGAAGACCAAGCGGGTATCATCGTCGAGCGGGCATCTGCTGTCGTTAACAATCGTGATTCGCATCGTGAGGGACGTTAGTTCTGGATAGGGCGCTCGGTTTTCCGGTGTCTGGGTGACTACTTCGTAGTCGTAATCGCAGGCCGCTACTGTTGCTGTCAGATCAGGGGTGGGTGTGCCGGCAGGGAGTGTCGCTACCAGCGTAGCAAGTGCGCCTACTGTCAGGCTAATTTGGGTGGCCTCTAAGTTAGGTGTTGGGGTTTCGGCGATAAGCTGGCCTGGGGCTTCTTCGGTCAGGCCAGTCCCTGGATTAACACCAGGGAGAATGTCCATTGCCGTATCGGGTATGAATGGCAGGTATCTATTGAGTAAGCCTGCGAAAGATAGATAGAAACCTGCACCTGCCGCGATCAGGGCTACGATTGAAGCGAGTAGCCAGCCCGCGCACCCATGGAGGGGGGCTTTGGGTTGCACTGATGGTGCATAGCTTTCCAGTTCTGGCTCAGCTTCTTGCCCCTCTACTACCTGCGGAGCCGCTACGCTGGGCGGAATGATAAGTGTGGAAGCGGCATCGAGGTTGTCGAGGTGGATGGCCATCTCTTCGATGTTCTGGTAGCGTTCCTCCGGTGATTTGGCGAGTGCCTTGTATAGGATTCTTTCAAGCCCCTCCGGGATTTCCGGGTTAATGCTGGATGGCGGCGGCAGGGGATCATTTACGTGTTTGAGGATAATGGCAATGGGAGTATCGGCGTCATAGGGAATCGTCCCTGTGACAAGCTGGTAGAGTACTACTCCCAATGAGTAAATGTCTGATCGGTGGTCGCCCGGCTGACCAAGCCCTTGCTCCGGCGACATGTAGGCAGGCGTGCCAACCATAGACCCGCTTGCAGTCATGTTGGGGCCGCTCACGATCCGGGCTATACCAAAGTCTGTCAGCACGACCCGGCCGTCGGAGTCGATCATGATGTTGGCCGGCTTGATATCCCGATGCACCATCCCACGTGAATGTGCATAGGCCAGAGCACCGGCCAAATCCCGCGTGATACGGATTGCTTCTGAGGTAGTAAAGTTCTGGCCTTCAAACCGGAGTTGCATCAAACGGCTTCGAAGTGTAGGGCCGTTGATATACTCCATTACCATGTAGTACAGCATGCGCTGTGGCTCGACGTCAAAGTCGTATACCTGCACAATGTTCGGATGGCGTAGCTGAGCTACATTGCGGGCTTCTCTCTCAAACCGTTCCTTGAATTCTGGGTCTTCGCTGAGGAAAGGATGGAGGATTTTCACAGCCACGTATCGGTCTAGTGAGGCGTGGTAGGCCTTGTATACTTCGGCCATCCCCCCTCGCCCGATCCGTTCATGTAACTCGTACTTCCCTATGGTTCTACCGACCAGGTCTTCGGACACAGCTACCTCACATCCGGGTGCTTAATGGACTGTTTACGCCGTGTTTTCGCAGGGAGAGCCGTCGGGTAGTTTGAAAGCCACGCTGAGATCATGTTGTACCCGTCCTTGCTCGTAATACAGGCTTGCTTGAAGCGTGTAACAGCCTTGATGAGTGTTTGTTCCTCTTATGTGTAGGGTAACATTCAGGGTTGGCTGTGTTGTCTCAATAACTGTGAGTGACCCTGCCTCATCCCCAGAGGGGGCATACACCGCAACTTCCAAGTTGGGTCGGTCAAAGGGTGAGAAAGGTGTCATCTCGATTTCGACCTTAACGCGTTTCCCATCGGGATAAGGTGTCGCGGTCACATTTCGGATGCTGACCTGCTCACGTGGGACGGGGACAGAGGCTGGATCAGTCATAAAGTTTAAGTCGGCCATATCAAGGATTATAAGGCATCCAAACCAAAAAGGCTATATAGGGGCGGCCTATTTTTATTCAACATACCCCACGAGCTGGGCTGGCATTTTACTCGTCGAAGAGGAAGGTCTCTTCGGCATAGAACCTTACCCCTTTCTGGTTGAACTTCTCTTGGATCCAGTTTGTGAGTTCTTGATTCTTTTCCTGCAAGGAGGCAGGTGCCGCCAGCCTTTGTAGGGGATAGTTCAGGCGTAAAGCCCGGCCATGGATGATGTGTCGGGTGATGCCTGCCGGTACCTTTAGTCCACTGCGTGCTAGTTCCAGGATCTCAACCGGCTCATAACGTGGGAATATGATCGCGGCGACCATGTCCGGGAATATGTTTCGAAGTCGGTTGATGTTGTCTGTGTTGGCACGGTTGAGGTGCCCGGCCCGAATGTAGGAATCAACAATCATCCTCAGCATTTGGGTACGCTTCTCCAGCTCGTGTGCCCTGCTTGCCAGTGTCGTGACCTGTCCGTCCGTTTGAATGTAGAATGCCAGGATGTCGCGCCGCGCTAAAGCCGCGCGTGCGTGGAAGATGTTTGTTGTAGCAACATTGATTTCTGGAAGGTGGGTGAGGTTGTCCAGAATCTGAGTAGCCTCTGCACCTGAGATGACATGGTACCATGTGTGCAGGTCAACCTGTGGGCTTTCGTAGTCTACCACCTGCACAAGGACATGAGGAATGCCTATTGCCTCCAGCGCCGCAACCCGATTGGCTCCGTCGAGGATAACGAACTCGTCATCTGTGCCAAGCGGTGCGATAACAGGGGGATTTTTCAGGATACCTTCTTCCCGAAGACGTACGGCGAGCGGAATGGCCCTCTGCTCGTCGCTCATTTCATGGGGAACGAGCTTGCTGAGCGGTACAATACGCAGGTCAGGCAGTTTGATGTCGAACATGGGCCGATTTGCCTCAAGAGTGGTAGGCAGTGAGCTGATCAGATTGCGCCTCCGACAGGGTTATGATTAGTTTATCTTGGTCGTCGTAGTGGTAGTGTCCGAAGAAAGGAGGAGCTTGATCTGGCGTTGCCAGCACGTACGGCAATAAGATAGGCAAGTCTTCTACGAGCTTGTCAGTCGGTAGAGCGTTTTTGTCGAACCACTCTGGTATCCCTTCATGCGAGGGGCTGACCTCCCGCGTAGGGCTAACTGCCGTCATGACAAACAGCAGGATTCCGGTAGATGGATCACCGGCGTCAATGGTGATGATCCCTCGTAGCTTCAGATCCTTTACCTCGGTGAGACCAACCTCTTCCCTGATCTCCCGTAGCGCAGATGTCCGGATCGTCTCACCCCGCTCTATATGTCCTCCGATGCCATTGTAGAGGCCGGGCCAGATACGCTTGTCAGGTGAGCCTCGGAGTAACAGGACAGCGTTTTCATGCGTAATAAAGATCAGTGTGCGAGGTACAACATGGTAACGGTTTTTTGAAGGGGTAAGCCCTTGATCTTTTGCACCCATCTCTCACCTGATTTGCCCCGCGATTATGGGCGGATTATAGTAAGTAATACTTCCTCTGACAATGACGAGCCTCGTTTCAAGGGAAGTTCACAGCTAGATAGTAGAGGGGAGTGAGCGCATGTCTTCGCGCTGTCGAATACTTGCTTTCGTCTTAGTACTAGTGGTTTTGCTGGTAGTGGCTTCGCCAGCTCAGGCACAGGATAAGACCCTTCGCTGGCATCGGTGGGATGCTGATATTCAGATTAATTCGGATGGTACTTTCACTGTACGTGAGGAATATGAGATAGAGTTCATTGGCGGGCCATTCACCTTTGGCTACCGCAATATTCCTATAAACCAGTTTGAGGCACTCACTGACATCAGTGTACGCGAAGGGGGAATCCAATATACAGAGTCCTATAGTCAGCAACCCGATACCTTTTACTGGACTCAGGATGAGGGCCAGTATGTGATCAACTGGTTTTATCCTTCCACATGGGATACAACCCGCGTCTTTACTGTCCAGTATACGGTTGTGGGTGGTTTGATTATTGACGAGCAGGTAGGAGATCGTTTCTTCTGGAAGGCAGTAGGCCCTGAGCATGCTTACCCGATTGAGTCGTCTACTGTGACTGTTCGCATGCCGCCCGGAGCGACGGTAGATATGACACTTGAGCCTGCTTACTTTGGTGTGAATGCTACCTATTCTCTGTCAAGCGATCTGACGACGGTTACCTACTATGCTACCGCCATCCCCGCGAATCAATATTTTGAAGTAGGGGTACGCTTTCCTCATGGGTTTGTGCCGAATGTGAAGCCTGCGTGGCAGGCCGCCTACGAGGAACAACAGCGCTGGAACGATCAGTGGCGCCCGCTTGCTAATCTGGCTGTTGGCGGGATGGGTGTCTTGTTACTCATCGGGGGCATACTTGGTGTTTACTTCCTGTGGGTTCTAAGGGGAAGAGACCCTAAGACTGGCCCTGTCCCTTCCCTTCTTACAGAGCCTCCCTCAGATTTGCCGCCGGGGCTGGTCGGAACGCTGTTAGATGAGAAAGCTGATTTGCAAGACATCATCGCTACCCTGATCGATCTGGCGCGGCGAGGCGCTCTGGAGATAGAGGAGCGGGCTGTCACGCTCTTCGGGATAACAACTTCCAAGAAGTTCATCTATCATCGCAGGCCTGACTTCAGCGGGCCGCTTCGTCCTTACGAACAGGCTTTGTTGCAAGCAGTTTTCGGCTCAAGGGAGGAAGTTGAGCTGGACGACTTACGGGAGAGATTTTACACTTCTATCCCGCGTATCCAGAGCAAGTTGTACGAGGAGGCAGTAAAAGAAGGATTGTTTCCCTCCAGCCCTAAAGCAATACGCACACGTTACCTGGTACTTGGTATTGCGGGGCTGGTGCTCTCTATGGGAGTTGGTTTCTGTGTGGCGGCAGGGCTGGCTGGTCGTATAGATGCTATCCTGTGCCCCTTTATCTCTCTGGCGATTGTCTCTGTTGTCATGATAGCTGTTGGTCAGGCTATGCCTACGAAGAGCAGGAGAGGTGCGGAAGAAGCCGCCAAATGGCGTGCCTTTAAGGCCTATCTGGCTGGTGCTGAGCGGTATGCTGATCTTACACAAGATACCGACCAGTTTGACCGCTATCTTCCCTACGCTATAGCCTTTGGCCTTGAAAGAACGTGGGTGAATAAGTTTGCACGTATTCCCAACACACCAGTGCCGAGGTGGTACTTCCCAATGGGTATGCCTTACCCATACTATGGCTCTGGCGGTGGTATGGTCAGGGGGAAAACGGTCGGGGGGGCAGGCGGCGAGCTACCCGATCTGCGCGGCGAGGCTGTGCGGCCAGCGCCCTCTCTCGACGGTGTGAGCGCTCAGATGTTTGGCAGCTTGAGCGGCATGGCCGGCGGCCTGTTTTCAATGCTGAACTCCACCGCCAACGTGTTTACTAGTGTTCCACGTTCTTCAGGTTCAGGCGGCTTTGGCGGTGGATTCAGCGGAGGGGGATTCAGCGGTGGTGGCGGTGGCGGCGGCGGGGGTGCCGGCTTCGGCTAAACCGAGGAGTATTAGGAGTGGCTTATGACACGTGTAGTGGGAATCGTGCTGATCATTGTCGCTGTGGGAGTCTGTCTCATAGGCAGTGCTCTGCTGGCGTCTGGGGTGGCGCAGGGCAACTTACAACCCCCTGGTGCTATATTGGGCTTTGGTCTGTTGTTTGTGATTTTGGTTGCCCCGTTGGCCGGCGGCGGGATTTTTGCGTTGGTTCGCGGGCGGCGTGAGCAAGAGGAACAGAAGCAATCCGAAGCGTTGAGAAAAGTCCTCGATGTAGTTAAGACCAGAGGAAAGGTCAATACTTCTGATCTCGCCATCGAGTTAAACTCTGACCTGCCTACGGTGCAGAGTATGATCTACAGGCTGGTGGGGTTGGGTGTTTTTAATGGTTATGTCAACTGGGATGAGGGCGTCCTCTACTCGTCTGATGCGTCAGCGTTGCGAGAGATGACCCAATGCAAGCATTGCGGGGGCAACTTGAGTCTAGCGGGTAAGGGCATACTCAAATGTCCTTTTTGTGGGACAGAGTATTTTCTGTCATAGTAGCGATGGGTTCGTTCATTAAGGAGAGTTTCGAATGGTGGATTTTTTTCAAAAGATTGTTGACTCACAGGGGTCTGTTGAGGACTTGATGCGTAAGATACCCGGCTTCAAAGGGTATTTTGAGAAGCAGGATCGCCGTGCGGCGGATCGCTTATTGCGTGAGCATCTTGTCCGCGTTTTCAATGAGTTGCTGGTCGAGTTTACTCAGCTTCAGAAGAGGCTGGTTGACAAGGGGGGCTTTGCCTACATGGAGCGTGTGCAGAGCATTGATACCCGTCTACGCACCTTTATTGACAGGATTGAAAGTGCCGCTCAGGGGTATGCAGGTCTGTTTGATGCTATTAAAGTAAAAGAAGATGCTTTAGCTCGTGTCTATGCTTTTGACAGTGCACTTCTTGCATATCAGGATCAGTTTGCGGCTGGCCTGCAACGGCTTGCAGAGGTAATCGGCACTGATGAGGTAGATGGTGTTCTGACACAGCTTGAGAGTATAGTTATGGAGGCCAACAATACCTTCCTGCGGCGGGTTGAGGCAATGCAGGGGCTTCAGGAATCTGTGTAGCACCTTGCAGTCATGATTTTGTAAAAGGAGAGGATTTCAAGATGGCGAGAGTCTTTGACATTATTGAGCATCCCAACGTGGGAAGTGAAGAACTGGCTTACCGTGAACCCCAGGCTGGTAGCGGGGACTTCCGGATTGGCTCGCAGGTCATCGTCCGAGCGAATCAGGCCGCTGTCTTCGTGCGGGATGGGCAGGCACTTGATGTTCTGGGGCCTGGCTCTCATACGATTACCACGGCTAATATCCCTCTCTTGGTTGATCTCATCGGCAAGGTCTTTAGTAACCAGACACCTTTCAAGGCCGAGGTCTATTTCATCAACCTGGCTGATTTCCCTCAGGTCGGCTGGGGGACTTCCCAGCCGCTGGCCTTGGAGACACCTGGCAAAGGGTTGGGGTGGCTTCTGCTCCAAGGGCACGGAGTCATGGATTTGCGCGTGTCGGACCCTCAACGTTTTGCCAAGCAATACGCAATAGGCAAGCCTGTTGTACGGTTGAGTGATATCAAAGAGCGCCTGCTTACGATGGTACTGGGTGAGATTCAGGACGTTATTGCCACGCAGGCACCGGGCGATCTGATGGCCCTTAACCGGATGATCAACGAGATTGAGGCTACTACACTGGCACGTTTGCGGGAGAAGTTTGAGGCGGTTGGTCTGTTGCTGAAAGCATTTGAAATGAAGCCCCTCTCGGCAGTCACCACTACTGCTGAGGACCTGCGCAATATGGGATTGCTTGATCTGGCAACTTATCAAGGGCTACAGGCCGCCGATGCACTCCGCGATGCGGCCAGAAACCCCGGCGGCATGGCGGGGGCAGGTGTTGGGCTGGGGGCCGGAATTGGTTTAGGTCAGATGATGGGGAGCGCCTTCCAGCAGGCTCAACAGCCCGCCCAGCAACAGGAAGGGTCAGCTCCAGCCAAGACACCTACTACCCGTGAGGAGATACAGGCCCTGCTGGACAATTTAGACATGCGTTTGGCTAACGGCGAAATCACGCAGGAAGCTTATGAACGGCTTGTGGCTAAGTGGCAGGCCAAGCTCGATGAGATGAAGTGATCCCTGCTGGTTTGCCCTAGGGAGCAGGAGCAGGCAATTCTCCAGCCTGCTCCTGCTTTTTGCTTTACCTCGGCAAGATATAGAACGAAAACAATATGGCTTCGTCAGCACCGGCCTGAGGGATGTCGTTGCCGAGAACAAGACGCTGACCGGTGCGGGGGTTATAGAATCCTACTGTGACTGTATACTGACCGGCATGCATGTCAGGTGGTAATATCAGCTTATATACATCTCTGTATAACTGCCCGCCTATCCAGCTCTGGGTTGAGATACGCCCATTCTGTGGCGGATGGTCGTCTTGAGTCCACAGGGGCGAGCCTTCAGGGTTGGGTGGCCCCAGAACATGTACGAAGATGGTCAGGCTTTCCTCTGATTGTTCTAGGGGACTCCAAAATAGCTCAAGGTATACTGCCTCGCCAGCTTTCCACTGGGATTGAGGAGGTGTAACGCGGTATCCATTTAGCCTTGCCAGATTTCCGAAGGTCAGGGTCGTTGGGTTGGTTATATCGTCGGTTTCTGCTTCCCAGGAGGTGTATTGGAGCAGATGGGTTGAGCCGATCCATTGCTCTGAGATGAACTGGGTGTTTGCCCATAACCATGTTGCAACAGTCTGGTCTTGGTCCCATGCTGAGCTTTCGATGGGTAAGAACCACAGATAGTCGTATTGCGTGCAGATTGTTTCAAGGGCTTGGGCCGTCTCAGCGGGAGTAGCGTTTGCTTGTACCGGCAGGATGGTATATGGCGTATCGCCCTTGTAGTAGTAGTCGAAGGCGGGGTCCGGGAAGTTACGGATGATCAGGTCTGAGGTCGTGGCTTGTTCGTTCAGCGTTTCGACAATCTCTGGCCAGTCTGGTGCCTTTGCGAATTCAGAGTCGAAGTGGTAATGCCATATTCCGGTGCCATTTAAGGCAATAATCCCTAAGGTAATCAGGACTGTGCATGCTAAGGCTGATCTTCTGGGGACGTCTTTGCTCTCTAGGATGGCAGCCGGCATGGATGCTGTTGCTACGATTAGTGGGAGGGAGCTGGCACTTATGTATCGTGCTCGGAAGTAACCTTTGCCTGTTAGGATTGTCAGCCCAGCTAGTAGGATGGCGGGTAGTAAAGAGAGGAGGGTTAGGATGGCGGCCTTCCTTTTACTACTATCGTTGTTGCTGCGGTTAGATAGCCACAGCGCGGCGAGGCTTGCAAGTAGAAGTGTGAAAGTGATGAGTGTTGCTGGGCTGATGGTTTGAGAGAATTGTTGTGTCAATGGAGTTTGCAACTGGGTTGGGAGGGTGTTTCCTATCAGTAGCGTTTGCAGGGCTAAGGTGATGTCTGGTTTCCCTGCTGTGGGTTGGTATCCGCTCCTCCACAGCTCTGGGCGGAGGAGCCAAGGGCTGAGTAGCAGAGCTATCCCTGCTTGGCTGGAGAGCCATCGGAGGAGAAATCGTCTGTCTTCCCTTAATGTGTAAAGCGCGTATAGATTCTGGGCGATGAGGAGGAATCCCTCAAGGTAGAAGGTGTACACGCTGGCGGCTGAGGCGAGAGTATAGGTGATTACTCTTCGAGTTTGCCCCGGTTTCCTCAGGAAGACTAGGAATGCCCAGCAAGCGGTTGCGCTGGCGGCCATCCACAGGCTGTAACTGCGTGCGTCCTGGGCGTGCCAGATTTGATAGGGGTTAGTGGCACATATAGCCGCCGATATTATCCCAACCTTTTTGTTGCCGAGCTCACAGCCGAGGCGGTAGGCGAGAGCGACGGTGACGGTGCTTGCTAGGGTTGAGAGCATTCTGACTGCGAATTCGGTGTATCCCGTGACCTTCGTCCACCCGTGGAAGGATAATAATGCTAGGGGGGGTTGAGGGTCAATGAGCGCGATCCTGCCCAGCAGGTCGTTGAGTGGGGTTTGTCCCCAGTTGATCACGCTGAAGGCTTCATCTCCGCTGAGTGCTTGAGAGTCTAGCCTATAGATGCGCAGGCTGAAGCCTGCCAACAGGATGAGGAGGGCAAGTGACACATAGGTTGCTTTCATCACTGTCTGCTTGGTTGGCGAGGGCGATTCTGCTGGTGGGTTGTTACTCATAGGTGTTTCATGGCTTTATGAGCAGGGTGTTGATGTGCTCTATGTCCTCTGGAGAGAGTTGAGGGGGTGTTTCGCAGAACCTGCGAATATAGAGCTTGAGGGATGGCTTCTGTTTGCTGGCATGTACAATGGCTGGCTTGAGGCCGTCAGTGCTCTCTATGGTGGCCTTGGGGTGAGTCATGACCACTATTGGGTGTACTTCAATCTCTCTTTTCATTTGCCTCTTGAACCAGAGGCTGACACGTTCGGCGTCCTTTCTGGCGTCCCCGAGCGGATCCCCGAAGCTATCCTGCCCTAGCCAACCTAATACTTTTTGGAGGAGGTTTTGCCCTGTCCTGAGTTTGTTTTTCTGGAGGCTGACGCTTGTGGCGTGGTGTCTTGTCGTTAGGGTGAAGACTTGCCCAAAGGCGATCACGACATGCTTGGCAGGGAACCAGTAGTGGTAGATAGTCGCTTGTTTGCCAAGGCCTTTCAGTGCTGTATTTAGGACTTCATGTGTGTAGGGTACTCGTAGCCACTCGTTTGTTGCACGCAGGCCTGCTAGTGCGACTAGGGACCCTGCTACAAGCAGGGGGAATGGAGGCAGGCGCGTGCTGGGCAAGAACCCGCCTATTGTGGCGGCGATCAGCAAGACCATACCAAGTATGTTGATGAGGGTAGCCATCCACTGTTTGGTTTTGAGCCGTCTGGTGTTAAGTTCGATTCTCATTTTGTTGTTCCGGGTAGTGGTGGTGTGCTTGCTACCTTGCGTCTCTCTTCTCTAGCCCGGCGGCGGGCAAGCAGGCGTCGTATGCGGGTGTGCTGTTCGCGGCCTACTGGATAGAAGAAGGCCGCGATGATTGCGCCTATCAGGAGGATACTTCCAGCAGGACCTGTCAGGAAGCGGATGGCTGTCAGCGTTTGAGGAGCTTGTTGGAAGGTTGTTGCACCAGCAGGGGGTGTTTGGTAGTTGAATGCGTTCAATACCTGCAGGGCCAGGAATATCGCAATCGCTCCTGTGATCTTCCTGATGAAGGTTTTCAGGCCATAGTACAGGCCGTCCCGCCGTTGGCCAGTGCGTAGTTCATCCCATTCAAGCACATCGGGGAAGAGCGCATCGGGCAAGACGTGGGCTGTAGAGACGCTTAGCCCTGCTAGGAAAGCCATGAACAGAATGGCCGTCCGCTGGCCTGGCTGGATGATAATAATCAGGGCTTGTACGACTGCCCAGAAGAGCATTCCTACGATGTAGGCGTTGCGCTTGTTCCATTTTCTGGCAAGGTATGTCCAGAGTGGCAGGGCCGCTACAGCGGTTGCCAACAGGACAAAGAAAACCATGCTTTCGACTGTGAGCCTTCCCACTAGGGGAACAGCCATCTCACTGCGTTGTTGGCCTCCCTCAACCCAGTAACGCAGGAAGAAGGGGAGCATCAGCCCGACTAAATCGAAGGTGATCCAGTTCAACAGGTTGATGCCGGTAGCAATACGGAAGGGGATGTTTTCCCAAGCGGCCTTGAGTGATTCTCCAATACTTGGTGAGGGTAGTTCGATGTGCTCTTTTCGTTCACGTGTGACAAGGAAGATAGCAAGAAAGGGCAGGATGCCCAGCACGCCGAATATGCTGGCCATGATCAGGTATCCCTGTTGGGGTGTTGGGGCGGTAGCCACGATCTCTGGGGCGGCTACTGCGGTGGCGAGGGATGCGATCAGGTTGAAGAACATTCTGAAGGTACTCAGGGATGTACGCTCGTCGTAGTCCTCTGTCATCTCAGGGGTTAGAGATAGGAAGGGCACCACAACGAGTGTTTGCAATGTATCGGAGATCATGTATGCCAGCGTGATGTGGATCATGAGGGCGGCCTGCGTCTCCCATGGCGGTGCCCACCAGAGCAGCATGAAGGCACCTCCGAAGGGTATAGCAAACAATAGCAGAAATGGCCGTCTTCGTCCCCAGCGTGTGCGTACTCGATCACTGATCGCTCCGATGATGGGGTCGTTGATCGCGTCCCATATGATCCCGATCAATGCCGCGAAAGAGGCAAGGCCAGCATCTATGCCTACTACGTCGGTTAGAAATATGGCATAAAAGATCTGGCGGATGGTGTTGAAGCTTGCCATTCCCCAGTCTCCTGTGCCATAGACAATCTTGGTTAGCAGGGGAACCTGTTCCTTTGGTGGGAGAATGTTCTGGCCTTGGCTTGTTGTGTTGCTCATTTTTTACTCATCTGGTCTGTCTGGGTTGCTTGCTGTTGTATGCAGATAGCGCTTGGTTGTCGAGGGATCGGCATGCCGCGCCAATGCTTGCGTTAGGGCCAAATCGCCTGTCTGGAGAAGGGTTTTGATGACAAAGTAGTGTCGGAATGTTTGGGGAGTGATTGATTGGGCATTTCTTTCCAATTGGAGTTGCATCTCATCAGGCAGGACCGTCTGTGTCCAGTGTTTGACGATGTTCCCTACTGTCCAGCGTGATATAGAGAGTATTCTCTTTCCTGCTCTCTTGTCGTGACGGGCAAACAGGGGTAGCTGGCCATTGCGTTCTTTGTCCAGCTTGGCCCGTTCCTCCAGGTAGGCCTGGATGGCCTTCGAGACAGTATTTGTTATTGGTATGATCATGTTCTGCAACAGCAGAGAATGCCTTTCGAGGTCAACCTGGCCTTTCCTGAGGTTGCATATTTCTGAAATGCGTAATCCTGTCTCTGCGAGTGTGAATAGTATGGCCTTGTCACGCTGGATACGAAGACGCTCGCGGTAGGTCTCTTTGCTCTCTGATGGAACAGTTGTTGCTTGGGCGTAGGTTAATATCTTTTCTATAGCTTCGATTGGCGGAGTTGGAGCAATGTGCTTCTTGGGGCGTCGTTTAGCTGTAAACCTTTGGCTAAGTTCTTCGAAGTGTGGTTCTGCCCACTGTTGTTCCTCTACATACCGGTAAAAATCTAAAAGCGCCCGTGTGTAAAGGTGTTCTGTTTCAACGGAGCGTTCGGCTTGTAAATATTGCAGGTATTCGTCCCCCCACTCTACACCCAACTCTTGCAAAGTTGCTGTTGGTCTGACCCTTAGTTTTTCCTGAAGTACATTTGCGAAAAGGTTGAGTGCTTGGCTGTATGCGGTGCTGATTTGGGGAGAGTAGTGGTGGCGGGCATGTGTTAAGTAGGCCTGGATTGCTTCATGTAGTGTGCGCGGAACTGGAGCCACGGCTTCATCCCCCTACTGCCATTTTGGCATCAGGGCGCTCATTTTAGCATTGTGCCATAGATCGGGCAACAAAACATAAAGCCAGAATGTTATAAAAATGGTTTATCAGAGTTTGTAAAACGTTTTTTCGTATAGTCTCTCTATCTCATTCAAAGAAAAAATCAACCAAAAACGTACCACACGATAACATTATCACTACACGAAGACGTCGTATGACCTCTAGAAAAACAAAGTTAAGGTAGACGATAGGTCACTTCCCTCTAGCTAACTGGTCAACTCATGATCCCCCTACTCCAACGGCGGTGCGTCCAGAAAATCAACGCCGACCCGTATGCCGCCCTCAAAGTCCTTTGCCTTGTCACTAACATATTCAGCTTTCCTCTGATGCGAGAGTTGCTTCATTTTGACCTCTGCATGCAAAGCCTCGCTCCTTGATGTAAAAGACCAAGCCGCAACCAAAATCACTGGCTTACGCGAAGATGTGTAGGTTGCCCCACAACCACGATTGTGTTGTTCTATTCTCCTAGCCAAATTGGTTGTAATCCCTGTATAGAAAGTCTGATCACTACACGAAGCAATATACAGATACCATCCCCTCCGTTGAATCTCGTCTTCTCCTCTTTCGGGATATTGTTTCAATTCCTCCCCTACCTTGTTAGAGCACAGTCACTACACGAAACAAACTAGATCGGTTTATCTGGTCAAGTTCTACTTGACACGGTAGGGTTGAAACCGTGCCAAATGCTCAGGTCTCAACATGCCCTCCAACTCTATGTACCCTTCTCGCGGCCTCTCTGCTTTAACTATTGCTACTTCGTGAAAGTCTGCCAAGAGCTTGCCCTCGGTATATGGCATACGCACCCTTACATGAACCATACGCTCACTCAAGGTCTTCTCAATAATGCCGAGAAGCCTGTCTATTCCTTGCCCCTGCAAAGCCGAGACAAACACGGAACGGGGATCACGTGCCTCTAGAGGTATAGGGTTAGTATCCCCTTCTAGCATGTCAATCTTGTTAAAGACAGTCACAATGGGAATATCCCCTATTTTCAATTCGTTAGTCAATATCCCCTCGACGATTTGCTTCTGCTCAACAGCTTTTGGGTGCGAGGCATCTACTACGTGCACGAGAAGCTCTGCTTCCCGTATTTCTTCGAGTGTCGCTCGAAAGGCGGCAACCAGCGTAGGCGGCAGTTTCTGGATAAACCCCACTGTATCCGTAAGTAATATCTCACGCCCCCCTGGCAATGTTACCCGGCGCGTAGTGGGATCAAGCGTAGCGAAAAGCTGATCAGCTACATACACAGAGGAGCCGCTCAACCTGTTCAGCAATGTAGACTTACCCGCGTTGGTATACCCCACTAATGCTACTACCGGGACACCCTGCCGGCGCCGTTGAGCACGATACAATTCACGATGGGTGCGCACCTCTTCCAGCTCACGCCTGAGGTGCTCGATCCGCCTTCGAATTTCGCGGCGATCTGTCTCTAACTGAGTCTCGCCGGGGCCCCGCAAACCTACCCCGCCAGAGCCTCCACGAGCCATGCCGCCCCCAACTTGACGGGCAAGATGAGTCCATTGACCAGTCAGGCGGGGCAGACGATATTCATATTGGGCTAACTCGACTTGCAGAGCGCCCTCCTTCGTCCGGGCATGCTGGGCAAAAATATCAAGTATGAGGGCGGTACGATCAATGACGCGCACATTTTCGCCAAAGGCCTTCTCCAACTCGCGTTGGTGACGCGGCGAAAGTTCATCATCAAATATCACTACATCAGCCCCTAGCTCTTCAAGCCAATGCCGTACTTCTTCCACCTTTCCCTTATGGATCATGGTTGATGGGTCCACACTCCTGACCCGCTGATAGGTCTGGCCGACAACATGCATCCCTGCGGTATCAGCCAGCAAACCTAACTCTTCGAGCGAGGACTCGATGTCCAGCTCCGACGGTTGGCCTATCAGCACTACCCCAACAAGAAATGCACGACTAACAGCCGGAGCTGTTTCTTCCATTTTGCCCATACAAGCTCTTACCGATCCCCAAACACTTCATTGGCGGGGCGAGGCCAGACACAAGCCGCCCTCCTCAAGAAAGGTTTCCAATACCCGGCCTACTCTCTCCAGACTGTCAGGGCTTACCTTGTCAACAGTATCCTGAGCGGTATGCCAGTAGGGATAGTCAAAGTCAATCACATCAACAGCAGGAATCCCCCTCGCTAGAAAGGGAATGTGGTCATCCAGCATGGAATGCCGATACTCAGCTATAAAATGTTCACCATACCCCAGCCTATCAGCAATGTTCCACAGGCACGCTTGCAAGGCAGGATCAGAATTCATCTCCAAATAAATATCTTGGCTGGCATCCCCGACCATATCAATAATGACAGCATATTCAGGGGTCACCTCTAGTTGACTGACAAAAAACCGTGAACCAACTATCCAATCCCAGGCGTTAAGACCGCCGTTATCTTCAGCGTCAAAAAATACCAGCCACACCTCTCCTTGCACCAACCCTATGTCTAATACCCTCGCTAGCTCCAACAAGACAGCCACACCGCTAGCCCCATCGTTAGCACCCAGCACAGGCTGTTCAGGGTCGTTCGCATCCTGATCAGCAACGCGACGCGTGTCATAGTGTGCACCCAGAATAAACACAAGGCCGCCCTGAGGCCCAGCTCGCCCTATCAGGTTGCGCCCTTCTACACCCTGATAGAGAAAGGGTTGCACTTCAGTCCTCCAACCCGCGCGTCCTAACTGTTCCAAGATATAATTCCCTGTGCGCAGGGAAGCCTCTGTACCCGTCGCACGCGGGCCAAAAGCTACCTGAGCCTCCACATGCCTCATGGCCCGCACCCCGCTGAATACCCGGTCAGCAGTTAACAAAGGTCCCCTCCACAAAGGGAACGCCACAGATACAATTCCCACAGCCGCCAATACTCCAATCAGTATGAGGCCTAGCCAGTGTTTGTGTGTCATCTCACTATGCCCTCGCCCGGTTGCTCCCTCAAGAAATTCTCAAGGGCTGTAGCGGCACGCTCAGCATAGCTATTGCAACGCCGACGTCTCTCCCTCACCCGTACATCAAGGGGAGGCAATAAGCCAAAGTTCGCCTTCATCGGCTGAAAATGCTCTGGATCGGCATGGCAAATATAGTGGACAAGCGCCCCCAACATCGTCTCAGGGGGCAGAATCCAGAGTGTCTGTCCCTTGAGCAGTCTTGCCGCATTGATCCCTGCCAGCAACCCCGTAGCCGCGCTACCTATATAGCCTTCAACACCGGCAAGCTGGCCGGCAAAGAATAAATTATCTCTGCCACGAAACTGCATGGTCGGCCTGAGCAGTCGAGGAGCATTCAGAAAAGTGTTGCGGTGCATCTGCCCCAAACGCACAAACTCGGCCCGCTCAAGGCCAGGGATCATCGAGAATACACGCCTCTGCTCAGGCCATTTAAGGTTGGTCTGGAAGCCTACCATGTTATAGAGCGTGCCTGTAGCATCGTCCTGTCGTAACTGGACGACAGCATAGGGACGCTGACCAGTATGGGGATTAACAATGCCGACCGGACGCAGGGGGCCAAAAACCAGCGCATCAGGACCGCGTCTTGCCATGACCTCAATAGGCAGACAACCCTCAAAAAAGTGTGCGTCTTCTCTCTCGAAGTCGCGCAACTCAATACGTTCTGCGCTGATCAGTGCTTCAACGAAGCGATCATATTGGCCTTTGTCCATGGGGCAGTTGATGTAATCCCCACCCTCGTCGTCGCCACGCCCATAGCGCGAGGCCATAAAGGCGATCTCCATATTAATTGAGCGGCGAGTGACGATTGGGGCAATGGCATCATAAAAGTAGAGGTATTCTGCACCAACAAGCCGTGCAATATCTTCGGACAAGGCAGTTGACGTGAGAGGGCCTGTTGCTATTATGGTCGCCCCCTCCGGGACATGAGTAACCTCCTCCCGCCTGATCGTGATCAAGGGATGTGCTTCAAGCCGCTCTGTGACAAGTACCGCAAACCGTTCGCGCCCGACAGCAAGTGCTCCCCCTGCCGGCACCCGTGTCTCATCGGCACAAGCCAGAAGCAGAGAGCCAAGCCGTCTCAGTTCCGCCTTAAGCACCCCACTGGCCCGATCGGGAAGATCAGAACCGAGTGAGTTGCTACACACCAGCTCTGCCAGCTTATCCGAGACATGTGCAGGCGTCATCTGGCGGGGACGCATCTCCCATAGTATCACTTCAATACCCCGCTGTGCCGCCTGCCAAGCCGCTTCAGAGCCTGCCAGCCCTCCTCCGACTACATTCAATCTCATCGCAAACTACTGTCTAATCCCCTATCCCTCTTCACCACTGGGCAAGGACTCGGGCAGATTCCGCCTCTGAAAAGTGACCACCCGCGTGACCACTTCATTTCGATCCAACGCGATGACTGACTCCCCTGTTATGTTCCTTGCCCCGCGGGGGGCCAACCCCAACCGCATGTACTTGGGCTTACCTTTGCTTGTAACCACAATAAGATTGTCGTCCATACTGCCCAATGCCGCCGCCGCCAACATCGATTGCTTGTCCTTGAATTTAATCGTGATCACACCCTGGCCATAACGCCCAATGGTAGGATAATCAGCAATAGGGCTGGATTTCGCCAACCCTGTGTTCGTAATAACCCACAGATTCTTTCGCGGCTGTACCACCGCCATGCCCACTACCCGATCGGCCCGACCGCCAAGCTTGATCCCCTTCACCCCGGCGGCTTTCAACCCCATAGGGCGGACATCCTCTTCCTTAAAGCGAATAGCCATTCCCTCAGCGCTGACTAAGACGATCTCATCCTGCCCGCTCGTCCAAGCCGCCCAGCCTAAGGCATCGCCGCTGACGATCATCACCTGAAATGAGTGAGCAGACAGACCCGGCAAATCCTGAACTGCAACGCGTTTAACCATTCCATCAACTGAAGTCAAAAACAGGTAGCCCTCTTGAGTCCCTGGCAACAGCGTTAGCGCCGCCACGATCTCCTGCTCGCGGTCGAGAGGGGTCAAATCGGCATAGTGGATACCTTCCTGAAAATCATGAGCCTGCACAAGTTGATGGACAGGAACGCTGGCCGCTATACCATCTGCCGTGAACAGGTAAAGTGTCTCGCTCATGCCTGCCGATAACACAAGGCGGGGGGCATCCCTCATCGAGGTCGTTACCTTGGGCGGCTTGTCATCAAAAGAACGGGAAAGCAGTCCGCTCTCAGTCATGACTACCCATACTTCTTGTTCTGGCAAAAGGTCTGTCACGCTGACAGCGCTCCCTGCCGCGCCCTCAATGATCAAGGTACGGCGCGGATCAGAATAACGGCGTTTGATCTCAGCCAATTCCTCCTTAATGACATCCCGCATCATCTTGGGACTCTTGAGTAACTTCTCTAAGAAGCGGATAAGGTTTTGCTTCTCCTTATACTCATCCTCAATCTTCTTACGCTCCAGCGCGGCTAATCTTCTGAGCGGCATATCGAGAATAGCTTGTGCCTGCTCCTCGCTCAGCTTAAACCGCTTACGCAAGTTATCTTTTGCAGTTTCAACTGTACGCGATCGGCGAATTGTATCAATGACCTCATCTAAGTTATCCAGCGCAATCAGATAACCTTCTAAGATATGTGCCCGCTCTCTCGCTCGGGCCAGGTCAAACTCGCTTCGGCGGCGAACGACCTCAAACCGATGATCCAGATAGACACGGAGCGCTTGCTTCAGCGACAGGAGGCGCGGCTCATTATCCACCAGCGCCAAGATAATCACACTAAATGTTGTCCGCATGGACGTCAACTTATACAGCAGACCCAACGTCTCGTGAGGATCAACAGTACGGGTCAGATCAATGACGATCCGCAGACCCTGCCGGTCGCTCTCGTCACGCAGATCGGTGATGCCCTCTATACGTTTCTCACGTGCAAGTTCAGCTATCCGTTCGATTAAACTGGTCTTATTAACTTGATACGGTAGCTCAGTCACAATGATCCGATTGCGGTTTCGGTCCAACTCCTCCACATGAGCTTTGGCCTGCACCACGAACTTACCCCGTCCGGTCGCATAGGACTGGGCCAGATTATCTGTTTCCCCATCCTCAGAGTAACGGAAAACCAAACCGCCCGTCGGGAAATCCGGCCCCTTAATGAACTGCATCAACTCAGGCAGGCCAATATCGTCCAGCCGTGACCAGTGATCCAGCATAAACATCAAGGCATCACATACTTCTCCCATGTTATGCGGAGGGATACTAGTACTCATCCCTACAGCAATACCCGATGAACCGTTGACAATCAGGTTGGGAAAGCTGGACGGCAATACCGAAGGCTCGAAAAGGCTACCGTCAAAGTTCTCATTGAACTCCACGGTGTTCTTATCAATATCGGCCAGCATATCCACACCAAGCGACTGCATGCGGGCCTCGGTATAGCGCATGGCCGCCGCGGCATCCCCATCTATTGATCCAAAGTTACCCTGCCCGTCCACCAAAGGGTAGCGCATGGCGAAATCCTGAGCCATGCGCACCATAGCCTCATAGACAGCCGCATCGCCATGAGGATGATACTTGCCTAACACCTCGCCAACGATACGAGCGCTCTTCTTGTAGGGACTGTCAGGCCGCAGACCCATATCATACATAGCATACAGAATACGGCGATGCACCGGCTTCAATCCATCGCGGGCATCGGGCAGGGCACGGCTGACGATCACACTCATCGCGTAGTCCAGATACGCCGCCCGCATCTCCGAGTCAATATCAATTTGGCGAACTATGCCGACTTCCATCTATACCATCCCCCAACAGTGAGCTGAACGTTTAGGGCAGTCAAGCTGGATGATAGGGGCAAAGCCACTATCTGTCAACGAGTACAGCCTATCGGCTCATTTGTTCTAATAACTTCGATTGTAAAATAAGACTGCCGTAAGAGCAACAAGTTAAACTGGGTGGCGTTCTGCAAATCCGGCTGATACAATCACGGCTTGCAGTCAAATCAGACAGGAGAACAGGCCGATCATGGTACATGGACCGGTAGCAAGCCAACCCTCGTGGCAAATAAAATTGTCTGGCCCTTATCGCCCTTTCTCGCACCTGCGCAGGCTAGCTACCCTTCTAGTCCTAGGCGTGATCATCCTGTTCAGCAATACACCAATTCGGGCCGCTCTTCCCTCACAGTCCGAGTTTCACACGGTGCAGGCTGGTGAAACATGGGCCAGTATCGCCGCCGGCTATGCCATTCCCGTTGATTTGCTCTGGCGGGCTAATGGCATAACTAACCCGGCCCTGCTGGCGGAAGGACAGCGGCTGTTCATTCCCAACGCCGGTGTCAGGCCCACAAACA
Source organism: Anaerolineae bacterium (assembly GCA_034435015.1). Lineage (GTDB taxonomy): Bacteria > Chloroflexota > Anaerolineae > Aggregatilineales > UBA3940 > DAOTYH01. The sequence continues at coordinate 61,808 of DAOTYH010000103.1, read as the reverse complement.
GTATACTTGGCCTCCAAGTTCAACCGGGAATCTCGGCATGGCGGCTGGCAGTAAAAAGCGGCAACATACTGAGCAGCATTCTGTGGCTCAACGGCTTCCAGAGTCCAGCGGAGGTTTTTGGTCAAAGCCTGTATGCTCCTGTTCGCCAGATTACAATCGCGCAGAATCCTGCTACGCCCCACGAAACGGCAACTGACGTTCCCCCTACTCCATTGTCCGAGCCGTCCACTGTCGCGGCGCCGCAGGGAGCCTTACTCAGATCGCGGCTGGGGATTCAAGGACACTTCTCCATCTCAGACGATCAGCGCAGGCAGTTACTTGATATGGTTGCCTACGATTTAGGATTTACGTGGGTTAAGTATCAGGTCAATTGGGCATTGATTGAATACGCCCCTGATCAGTACTCTGCTGAGCTGGATGCACTAGATGCATTCATGCAACAGGCCTACACCCGGAACCTAAGGATTCTACTGAGCGTCGCTAAAGCGCCCGACTGGGCACGTGCTACCACTGAGGAGGATGGCCCTCCTGTAGACTACAATGCCTACTATGACTTCATCAAGTTCCTTGTGCTCAGGTACAAATACCAGATAGCCGCCATTGAAATCTGGAATGAGCCAAACCTGCGCCGCGAATGGAATGGAGCGCCCTTGTCTGCGGCGGATTATGTCAGACTGCTGGCCGGAGCGTACCAAACCATCAAACGTGAATACCCAGAGGGCAACATCACTGTGATCAGTGCAGGGCTGTCGCCCACCGGCATCAACGACGGCACAACAGCTATAGATGATCGCCTTTACCTGCACCAGATGTATGAAGCAGGGGTGGCCAACTACGCAGATGCAATTGGCATTCACCCATATAGCTGGGCTAATCCACCTTGGCTACGATGCTGTGGCGATCCCTCTGGACCGCCTGCCTACAACAATCACCCCAGCTTTTTCTTCCTCAACACCATTGAGGACTACCGTGCCATTCAGGCAGAGTTCAATGATTTGGCGCGGCCACTATGGGCTACCGAGTTCGGCTGGGGAACCATGGAAGGTATTGACCAGCCCATACCCGAAAGCGCCTCCTTCTTTGCCTACATGGGGCAAGAGCTTCAGGCCCGCTATATCCTGAATGCCTACCTCATGGCTCAGGAGTGGGACTTTATGGGCCCCATGATCTTATGGAATCTCAATGTTGCAACGCTGGGGGGCTTTGACCCTGATCAGGGTGCATACAGCCTCCTGATTGGTAACTTAGTTCCGCGCCTTGCCTATAACGTCCTGCGTGATACCCCTAAAGTCGAAAATCTGCCCTAACAACACGGGAGACCCGCTATTCCAGCCGGGTCTCCCACCTACCTACCTTTGTCTCTAACAGGGCTTTGTCACAGGTCTAAGTCATAGTCCAGATCAGAAGTATCTTGAACCATATCAATACCAGAGGAAGCACTACGGCTGATTGAAGCTATCTGGGCATGGCGCTGTTGATAGTGATGAAAGCCTGTACCAGCCGGTATCAGCTTACCGATAATCACATTCTCCTTCAGACCGATTAAGGGGTCCTCTTTGCCTGCAATAGCCGCCCCCGCCAGTACCTTGATTGTGTGCTGGAAGGATGATGCTGACAGGAAGCTGTCTGTATTGAGGGCCGCCTTCGTTACCCCCAGCAGGACATTCTGACCGCTGGCGGGGGTGCCGCCTTGGGCGATGACCTTCTCGTTTATCTCGCGCAAGACAAGGCGGTCAACCAGCTCGCCGGGCAATAATTCAGTATCCCCACTGCGTGTGATCTGCACCTTCGAGAGCATCTTACGAATGATAACCTCGAAGTGCTTGTCATTGATATTAACACCCTGCTTACGATAAACATCTTGGACTTCGCTCAGCAGGTAGTGTTGGGTAGCCTCGATACCCAGAATACGCAGGATGCGATGCGGATTTCTTGCCCCTTCAGTAAGCTGATCGCCTGCCTTTACCCGATCACCATCCTGAAGACGGCGCTGTTTACCAGTAGAAGGGTCAAAAACATCAACCAGACGCGCCGCGCTAGGTATTTCATATTCACGCTCATCACGTTGTTCATAAAGTAGCGAGAGCAGGTTACCCACAAGGGAGATACGCCCGTTACGCGGAGCGACAAACACTTCTTCACCTCTAGAAGCTAACTGTTGCCCTTGAACAACCTCGTCACCATCTGCAACCGCAAGTTCCCAGCCTGTGACGTCGTAGTCCTCACGCAGGATCTGGCTATCAACGACCTTGATGTAGCGGATACCCTCGCGCTGATAGATTTGCACTACCCCATCAATGTCGGTGACGACTGCTTCTCCTCTTGGCTTCCTGCGCGCCTCAAACAGCTCCTCTACCCGCGGCAAACCTTGCGTAATATCACGTTCCTCCGCTGTACCACCCGTATGGAACGTGCGCAATGTCAACTGAGTACCGGGTTCACCAATAGACTGGGCCGCTACAATGCCAACGGCGGCGCCTACTTCAACCAGCTCTCCACGTCCAAGGTCACGCCCATAACACTTCGCACACAACCCATAAACCATCTCACAGGTCAGCGGGGAACGGACGAAGACATCCTCAATACCCAATACCTCGATCTGCTCGGCGGCGGCTTCATCGATCATCTCACCGCGGTCGACAATGATCTCGCCCGTTTGAGGGTTAACCACTGGCCCAGCCGCTATGCGTCCGATTAAGCGTTCGCTCATGCTCTGATCAGAGACCCGTTGTGATCTCCTGATCCAGATGCCGCTCTGGGTGCCGCAGTCCTCTGCGTTGATGATCATATCCTGAGCGACATCCACCAGACGGCGGGTCAGGTAACCCGCATCAGCAGTACGGAGGGCTGTATCGGCCAACCCTTTGCGAGCGCCATGCGTGCTGATGAAATACTCCAGCGCACTCAGCCCCTCGCGGAAGTTACTGCGGATAGGCAGGTCTATGATACGTCCAGACGGATCGGCCATCAGACCCCGCATACCCGCCAACTGAGCGATAGGCCCCATACCACCTTTAGTGGAGCCAGACTTGGCCATAATATACAAACTGCTGTAACGGTCGAGAGACTTCTCAACAGCCTTTGAGACTTTCGACTTTGCCGCGTTCCACTCGTCAATGGTACGCTGATACCGTTCCTCCTCGGTTAAAAGGCCACGCCGATATTCGCGCTCAATATCATTCACCGTAGCGGTTGCTTCAGCAATAATCTCCGCCCGCTCCTTGGGCACGACCAGATCACTGATCGCAATGGTAGCCCCAGACAGGGTAGCATATTTGAAGCCAAGGTCTTTGATCTGATCAACCACCTCAGTTGTGACCTCCGGCCCGAATCGGGTGTAGATGCGCCCAACCAGTTCACCCACTTTCTTCTTGTCAAGGGTGGTATTTACCCAGCGTACCTCATCCGGCAAGACTCGGTTGAACACACAGCGCCCCACGGTCGTGACCAGAGGCTTATCGAGTGGCCGCCCATTGTCGTAGATGCACAGGATACGAATGGGGGTGTGCACATGAACCTGCCCCAGCGCAAGCGCCATCTCAACTTCGTCCAGATCGTAGAAGACCCGCAATGTCTGGGGGTCTACCTTATCAATCTCCTGCCCTGGCCTCTCCATTGTCAAATAGAAGACACCAAGCACCATATCCTTACTGGGGCCAACTACGGGTGAACCATCAGCCGGCTTAAGCAAGTTTTTGACGCTCAGCATCAGGTTACGTGCCTCTTCCACTGCCTTCTGAGACAGAGGCACATGCACTGCCATCTGGTCACCGTCAAAGTCTGCATTGAAGGCCGTACAAACAAGCGGGTGTATCTGGATAGCTTTGCCCTCAACCAGTATCGGCTCAAACGCCTGAATGCCCAAGCGGTGCAGAGTAGGCGCGCGGTTTAACAGAACAGGGCGTTCTTGAATAACCTCTTCCAGCACCTCCCACACCTCTGGCCTTTCACGCTCAATGAAACGTTTGGCCTGCTTCACATTGCTGGCATAGTTGTATTGAACAAGCCTGCTAATCACGAAAGGCCGATACAGTTCGAGAGCCATCGTCTTGGGTAATCCGCACTGGTGAAGCTTGAGCTTAGGCCCAATCACGATTACCGAGCGCCCCGAATAATCTACACGCTTCCCCAGCAGATTGCGGCGGAAACGCCCCTTCTTGCCTTTCAGCATGTCGCTAAGCGATTTCAATTCACGGCGGCCTCGACGGCTGAGCGCCCTGCCCCGCTGGCTGTTATCAATCAGGCTGTCTACTGCCTCCTGAAGCATACGCTTCTCATTGCGCACGATAACGTCCGGCGCACCAAGTTCGAGCAGACGCTTGAGCCGGTTATTACGATTGATCACGCGACGGTAGAGATCATTCAGATCAGAGGTTGCAAAGCGCCCCCCATCCAACTGAACCATCGGGCGTAGATCAGGTGGAATGACCGGCAGGATCGTCAGGATCATCCACTCAGGGCGATTACCGCTTTTACGCAATGACTCAACAACACGCAGGCGCTTGGTAGCCTTCTTCTTCCGTTGCTTAGAACGGCTCGTTCGAACCTCTGTCCAGAGTTCAGCGCTTAGTTTGTCAAGGTCCATTGATTTCAAGATCTCATAGAATGCCCCTGCACCCATGCCTGCTTTAAAGACCTGACCATAGCGCTGTTTTAACTCACGGTAGCGGGCCTCACCCAAGAATTGCATCTGTTGCAGTGAAGCAATTTCGTTGCGTTGATCGGCATAACGTTGCTGAATCTCAGCCCCCCGTTGGGCGGCCAACTCCTCGAGTTCAGCAATCTGTTCAGCCGCCTGAGCGATGATCTGTTCGGCCTGCCCACCCTCTTTTGCCAGCTCAGCCTGCTTGCGCTCTTCAATCTCCCGCTGAATCTCGCTGAGCAATGCGCCGGCGGCCTCTTGCACCAGACGAATATGATCCGCGCTGATGCTTTCGCCCTTCTCCACAATGACCGTTTGGGTAGGGGCAAAAACCATTGCGCTCTTAGCAACCGTGCCAGCCTTGTCTTCAAGCTGTTGCTGGAAATTTTGGGCCGCATGCATCAGCTCATCCGTGCGGGCGGACAACTCCTCTTCATAAGAAGCGTTGATCGCATCTCGGCGAGCTTGTAACTCTGCCAGCGCTGTATCGCGGGCTTGCTCGATCGCCGCTATCTGAGCATCAACCTCAGCGCGGAGGGCGGCCTGCTCCTCATTCATCTCATCCGAGAGACGCTTAAGCGCCTTCTGGCGGGCATCTTCATCTACATGAGTCACGACATACTGGGCGAAATACAAGACGCGGTCCAGGTTACGACGCGATATGTCAAGCAGAAGTCCCAAGTAGCTAGGGACACGCCGCGTGTACCATACATGTGCTACCGGCGCCGCCAGCTCGATATGCCCCATTCGCTCACGACGCACAGAGGCACGTGTAATCTCGACGCCGCACTTGTCACAGACCAGCCCCTTGTAGCGGACATTCTTGTATTTGCCACAATAGCACTGCCAGTCTCTGGTAGGACCAAAAATCGCCTCACAGAACAGCCCATCCTTCTCAGGTCGTAGGCGACGGTAGTTGATCGTTTCAGGCTTGGTCACCTCGCCATACGACCAAGACTTGATTTGCTCCGGCGACGCCAGACTGACGCGTAAGGCCCTAAAGTCCTTTGCCTCCAGACCGTCTTCCTGCATACGGCTATGTACCACAGAAAACACTCCCTTCTCAGCGGTCTGAATGAACGGCTACCCGCTTTCTCCTCATGGGCAAACTAAACCAGCGCTCGGAGAACGGTTCTCCAGCGCGCTGGCTCAGCTCATTGACTTCCTCATTCGCTATGAGTATCCACGGTTCCTATTTGTTCGCAAACTGTAATTTTAGCACATAAATCACCATACAGTCAATTATTTTTTTCGGGAACTTTGTAGCCCACTACCTTCACTACCAAGTCATTAATGTACCACAATATTCGCACTTAATCTGTCGCTGACCCTTAGCTATCGGTGCATCAAAAGGTGCTCCGCAGGCAGTACATTTCTGGGGCGCATTTGCAAATATTTCTTGGAGTGCCTGAGCCTCGACCTCAGCACTCTCGCCTGTTGCATAGTAGCGCTCATTACTGATCTCGCCATTTTGTACCTTCTTGATCAACCCAACCCAGAACTCACTTTCCTGCCCATCAATGTGAAAGTGAGCAATGGGATAATCAGCCGCCGGCCCAAACGTAAAATCGAGATGATCCTCATGCCCAAACAACCCTTTGCTGCTGGACTTAACTCCCTCAACAGCACCAATTGGAACTTGGAATAGCATCTCCTGAAGGGTCTCCTTCTCGGCGGCGATAAATAGCACTTTCTTGGTGACTTTTTCTTCCTTTTGTTCAAAGATCAGTCGCTGATCGGTCAGATAGAGGACACCCACTGGCCCCTGATTTTTTCCATCGCGCCACCACTTAGCTTTAACAGCTTGCACAGGATTCTCGCCCGCTAAGATATCGAAGCTGGCTTGATCAACCTGCTCAAGCAACCAGAGCACCTCCTTCACCTGGGCATTTGTCTGACTATAAACCTGTTGCACTCCGGAATAGGCCGCCGTAATGGTACTTTGGGCCGCCCCCAGGCGTGTACGCAACTGCCCAATCTGTTGCTCCAAAGCAGAAAGCTGGGTGCCGGCTGAAGGGCTGTTCACTGCCTGCACAGCCGCACTATATCGCTGAGACACTTGCCCATAGAGCAATTGGAGGTCATGTTCAGCCCTCTGTATTTCGTCTAGGGCTAAGGCCTTAGCCGCCTCCCATTTCTGGGCCAGCACGTTGACCTTCCCCTCTAGGAAGCTTTTATAACGATAACCACGTTGGCGCACTTCAGCCAGCGCTTGAGCGAGATTCCCAATCCCCTGATCAAGTTCCGTCATGCTCCGCTTTTCATTGCTAAATGTGACCTGTCCTTGCAAGGACTGAATTTCGGATTCCAAAGTGCTCAAACGCTCAGCAACCGGATTTGTAGAAGCCATCCCCCCTACTGGCGGCGGGTTAACGCCAGCGGGAGGGGAGACAGGGGGTTGAGAAAGGGGTCTAGAAACGGGCTGGCGAGGCGCCGGCGGGGTATACTTGGTTGCTCCACCGCTTGGCGGCGAACCCTTGCTCGGCTCCTGAGGCGCGTTTACCTTGGGCTTTCCAGACGAATGCGGATCTTTCGACATCTCTTCAACTCCTCGACTGATTGCGCAAAAAAAGAAAGGCTCAGATCACTTGAGGAAATACCCTTTGCCTATTGGGCCAAGCGCAGGTAAGCCTCAATTAGCTCATCAATCTGACCGTCCAACACGGCTGTCGTATTAGCTGTTTCGTAGCCGGTCCGATGATCTTTGACCATCTGATAAGGATGGAGGACATAGGAACGTATCTGATTGCCAAAGTTGGCGTCAACATGTTCACCCTTCAAGGCCGCCCGCTCCGCTTCCCGACGCTGGTATTCAAGTTCTAGCAGGCGTGCCCGCAGAACACGCAGGGCGCTCTCGCGGTTCTGTGTCAATGACCGCTCATTCTGGCAGGTCACTACGATCCCAGTCGGCTTATGAGTGATCCGGACAGCCGTCTCATTCTTTTGAACATGCTGTCCCCCCGCCCCACTAGATCGGTAGGTCTCAATCTCTAGATCATCAGGGTTAATCTCGACCTGAACATCTCCCTGTACATCTGGCCACACCTCAACTAGAGCAAAAGAGGTATGACGCCGATGGGCAGAGTCGTAAGGAGACAACCGCACCAAGCGGTGGACGCCCCGCTCAGCACGAAGGTAACCATAAGCCCACTCGCCGCTCACGGCGATAGTCGAGCTTTTGATACCATCTTCCTCACCTACGCTCCGATCAAGGATCTCGGTTCGATAACCATGCATCTCACACCAGCGGAGATACATTCTCTCCAGCATCTCCGCCCAATCCATCGCATCTACCCCCCCATTGCCCATGTGGATCGCCAGGATGGCATCCTCGCGATCATATTCACCGGAGAGCATCTGGGTGAACTCAGCCCGCTCGACAAGATGAGTCAACTGAGTAGTCTCATTTTCCAGATCGGGGCGCAGGCTCTCGTCCTCAAGTTGAGCTAGATCAAGTGCATCCTCGATCCGTTGTGACAAGCTATTCCACTGTTCAATATCATTCCGCAGCCGCGCCGCCTGTTGCATCAGTTGCTGGGCAGTACGAGCATCGTCCCAGAAGCCGGGCTGTGCAGATTGTTCCTCAATACGAGCCAGCTTCTGGCGCTTATCAGCTATGTCAAAGACGCTCCATAAGAGCTTCAACTCGGGTCTGCAGGTCACTGAGCCGGCTGATTAGATCATCCATAGTAAGAGAAATCCCCCTGTAAGTTTTTCTTAAATCCACTCAATCGAACAGACTATCCACAAAAGACTGGGGATCAAAAGGGAGTAAGTCATTTACTCCTTCCCCAACCCCTACATATCGCACTGGCAAGTTCAACTCGTGGCCAATGGCAAACACCATGCCGCCCCGTGCCGTGCTGTCCAGCTTGGTCACAATGACGCCAGTAACACCAACTGCCTCCTTAAAATGGCTGGCCTGAGAGAGCGCATTCTGCCCCGTAGTGCCATCAAGCACCAACCACACTTCATGCGGCGCACCCTGAACATTCTTGCCTGCTACGCGCGAAACCTTCTTTAACTCTTCCATCAGATTATACTTGGTGTGCAACCGCCCTGCGGTATCTACCAGCAATACATCACGCCCCCGTGCCAAGGCCGCCTGAATGGCATCATAGACTACTGCGCCAGCGTCGCCGCCCGCCTGCCCCGCCACCACTGGAACACCCAATCGCTCACCCCATACCTGCAACTGTTCAACAGCCGCCGCACGGAATGTATCCGCCGCCGCCAACATGACCTTGCGTCCCTCACGGGAGAGTTGCTGAGCGAGCTTGGCGATAGTTGTCGTCTTGCCTGTGCCGTTCACCCCTACAATCAGGATGACAGTGAGAGGACGCGGTTGTTCCAGCGAGGAAGGCCCGCCCTCTGGAAGCATAGAAAGCAACACGGCTTTCAGCACAGCCATCAACTGCTCGCGCTTGGTCACTCCTTCTTTCTGCGCTCTCTTGCGCAGAGCAGATGTAACAACCTGCGCTGTCGCTACCCCCAGATCGGCCTGAATGAGAAGAGCCTCAACCTCCTCCCAGACCTGATCACTCAGCTCGGTTGCCCCGATCAGGTTAGCAATCCGCCCAAAGAATGCCTGGCGTGTACGTTGCAGGGATTCACGAAGCATCAAAGCCAGCCTTTCCAGCACAGAGCAAGGTAAATTATACCATGCGCCGGTCGTATGTGGCATGAATGCAGATTGTCTGGGAGTGCTCAAAAGGCGGACATGGTGTTAACGGGTCAGGCGATTTTAGCCCTCCATATCCACCCTGTTAGCCACTCCCGATTGTCTTGAAAGCCTCCTACAGGCTATAATCCTCGAAACTCTCAACAATCCCTCACGCTGTTGGTTATTCTAGGGAGCGTACTGTGGGTGAACTCACGCACGTGGACAAGACAGGACACGTCACTATGGTTGATGTCGGGAGCAAGCCCGATACCGTACGGGTCGCGGTTGCTCGCGGTCGTGTCGCGATGAAGCCCGAAACACTGGCTCTGATCCGCAACAGCGCCGTCAAGAAGGGCGATGTGCTTGCTGTCGCCCAGATAGCGGGCATTATGGCGGCCAAGCGTACCGCCGAATTGATCCCCCTGTGCCATCCTCTGCCGGTAACACACATTGAAGTAAACCTCTCGCTGGACGAACAAGCTTCCTGTGTCCTGATCGAGGCCCGTGTCCAAACTGTTGGAAAAACTGGTGTTGAGATGGAAGCTCTGACGGCAGTATCTGTCGCCGCATTAACCGTTTATGACATGGTTAAAGCGGTTGATCGGGGTATGCGTATTGAGGCTGTCCGGCTGGTTGAAAAACGCGGCGGTCAGTCAGGGGATGTGGTGTTAGAATAGGCTATGCAGGTTGTTGTACATCTTTTTGCTACCTTGCGTGAGCAGGCAGGCATAGAACAGATCAGCGTTGAACTGCCTGAGCCGGCTACAGTTGCCATACTTTTAGCTCACCTATCAGAATACTTTCCTTCCCTACAGACCTCTCTGCCCAGCGCACTGGTAGCCCTCAACGATCAGTACGCTTTCCCTGAAGACCCCATTCATGATGGAGATAAGATTGCGCTGTTCCCACCAGTCAGCGGCGGCCTCGGCAAGAGTGATTTTCCAGAATATTTTGCTATTACCCCTAACCTTCCTGATCTTGGCACTCTGATTAACGCGATTACCACCCCAGAGACAGGGGCGGTTTGCTTCTTTAACGGCACAGTCAGAGGGGTGACTTTCAACTCCGCTAACCAGTTTGAGACTGAATATCTGCTCTACGAAGCCTACCAGCCCATGGCAGAGAAGATGCTGCATCAGATCGCCAGCGAGATACGGGAACGTTTCCCAAAGGTGTTGGGCATCGCCATTGTGCAACGCATCGGCAGGCTACAGGTAGGGGATACAACTGTCATAGTGGCTTGCTCCAGCAGGCATCGCGACGATGGGTGCTTCGAGGCTACCCGCTATGGCATCAACCGACTGAAAGAGATCGTCCCTGTCTGGAAAAAAGAAGTTGGTCCAGAAGGGAGCTTCTGGGTTGAAGGGTACTACCACCCTACCCCAACGGATGTCCGTAGGAACAACGAACTAGCTGGACTGGGCGGTTTCACTCTAGGATGTCCAAATTGCGGCCAAACTTATCCCCTTGACACTAACCAAATAGAGTGCAACTGCGGATCACCTCTTGAGTTCACCTGTACTCCCACTTTCGACCAGCACGCCATCAAGCACGATGTAACTTCCCTCTGGCGCTATCAGGCCATGTTGACTCCGCCCGGCATTGTACCTGTCTCGCTAGGGGAAGGCTGGACTCCTCTTATCCAAACGCACTTCATGGGACGCACCATCTGGCTCAAGTTGGAGAGTCTCAATCCGACAGGCTCGTTCAAGGATCGCGGGGCTTCTTTATTGGCCTCCGTCCTCAAGGCACGCGGAATCCAAAGGGTTCATGAGGATTCATCTGGCAATGCCGGTGCCGCCTTAGCCGCCTATGCGGCTCAAGCGGGCATCGAAACCAGCATTTTTGTACCAGAGACTGCCTCTCCGATCAAACTTGCTCAGATCGTGTTATACGGCGCTCATTTAGAGAAAGTGCCTGGCCCGCGCAGTGCGGCATCGCAAGCGGCAAGGCAAGCTTCGGAGATGGGGACTTCTTACTACGCCAGCCACGTCTACAATCCATACGTCATACTGGCGAACAAGACCATCGCCTACGAGATATGGGAGCAGTTGGGCCGTCGTGCCCCGGATGTTGTCATCCTGCCTGTAGGCAACGGCACCCAGTTATTGGGCCTTGCACGCGGCTTTACCGACCTCCTGACTGCCGGTTTAGCCAGCCATCATCCAAAGTTGATCGGCGTACAAGCTAAGGCCTGTGCTCCCCTGTGGGTTCGTTTTCACAACAGCAATGGGCCAATCCCCTCCCAGAGCGAAGGGCATACACTGGCCGAGGGAATACGGGTTGCCAGCCCGCCGCGAGCAAAGACCATCCTTGACGCAATCCGGAAGTCTCAGGGGACTATCACAGTAGTAGAAGAAGCGGACATCATACAAGGTTTGCATCAGCTTGCCCGGCGCGGCATATTAGCCGAGCCGACCAGCGCAACGGTCTGGCCCGCGCTGGAACAGGTAGTGGCCCAGTTTCCAGAAGATGCACTGATTGTTCTGTCCATCACCGGAGCAGGCTGTAAAACACCTGATCTTGACAAGCTAAGCGGACTTCAATAGCAACATCAAGAGGAAATGTTCCCTACATAGCACAATTCACACGAGGAAGGACATAAATCCATGCACCGCGTTGTTATAACAGGGTATGGGGTTATCAGCCCCCTCGGCTTGTCAGCGCAGTCCACATGGGATGCCCTCATCAAAGGCGAGTCAGGGGTAGGACCGATCACACTCTTTGACACCGCCAACTTCTCAATACAGGTTGCCGCTGAGGTTAAGGGCTTTGATCCCACGACTATCCTTGATCCCCGTGAGGTCAGACGGCAGGATCGGTTCGAGTGGCTGGCCCACAGTGCGGCAATCGAGGCCCTTCAACACAGTGGGCTTGAGGTCACCGACGAGAACTCCCACCGCATTGGTGTAGTGATCAGTAGCGCCATAGGCGGCCTTAACTCGATGATTGAGCAGGTCACCATCCTCAACCAGCAGGGAGCACGGCGCCTAAGCCCCTTTGGCATCCCTCAGATTATGAGCAACGGTGCAGCAGGTGCGGTCAGTATTGCCCATCAGCTACGTGGACCTGCCTTCTCCGTTGCCTCAGCCTGCGCCTCAGCATCAGATGGCATCGGTCTCGCGGCTCAACTTGTCCGGGCCGGGGTAGTGGACGTCATGCTGGCCGGCGGCTCAGAGGCCGCCATCACACCTTTAGGAATCGGAGCTTTTGAACGCATCGGTGCGGTCAGCCGCCGCACCAGTCAAACACCCTCTCCTTTCAGCGCTAACCGTGACGGGTTGGTTATGGGGGAAGGGAGTGCTATTCTAGTGCTGGAGACACTTGAGCATGCCCGTGCCCGCCGTGCCAACATTCTGGCTGAACTAGCAGGCTATGGGGCATCCTCGGATGCTTTCCATATCACTGCACCCCCTGAGAATGGGGCAGGCGGAGCCGCCGCAATGCAACGTGCTCTAGATGATGCCCATCTTACCGCCGATGAAATTGACTACATCAATGCACACGGGACGGGCACAATTCTCAATGATGCCGCAGAGACTCAGGCAATCAAGACCGTTCTAGGTAAACGCGCTTACCGGGTGCCTGTTAGTTCGACAAAGAGCATGACCGGCCATATGATGGGAGCTACAGGTGCATTGGAGGCAGTCTTCTGTGTTCAAGCTATCTTGAACTCAGTAGTGCCGCCCACAATCAATTACGAGGAGCCAGACGCCATCTGCGATCTCGACTATGTGCCCAATCAGGCTAGAGAGATGCCCATCCGAGTTGCCATGAGCAATGCCTTTGGCTTCGGTGGTCATAATTCGGTTCTGATCTTTAAAGCATTCGAGGACTAGCATTAACAGGACTATGGAAGCTCTTAGCATAGCCGCCTTCCAAGAACTAAGTAATCTTCACTTCAACGACCAATCTTTACTCCTGCGCAGCCTGACACATCCTTCCTTCCTCAACGAACATCCAGACCAAGCAACGGAGGACAATCAGCGGCTCGAATTTCTGGGCGACGCAGTGATTGATTTCATCAGCGGCGAGATGCTCTATCATCGTTTTCCAGAGGCCTCAGAGGGCCGTTTGACCCGCTTGCGGGCCGCTTTGGTACGAACGCAGACGCTAGCAGAGCTTGCTATCCAAACTCACATCAACGAGGCTTTGTTGCTTGGGCGAGGCGAAGAGGAAAGCGGCGGACGTAGCCGCGTTGGCAATCTGTGCGCCGCCTTTGAAGCAGTTATAGGAGCACTTTACCTCGATCAGGGCTTTCAAGCAGTTCGCGATTTTGTCTGCCCGCTTTTTGAAGCCGCTTTAGAGGAAATACTCCGCCTAGAGCTGGACAAAGACCCCAAGAGCATGTTACAGGAATACTGTCAGGCTAAGCTTGGCATCACCCCTATTTACCAGACAGTTAGTAGTCAAGGTCCTGATCATGCCAAGGAGTTCACGGTTGTCGTGATCATTGGTGAGAGACGCTATGCAGAAGGGAAGGGCTTCAGCAAGCAGGCCGCCGCCCAGATGGCGGCCAAACAGGCACTGGCCATTCTGCAAGCTGAGCACGGACAACCATGAAAAGACTACTCATCACCGGCGCGAGCGGTGATCTAGGGCGCCCGCTTTCAGCTTTGGCCGCCCGCTCATGGGAAACGGTAGGGACCTACTTCAGGCACGCAAACATCGGGGGAGGCACAGCCGTACAACTTGATCTGCGCAACCGTCAGGCTGTACTAGACCTGGTCGAGCAAGTCAAGCCAACAGCAATCATTCATGCAGGCACTTCTGACCGCAGTGAGGACATGGCAGCCGCCAACCGCGCGGCGGCGCACAATATCAGTGAGGCTGCTCAACGCGCAAAGTGCCGCCTTATTGCCCTCTCGACTGACCTGATCTTTGATGGCAAGCACCCCCCTTACGACGAGCAGGCTCCCCCTACCCCGGTCAGCCCCTATGGTCGGGTGAAAGCGGAAAACGAAAGAACGTTTCTCAATACCCCAGACTGCCTGATAGTACGCACCAGCCTGATCTACGATCTGACACGCACCAACCGGCAGATCAGTTGGATGTTGGAGAAGATCGAAGCAGGAGAAATCGTACCCCTGTTTATAGACGAGATCAGACAACCCATCTGGGCTTGGAATCTGGCTGAGGTCTTATTGGAACTAGCTGGCAGTGAGCTGAGCGGCATCCTCCATGTGACCGGCCCCCAGCCCCTCAGCCGTTACGAATACGGGAGCCGCCTTCTCGATGCGCTCGGCTATGATCCCATACAGGTTGTCCGACCGGTTCGTGCCGCCGACATGATGCCAGAACGTCCACGCGACTGCACACTATCGCTGGAAAAGGCATTTGCCTGCCTGCGCACTCCCCTTTTGCCTGTTGACGAAGCACTAAAGCGGGCTAAGGCAGGGAAACTTTAAGGCCAGCCTATCTCAATAACAACCAGGCGATGGTCGGAAGCGCGGCTGTCTACCTGGCGCGAATCGCTCGGCGTTGCTCCTAACACAAGAATATAATCTTGCCGGTACATGGGATTGCTTGCCGGAAAAGTGAAGCCTCTCTCGATGCCCAATACCTTGTCCGGATCAACAAAGCCAGCAGACAGAAGTTGCTGGTAGATCACATCTTCTTCTGTCGAGAACCCTAAATCTGCTCCCAACACTACGGGGGACAGATCGTCAATCAGGCTCAACAACACCGCCAGTTGCTCTAGGCGCTGTTGATTGTCTCCGGGCAAAAGCTGTGCACTGACCATAACTATCGAGCGGCCTGTTGCAGGCTCTTGTAACAGGCTTCGCAAGGCCCCTTGTTGCTCATCCGCTCCGGGTATCAGCACTCCTACACTACCGGTGATCGGCCACCTCGAAAGGATAGCCACGCCGCGCATCTGGCCTATGGTCGGCTGGTAAGCTTGGTACATCCCAAGACGACGCGCAAGGAACTGTACCTCGTCTGCACCGTAGCTGACCGGTCGCCCCACATCTACTTCTTGTAAAGCCACTACATCGGCCAAGCTGGCTTCAATGGTACGGGCGATCAGCTCCATCTGAAACATGCCCGCTTCATCATACCCCCCATTGATATTGTAGGTTGCCAGACGTAATGTTCCATGGGGCAGGGGAGGCACAGGCTGAGCGCCCAAGCCGCTCAAGATCAGGCCCAAAACAGTCACTGGGAAGACAAAGGCAGTAGCAACTGCCCTAGGTATTGACGGCTTAATCTGCCAAGGGTCTTCTTCACGCCATGACAGGCGTGACACCCCCAGTAGTCCTGCCGCAACCAATATCACAACTAACCCCTGATCTTCAAGCCAGGCAAATGTCCGAGCATATTCAAAGGTGAAACTATATACGTAGACCAACGCGACGAAAACAAACAACCCCACACTGAGCGACGGCCCCACCTGCTCTACCTCGACCGGGTCAGGCGGGCTTGGGACACACCAGAGCGTCAGGACCGCCATGAACTGTGCCACGATCAGCGCCCCGGCCGCTCCCCACCCGCCCAAGCGATTCCCGACTACAAACATGACCAGAAACATGAATAACCAGACCCAGCCGCGCAATCGATCATCAAATGTCTCCAACGTTCGAGCCATCAGTTCACGGATGCCAGGCATCAGCGGCAGTGCAGTAGCAAGCAGTAACCAAGGGACAAGTGCGGCATAAGGTACACCAGCCCACCGGGCTATCACATTAGGCATTGCCAGCAGAAGGGTTTCCAGAGCCAAGAAACTACCAACAGACAGCCCTCCCCATATTCCCAGAAAAGCAGGTTCATATGGCTCTGACCTAGCCGAGCGCCGTGCCATTCGGCTGGCAACAACAACAAGTACCGACAAGAGGATTTGAACAGCAAGCCAGGGGACACGACGCAACAAATCGCCTACATACAGATCGAACCATATGCGCAGAGAGAAGTCGTAAGTGTCCCAAGCACGCAAGAGTTGATCGAACGTCATGGCCACTATCAAGTTTGAAACCCAGCCCCGCCAGTTGGCCCTGAGCAGAGAGGCAAAATAAACGCCGCCAAAGCCAATGACGACCAGCGCAGAATACAACCGCACCGGTGGAGCCTGAAATGACATAAATACCCGCCCCACTGCAACGATGATCGCACTTACGCTGAGCGTTCCGGGCAAGGCCGAACGAGCGCGAGGGGCGAACCAGGACAGAATCAGGGCGGCGGCCAGAAACAGGTGCGCGTTCACAATGAGCAGATCAACACGCTGAGTGTCTAAAGCCACATTGATCATGCTAAGTAGCATCGCAAAGACTACGCGCACAGCCTGTATCAAAAACAAGGCCACCAAACTGCCCTCTATCAAGCGGAAAATGCGTTTCGAACCCATCTTTAACGGCGTTGCTCCTTGTAACGATCCCTCAGGCGACTATAATTGGCCTCACTACTAGATTACGGGAGGCATCATGAAGCTTGCTGATACCATCCTCACCAATGGCACTGTTGTAATGATGGATGAGTCGTACTCGATTATCGAGAATGGCGCAATTGCTGTTAAGGGCGATAAGATCATCGCTGTAGGGCAAGCAGACCAGATCAACCGTGACTATCAAGCTTCCGAAGTCATAGACTGCTCCGGCAGTGCAATCATTCCAGGACTCATCAATGCCCACACTCATGCCCCAATGACTCTGCTACGCGGTTTAGCCGACGATCTAAGGCTTGACGTCTGGCTGATGGGATACATGATGCCCACCGAACGCGAATTTGTAAACCCAGACTTTGTACGAATTGGCACAGCCTTGGCTTGTGCCGAGATGATCCAGTCTGGTGTCACTACCTTTGCGGACATGTACTATTTCGAGGACAGTGTTGCCAGCACCTGTGTCCAGGTCGGGGTGCGGGCAGTCTGCGGGCAAACGATACTTAAATTTCCGTCCCCTGACGCCCCCAGCTATGAAGAAAGCTTGGAAGCGTGTCATGCCTTCATCACCAAATGGAAAGACCACCCCCTGATCGTGCCCGCCGTCTCGCCCCATGCCGCCTACACCTGTACACCCGAAATCCTGCAAGCCTGTGCCGCGCTGGCAGTCGAATATGATGTCCCCCTGCACATTCACGTCAGCGAGACAGCCCTTGAAGTTGCCGATAATCGGAAACAATACGGCATGCCAGTCGTGCCCTGGCTCAAGAAGCAGAACCTGTTTGATGCGAAAGTCATTGCGGCTCATTGCGTCCATGTTGATGAAGGAGAAATGCGAACCCTTCTTCATCATAAGGCAGGCGTAGCCCACAATCCGACCAGCAATCTGAAGCTTGCCAGTGGCATGGCGCCTGTCAATCAGATGCTTGAGCTGGGGCTGAACGTAGGGATCGGCACCGACGGCCCAGCCAGCAATAACGATCTAGATATGTTCGAAGAGACCCGCCTCGCCGCATTGCTTGCTAAAGTGGCCACAGACAGCCCAACCGCACTACCAGCAAAGCAGGCCTTGACTATGGCCACCAGCATGGGCGCACGGGCACTCCACCTAGGAGACCTGACAGGCTCGCTGGAGCCGGGCAAACGGGCAGATATAGTGGTAGTTGGCTTGGAGCGTGTCCATAACTGGCCCTTCTTCAACCGCGACCCTGAGGCGATCTATTCACGCCTCATTTACGCGACCAAGAGTAGTGACGTACAACACGTTATGTGTAATGGGGTCTGGCTGATGCGCGACCGTGTTTTGCTGACTCTGGACATGAATGAACTGCTCTATCAGGCCGCCGCCATTGCCAAACGTATTGACATCTTTCTCATTGAGCGCGAGGGCGACATCCTATCTAAACTGCTGGCCATTGGAGAATTGCAACAGGAAGAAAGCTTTGAGGTACAGGTCAAAGCCCGCCTGCAAAGTCCTGAGCAAATTGAACTACTGTTCAAACACCCTGACGTTATACCAGTCAAGTATTCTTCTTATCGGCAATACGACACCTATTTTGAGTTTGGGCCGCCTAACTATGAACGTGTACGCTATCGGGAGGACGATTACCTTGACGAGAAGGGCAATGTCTGCAATGTGCGGACCCGCCTGACATTGACCAGCCCTGGCAAAGAGCGTGAGTTCAGCAACGCCATCCTGCTCTCACGCTCACGCTATATTGCGCCTGCCACAAGACCCCTCCGTTTCTATAGAGAATATTTTCAGGCTCGGTCAGAACGTACCATCACCAAGGAGCGCCGCCGGTGGCACATTGACTACAAAGGGCTTCGCATCTATGTCAATCTTGATAGGCTCATTGAGCCTGCGTTGGAGGGGCACTATCTAGAGTTGAAGAGCCGTACTTGGTCAAGAATAGACGCTGAGAATAAGGCGGACGCCATCTCCGAACTGCTAGCTTACCTCCATATTGACAAGCCCATGCTGGTCAAAGACGAATACATAGCGCTCACTTAAACTCGCCAGCCGGGATAAGGCAGGCCGGATAACAACCGGTTTTCAGCCGGTAGAGTCTGGGTTTTTGCCCGGCTGTACCAGCCGAAACCCGTGCCCCCGCACGGTTACAACGTATTCATGATCGGGTGACAGCTCGGCTAGTCTGTCGCGCAGGCGGCGCACAAGCGCGTCAATAGCCTGCTCGCTAACCCCTTCTCTGGCCGCCTCAGGCCAGACCGCAAGCACCACATCATCACGGGTGCAGATGCCGCCTCCGCTTTTGTAGAGCATCTCTAGCAAACGATACTGGTATAGTGATAATTGCGGTTCAAGAAGTCTGCCATTGATGATAACCTGACGGGTATGTTCATCAAGCCTTAGGCCGATTTCAGCTCCTTCACCCTCCTTCAATATGAGAGGCACTGTCGCCTCAGAGCCGACGAACTTGATCTTTGCACAGAGTGCGATCTGTATCTCGTCCCCCTCATTAAGTGGAATAGGCTTTTCCAGCCTGACCGCGTTGACATGAGTTCCGTTCTTGCTACCCAAATCCTCAATAAAATACTGTTTTCCTTCCCGCCAGATGCGGACATGCTCTCGTGATATACTCCGCTCTGGAATGACAATGTCACATTGCGCACCACGTCCAATGGTCAACTGATCGCCATGCATAACCCACTGTTGACCCTGCAGAGGCCCCTCGACAATAATGAGAACCGGTTTGTCTTTGTCTGCCGTTTGCTTGACCACCATTCCACTCCTCTTGACAAACCCCCCATACAAGGTTATTGTCTCTCCAGGCCGCCCATCTTCATGCTATCCGCTTGTGCTGGCATGTACCTGGGGCCGCGAGGAGAAGAGAATGTTGCCGCCCCTTAGGTCGGGTACGATTATCCGATCGCGGTATCGTATTATCGAAACTGTTGGACAGGGCGGAATGGGTTCTGTCTACCGCGCCGAAGATACCCTGTTGAAGGGACGCTTCTGCGCAATCAAAGAGATACAGATCGATCCCGCCAGCTCACCAACAGAGCAAGAACAAGCCCGCGAACAGTTTTACCGCGAGGCAAGTGTCTTAGCACGTCTCGATCACCCCAGCCTTCCCAAAGTATCTGATTTTTTCAGCGAGGACAACCGGGATTTCCTTGTGATGGACTTTGTCCCTGGTAATGACCTCCGCCAGAAAATCGAAGAAGCCCGAAGTAAAGGTTCTTTTCTCCCAGAACATCAGGTTTTAGATTGGGCGGGGCAATTATGCGATGCCTTAACTTATCTCCATAGCCAGAATCCGCCTGTTCTGCATCGAGATATTAAACCGGCCAACATTAAATTGACGCCTGACGGACTGATCAAACTGGTTGATTTCGGGCTTGTCAAAGTTATGATACCTGATGATACCCGCACTGTGACGGTGATTCAGGGACGCGGTACAGTTCTTTATACTCCCCTAGAGC
Organism: Anaerolineae bacterium; assembly: GCA_034435015.1. GTDB lineage: Bacteria > Chloroflexota > Anaerolineae > Aggregatilineales > UBA3940 > DAOTYH01. The sequence continues at coordinate 41,684 of DAOTYH010000103.1, read as the reverse complement.
AGTACGGCGGAGACTCTGGTCATACTGACGCCCGTTCTGACATCTATTCACTGGGAGCTACCCTCTACCACCTTCTGACCAACGAGCCGCCTGCAGAAGCCAAGACCCGCTTCCTTCAGTCAGGTGCATTGAGGCCGCCACGTACCCTCAATCCCCATATCAGTATCAGATCAGAACAGGCCATCTTGTGGGCCTTAGAAATGCATCCAGACGACCGGCCACCTAGCGTACAGGCGTTCAAAGACGTATTGCTCTCAACCGGTCCGTTGACACTGTGGCCTAACCTGCAAAGCCGACATCCCCTGAATCGAGTCGCTCCGGTCAACCGGATCCTAGCTCTGACAGCATTGGTGCTCCTTTTCATCGCCATTCTGGCGACAGCGCTTTCACCGACGCTGTTGTCTCCCTGACGAAGGGCCAACCCAGCGCTCCCAGCCATAAAGAGCCAGCGTGGCCATACCAGCTCCCAGTAATCCGCCTGCCCAAGTAGCCACACCAGCTCCCCAACTGCTACCAAACAAGCTACGCCAGAAGCCAGCTCCGGGCAACAGCAAAGCATAGTAGTTGTAGCCTACCAGTCCAACTATGAACACCGGCAAAGAGGTAAGCAAGGCATAGTTCAGGTCATGCTTACTAAGCCCAAATAGAAAAACAGCTCCCCCGATCCCGATCAAGCCTAGCAAAGATAAGAAAAGATCACGGAAGTAGACACTTCGCGGCTGAGGGTTAGACTCGATCACAGGAGTCGCAGTCGAATTCAAGGCCGGCATTGATTCAGGGGTGGGGGTATCGGTCGGGCTTGGGGTAGATGTAGGCGGAATATCGGGGGGCAAGATCGAGATCACCGCACTCCCTGTATCCGGAATAGTCAGACGGATGGCATTCGAATTACGAGCCGAGCCGCTCTGAGCAGTGATACGCAGGTCCCCTGCCCGTGTTAGGGGCAGGTCAGCCCTTGCTATCCCCCCTGTTGTCGTTGCAGACAGTGTATCGCGCAGGCCAGTGTTCAGATACTCAACGATGAACTCTACAGGTGTTCCGTCTGGCACAGGATGAGCATTCTGATCCAAGATGACACTGGTTACCAGAAAGAGGGTATCACCCTGTCCCAGTGCCAGAGGCGGGGTCGGTGTGAATGTTCCTTCTTCTCTCTCTCCTTCACTGATGATCGAGAGATTGATGATCTGGTCAGGATCAGGCGAGGTGGCCTCAAAAACATCATAACCAATTCCACTTACCGAAACGGGAGAAGCACCGCCCTCCGGAATCCCCAGAAACAGAGCACGAGCCGCTACATCAATAAAAGGCTCCGAGTAATCATAGAGAGCGTAATAGGCTGTCAACTTGCCAATCTCAGTCGAATCCAGATAGTACGGTGCCCCCATCGCCATCACGACAATCTGCGTATCTGCTCCAACTGGCGGAGAAGCCAAGAAACGTTTCACCACATCCGATGAAGGCGCGATGCTCGTATCAACATTGAGCATCACAAAAACGATCCAGTCTGCGGAGTTCAACGCAATGGCCAGAGCATCTGGCTGGGGTGTACCTTCTCCGCTGATGACCTCCTGCGGGCCATATTGAAGGTAACTGGATAGTTGATCAAACGAAAAGCTCCGAATATTGGCGAGACTAACTAAATCGCTGGCTTGTGGACCATACAGACGCAAGATGGCAGACTGGAGTGCATCTACGGCAAGAAGCGGACGTGCTACACAGGTTTGACAGGGTTGGACAACACGACTGTCCATGAAGATAACAATTTGTTCCCCCGATCGGGGAGCAGACAATAGCTCAGGCTGTTCTGGCGAGAGCAGGGTAAGTGCACGCTGTGCAACGTTGAGAGCTACTTGACTGTTCTGCCCTACCACATCCAAAGCCGCTGGTTGTGACAATACCCTATCCAGTTCAAAACGCTGGTACAGATTGAGCTTAGTGCGGATAATGCGGCGGACAGACTCATCCACCCGCGCCTGAAAGGCGGGGTCGGCATTGTACAACTGAACAAAAAACTCTATCGTGTCTATTATCTTTGCAGTCTGATCAGCAGAGGAACTGCCCCCAAAGCTCCCTAGATACAAAACATCATTACCAGCTAGAAAAGCATCCTGGGCAACACGCCGATTGGAGAAAGACGCCTCTCGTGGATCATAGAAACGCCGTACTCCCCTCAAACCAAGCGCATCACTGACCAGCAATCCACCGCTCTGCCTCCAAGAATTGATAGAGTCAAGCCGCAGTAATACCTGCAAAGCCTGCTGATCGAGGCTGATAGGACGTGTTGACAGGCGCGGGTTATCACCTTGAAAACCAAGGTAACGGATGTGTCCTGTCATCAGCCCCTCTGCACGTTCTAATGGATCGGTAGCACTACCCGTTACAGCGAAGAACGGTTTCAGATCAAACTGGATCAGTTGGTCCAGAGAACGGCGCACAGTAGGTATCTCGACACTCGCAAGGCGGTCGGCCCCTCCATAACCAGGGAAATAACGCGGCACAACAGCTACACGCCCCTCACTGCCCTCATGCACACCACGCACATAAGCCGCTGTCATCTGTGAAACCCAGAAAGGTTCGCCGCCGAATACGCGCGTGCCCATATCACCAGCAGTGTAGGGTTGCGGAATTTGCACGACATCAGCAGAAGGACCAAGCAACAAGTTAAACCCTAGTGCCGCCAATTCCTGACCAGCTATCCTGCCTGCCTCCTTTGCTAACACAGGGTCCCACGTCGCACCAATAGCCATACTAGTTGGCAGAGGGGATATTATGTAGGGGAGATAATCGTAGGGATAGCTCTCCCCCTGCTCGACTCCAACAAATAGTGGAATATAAACTCTGCTACTGTCAGGCAGATCGAGTTCTCCAGCTCCCCCTTCGCCTGGAAGCCCATCTGCTAATCGTTGCAGCTCACTGGTCAAGCGGTAGATTTGCTCTGGAAGGTCATCACCATTACTACTGAAATTGCCATTCTCAACTGACAACACGACACCACCGACCCGGTATTCAGAGATAAGCCTAGCGATCTCCGAATTGGGGCCATAATCTGAGCCATAAAAGGTTACGAGAAAGAGCTGTCCCACCCGCTCCTCCGGCCCCATCCGAGCCAAGATAGCCTCGACCTCTGTATCTATAATGGCCTGCCGCTCAGGCCATGACAGGGCCGACCCTTGGAGCGCCAGCACAGAAAACAGCGCTAAGACACCAAAAAAGCGGCGCATATTCAAACACACAACCTTTTATCTCAGAGCAAACCTCCAGCCGAGTATACCCCGCCGTGTGAGACGCCCGCAATGTACACCAAGTCTGAGCGTAGCTCTAGCGTAGAGCAAACGACGCATTCGCGTCAACATATTGATCAGAAACTATGCTACCTTGAGGATGCGGACGCCTTCTTCTCCTCCTCAACGAAAAGTGCTGCCACCCTTTCGGCGGCATTTTTCGTTTTTACTCCTATTATCGTGCCTCTAAGCCAGCCATCACTGAGGCCTGCCACTGCAAGCACGCTCAAAGTCAGCATGATACCCGGCCCTAGCGAAATCCACGGCGCAATGCGCAGAAAAGATCGCCCTTCGTTTAACATCCGCCCCCACGTAGGCAGAGAGGGTGATCCCGTCAACCCAAGAAAATCTAGCGCGGCAATATTAAGTAGAGACCAAGCATAGATCACCGTTGCAAACGAGCTGATCTGACCAGCCGCATTAGGCAGTAAATGCCTCCATATTATCCACCAAGGCGCAGCCCCAAGCGCTCGTGCCGCTTCAATAAAGAGCTGGCTCTTCACGGACAGCACGGCAGTACGCACAACGCGGCTATAGGTAGGGGCAAGTGAGACACCTACCGCCATTGCTACCTGCCAAGTTCCCACCCCCAACATGGCAACCAGTGCCATCGCCAGTAGCAAACTAGGAAACGCAAACAATACATCTACACCGCGCATCAACACCCAGTCTGTACGACCCCCAACAGAACCTGCCACACCGCCAATGACAAGCCCGATCCCAATCGCAATTCCCGCTGATAGGAACGCACTGGTCAGGCTGTGGCGCGCCCCCCACACAGTACGGCTGAATACATCCCGGCCGAACTGGTCAGTCCCCAAAAGATGTTCACTACCGGGTGAAGAGAATTGGTTGGCAGGTTCGGTCTCCATTGGATCGTGGACAGCCACCAAGGGAGCAAGTACGGCCAGACTCGCAATAGCAAACAACACACTCGCCCAGAGGAACCGCTTATATCTTGTTTTCTTCATATCCCGAAACGGATACGGGGGTCAAGCCATGCATGAACAACATCTGCCGCCAGATTTAGCAGTCCATAGACCGCCGCCGCCAGAACAACAACCCCCAGAACAACAGGCAAGTCTTTGTTGAGCACAGCCGAGAGCATCACACGGCCAAGCCCCTGCCGGGCAAACAAACTCTCTGTGATCACTGTTCCCCCCAGCAGGAACCCAAACTGAAGTGCAATAACATCGAGAGCCGGCAAGAACCCTACCCGCAATGCGTGCCTCCAAAGCGCAGTGAAAGGCATCAACCCTTTTGCCCTCGCAGTACGTACAAAGGGTTGTGCCAGCGCATCCCCCACACCAGCATCAACAGCGCGCGCTATTCCACCTGCCACACTGAGGCCTATCACCATGGCGGGTAATATAAGATGGCGCATATCCCCCTGCCCTGTAGCAGGAAACCAACCCAGAAGCACAGCAAAGACCCAGATCAGCAGAATACCTGAGAACATTGGGGGTAAAGCCAGTAGAAAACTGACTGCCATGCGGCTGAACTCAGATATCCATCCCCCTCGCCCTGCGGCTCCAGCTACACCAAGAGCAACCCCCAGCACAAGTGCTACCGCCATGCCGGTACAGGCTAAACTGAAAGTAGCCCCAATCTGCTGTCCAATCAGCAGGCCGACTGGTTGACCACCCAACCACGAAACACCAAGATCACCGCGTACCAGCCCCAAGAGATACCGACCGTACTGTACCGGCAAGGGTAAATCGAGACCAAGCGCCGCCCGACGTCGTTCCAGCACATCCTGCGAGGCAATGCTCTGAGACAGCGCCGCCTCAACCGGGTCGCCGGGCACAACACGCAGGGCCAGAAAGGCCAACGTAACAGCCGCCCACAATGAAAGGAGCACACCCAAAAGCCGACGAAGGATATATTGCGCCACAGCCCTACAGTCTGTTCATGAACCAAGCTCTAGATCAGTCAAGTAAGGAAACCAGCCCTGGGCATCAAAATGCAGGCCCTGAATGCCAGATTGTACCCCAATCAGGTTCACGTATTCGCGTATGGGCAACACAAGAGCCTGATCCATGATTCGTTGCTGAATCTGAGCATATAGCGTGGCCCTCCGCCCAGTATCCATCTCAGCTTGAGCCGCTAAAAGCCACCCATCGAGCTGAGGGTCTGATACATGGGACCAATTCCGGCTACCCGTAGATAGATAACTCCCGTTTAATACCACCGGGTCCAAGCCGAAGAAATTAAGCGAGATGACTTGATAATCTCCTGAAGCGGCGGCATCACTCAACATAGGGAAGGAGGCAACTTGTTCAATCTGAACCTGCACCTGTAAAGTAGTCTCCCATTGGTTCTCGATCAATTGTGCCACCTCTGGGATTAACCCCCACGGGGGGATTACCACCTTAATTTGGAGGGGGACGCCACTCTCGTCTCGCCAGCCATCCCCATTGCTGTCAACCCAACCTGTCGAGTTAAAGAGCGCCACTGCCTGCACCGGATCATAGGCATATCGTCCCTCTACCGCTGGATCATAGTAAAGCGTAGAGGAGCTTAGCGGCCCATAGGCGATAGGTGAATACCCTTGAAACACTGATCGCACAATAGCCTGACGATCCGTCGCTAAGATCAACGCCTGACGAACAGCCAGACTGTTGGTTGGGGTCCGCGTTGTATTGAAGAAAAACTCCAACGGTTGGCCAGGGATAGGAACCTGTTCAACCTGTACGGTGTGCTCCTCAGCAAACTGACGGGCATCGGTAGGCAAAACCTCGCCTACGATCTGAACATCACCACTTTGGAGGGCTAACGCCCGTGAGGCGGGATCAGGATAAAATCGAAACACGATCCGATCAACTGCTGGAACCCCCGGATTGGTCACCACAGAAGGCCCCCACGCGTAGTCTGGGTTGCGCTCCAGAACCAGCCGGTCGTTGACCACGTATTCAACAAAGCGATAGGGGCCAGTCCCAACCTGATGAAACTGATAAGTCGCTGTATCCCACTCCGCCAGAGCTTTGGGGGACGCCATCCCCAAATAGGGTTGGCTTAACCCATCCAGAAGTGGCACGAACGGCTGAGACAGAATGATTGAGACATGATAATCATCAAGCACTTCAACCCGCTCAACAGGGCCAAGCAGTTGAGCGGCTTTGAGGGAGTTAGTGGCCGGATTGAGGATGCGCTCAATATTGACCCTCACAGCCTCTGCATTGAAGGGGGTACCATCATGAAACACGACGTCCTGACGCAAAGTGAAAGTGTAGGTCAAGCCGTCGGGGCTGATTTGCCATGACTCAGCAAGTCCGGGTACAAACTCCAAGGTTTCCGCATCACGATAGATGAGTGTGTCATAGACACTTCGTAGTGGTATCCCCAGTTCAGCCGAAGCGTGGATATGGGGGTCAATGCCTGATGGGACAAGTGTCAGCCCATAAACAAACTCTGTTGTCTCAGCCTCCTCAGACACTGCACCGCATCCAGCCAACATGGTCAGAACAACAACGGAAACAAGCGCCTGTAACAGACCTTTCTGCTTTTCCACGTTAGGAACTCCCCTCTCCTAATTCTGTCAGAGAGTCAGACTCCGCTTAAGAGTATACGGTACTGAGGCAGAGGCAACCAAAACCTGCATCTACATCTAATTGAAACACACTCTAGACACAGGTAAAATGGCGGGCATGAACATAAAGCCCCTAGTACATTGCGCCATATGCGGCCGCCCCTTGAGACAACCCAAAGAGTACGGGCAACGCTATTACTGCCAAGACCATCTGGCCGCTTTCGCTCAAGATATACCGCCAGTATGGCAAGCTAGTGCATGGATGTTTGGCTTTCTGCTTCTTACCATTTTAGGAATTGGTATAGCAGGACAATTTCTACCCCGCGAGCCACAAGGAACTATCCGCTTCATTATCAGTGCAAGCCTGTCAGTCTTACCAGCGCTAGGATGGCTGTTCTTCGTTTACCGAAGTGCCGCCCGGACTCGCACTGAGATACCTAACCTCGTATTAGTCGTTTTCACACTCGCCGCCTTGGTTGCGGCGGCTATTGTGCGGCCTTTCCTCTATTCTCTGATCAACCTAGATGACTGGCTGACTAGCACCACGCCTTCCAATCGCTTTCTTGGTAGCATCTTGATCGGTGGAGCCATCCACGCCTTTGTGCTCTACACCCTTGTACGTTACACCGTCTGGCAGACACCGGCCTTCACACGCCGTGTGGACGGCGTGCTGTATGGGCTGGCCGCCGCGTGGGGATATACTTCGGCCCTCAATTTCCTGTTCGTTCTCGATCAGGGAGGAGTAACCCTGCTCAATGGCAGTTTGAGGCTGATCACCCAGACGGGAGCCTATCTATCAGCCAGCCTGATAATCGGATATTTTCTAGGCCGGAACCGTTTCGAGAACCTACCCTTTTTCTATCTCGGCCTTGGCTTTGTGCTTGCCGCCACAGTCAACGGCCTACTGCTCTATGCAGGCAGTGAGCTGAACAACATCCAGCTTAGTTTCGATCAAAGCGGATTCAGCCCATGGCCTGGATTGGTAGTCGTCACACTGGTTCTAGCCCTTTCTTTTGGCGCTGTCTATGGACTTTTCAGACGCCACAATGCTCTGACTAAGGCACGTATAGAGCAGATGTTGAATGAGTGATCACATGCAGGAAGAAGAACTCTTTCAAGAGCCAGCACCATCTCTGACTAAGAATGACCAATTCGCCGCTGTTTTGGTCATTGCGCTGGCGGTTGGCAGTGTCTTGCTGGGGCTTCTTATCCGTCAGCGTGATCAAGGGCGAACATGGCTTTATGTGAACCAGCAAGCGGGAATACAGGCTTCTTACCCGGCAGGGTGGCTGGTTGACGAGCGCGGCAGTTACCTTGTGCGCATCCGTGATCCTAGAGCCAGGCCCTTTAAGACCCAGTACCTGATCACCATCATCCCGGTTGGAAGTCAGAGCACCATCCGTAATATTTTAGACAACCTGACACTTCAGCGTTCTATTGACCTGTCAGCTTACCGGGTACTGAGTGTGGACGAGGTTGCCAGAGGGGGCACTAACCTAACCCGCATGAGCTTTGCTTTTGTTGACGCAGACCCCAACCCATTCATCCAACGTCTGCCGGTAGTCGTTCTGGGTACGGATACAGTGATCCTAGACGGCAATCGAGCCATTGTAGTGACCTACATGGCTGAGCAAAGCTCTTTTGAGGCCAATCAAGCCGCCTTTGACCGTTTTCTTGCCAGTTTACAATACTAAGCCGATGACCACGAATCTCTACGATACAACCAGCGCAACATTTCAAAGGCGCTACCGGCTGTTAGCGACTGTGATCTTCCTGCTGGCCACTCTGACGCTGGTCAGCTCAGCCATCGCACAGAACAACACGGGCGCAATACTCACTGCTCAGCGGGCCTCTGTGTTTTTGACACAAACGTATGATGTAGCCGGCTCACAGACACTCTCCTGCGTGGGGTCAGGAACCTTGATCAGCGCCACAGGCCTGATCCTGACCAACGCCCACCTAGCGGGCACCTCAGGGCCATGCAGGGGTGAGCGCATTGTAGTCGCCCTGCCCGTCAGGCTGGACGAACCTCCTGTCCCTACTTATGTTGCTGAGGTAGTGCAGAGTGATCCTCAGCTTGATCTGGCCATCTTACAGATCACGGGCGCACTTGACGGCAGTCTGATCGATCCGCAAACCCTTAACCTTCCCTTTGTCTCCATAGGAGACTCTTCTAGGCTGTTGCCCGGTAACTCATTGACATTTGTCGGTTACCCTGACATTGGCTCAACAAGCGTTACTTCCATAGAAGGATTAATCACCTCGATAACGACTGAAAAAAGCGGTAGCAGGTTAGCATGGTTCCGTACTGACGCCGCTCTCGGCGGGGGAATGAGCGGAGGGGGCGCTTATGACACGAACGGGCTGTTGGTTGGCATACCCACCAGCGCACCAGCTACTGCCGGAACAGAAGCAGGACCTATGTGTCTGAGCATCCAAGATAATACCCGCGACGGGGTGATCAACGATCGAGACGCCTGTGTGCCTATTGGAGGGCCTGTTACTGCCGTACGTCCCATTTTTTTTGCTCTACCTCTGATCGAGTCGGCAAAGAATGGCTTCATCTTGCGCCATGCCAGCGGTATTCCCAGTATCACACCATCCGCCCCCCCGACTTTCACACGTCCCTTCTTCTCGACTGGTGTGAGTGATTTCGGTGTGCCAACCCGCATTGTATCCACCCTGCCAAGCGGTGTATCCAGCCTGTTTTTCTTCTTTGATTACGATAATATGCAAACAGGCATTCCCTATGAGGTACGTGTCACAAAGGACGGCCTAGACATGCCCCAGTTTAGCCTAGGGCCACTGGCTTGGGGCGGTGGACGTAAAGGAACATGGTATGTAGGCACAGAAAACGTAATCTGGCCTGACGGCAATTATGAATTTACCCTCCTGCTAAACGGCCAACCTGTCGCGGCAAGCTCCATCTCAATAGGCGGCACATCCAGCGAGCCGGCTTTCAGCGACCTCACCTTTGGCATCCCAAGCAGTTCAGGTGACTTTCTCTCAACAGGCACTCTCCTGCCCGCTCTGGTCACCCAGCTTGATGCCCGCTTCAGCTTTGAAGGGATGCAGGATGGACAAGACTGGACAGAGGTGTGGTACTTGGATGGGACTGAAGTCTTCCGCACGACACGGCTGTGGGATCAAGGAGAGAGCGGACAAGCCACTGTTAGTGCCATCAACTACCAAGGCCTCCCTCTTGGAACGTATCGCCTTGAGCTGTACATCGGACAGCGCTTGGCGGCCACTGGTGATGTGACTCTGGCTGGTAACCGATCCTCCCAAGAAGAGTCCCTTATTTTCTCGAATCCCTGTATGGTAAGCGACATCACACGTGATGGACTGCCGGCCACTCAGTGCAGCTCGGTAATGCCTTTGGGCATCTCCAGCTTATATGCCTTTGTAGATTGGGACCTCATGCCCAACGGTATTCCCTGGACCTACCGTTGGTTTTTAGACGGACGGCTGGTTGCCTCCAGCACACAGCTATGGGATGCCGGCGGGGTCGGCCAGCGCTTCTGGGTCAGCTTGAGTGCTAACAAGCCGCTCCCAGAGGGAAGCTATGCCGTCGAAGTTGTAGTTGGCAACCGCCCCATGTTCTCACTCAACGCCACTATTGGTAGCGGCACACAACCCATCAGTGGTATCCCTGAGGAGGCAAACGAGGTCAGGATTTCAGGCACAGTTGTTGATGCCTTGACCGGCGAAGGTATCCCCGGTGCGTTGGTAGCTGTGTTGGATGTAGCACTAGAGTCCCCTCAATTTACATGGAACGAATCGGAAATCATGACACAGGCCATTACTGACCGCGAAGGACGTTTCGTGCTCCCCAGAGGGCTGACACGCGGCAACTACTACACGGTGTATGTCTTTGCTGAGGGGTACACTACCATCGTCGAAGACAATTTCACCGTCTTTAGAAACCAGCCTTCACCAGCAGAAATTGTGATTGAAATGGGACATCCCTAACTTTCCGCCAGCCAATGCTCTACTGCGTCTATGATCAACGAGATCGGCGTTACCTCTAGATCGAACCATGTTATGGAGGGATCATCCAGCCGAAACCATGTGTATTGTTGCCGGATGAAGCGCCGCGTCTCGCGCCGGATTAGCGCTATAGCCTGCTCAAGCGTGATTTCCCCTCGCAGATAAGACCCCAGTTGGGCATAGCCAAGACTACTCATGGAAGGCAGCCTCCTGTCATAGCCTGCCTCCATTAAAGAGCGCACTTCATCCAACAGTCCATCAGCCATCATCTGGTCAATCCGTGCATCAACTCGGCTATAGAGTAGCTGGCGGGGACGCGTCAAGCCAATCTGCAAGGTACGGTAGAGCGGCGTGCGCCGCGCCTGAAGAACCGTGATCGGCTGGCCGGTTGTCATGTACACCTCTAGTGCTCGTACTACCCGCCTCACATTGCGCCAATCAATTGATTCCGCCGCAACCGGGTCATATTTTGCCAGACGGGCATGAAGAGCAGTCGCGCCATAGACATCAGCAAACGTTTCCAGATCGGCCCGCAACGCAGGTTGAGGCGGAACGCGCGGGATGACCCATCCCTCCACAACAGCACGTATATACTGACCACTACCCCCAACCAGCAATGGGAGTTTCCCCTTAGCCTGTATATGCTCGATGGCACTGTAGGCCCTGATTTGGAAATCCTCTACAGTCAGCTCCTCATCCGGGTCAAGAATATTGATCAGATGATGAGGAGCTAAACGGCACTCCTCAGGGGTGGGCTTGGCTGTGCCAATATCCATCCGGCGATAGACCTGCCGCGAGTCGGCAGAAACGATCTCGCCGTTCAGGGCCTGCGCCAGTTGGACTGCAACCGCCGTCTTGCCGACACCGGTAGGCCCTACGATCACAACAAGGGGCGCCTTATCCATCTGCCCTTACCGCGTCCTGGTAGATAGTCAGCCGGCGTACCTTGCCGCTTGGCCCCAAGCTGATCGCTACCACATCTATCCGCGACGGCACATCATGAAGGTTGTGTGCATCAAAGTACATCTCTACAGCCTGCAAAAGCCGGTTCTGCTTGGAGGGCGTCACCGCTTCTTCCGGCAATCCGTGTGACTCACCTTGTCTCAACTTAACTTCTACAAAAACCCACGTCTCACCATCGCGCGCTACTATATCAATTTCACCTGCGCGGCAACGCCAGTTGCGCCCCACAACCACATAGTGGTGTGCCTCTAGTGCACAGATGGCAAGGTCCTCGCCCCAGGATCCTCGTTCAACAGCAGACACAACGATCCTCTCTTTGATTGCCTCACCTAAGCGGACATGATAGAATGCTTACGTGACAAGAAGTGGATTTCAGATAATGGCCGAGCGATGAAAGACTTTACCTCCATACCGGCAATTCTCAAACAAGCCGAAATATTTGAGAACCTTATGACAGAACAACTGGAGCTGGTCGCCTCGATCAGCACGCTCATCACGTGCAATACAGGCGACATAATCATCGAACAGGGATCGGCCAGCGATGAGCTGTATATCATTGCTGACGGGGAGGTTGACATCCTGATGGACCCATCCCTGACAGGTGAAAGCTCAGTTTCTGAGCAGATTATCATCACCACCCTGCGTCGAGGACAATCGTTTGGTGAAATGGCATTGGTAGATCAGGAAATCCGCTCTGCTTCAGCCCGTTGCGGTCAGCAGGATACCAGGCTGGTCGTCATTCCACGCCTCAAGTTGATGGAACTGTGTCAGGCACACCCCGATCTAGGATACCGCCTTATGCATAATCTGGCCGCCGACCTGGCCGCCAAGATTCGCACCGCCGATACACAAATGCGGGAGTGGCTGACTTGGTCACATGGGCGCTCAATTTAACCCCCTACCCCAAAGGATATAACCCGTAAAATCCAGTGTCTCCTCTCTGAGGCAGAGGACATTGCGAGGCAGCATGCAAGCTGAACTCATCTCAATCGGTACTGAGCTTCTTCTGGGGGAAATCACAGACACAAATGCTACGACCATCGCCCGCGCTCTGCGCGAGATCGGCCTTGACCTGATATACCGGACAACAGTTGGTGACAACGAACAGCGTATTGCCCATGCAATTGACATTGCCCTCAACCGAGTAGATGTCGTGATCACCTCAGGAGGACTTGGCCCAACTGTAGATGACGTGACACGCGAAGCCATCGCCAGGGCAACCGGGCGTCCACTTGAACACCATCCAGCCCTAGAAGAACAGATAGCCGCACGGCTGAATCGGTTCGGGATCACCTTAGGCGAGAACAACAAACGGCAGGCCTACGTCCCCCAGGGGGCAACGCCTTTCGAAAACCCAGTTGGTACAGCCCCCATTTTTATCCTTGAAACCGAGCGCGGTGTCATTATGACATTACCGGGCGTTCCGCGCGAGATGAAATACCTGCTCGATAACATCCTCATACCATGGCTTAAGGAACGTATGGGCGCACCTGCCGTGATCAAGAGCTATACCCTGCGCACAGCAGGGATCGGCGAGAGCCAGATAGATGCCCGGATTGGCGACCTGATGACACTCTCAAATCCCACTGTAGGGCTAGCCGCCCACACAGGCCAGACGGACATCCGTATTACAGCCAAAGCCAGCACCAGCGACGAAGCAGACAAGATGATTGCCCCTATTGCAGAGGAACTACAACGCAGGCTAGGAGAGTGGATTTACGGCACAGGGAACGAGACCATAGACGAGGTAGTAGCGAAGTTACTATCTCAAGAGAATATCAGCGTAGCAGGCATAGAAGTTGGAACTCATGGCAAGCTGAGGGAGCGTCTGGAGACAGCCGCTCGCTCTACACCGGGCGTTGTAGTACACCATCTCGCCTTGGACACAGCCGAAGACCTCATTAAGAAGTTACTTGGCCCAGAGTCGCCAACCGAAACCCGTGCACTAGCTGAGACAGCGGCGCGGGCCATCCGTCGTCAGTATCCAGCCGCTTACGGCTTGGCAGTTGTTGTACGGCCAGAACCATCTAACATTGGCCAGAAAGCAACCGGTACTGCACTAGCCGCCGCTAATGAAGAGGGTTGCTGGTCCCGCTACTTTTCTTGGGTCAACGAAAGGACAGATGCCCCGATCTGGGCCACTACGCACGCTCTTGCTCTGTTACGGCGGGTCATCCTGAAAGCAGAAGATAGGTCAGGCTAACGCACCACCGGCTCAGCGGCAGGCTGTTTGATCGGCTGTCCCATGTGAGGGGGAATCAAGAGCCACATCAGAACCCCCCATAGCGCAACCATCACAGCCATGAGAATGTAAATACTCTCGTAATCCGTCCGAGCGGCGATCGCTCCCAACAGCCACCCTAAAATGCCTACCCAACAATCAAAGCTGGCATATTCCAAGCCGGCGGCGGTCCCTCTCAGGTCAGATGGGGCACTGCTCAAGACAATGGTGTCAAGATTAACCAGCACCAGAGCGATCCCAAATCCGGCCAATGCACTGCCTAGATACAAAATATCCTGCCCTCTTGCGCTGAGAAAGGCAAGAATACCCGCCGCCTTGATCAGCACTCCAGCTACGACCACCCACCGCCTTCCAAAGCGATCTCCCAAGCTTCCACCAAGTGGTTGCCCGACAAGCTGTACGAAGGCATAAATGCTGAAGGCAAAGCCTGTGCCGGCTATCACTCTTTCAGCCATCAGCAGAGGGAGAAAGGTGAACACCGAGACAAACACCACCGCTACACTCACCATACCCCATATACCGGCTTGAATGCCGCGGCGCGGAAAGACGACCCGAACACCTTTCATTAAAGATTGAGAAGAGAGCGAATGCCCATTACTCCGGACAAACAACACCAGTAGCACGCAGGCCCCTGCCATTCCTGCTCCATACAAAAAGGTAGGGCCGTAACCGTACTGGGACTTGATCCATTCACCAAGCGGAGCACCCAAGATCACCCCCAAGGGGAAGGACAAGTTGCTTAGCCCCACTGCCTGGCCACGCCGGGCCTTAGGGGCCAGGTCCATAATAAGGGCACGATACACGGTAGTGAACGTGCCAATGCTAATTCCCTGAACCGCACGCCCAATCAACAGCCCCGCCGTGTTTGGAATGCCCCATAGGATCAACCAGCCTGCCATGAGCATCAGCCCGCCAAAAAGCATGACACCCTTGCGGCCCAGCCGATCCGACAACACCCCACCGGGCAACCTGAGAGTCACCGCCAATGCTGAAACGAGGGTAAACGTCAAGCCCCACACTGCCTCGCCAGCCCCGATCTCAACAGCATAAAGCGGTAAGACCGGAAATGGTCCTTGAAGCGAGAAGAAAAACAATATCGAAGATAGCATGACAACAAAAAAGCTGGGCGGGTACCTCTCAGGGGATATAGCACTCATAATGTATGTATCGCTCCTCAATCCTCTTCTAGCTTGAGGAGTGTCATAAACGCCTCCTGTGGAATCTCAACCTGCCCGACCATTTTCATGCGCTTCTTACCCTTCTTCTGCTTCTCCAACAGTTTGCGTTTGCGGGTAACATCACCGCCATAACATTTAGCCAGAACATCCTTGCGCAACGCTTTGACATTGGCCCGGCTGATCACCCGCTTGCCCATGGCCGCCTGAATCGGGACCTCAAATAACTGGCGGGGAATAGCCGCCTTCAACTTAGAGACGAGCAACTGCCCCTTATGATAAGCCGCATCGCGGTGCACAATCAAAGCCAACGCATCCACCGGCTGTTGATTCACCAGTACATCCAGTTTAACCAGATCGCCTGGACGGTAACCAACAAAATGATAGTCTAGTGAAGCGTATCCCCGTGAGATAGACTTGAGCCGATCATAAAAATCCACGATCAGCTCAGCCAGCGGCAGGTCATATGTCAACATCACACGCCGTTGATCGAGATACTCAGTGGCGATATACTCACCCCGCCTTTTGGTAACCAGCTCCATGATCGGGCCAATGTAGTCAGTCGGAGTGAAAATCTGAATACGCATCCAAGGCTCACGTATTTCCTCGATCTCTCCCTCATCAGGTAACCGGGCGGGGCTGTCTACCGTGATCACCTCGCCCGTGTTGCGCTTCACAACCTGATATTCCACACTGGGCGCAGTAGCGATAATGTCAAGATCGTATTCCCGTTCAAGGCGCTCCTGTACAATCTCCATGTGGAAAAGGCCCAGAAAACCACAGCGAAAGCCAAAGTTAAGGGCCTGAGATGTCTCTGGCTCAAAGGTGAGCGAGGCGTCATTAAGCTGTAACTTCTCCAAAGCATCGCGCAACAAACCGTAATCTTCACTCTCCACCGGGTAGATACCGGCAAAGACCATTGGTTTGACCGCCTTGTATCCGGGAAGTTCCTCGGCTGCCGGGTTCTGTGCATAGGTGATCGTATCGCCCACCCGCACTTCCCGGATTGTCTTCAGGCCAGTTGCAACATAACCCACCTCGCCAGCCTGAAGGCTATCCACAGGACGCATATCAGGGGCAAAGATACCTACTTCTACCGGCTCCAACTCTGCCCCTGTTGCCATCATGAGCAACTTGGTATTCTTATTCAGCACCCCATCCACAACGCGGACATATGCGATCACCCCTTTGTATGAGTCATAGTGGCTGTCAAAGATGAGTGCCCTGAGGGGAGCATTAACATCCCCGCGCGGCGGAGGAACGCGCCCTATCACAGCTTCCAGCACTGCCGGCACATTTGTGCCTTCCTTTGCAGAGACTTGGATCACATCGGCGGCATTGACACCCAATAGGTCCTCGATCTCCTCAGCCACTTCATCGGGGCGTGCCGCAGGCAGGTCTATCTTGTTAACGACCGGCACAATCTCCAGGTTGGCATCCAGCGCCATAAACAAGTTTGCCAGTGTCTGTGCCTCGATGCCTTGCGTGGCATCTACTACCAGAACAGCTCCCTCACATGCTTGGAGCGCCCGTGAGACCTCATACGAGAAATCCACATGCCCTGGTGTGTCAATGAGGTTGATCTCATAGGTCTCACCATCTTGAGCTGTATAACTCATTCTGACCGCGCTGGCCTTGATCGTGACTCCACGCTCGCGCTCTAGTTCCATAGAGTCAAGCACCTGCGAGGTCATCTCTCGTGCTGAGAGCGTGCCTGTGATCTCAAGCAGGCGGTCAGCAAGTGTACTCTTGCCGTGATCAATATGCGCTATGATACAGAAGTTACGAATGTGTGCCTCGTCCATACAACATCTCACCTATCATCAGGCCTGACGCACTGTCATTGTACCCGATGAAGCCCCGCCCTGACACAATCCCCTGTCGCTCAAGTATCATGGCGGCTTGACAACCATGCCGGCTAGCTGTACTGTAGGCTGGCTACTTGTTGACGCCTTTGTTTGCGGAGTACAACATCCATGAGACGAACTATCCCATTACACGCCGCCGTGAGTATTCTGCTAACCGCGCTGGCCTGCAATATCCCCTCTTTCAGAGGTGGTAATGTTTCTGCCACGCCCTCACTTTTGTCTCCCCCACCCCCTACTCCAACACTCCAACAGGTAACTCCCAGCCTCCCTACATCTCCTGAGACAGCAGAGCAGCCGCTCCCTCAAGCAACGTCTACTGCCCCCTCCATACCAGCCCGCCCTCCAGCAGGCGTTCTGCTCTATGAAACTACCTTCCAGACGGGCTGGCCTGTTCTTGATATGGACAATGGAAACTCCTCCCTTGTGCCAGAAGGCTACCAGATCAACGCCAACCAGTATGCCCTATGGGTATATACGACCCGTGTTAGGACAGACTCATTCTACGCCGAAGCAGTTGCAACCCCTACTCTATGCCCCACAGGGCAGGGAGCTTACGGGCTGTTATTTCACTTCCAAGATGACAACCACTTTCGTTCTCTTGTCGTCACATGTAGCGGACGTTATTCCTTGTTAGATCGGACCGGCCCCAACAGCACCACTACCCTATCTGAGGGGACACTTCCGCCAGACATCAACCCTAGTATCGGCGAACATGTCATCAGTGTTCGAGCTTTCGGCAATGCACTGAACCTGTATATGGACTACCTGCCCCTCGACACAATCGAAGACATTGCTGAGATGCCAACTGGCGACATCGGGCTTTATGTCCAGACGATAGACAGCCCGATTTCAGTAATTTTTTCACGCCTGTCTGTTTTTGCGGGGGAGTAGAGTCTCCAGCCCCCAAAATAGCCGGCCCCCGAAAGATTTAGGAATGGGCTTTCTCAACAGCCTGACTGATCCAATTGTCTAGCTGTGCAGGCGGCGGGGCAGTGACTCCATTAGCAAGCCACATCAAGAACTCTATATTGCCTGCCGGCCCTCGGACGGGTGAGACAATCACACCCCGCACGGCCAGATGCTGTTGTGTAGCAAAGGCCGCGACCTCGCTGAGTACACGCCGATGGGTGGCCGCCTCCCGTACAACACCCCCTCTGCCAACCTCCTGTTGCCCTGCCTCAAACTGGGGCTTGATCAACACAACAAGTTGGCCTGCCGGTCGAAGCCAGTTCCGCACAACCGGCAACAGCAAACGGACGGAGATGAACGAAACATCCATACAGACAAAGTGGACACACTCCGGCAGACGTTCGAGGTAGCGGGCGTTAACCCGCTCCATGACTACGACCCGCGCATCCTGCCTGAGTGACCACGCCAGTTGCCCATACCCAACATCAATAGCATAGACCTTTGCCGCTCCAGCCTGAAGCAGACAATCGGTAAAGCCCCCAGTCGAAGCACCCACATCGGCACACACCCAGCCTTTAGGATCGATCTTGAATTGTTCCAGAGCGGCGGCCAGTTTTTCTCCCCCACGGCTGACAAAGCGCGGCCTGCTTTTCAGATGTATCTCCGCATCTATCGAGACCTGCGCCCCCGGCTTGGTAACTGGCTGTTCATTGACAACCACTTCACCAGCCATGATCAGACGGCGGCCTATCTCGCGGGAGCTAACCAGCCCCCGCGTGACAAGCAACATATCAAGGCGCATCTTCTGTGATTGGCCAGCCATGAGGAATAATCCGCTTCGGCAAATACGTAGAGAACCGTATGGCTATTCAGTGACACCTACCTTATAATAACCGCGTCTAGAATACCCGTCCATGTGTGTTGGTGGAACTATGGCCCAGAGCGAGAACTCAGAGCGCAACTTTACCCCTGCCATCATCGGAACAGAAAGAACCCTCTTTTCCCAACTCTTCGGCCTACTGCGCACAATGCGCCCCAAGCAGTGGATCAAGAATGGGTTTCTCTTTGTACCCCTCGTCTTTGATCGTAAGCTCTTTGACGCACCTCATTTGCTTGAGACATTGGCTGGTTTTGCCCTCTGGTGTCTGATCAGCAGCACGGTCTACCTGATCAATGACCTAACAGACATTGAAGCCGACCGTGCCCATCCGACCAAACGCACCAGACCGCTCCCATCCGGCCAGCTTTCGAAGGGCGTCGCAATTGGCATTGCCATCATTCTGCCGCTGATCAGTTTCCCGCTGGCCTATTTGCTTAAGCCTGCGTTCGCACTTACCTTGCTCATCTACCTAGTACTCCAGATAGCTTATTCTTTCCGCTTGAAACACATTGTCCTGATTGATGTCATGACTCTGGCCTCTGCCTATCTGCTACGTGTGATCGGAGGTGTCCTGCTGGTAGAGGTTGTGCGCTTCTCCCCTTGGCTATATCTCTTTACCACCATGCTGGCGTTGTTCCTCGGCTTTGGGAAGCGCCGTCAAGAGCTTGTGCTGTTACAGGAAAATGCCAACAATCATCGTGCTATCCTTGATCAATATACAATTGGCTTGCTGGACGAGATGATCCAGATAGTGACCGGCGCAACAGTCTTAACTTATGCGCTCTACACTTTCAGTGCCGAAGGCCTTCCAGCCAACCATTCCATGATGCTTACCATCCCCTTCGTCCTGTACGGCATCTTCCGATACCTGTACTTGATCCATGTGCGAGGCGAAGGGGGAGCACCTGATGAGGTCATCCTGCGGGATCGGCCCCTACAGGCCACAGTCCTGCTATGGGGCTTTGCCGTTTTGTTGATCCTTTATCTGTTCAAATGAAAGCCGCTACCGCCACAGCTCCCGGCAAGATCATCCTCTTCGGCGAACATGCCGTCGTTTACGGCCAACCTGCTCTGGCAGTGCCAGTGTGGAACGTCTATGCTCAGGCTACTGTACAGCCCGGCCCGCCGGGGAGAGGGGTGCTCATCGAGGCCGCTGACCTGCATCTGCAACTCTCTCTAGCCGAAGAATCAGCCCATGGATTGGCGCTGACCGTGAGGCTGGTTCTCGAACAGTTAAAAGTACCAGAACCAGATGTGTTGATCACTGCCTCCTCTACCATCCCAATAGCAGGCGGAATGGGGAGCGGAGCGGCTATCTCGGCGGCGCTGGCTCGTGCGCTGGGCATGTACTTGGAAAAGCCCTTCAATGAGAGCGAACTCTCTGCGCTGGTTTATGAGGTAGAGAAGTTCTATCACGGCACCCCCAGCGGCATTGATAACACTGTGATCTGTTATGGTCAACCCGTCTATTTTGTTCGGGGCCAGCCGCCCGTAACTTTCCGGGTGCATTCCCCCTTCCACCTGCTGATTGCAGACACTGGCATTGCCAGCCCCACTAAGCAGACCGTCAGTGCTGTACGCGAGCGGCGCGACAGCGCCCCTGAAATATACGACCTTATCTTTGCCAATATAGGCCGGATAGCCAGGGAAGCCCGTCAGGTCATTGAGACAGGAGAAATAGGACAGCTTGGCCGCCTGATGACACGTAATCATGCCCTGCTATGTGAGCTAGGGGTGTCCTCTCCTGAACTTGAACGGTTGATCGAGGCCGCCCTGAATGCCGGCGCAGAGGGCGCAAAACTTTCAGGGGGAGGAGGAGGGGGCAATATGATCGCCCTAGCTATGCCTGATCGGGTACAATCCATCTACAGCGCGCTCGAAAAGGCTGGCGCCACTCGTGTGATTCATACGGTTGTGCGATAGAGGGCTGATAAAACCCATGCTTGTTTTCCTGAAACTAGGCGGGTCGCTTATTACAGATAAGTCCCAGCCCGAAACAGCCCGTTATGACGTGATCGCCCGTATAGCCGGTGAAATCAAAGACGCTCTTGAGGCACGCCCCGACTTGTCACTGCTGATTGGGCACGGGAGCGGTAGTTTCGGGCATATGGTTGCAAGCCGCTACAACACTCATCAGGGCGTCACTGATCGCCAGGGATGGGTGGGGTTCGCAAAGGTTGCCACCGCCGCGGCGAAGCTCAACCAGATCGTGCTTGAAGCTCTTGATGCGGCGGACGTACCTGTCTTTCGCATTCAACCCTCCGCTTCAGCTCTTTGCTCAGGGAAGAGGCTGATCCACATGGCCACACAACCGATTGAGCAAGCCCTCAAAGTGGGATTAGTCCCCCTGGTGCACGGCGATGTAGCCATAGATGACATACAAGGTGGAACAATCATCAGCACGGAGGACGTCTTTGACTATCTAGCCCGGTCACTCAGACCGGCACAGATATTGCTGGCAGGTGACTACAATGGTGTGCTGGATGCCGATAACCGCGTGATCCCTTCCATCACACCGGCTACTTTAGATGAGCTGAGGGGCGTACTGGGCAGTTCCAGCAAGACGGACGTTACAGGCGGAATGTTTGCTAAGGTGACCTCCATGTTGACGCTATGCGAGGCCGTGCCAGGGCTGAGCGTTCGCATCTTCTCCGGCGCCGCTCCGGGCGACATTCTGCATGCACTTAGCCAAGAGAACTTTGATTCCGGCACACTCCTGCGTGCCAGCAAGTAGAGGACAGCGTAATGTATACCGCAACCGCCCGTAGCTGTAGCAACATCGCCTTCATCAAGTACTGGGGCAATCGTAACGATACACTGCGTCTGCCTGCCAACGGCTCGATCTCAATGAACTTGTCTGGGCTGGAGACAGTTACCACCGTCCGTTTTTCAGAGGAGCTTACCTCCGATACCTTGAGCCTCAACGGGCAATCTCAAACGGGAGAGGCGCTGAGGCGAGCCAGCCGTCACTTAGATCACATCCGGCACCTGGCTGGGGTAAACCTTCACGCGGAGGTCGTATCGCACAACAATTTCCCTACCGGCGCAGGCATAGCCTCATCAGCTTCGGCTTTTGCGGCACTCACAGTGGCTTCCTGTGCGGCATTAGGACTTGATCTGGCAGAACGCGAGCTGTCAGCTCTGGCTCGGCTTGGTTCAGGATCAGCCTGCCGCTCGGTGCCGGGCGGGTATGTCGAATGGTACAGCGGCGAGGATCATGCTTCTTCCTACGCCGAAACTATTGCGCCGCCCGATCATTGGGAACTGCTTGATCTGGTTACTATTGTCAGTGGAGAGCACAAGGCCATTGGCTCGACAAGCGGTCACAGCCTAGCTTCTACCTCGCCGCTGCAGACCGCCCGCGTTGAAGACACCCCTCGCCGCCTCAAGCAATGCCGGGATGCCATCCTGAGGCGCGACTTTGAACTGCTGGCTGAAGTCATTGAGCAAGACGCGCTCATGATGCATGCCGTTATGATGACCTCTCACCCGCCCCTGCTTTACTGGCTTCCCGCCACCCTCCAGTTGATACAGCTTATCCGCAGATGGCGTGCAGACGGTATCCCTGCTTGCTTTACTATTGACGCAGGCCCCAACGTCCACGTCATTACTTTGCCGCCTCATCATGAACAACTTGAACAGTTGCTCCGGCAGGTAGATGGCGTGCAGACTGTACTGACAGCTTCACCTGGAGGCCCTGCCTGCTTGGTCAGCAACCCTGCTGAGTGATGAGCATATAGCTCATTGGTGAGGCCGCGACAGCACAGGTATAATCCACATTAGTCAAGTCAAAATGGAACTGCCACACAGACAACAAGTGGCAGAAAGGTACTGGTTGAATGGGCACTGGTATGGATACATGGCTGGCGATTGCGGCTTTTTTTGTCGTGATTGGCCCCCTGATCTTTGTTCATGAGCTGGGCCACTTTTTGGTCGCCCGTTGGAACAAGATCAAAGTCGAAGAATTCGGGATAGGTTATCCGCCCCGTATGCTGACTCTATTTGAGCATAATGGCACCAAGTATACACTGAACTGGTTGCCGCTGGGCGGATTCATGCGTCCGGCAGGAGAAGACGATCCCTCAATTCCAGACGGGCTGGCGGCGGCACCCAAAATGGCGCGACTGGCTGTGCTAGCCGCTGGACCGGGCGCCAATGTCCTTGCCGCCTTTGTCCTGTTAATCGTTATGTTCATGCTTGGCGCACCAGAGAGATTGCCGGGCGCACGTATCGCCGTCGTTGAACCCGACTCGCCTGCCGCCAGCTCCGGTCTGATGCCCAACGACGTGATCTTGCATGTAGGCGACACCCCTGTCGAGCGCTCCGACGATCTGACTAACTACATCTACAGCCACATTGGCGAGACATTCACCATGACAGTACAGCGTGGTACAACGACCTTAGAGCTGATCATTACACCGCGCACAAGCTGGCCAGAAGGCCAGGGGCCTACGGGCATCCAGATT
Organism: Anaerolineae bacterium; assembly: GCA_034435015.1. Taxonomy (GTDB): domain Bacteria; phylum Chloroflexota; class Anaerolineae; order Aggregatilineales; family UBA3940; genus DAOTYH01. The sequence goes on along the minus strand of DAOTYH010000103.1, from coordinate 18,381 downwards.
CAGGCTGTCTATGAAGTACGGCGTTATGGGTTCTTCCCTGCCATAGGACGCGCACTGAGAGAAATTGGTTATATACTAAAGACAATCGTTCAGCTCCCTGCTATGGTGATTGAGCAACAAATACCAGCCCGCTACCTGCGTCCAGTCAGCATTGTTGGGATCAGCCAGCTTGGGGGGCAGGAACTAGCCGCTTCAATCGAACAAAATGCGGCGTGGCCGATCGTCCGCCTGACGGCCTCAATTAGTCTGGCTCTTGCTATCACCAATCTCCTTCCCATTCCTGCACTAGATGGCGGACGCATCCTGTTTGTCCTGATCGAAGCCATCCGGCGCAAGAGGCTTGATCCTCAACGCGAGATGGTGGTCCATTTTGTTGGTTTTGTTATCCTGATCGCAACCATGTTTTTGCTGATTTATCTAGATATTGTTGACCCGCTGATAAAGCCATGAGAGACCAAGGTCGTTCTTTCGAGAATCTATTAGCCGAGCTGGCAGATAGTGAGGCCCCTTTGAGAGCCGCGTTGATTTACCGCCTCTCTGAACCATCACCCGCGGACTTAGCGGCTTTACAGGCGATCTGGCCATCCATCCCTACAGAACGGCGGCAACTTCTGCTTTCCCGACTGGTAGAGGCAAGCGAAGTAAGCTTTGATCTTGACTTCTCGGCTGTAGCCCTGTTTGCACTGGAAGATGAAGTTGCTGAGGTACGTCAACAGGCAGTTGCCGCCCTATGGGAAAGAGATGACCCTCCCGTTATGCGCCGTCTGATCGCCCTACTCCGTGATGATCCCTCCGAAGAAGTACGCGCCGCCGCCGCCCAAGGCCTTGGCACGTTTGTATTATCTGGTGAGTATGGGATGTTGCCCCACGATGTAGCGCTTGAGGCGGAGGAAGCGTTACTGGCAGTCTTTACGGAACAAAAGGAACTGTCAGAAGTACGCCGCCGGGCGCTAGAAAGTATTGCCTTCTCCAGCCGCAAGGAAGTACCTCCTCTCATCGAGCAGGCCGCGCGGGATGCTGACGTTTCCATGCAGGCCAGCGCAATCTTTGCAATGGGCCGAAGTGCGGATGAGCAGTGGGCGGATCATATCATGCGTGCGCTTGACAACCCGGTGCCAGAGCTGCGCTTCGAAGCCGCACGTGCCGCAGGAGAGATCGGTTTGGTAGAATCTGTATCCCGGCTGATCGAACTCACGCAGGATGAAGATCGGGAGATCAAAGAAGCGGCAATCTGGTCTCTCGGCGAGATCGGGGGGATAGAGGCCCAAAGTGCCCTCATGGAACTGGCCAACCGCGAAAAGGATGCCGATTTGCTTGAGGCCATTGAGGATGCTCTTAACACAGCAGTGCTCTCTACCGGTGAGTTTGTTAGTTATGTTTTCGCCCAACCTGAAGAGGATCAGGATGAATTTGAGGGCCTAGAATACCTCGAAGATGAGGACATGGAAGACCTTGAGGACTTGTTAGAAGACTGGGATGACGAAGACTTCCTAGAGGACTAGCAGAGCAGAGTCAGAACATTTCCATCCGGCGAGGGCGAGTTGGCTATACTCAAACGTGTACTGCCCGTCATGATTGTGGGCTTGGCATTGTTGACCTCCAGGCCTATGTACGTTCAGGCTCAGGCGGCAGAGGGATTTCAAGCCGAGCTTTCTGCGTCCTTCATCTATGGTGAGGCCGTTATCTTCGATGTAGCCGCAAGCAGCACACAACCACTCACTGGCGCACGATTAACCGTTCAGGTAGCCAACCGCTCCACTCTCTACACGGAGTCTGTTGCCGTCTCGCCTGATCTAACCATCACGCTTACTCACTCTGTACCGGTGAGTACCCTTGAGTTACCTCCTTTTGCCCGTCTCACCTATTACTGGGACTTTCAGGATAATACGGGACGTGAATATCGCACCTCCACACAATCTCTGCTCTACGAAGACACCAGCGTACCCTGGCAATGGAGTGTTGAAAGCCGAGGTGTAATATCTGTCCACACCAACGGCGAGGATGAAACCCTTACCCGTGCCGCACTTGACATCGCCTCAACGGCACTGGCGCAGGCAAGCGATCTATTGGCAACGCCAGTCTCCGAAGAGGTTCACATTTACATCTACCCGGAGCTTGCACAACTGGCCTACAGCCTGCGTCTGCACGGCAGGCGGGTACAAGATTGGATAGCGGCTTACACTATCCCCGACCAATACGCTGTATTCATATCAGCTTCTACAGGCCCAGAGATGATGGCTAATCTCCAGCGCGACTTACCCCATGAGATGATGCATCTGGCCGTCTACACAGCGGCAGGGCCACACCCTGATGCAGTTCCCGCGTGGTTCAACGAAGGGCTGGCTCTCATGAGTTCAGCAGAACCCGACCCGACCTTGCGTAACATACTAGATAGTGCCGTAAATGAAGGGGTGCTATTGTCTCTCGAGCCATTATGTACCAGTAACTTCAACAGCTTCGACCCACACGATGCGGCACTGGCTTATGCTCAAAGCGAAAGCCTGATGCGCTATATCTCCAACCGCTATGGCACATCTCAGCTACGCGCTCTGATGGCCGCTTTCGCCGAGGGACTCTCGTGTGAGGCGGCCGCCGAGCGCGCGCTGGGCCTTAGCCTGACAGGCCTAGAGGAACAATGGCATAATGACCTTGTGAGAACAGCGGCTCGCTCACCACGGACAACTAGTTCTCTCTTGCCATGGCTGATCGTCTGGATGATTAGTTGGGGCGTTGCCCTGCTGTTCATCGCGCCACAGCCGAGACAACCTGACGAAACGCCGCCCACGCGGGGCACACCGCTTCAGTCACCGTCGAGGCCAAACTAGCCACTGGGCTGAAAAACAACGGAGGAAATGATGACGCCGAAAGACCTTCCATCATCTCCGCAACGGCTTCATGCTATTGTGCATGGCATGGTACAGGGGGTAAACTTCAGAGCCTACACGATGCGTGAGGCTCACCGACTCGGCCTAACAGGATGGGTACGAAATGTTCCAGATGGAACTGTCGAAACTGTAGCAGAAGGCCCTAGAGAGGCATTGGAATCTTTTTTGCAGTTTCTGTCCATCGGCTCGCCTTCTGCTTCTGTTACCAAAGTCACCTCAACGTGGGAACAAGCCACAGGGGAGTTTGATGACTTCCGGGTGCGTTATTTCTGGTAATCAGCCTTAAAGACTTAAGAGAATCAACCTTCTGAACAATCTAATGAGAACAAATCCTGAACGCCTTGCTTGGCATATTCTGCTGGCCTCCTTCCTTGTCTTCCTGCTACTGTGCGGCAGTACTCTTTACGTGATCGACTGGTTCATCTTCCGTTCGACCATCGGGTTGGACATCAACCTGACAGTGGCACGGGGAACTGTCAGTATTGTCCTGCCTAATACAGGAGAGCCTATCGCTGTCACTGATCGGCGAGACAACATCACGGCAAATACCGTGATTCAGACTGATCCCACCTCACAGGCTACTCTTACCTTTTCCGATCCGCGCACAGGTGAGCCAGTAGCCTCCCTCGCTCTGTTTCGTGACAGCAGACTGACGATCTCACAAGCCAGGGCACCGCGTTTCGGCCTTAACCAGAGGCCTTATCGGATCGTGATTGAGAACTTATCTGGGCGTAGTGAATGGCTGATCTTCTCCCCAGACAGACCAGTAGAGTGCCGCATCCTTACCCCTCAGACTCATGTTACCATCTCTGAGAGCGGCCAGTACTTACTTGACTCCGCCGGACAGGCTATGCGGATCATCGTCCAGTCGGGGCAGGCGCTTGTCACCGATCGGCTAACCAATCAATCTACCACTCTCTCTGATAACCAATGCATCTCTGCGGAAGGCACTACCGGATCATTGGCTCCCTGTAGCGCAGGTACCTCTTTGCTCAGTGGTACTGACGTCACCCATGACTATACAAACGCGTGGATACTCTCCAACGATCAGGAGCCTTACGGTCTGGTCGAGAACACCATCTTCGATGGCCGCCCTGTGCTGGTCATTGACCGATCGCAGGGCCACTGGGCAGGTATAACCTTGGGGCATGGGGAAACGCGTCTCACCCAGACGCTTGATGTGGAAGTAAGTACCTACAGTTATCTTGAGCTGCGAGCTACTTTTTTTGTGGACGAACAGTCATTATCCACCTGCGGGATAGCAGGTAGCGAGTGCCCTATGATGCTCCGCCTTGTCTACCTTGACGCGCAAGGACAGGAGCAGGTTTTCATTCATGGCTTCTACGCTACCCACGATCCGTCCACTAATTATCCTATGGCCTGCGCCACCTGCCGGACGGATCATGAGCGGATCAATCTGCGTAGCTGGTACACTTACGAGTCAGGAAACTTGATGACACTGCTCCCGCCGGAGCAGAGGCCAACCCGCATCCGCGAGATAAGCTTCTATGCCTCAGGCCACGCTTATAAGGTCTTTGTGTCAGATATAGACCTCATAGCCTCTGAATAATCCCCGCTTTCGCTCAGCGTCACTCTATCAGAGAACGAAGGGCCGCCAGTAGCTCAGCAGGGCTTTTGCATCAATCGAGCAAATCTGGATACCGGGGCACCATGACTCAAACTAAGCCCCATTAGGATCAGCCATGCCGATGGGTTGATACAACCACCCATTGCTATCGAGATCACCTATGCCTGCGTCATCGGCACTGAATCTCACTGTTAGAACAAGCGTGAGCCAACCTTTGCCGCTATAGCTGTCGGCTGGCCATCCTCAGTACGCCAGACTTCGTAAGGGAAATTAACCGCCGCAGAAACAGCAAACGCGAACGCCGCCCCTATGCCGGGCACCTCCCTCAAATGCTGGTAATACTTCACATACTGGTCTCCCTTGATGGATGAAGCTACTCCCGTCGCCGTGTTGCTGAACTCGGTGATAAACAACAACTTGCCTGGCCAGTTATCCCTATAGAACTTATAGTTTGCCCCTCCCTGTTCTGAGAACATTCCTGTCTCATCCTGCCAAAAACAATGGCAACCGAGCCAGTCCATCTGCTCGATTAGGTTGCCTGCACTTTCTAGAAAAGCCTGATGATCGAACCGCATCCCCGTAGTTGGCCCCGGGGCAAGGCCAGGCCAGCCAAACCTAGCTTCAGGGAAGCGGGGGTTCAACAAGCCGATTGTCTCCAACAGCCATTCACCAAACTCACGCCCATTTCGCCAGCTCACCCCATATCCCTCTGGAGCCAGATTCGGCTCATTGTGAATCTCAAAGTACCGCACCCCCCGCTCGTAGAAACGCTGTACATCGTACTCGACCCAGCGGACGAATTCAGGCGGCCTGATGACACGACTCCGGAAATCAGCCGACAACTGTACCATGATGAACATGTCAGGATTGATCTGCCATGCATTCTCAACATCCTCTGAGGCCGCCTGACTGTTCAGCTTGATCGCTTCGATCCGCGCAGTACGAACAATATTCCAGTCGTCTTCCTGCATGGGGCCATCCACCCGGCCATGCAATCCGACCAGACAACGATTTGGGGGCCAAGTGCCTTCCGGCAGGCTGGCAGTTTGACGGTCTGCCGGATAGAACAGAAAAGGCGTCGGGTCAAGTATGTCATGCGGAAAGGAGGTTAACCCGGAGGCAGTTGCGCCGTCTTTCTTAAGTGTCAAGTGCAGATGAGAACCAGCCGAATTACCAGTGCTGTCCGCCAGCCCAATCAGGTCGCCCGCTCTGACATACTGCCCGCTATGCACCAGCGGCTGATTAAGATGAGCATAGATTGTCTTGTAGCCATCTGCATGGCGGATTCGCACATGGATACCATACGGATGAGCGCCGCTACCGTCATGAACCTGATAGACTTCGCCATCTGCACAGGCATACACATTGGCATTAAGCGGCGCTCTGAAGTCAATCCCCTCATGGCCCGGCAAGCCCCAGCGCCGATACACATGAGGATTCGCTCCAAATTCTTGCGTCTTAACGGGGGAGTCGACCGGCCACAAGAGCCGGAAACCAGTCTCACTCCCCCCTGTGCCAACTGCCCTTGTCTCCTCTTCCTTAGGTCCAAAGCGAAGGCCGCTGTTGATACGCTCCAACAAGACCTGCCGTAATTCATCAGGGGAGGAGACATTCAACACATCAAGCGCTACCTCTGGCGCTCTAGATTTGAGCCATTGCACCACATCCCCATAGGATGGGTAGGCACCTGGAAGATTGACCACGCTGACAACCTGCTGAGGGCGATGAAACTGTATCGCATTCTCCGGCTGGGATGTCACTGACACGCTAAAGCGTACACCGTATTCACGAACTGCGTTAACCCAGCCCCAGTAATTGTCACGGGGTAAAAGGATAATATGGTACTTCAGTACATCAGCCATGATCACTCCTCCACCATATGCCGGAAAAGCCGTGCACCCTCACTGCCCGCCGGTCGGATCACCCGAAGGGGTGTAGGCACACCGGAATCCTATCTGTGCATCCTCTGTAGCAGGACCAGTATACTGGCGGAAAGAACCTGTTAGAGCACTGCCGGTAGCGCCATATCCACCGCCCCGATAGACCTTAAATCTGCCGCTGGGAGGACCTATTGGATTCTCGTAAGGGGATTGCTCATAGAAGTCATCTTGATACCAGTCGTATACCCACTCAGCAACGTTACCAGCCATATCATAGACGCCGATTGGACTACGCCCGGCAGGATAGTTGGCAACCGGCGCCGTATCCCCTAGCAGGTACCCGAAGTTGGTGTAATACAGATCAGCCGCCGTTGCCCCCCACGGGAACAGCCGGCTCTCATTGGTGGCCGGGTCCCAACGGGCGGCCTTCTCCCATTGAGCCTCTGTCGGCAGGTGCCCGCCACGCCACTGACAATAAGCTTGAGCGTCATTCCAGTTGATATAAATGACAGGATAGTTGTTATAGAACTCGTTGGTGTAGTAGCCAATCCGGCTGGGCGAGTCCACAAATTTAGGCGGGTTGCAGGCCCCTTCTCGTACACAAGTCCTGTAATACAGATTAGTCACTTCCGTTTCGTCAATATAGAAGGCATCCAGATAGACCTCGTGCTCCGGGCGCTCGTTCGGATAACCACGATTATTTCCCATGACAAATGGCCCAGCCGGCACAAGCAACATGTTGATACCGCGCAGAGTGATACTAGGCGGCAGTGCAGTGGGTTCCAGCGTAGCACTTGGCTCCGGACTGGAAGTAGGGGTTGAGAGATCAGGCGTCGGAGAGAATAGCGCCTCGGCAGCGGTGGCCGTCGGAGAAGGCGTATCGGTAGGCAGGGCCGCTACCTCCTGAGCGGTAGGCGCTTCGGTTGCAGCTTCAAAGTCTTGTGTCCTTCCAAGAAGCAAGAACAGACCCACCGCAACCCCTACAGCAACCAATCCCATCGCCCCAATACCCAGCCAAGTCAGCGACACTGTACCCTTAGGCCGAGCCGGCTGAGGCTTCGTTTCGGAAGGCTTTCGAGAGACTGCGGGCATCGTGGGAGACTTTTGGGGGAGGCGTGCCAGTGTCTCAGGGGCCCAGCTCCAGCCGCCGCTCGCAGACGTAGCTGTCACCAAGGCTTGGGCCAGCTCACCTGCCGACTGATAACGCTCAGCCGGCGATTTGGCCATTGCGCATTGGACAACATGATCAACCTCAAGCGGAATATCCGGGTTATAGCTGAGGAGTGAAGGCACCGGTTGTTGGATATGCATCAGGATTTGGACAATCGGCGTATCAGCCTCGTAAGGCACATGCCCTGTGATCATCTCAAACAGTGTCACGCCCAGTGCATAAATGTCCATAGACGGCGCAGGCGGGCCGGGCTCAGATTGCTCTGGCGCCATGTAGGCTGGCGTCCCCACAATGCCGCTACCCGTTAACTGGGATGTACCTTCCTGTATCTTGGCAATCCCAAAGTCAGCCAGATAAGCGTTTCCCTGAGCATCCAGCATGATGTTGCTAGGCTTGATGTCACGATGGATCACGTTGCGCGAGTGGGCATAGTCTAGGGCCTCAGCCACTTGGGAGATGATCCGCACAATGTCATTCCAGGGCAGAGGCCCCTGACGGATACGGTCTTGAAGCGTACCCCCTTCAAGATAGCGCATGACGATGAAGGGCATCCCCTTATATTCACCATAATCGTAGATGGGCAGGATATGAAAATGCTCCAGTTTGGCGATAACTTCTGCCTCACGCCGGAATCGTTGCATGAAGGTATCGTCATGCAAGAAGCTGGGGGGCAATATTTTGATGGCAACTATACGATTAATACTGGCCTGAACAGCCTTATAAACGGTTGCCATGCCGCCCTTGCCTAACAGCTCGACGATTTTGTATTGCCCTAGCGAAGCACCAATGAGCGAATCGGTTTCTGACATGCACTTCTCTCCTCACTAAGCCGTCGTCCTCGTTATAGCATATACTGTCAACAAGAGCCAAGTTGGGGCGGCACGCAGGATTCCTCTCATTTGCCCCGCCCTAAACCCCACTGTATAATCCCCTCCGCTGACCTTGTTGGCATCCCAGAACGGTCAGGAGGTTTAGAGTGTCCATCTTCAGCCTCGATACTCAGCAATTCAGCGGCGTGTTGATTGCAGTAGTCTCCATCCTGACCGCCATTGGCACAGCGCTATGGATCTCAATGATCATCTGGACATTCCGTGACATGCGTTCCCGCTCACGCGATGTCTTTGCTCAGGTATTGGCGGCCCTAGTTGTCGGCCTCCTCAACATTCCGGGATTGCTGGTCTACCTTATTCTGCGTCCACAGGAAACACTGGCCCAGCAGTATGAACGTGCGCTGGAAGAGGAAGCTCTCCTCCAAGAAATTGAGAATCGGCAGGTATGCCCCGGCTGTGGTCATGCCATCAAAGAGACTTGGCGGCTATGCCCTTACTGTCATACCAAACTTAAGAAGAGCTGTCAAAATTGCGGACAGCTTCTTGAGTTACCCTGGACAATCTGCCCCTATTGCGAACATCCGCAGATAGAAGAAACAGCACAGATCAGACGAACAGCCACGGCCCAAAGTTATGCCCGCTATGGTGATCCATCCGAACCCAGCGGTCTTCCTGACAACGAGATGCCCCTGTAAAACCGAGAGAACTCCTTATCAATTGCAGACGGCCCTTACTGAACGGCTCAAGGAAGACAGAGCCTGTTGACTCAGTAGATTTCCACACGCTACAATCCGCACATCTCTTTGGGTTAGGGCAACAAGGCATCGAATGGGAACCAGCATACCGGAGGATCGCAAGCGCGTTGTAGTTGCTATGAGCGGCGGGGTAGACAGCTCGGTCAGTGCCGCTTTGTTGGTCGAGCAAGGGTACGAGGTGATCGGCCTCATGCTGCGCCTATGGACAGAGCAGGGGCCGGCAATCCAGCGCGATAACCGTTGTTGTACCCGCGACCAAATGCTCTCCGCGCACTTTGTTGCCCGAAAATTGGGTATTCCCTTCCTTGTGATTGACGCACGGGACATCTTCAAGCGGCATGTGGTGGACACCTTCATCGAAGGATATGTGCAGGGGATCACCCCCAACCCCTGCTTAGCCTGCAACCGGCATATCCGCTTTGGCTATCTACTAGAAGAAGCTTTGTCTCGCCGTGCGGCTTATCTGGCCACTGGCCATTACGCACGGATCACCCGCTCGGACGAGGGGATACTTGAATTACGCAAGGGGATTGATCCGGACAAAGACCAGAGTTATGTCCTGAGCGTCCTGACCCAGAGCCAGCTCAGCCATGCCATGTTTCCAGTAGGCAACCTGACCAAATCAGAAGTACGTGAACTAGCACGCAGGTTTGGCCTGCCAGTAGCTGACAAGCATGATAGTCAGGACTTGTGCTTCATTGCCGATGGAGACTATCGTCGTTTTATGCGCGAGACGGCGGCCCAAGCCTTCAAACCTGGGCCGATCAGGTTAAGGTCGGGGACGCAGATCGGAGAACACACCGGCCTGCCCAATTACACCATCGGCCAGCGCAAGGGACTAGGCATTGCCTGGCCTGAGCCTCTATATGTCATCGGCAAGGATGCCGCAAGCAACACGCTCTGGGTCGGCACACGCAATGAAATGGGCAGAGACCATCTATATGCCAGAGATATGAACTGGATTGATGGTAAAGGGCCTGCTCATGAGATCAGGGTAGAAGTCAAGATTCGTTACAAAGCCCGCCCTGTACCGGCTCGTGTGCTTCCCCTCAATCAGAATATCACCGAGGTATGGCTTGATGAACCCCTGCCAGACATCACCCCCGGACAAGGGGCTGTCTTCTACGAATATCAGGGGGATAAGGTGCTAGGATGCGGCCTGATCGCCCTCTCAGTCTAACTAAGTTCCTATCATGCGCCCAACAGACGCCCAATTTCTCTCCCCCATAACAGCATCACTAAAGCCGCCAAGACGATAGAAGGCCCATAGGGCAACGGCGTATGCGCCTTGTAATCGCGCGCTATGATGGCCCGATAGAGCAGATAGAGCAATGCTATCAGGCCGCCTAGAGCCACCATAAGCACCAGCATCACTACCACACGCGGATAACCGACTACCAAACCACAGAAGGTTGCCAGCGTGACATCACCAAACCCGAATGCTACCTCCCTCACTTGTTCCTTGCGTCCTGCATTGATGATCCACAGATAAATTATCCCCAATATGTAGAAGCCCATCACAACGATCTGGCCTACCGCAAATCCTACCAGTGCATTTTGCAGACTAAGCCGGTTACTTAAAGCTACTTCAAGTAGCGCAATCACAAAAGCAGGCAGCATCACCACGTCAAGCACCAGCCGATGTTCGATATCTATTACAGTGATCAAGACAAACAAGGCCACATAGAAGACAAGGATACCCAGCATGGGAGTCAAGCCCTCCCGACGCCATAGGTAGAGGCAGGCAATTGCCATAACAAGCTCAACAGCTATGTAGCGAGGTTGAACAAAACGTTGATACCACCGACCTTTGGTGCTCTCGGAGCTGTCAGGTAATTCTGCCTCTTGCGCCTGCGAATCCCCTCTGAGGTCACGGTTCAATTTGGGCAACCAGTCAGCCAGCAGACCGATCCACCCTCCTAGAATCAATCCTACCAACGCTGCAAGTATGTAACTGACCATCTTTTGCCGTCCTAATTGTGAGCAGAATCGTAAGGATGATGAGGGTCACCTGAATTATAATACCACGCATCTGCATGCCGTAATCCTATTGCTACATGAGAAACGGCATGCTACACTGTCATCCAATAATGGCAAGGTATACATTTTGCCCGTCAGGTCCAGAGAACTGCTTATGAGCCACTCAATGCGCAGACTCGCTTCTATCTTGTTCTTAGTTATAGGGGGGCTGTCCATCACAGCCTGTAGCCAGCCACCGCCCCCAGAGGCCCCCTATGAAGACCCATGGGGGATTGTTGAGGTCAGGCCGGCAAGGCCACTCTATATCGGTGTGGTCACAAGCACCTACGATCCCGGACTTGCCCAAGAAAGCCTTGAGATCACCCGTGGTGTAGAACTTGCCATCCAGAGACGAATCCATATCAGGGGTTTCATCATCCAGACGGAAGTCGTCAACACGTACTGCTCCGAGACCGGCGGCCTGCTGGCCGCTCAGATTTTCACCAATCATCCCTATGTTGTGTCTGCCATAGGGCACGTTTGTTCACTTTCGTGCCTGACAGGTGCCTCTCTCTATGATGAGGCATTCTACACGACCATTTCCCCTTCATGCAGTGCCACCAGCCTGACTGATCAGGTGACGCACAACGACTCATTCATGCGCACCATCTACAGGGACAGTGCAGAGGCAGAAACAGCCGCGCGATACGCCTATATCGAAATGGGCGCACGCCGTGCCGCCTTGGTTCATGACGGCACAATTGACACTTCAGAGCTGATCGCCGCCTTCCAGACCACCTTTGAGCATCTAGGAGGCACGATCGTTGCTATCGAGACCATCACACCGGGCGGAGACAACTTTCAGGCCCAACTAGAGGCACTTGGTGACGCAAACCCGAATGTGATCTACGCTCCCCTGCTTCCTTCAGATGCTATCACTTTCGTCAAGCAACGGGTTGGCCTCGGCTTGTCGAGGATTCCCCTCATAGGCGGACGCCACTACTGGAGCACATGGTTCGCCGAACAGGTCAAGGGGTACGGAGAAGGTATATATGCTGTCGGCCCCATACTCGACAATGAGGCCTATAACTCCCTTACCGCCGCCTATATCTCAGAGTATGGCGAAGAGCCTTCAAACCTGCTCTTCGCCTACAGCTACGATGCGACAGTTATGCTCTTGCAGGCCATAGAAAAAGTGGCTACTGTGACCCCAAGCGGCTACCTGCAGATCGGACGCCGCGCACTCCGAGAGGCACTCTACAGCACCTCAACCTTCCCCGGCCTGACAGGTACTCTCACCTGCACCAATTGGGGAGACTGTAGTGCAACTACGCTGGCTGTCGGTCAGATTCAGTTCAGTGAGTGGAGGACCATCTACATCCCCTGATAATCTACTCACTGCTCTGCGTAGCCCGCGCACGCGGGCCGACCATGCGTTCCGTTCCTGCGATCAGACGCCGATAATTGGGGATAAGCGCCACTGCCACCAGCACGGTGGTAGCAAGCGCATAGCCGGCATAGGCGGCTGGTTGTCCGGCCGCTAGTACACGCACAACAAACAGAGCTACTATCACTAGTGATATCAATGTGGAAGTGACAGATGCATAGCCCGTCGCAAACAGCAAAATAGGCGTCAGCGGGATCAGAATAGCCGCCGAGAGCGGCCACAGAGCTATTGCCGCCCCGATATTTGGTCCCGTCCCGGCCCCGCCCCGAAAGCCAATATAGATCGGCCAGTTATGACCGGCTACCGCCGCTACCGCACATAACGCCTCTAAGATCGGGTCGCCGGGCAGAAGCAAACGGGCTATATTAACTGCCCCAATTCCCTTTGCGGCATCGCCGATGGCGGTCATCGCCCCTGCCACCAGACCACCTGCACGAAACGCATTCGTGCCCCCTGTGCGTCCACTCCCAATAGAACGAATATCCTGCCCCTTGAGAGCACGCACCACTAATAAGCCAACCGGAATAGAACCCAGCAGATAAGCGGCTATTACGCCTACAGCGCGGATCAGCACTCCCGCCATCACCCCTGACATTTCATTCCCCTCACTAGAAAAACACTTGAACCAGGTCCTATGCTGGTTCCGCTGTTTATTTACCAAAACCCTCCGCCCCGTCAGCCGTTGCGTATCACTCTTTTGGTTATGACCGGCATCTCTGAGACTTGCCCCCCCTCGATCATGAAAGCCCGCAGGCTGGCTATCCCGCCATCCAAGCCAGGTACTATAATCAGATGGGCAACTCCAGGGTAGTAGGCTTGCGCTATATCACTGGGAGAGGGATCACTGCGTGCGCCCGAAGGGTGAGAGTGGTAGATTGCTACAAGCTCCATGCCGCGTTCCTCCATAGTGAGGAGAGCCGACAATTGGGCTTGGGGTTCCATGAGAAAGCTTGTTAACGGGTTAGGCGCAACATTAGGGATACAAAAGACCGACGTGACCTGTCCACCCTTCCCTCCAAGCAAGCCGCAGGCTTCGTAAGGGGCTTCCCGCTGTACATGCCCGATGATCAGGTCCAGACATTCAGCAGGAAGCCCCAATTTTCTAACTGCCATGTTTTACTCAGCGTATCCCTGCAGACATACTTCCACCGACACAACTACCTTCAGTTAACCTCCTCCTCAGGACCCGGCTCATGGAAGAATATTTGCAATTCTAACAGTCCAAGTCTGATCCGGTCCCCATCGCACAGGAGATGAGGCTGGCGGGCAGGCAGACGCTCCTCATTGAGGAACGTACCATTGGTACTGCCCAGATCAGAGACCATCAGCCGGCTTCCCTCGCGTCGAATAGAGGCATGCAGTCGAGAGACACCTTGCTCCCAGCCGCCAAAATGAGAAAGGTCTATGTCAGGCGGGAAATCTGTATAGTTATCAACCCGCCCGAGCACGATCTCATCTTCTACCTCAAGTGCAAAGAGCTGAGGGGGCGACCATGACAAGAGGCGAACATATAACTGGGCACCGGGATGAAATGTCTGTGTTCCACGCAGTGTAGCCGCTAGCTCTGCCCCTGTCGCCGTCTCTTCTGCTTCCATACGGCGCGTTGTCAGTGATCCGTCACGCGGTGCAACAAGCAACATGCCGCAATTCTCACAGATCAGCGCGCCCTCAACATTATCCTGCTGGCAATGTGGGCAAACTGTCATGTCTTGTCCCCCCTCAACGCAAACAGCAAAAAGGGGCACTGTGTCTGGCTGTCTCCCTCACAACCCGCCTGCTACTCGAGGATTCCACCTTCCGTCATCCTCCGCACGTCAAGAAGCCTGTCTGCTTCCTCTGGTGAGAGGTATCCCTTCTCAAGTACCACCTCACGGATGGTCCGCCCGGTTGCCATAGCCTCTTTGGCCACCTCGGCCCCCTTGAGGTAGCCGATCACAGGATTAAGGGCTGTTACAAGAATGGCGTTCTTAGCTAGCCATCCCTCGGCCTTTTCCCTGTTTGCAACCAGCCCATCTATGGCACGTTCCTTCAAGACACGCAACGAGTTGATGGTGATGTCCATCATCTGGAAGAGATTATAGCCCATAATGGGCATCATCACATTCAACTCCAACTGACCAGCCTGACCGCACAACATCACGGTGAGGTCATTACCCATCACATGATACATGGTCTGATTGACCATTTCCGCAATGCTAGGATTAATTTTTCCCGGCATGATGCTGGAACCAGGCTGTACAGCCGGCATGGTAATCTCGGCCAACCCTGTAGCAGGTCCCGAACACAGCAACCGGAGATCGTTAGCAATGCGTGTGATATCTTGAGCCAACGTTCGCATGGCACCGCTGAAGTGGACTGCATCCTGCATGGATTGCATCGCTTCAAACAGGTTATCGCAAGTCTCAAGCTCCAGGCCTGTCAATTCCTCCAGCTTGGCGATCATACGCCGGTGGTACTCAGGATGCGCATTGAGGCCGCTCCCATTCGCTGTACCGCCAATACCCAGCCGCCTGAGACCCTTCGCGGCCTCGACAATTTTGTCCGTGTTACGTTCAATGGCACGGGCATAAGCGCCGAATTCTTGCCCCATTCGGATCGGCACAGCATCCTGTAGGTGAGTACGCCCCGACTTAACAATGTCGTCAAATTCACGGGCTTTGTTTGCAAAAGCCTCTGCCAGATCATCCAAAACGGATGTCAGTTCATCCAGACGCCATAAACACCCCAGACGGATAGCCGTCGGGATCGTGTCATTAGTAGACTGCGCCATGTTCACATGATCATTCGGATGGACTGGCTTTTGCGGGTCATCCAACGCAAAGCCCAGCAAGAGGTTAGCCCGATTGGCGATCACCTCGTTTGTATTCATGTTATGGGAAGTGCCTGCCCCTGCCTGAAAAGGATCAACGACAAACTGATCATCCCACTTGCCCTCCATGACCTCTTCAGCGGCCTGCATGATGGAACGGGCAATCTGTTCGCCTGTTACTACCTTGTCCCCAGCTTTACGGTCAGCAAAAAGTCCCAGCTCAAAATTAACTTCTGCCGCGGCGCGCTTGATCACCGCCATGCCCCAGATGAAGGCACGATACTGTTTGAGGCCAGATATGGGGAAATTCTCTACTGCCCGCTGAGTCTGAGCCGCATAGAGAGCATTGGCTGGAACTCTTAACTCGCCAAGTGAGTCTTTCTCAATCCGGAACTCGGCCATTGCTATTCTCACCTTCCTGACAAAGGAGAAGAAGCAGAACATGAGGGAGAGCAACACCGGCTAGCGGGTTGCTCTCCCTTAAGATACATCAGTTTAACAAAAACACAAACAGCAGAGGGTCACATGTTACGTGCGTCGTAACCCGGCCCTTTTTTGAAGAAATCCGCGTTGGGCTGAATATCCGGCCTCAGATCAACTACCTCGCCGCCCTGATAAACCACTTCCGTCTTTGTGTCGAACGGGACACGCTTCTGCCCAGCCTTCATTGTATAGGCTGAAGGCACATCATCCTCGATAAAGATAGCTTCGTAAGGACATTCGGGAATGCAAGCACCGCAATCTATACAGGTATCCGGGTCGATAAAATACCAAGGCCACTCGTTTTCAGGCTTGCCGGGAACTATACATTCCACCGGGCAAACCTCCACGCAGGCGCCGTCGCGCAGACACAGGCTGGTGATAACGTGGGTCATGTGGATTCTCTCCTCTCACTCGGTTACCATACACCCACTATTATAAACTACTTTAGAGCCGCCTCAAAGCGGGCAGTTACCTCGCCCCAGTTAACGACATTCCACCATGCCTGAACGTATTCACCCCGTCGATTCTGATACTTGAGATAGTAGGCGTGCTCCCACACATCCAGGCCCAAAATAGGAGTCAACCCATCTGCAAGTGGAGTATCCTGATTGGCAGTACTGGTGATGACCAGATTCTTATTTGCGTCCACACACAGCCAAGCCCAGCCGCTTCCAAAGCGTCCCATCGCTGCCTTGTTGAACTGTTCCTTGAAGCTCTCAAAAGAGCCGAAGGCCGCTTGAATAGCCTCTCCCAGCTTGCCGCCCGGTTCACCGCCTCCATTTGGCCCCATGATCAGCCAGAACATGGTGTGGTTAAAATGTCCCCCGCCATGATTGCGGACGGCTGTACGGATGTCCTCCGGCACAGCATCAAGATTCTTTACCAGCTCCTCAACGCTCTTGTCCTGCAGATCAGGATACTTCTCCAATGCGGCATTAAGATTGTCAACATATGCCTGATGATGCTTATCATGATGGATGCGCATGGTAAGCTCATCAATATGAGGCTCTAGCGCATCATAGGCATATGGCAACGGTGGAAGTTCATGACGTCCCATCTGAGTACCCTCCTAGCTTGTCAGCAGACTATACAAAACAACAGAGGAATTACAAAGCGGCCTCACACTTCAGGAGCTTTTCGTCGAATACATTGACCACTGACCCATGCGATGCTAAGATCGCAGTATTCGCCCTGCAAACCGCATCGTGATTCTAGCTTTGTTGATAGGAGAAATCAAGTTTAGTGAAATACCCTCTCAAGATGGGGCTGATCCTATGTGTGGGTGTGCTGGCAATGGCTTCCGCCTCCATCTTCATTCGACAAGCACAGGCAGGAGGAGCCCCTTCACTAGTGATTGCCGCTTATCGGCTACTCACCGCCACAGTGGTCATGAGTATTCCAGCCCTCAGCCAGCGTGCATGGCAGGATTATGCTAAACTAGAGAAGCGTGAGCTGGGAATGTTGCTGTTAAGCGGCTTGTTACTGGGCCTCCACTTCGCAACTTGGATCACTTCTCTGGCCCACACGTCAGTGGTTAGCTCTGTTGTACTGGTAACTACGACCCCCCTCTGGATCGGTCTGGCATCACCGCTGGTGCTGGGCGAGCGCACGCCTCGCCTCACGTGGGTTGGGATCGTGGCCGCCATGATAGGCGGAAGCATCGTCGGGCTGGCAGACTGGACCGGTACAACAGGCTCAACCCTTTGGGGGGACGTATTGGCACTCATTGGAGCCTTCATGGCTTCCGGTTACCTAATGATTGGCCGGAGTGTTCGGGCCAAATTACGCTTGACATCTTATCTATGGTTGGTGTACGGAACAGCAGGCGTTTTCCTACTGATCTGGTCTATTGCCGCCAATTATCCGCTGACAGGTTATTCACTGGAGGTAACGGGTTGGATGATCGCGCTGGGTCTGATCCCCCAGATGATCGGCCATACAGCCGCCAACTACGCCGTCCGCCATTTGTCAGCAACCTTCGTGGGGGTAGCAATCCTGGGAGAACCGATTGGCTCAACGATACTAGCAATCCTGATTCTGCAAGAATGGCCAAAGCCCCTTCAAGTGCTGGGGGGCGCCCTTATTTTGGCGGGGATTGCGTTGGCTTCAACAGCCGAAGAACATCACACAACACAGGACACGCTGAATACCGCCGATTTAAAAGCAGAATAGAACTCTCGCAAAGGACGAGATGATGATTAAGATCACATGCTTTAATTGCCACTCTAGCTGGTCGCTCAACCGAGAGGAGATCGAAGCGGCATTAACCTCTCTGAAGCCGGGGGCAACTCACTATACTGTTGAGTGCCCCAAGTGTAGACGTGTGAACAAGATAACGGTCCGGCAGCTTCAACATGCTCTGCCCACGCCGCCAGCCCAACAAGACACTCCTGAACAGAAAAAATAGAGCCAACCAATGGCCGGAAGCCCCATCGTACTTCATGTTGTATCTCACATACGCTGGAAAAGGGAGGGAGTACTCCCCTTCCAAAAGCTTCGCTTGAAACTGGTCAGCCTGATAGACAGCTTGATCGAAGCAAGTGACTCACGGCCAGAGCATTCCTTCATGCTGGA
>DAOTYH010000102.1:0-38199 GCA_034435015.1 Anaerolineae bacterium | reverse complement strand
AGCCACTGCCGCGCCGTCCCCCACGCCAACCCCTCTGGTGACGGCTCCCCCCGCCGTCGTCCTGCCGGACTCAAGCGGCGCGGCAGTGGCTTGTGCCTCCAACACACTCCGCCTGCCGCTGACCCGCTCGCCCGGCGGACGCATCGGCGCGGTGAGCCGCATCGCGGCCAGCGGCGATACGCTCTTCCTGCTGATTGACGGGGGGCTGTATCAGCTCGACCGCCTGACCGCCGATGCGGGGGCGCCTCAGTTACTGCCGGTGCTGTTGCCCGGCGACCGGGTGGCCGCACGGCCCGTGCAGGAGTTATCTGACCTTGCGGTAGATACCCGAAGCGGCCTGGTGTATGTCCTCGATAAGGCCGGCAACGTCTTCCGCTACGAGGCGGCAGCCAAGCTGACGGCCATCAGCTACAACGCCAATCCGCAGGCTGACTACGACGCCGACCTGCCGCCGCAGATAGACGCCATCACGCTGGACGCAGAGGGCCGCCTGATCCTGCTGGACACGGCACACGGCATGTTGTGGACAACCAACGGCATCGGCTCGCTGACGCTGGTGAACAAGGCGCGGCGGCTGGAGCAGGGTGTAGATGTTACAGCGGCGGACGGGCGGTTCTTTGTTCTGCGCTACGACGGGAGTATTGTGACGGTCGCCGACGAGCTGGGGTCGGAGATATGGCGCGGCCCTGACTCCGGCGGGCTGGGGCTGGCACTGACCACTTCAACCCAGTTTGGCGGCCTGGAGATGATCTACGCGGTGGACGGTCTGCGCCGCGAGGTTATCGGCATGCTGACCTCCAATGACCGGACGGTGATCCGGTATGCCTTTGCCTTCCCCGATATGGGCCTTCTGCGCGATGTTGCCTTCGCAGGCGGGCGGCTGTACGCGGTGGCTGACGATCAACTGCTGGTCTTCCCCGGCCCGGCCAGCGGGACAGCCTGCCCGCCGCCCTCGCCGGGCAGTTACACCCGCCCCCGCCTGTACGGCATAGACGTGATCACCGCCCTGTATGGGACCACCTTCCCCGTTGAGGGGGCCGCCCTGCCGCCGTGGTCACGGGCTTACCCCGGCGCCAGCCGCCTGTACCGGCTGGGCATCCATCAGGGGCTGGATATTTTCGCCTACAACGCCCCAGCGGGGTTCGGGATCGGCTGGCCGGTGCTGGCGATGGCCGCCGGCGAAGTTGAGCGATCCGTCCTGACCTACATCGAGATGAGCGATGAGGAGTTCAACCAGATGATCGCTCAGGCACAGGCCCTGGGCCAGACTCCGCCCGACATTCTGGAGCGGCTGGCCGGGCGGCAGGTGATCCTCAACCACGGGCAGGGCATCCGCTCGGTCTATTCGCATCTGGACGAGGTCGCGCCGGGCATCGTGGCCGGTGCGCAGGTGCGGGCCGGCCAGTTGATCGGCACGGTCGGCGTGTCCGGCACGCAGGGCGAGGCCCGCCCCGGCACGGTGGGGCCGCATCTGCACTTTGAAATCTGGCTGGGCGAGCGCTATCTGGGGCAGGGCATCACCCTGCGCGAAACGATGTGGTGGTACGAACAGATTTACGGCCCCCGCGAAAATGAATGAAGAGCAAGGCAGTCCCCCGCTCCTCCCTTGATTCGTCCGCTTGGCAGGCCTAGGGCATTCCGGCCAATTGCACGGCGTCAATCTCACTCCACGGTATTGTGGTGGTCTGTGTGGAGGTCCAGCCCGATGTCGGGATCGTAGGGCGCATCCACCAGATAGAGGGTGTCGCCCTTGTAGCGCGGTTCACGCCATGCCATGCCCCCCCGCTCCAATGCGGCATAGCGGCGGTAGCTCAGCGGCACCAGCAGATTGTAAGCCTCGATGTAGCGGCGGGCCTTGATGAGCGCCTGAAACTCCCCTTCAAGGCTCAACGGCAGGACTTCGATCCCGTCAAACAGCCGATAGAACGCCTCGACATCCCATTTTTCCGCAGAGCTGAAGGGTTGCAGCCGGCTCAGCCGAACCCTTTCGAACTCATCAGCGTAATCCCGATAGTCATGCCACCACGCCTCAGCCAGTTTGCCCTGATACACTGACGCCAGCAGTTCATCCACCCGCGCCTCGTCTACTGCCTGCCCTTCTATGCCCTGCAACACGCGCAGGGCGGCCCGCACCAGATCAGCGCGGTAGACATGCTGGCCGTCATCAGGCTGGGTGCAGACATACACCGGCTTAAGAGGACTGCCGGCTGGCTGGCCGCGATTGACACGGCCAAAGCGCTGGAGCAGGGCCTCCAGCGGGGCCGGGTCGCTGTACAGCACGTCTAAGTTCAGGTCAAGGCTGACCTCAACAACCTGCGTGGCGACTGCCACAAGGGGCTGTGTGCGCCGAACGCCCACACTGGCCATTGACAGCAGATGCTGTTCCTTCACACGGCGATCTCGTGCGTTGAAGCGGCTGTGCAACAGAATGATGCGTCCCTGCCGATCCAGCTCAGGCAGGCGCCGGCGCAGTTCCTGATACAGCATGATGGCCCGGCCAACGGTACTGGCACACACAAGCGGCGAGTGCCCGGCGGCAGTCTCCTGCGCAATGCGGTCAAGCACCGCCTCGGAGGAGAGATCACCGTCCAGCAGATGCAGAACATGGCGGCGGGATCGCTCGAAGACAGCCTCCGAAGCCCGGAGCAGGATACCGTCCGGCAGGGCCTCTGTCAGAGCGTCGTGAATGGGAGGGGGCAGGGTAGCGGTCATCACCAGCGCCCGGCAGGCCAGGTGACGCTCCAGCCAGCCCAGCATGCTGATGATCAGCGCCAGCCGCTTTGGCTCGTAAGCGTGTATCTCGTCGAAGATGAGCAGGCTTCCTTCGACGTCAATCAGACGGGCCTCGTACCCTTTCAAGGCATAGAGGCTCTTGAGAAGCTGATAGGGGCTGAGGACCCGCACCGGCGGCACGCCCAGCTCAGCCAAATCGAGAGAGCCGCGGGCTAGAGCCATCGCCTCCTCTTCTGTCAGGTCTTCACCGCTCAGCAGGTCGAGGTACAGCATGTTCAGTGCCCGCGCATGTTGCAGGCCGACCTGCCCTTCCCTGAAGTGCCGCCTCAGCAGGCGGTCGTACATGGCGTTCATACTGGCCTGATAGGGCAGGACGTAAAACAGGCGCGGCGGCGCCGGCTTGGACAACTCAACCTGACGGGCCGCCCACAGCAGTCCGGCCTCGGTTTTCCCACTGCCGGTAGGGGCGATCAGCAGGGCCGAACACAAAGGGACCTGCTCAGCCATCCGCTGATGATCGTGCAGGTCTGCCTCACGCAGGCCGCCCAGCGCCGCACGGCGGGTAAGCTGGAACGCCTGCAGAGGGCCGCTTTGACGAGCCGCCTGTGCCGAAGCGATATGGTCGGCTGACTGGATCAGGCCGCGGCAGGCCAGCCCGATGCGGGCGGTTTCGTCAAAGTCTCTCCATCTCAGGTCTTGACTAAAGGCGTCAAACTCCTGAAGCAGGGCAGACAGATCAACCCGACGGGCCATGTCGAGCGCGGTTTCCAGCGGAGGCAGGCCGACAGGCCAGACTACCTCACTCAGCCCCAGCCGATCAATCCAAGCTGTGGCACATTGATCAATCCAGTGCCACAGCGCCGTACATGTCTCAAGGTTGATCTCGGCCTGCAGATCGGCGAGCTGTCGTCGGGATGCGTCCGTGCCGTCCAGATAGGCGGCGTAGAGGTCGTTGGCCTCACGGTGATGCGAGGCCACCAGCACCAGCACCCACATCCGGTCGCCTGTGTGGTCAGGCGGGAACAACCAGTCCACATAGAGCAGGGAAAGTACCTCGTGGCGTTGCGGCCAGCGGATTGACCTATGGCGTATGGCGGCCTGAAAACCGGAGGCCGCCTTGCCGAAATCGTGCAGGAAGCAGGCCCAATACAGGCGGTGCCACAAACGCGGTTCTCCCAGCCGAAGGTGCAGGTCAGGGCGGAGGCGGTGGTGCTCGGCCAGCCGGGTCAACACCTGCCATGTGTGAAACGGCAGGCTCTCCGTGCCAGAGGCACCACCGCCCTTCGCCAGCAGGCTGTCCGGCCCCTCCAGCCAGTCTGGCCAAGGTTCAACGGGCGGGTTCATCCCGCCTCCCTCAGGCTATGGAGCCACACTCCCAGCGGCAAGTCCGGGCGGCGGGGGTAGCCTCGTATCTCAGGGTCAGCCGGGATGACGGCAGGCAAACCGTCCGCCGGCCTGCCGGCCTCAGCAGGATAACGTACCCGTCCCTCCACCACCGTGAAAGAGGCCCAGCGCGGCTGACGACGCTCATCCACCATAGCCGCCAGCGTCAGAGGGTAGGTATGCCCCTCCACCGCCGAGCCAAACTCTGACGGCAGTAACGTGCCCTCGAAGTACACCGCCGGAGCTTCCACCAGCTCGACCACATCCACGGCCGTATAGGCCATCAAATCCTGTGAACGTCCCAGCACCACCGGGTAGTAAGGCGAGCGGAAGCGATCCGCCAGCCATTCGATCTGCGGATAGACGACATACAGGAGCAGGCGCGGCTCAAAGAGCAGGTCGCGTATGAACGGGTTCATCTTGAACTCGCCGCCCTCAAACCACAGATGTTCATAGTCTTTGAATGTGCCGCGGCAGGTGAAGCTGTATCCGATCCTTAACAGGGCGGGGTCAAGCAGCCTGCCGGCGGCACTGCAGATATGCCCGTACAGGGTTGCCAGCGGCGGCAGTGGCAGGGACGGCTGTACGTTCTGCACAAAGAACGGGTAACGAAAAGATGTCACCGGCCCTTCGGCCCTTACCCTGACGGCGATCATGGCATCTTACTCCCACCACTCCGGGTGCTTTGTCAGCTCCTCGGCCAGCCCGTCGAGGGCTTCGCGCGGATGCATCACCGGCAGGCCGAACTCAGCCAGCACCTCGTAAGCACTGTCCATGAAGCCGCTGGCCAGCCCCACATACACGCCAGACAGCAGGTCGTCCTTCAGCACGCCAAAGGCCTCGCTCAGGGCCTCACGGTTCAGCACAACCTGCCCGCGCTGATGGGTCACTACCCGGTAGAAGGGGTGATTGCCCCCTCTTGTCACAGCGGCGATCACAAAGGCGGGCGAGACATCGGTATAGTGCAGGGTCTGGCGGGCGCCGCCCTCAAGGCGGGCCAGCGCATGGAGCAGGGTCTGCACCCGAACCATCCGATCACCCAGCGGCAGGCGGTAGCTGTCGAGGGCCTCCACGTATTCAAGGCCCCTCTGCTGGGCTTCTTCGATCAGCGAGGCATCGAGATTCAGGTAGCCACTGCGGTTACGACTGCTGAAGGTCCCTGCCTCGCGCAGGTTAAGCGAGAACAACCCTTGCAGGACCGTAGAATAAAACTCGTGCTGGTGCAGAACAGGGTCGCCCTCATGGCGGGCCATCACGCCGAAATCCCTGACGATCTCAACCGGCATGATCGAGACCAGCGTGCTGGTGCGGAAGGGCGAGATACGGGTACGGGTGGCGTCTTTCACAGCCCGCATGTAGCCGAACAGGTCATCGTCCCAGTAGCGGATCGGATCACCTTCCGTGTAGGCCTGTTGTTTCTTGGCTGTTGCCTTGCCCTCTGTATAGACGGGGGCCTTCTGCCACTGCTCCGAGTAGTAGGTCTCCAGCGTATGACGGAGCCATGCCCGGAACGACTGGGCCGAAACGTAAGGATACTCCTGCGCACCGACCCGGATGACCTTGACGGTCGCGGTGGTCTCCTCCCCCTGCCCCATGTTCAGGGCAGAGGCAGGGGCATCAATCAGCAGTAAGCCGGTTACAAAAGCCATCTTGTTCTCTCCTCTCAGTTCTCGTCTGTTTCCTCTGGCTCTTCCAGTTCGGCAGGTATCAGCTCCTCGTCCTCCGGCGTGATCAGGCCGGCGCGGGCCAGCTCCTCCATCATGCGCAGTGACACGATGTCGCGGGCCAGCCTCCAGTCGAAGAACTCAGCCTGCCGCGGCGCTACAAAGGCCTGCACGAACTCCTCTGCCGAGATGAGCACCCTCCCCTGACGCGACCACGTGTCAGCGGCGCTGAGCAGTCGCCTGCGCCATGTGGAGTAGCTGTTCAAGCGGACAAAGTCATAATAGAAAGCACGCTTCTCACGGGCATAGTCGGCAAACCGTGAGCCAAGTTCATACAGCAGGGCAAGTTGCTCTTCTTCCATTCCCATCACCTTTCTGATAAAACAGGCGGCCAGTGACCAGCTCCGCGCCGGAAGGATGTACCGCTTCAAGAACTCCCCGGCACGGTCTGGCAGTAAATAAAGGTCTTCATACAGCCTGTTACGGCTGATGCTCTCATCAAGGGTATCGCTCCCCTTCTCGGCTACCCATGCCCGCTGAATGACAGACAGCCAGGCTTCGTGGCGTTCCCGCTCGTAGGGGTGCTCCACCTCGCGCAGGAAGGCGATCACAGGCGACAACAGGCGGTAGATAGCCAGATCGGCCCCGCGGTTGTCATTGGTAAGCTGATAGAGTGCCACTGTCCCGCGCAGGGTGCCGGGGGCGGCGCGTTCGATCTCCCGGAGCAGTTCGACCAGCCGGGTACGGGGGTAGGGCATCTGCGGCCAGCCGGCCAGCCGGGCCTGCTGCATGGCCTTCAGATTGTGATCTACCGCCCGGCGGGCAAACCGCATCAGCAGGCCGGCGTCGTTGGAGTGGGCGATCATCAACCGCCGCCCTTTTGTAGCAATGCCGCCCAGCGGCAGGGTATGGACAGCCAGCAGGCATCTCCCGCAGATCGGCACGCCAGCCGTCCCCATTGGGCTGAAGTTGGGGAAGTTCCCCGTCAACAGGGGGACTTTCGTCCTGAGCGCCCGGTCAACTGACGGACTGCCGCAAAAACTGCATACCCCCGCCTGCGGGTCAGCCGGTTGGGCAAAGGCGTACAGGGTTTCCTGGGCATAATCCCGGAGGGCGGCTGTGGCTTTCTCCGGTTCTTTGGGGACGGACGGCGTCGTCCATACGGAGTTGGGGAACAGCCAGACCAAGTAAGACTTAAAAGGCCCCTGGGCATACCAGCCGCTCTCGGCGTCATAAGACGTGTACAGCTCTTTGAACAGCCAGTCAGCCAGGCGCTGGTAGTCATCCAGCCCCAGCTCGTCGGGCGAAGAACGTCCGGCCAGCACCTTCATAGCGGCCAGGCCGGCATCAATCAGTGGGTGTCCTGTGAATCCAGCAGTCATCGCTGTTATTTCCTTCAGTGACAGCAGTGAACATTGTCCTTATTATCAGGGCGGGGCAAGGGGAAGGCATCCGTAAAATTACGGATTTTCAAACCTTGCACCAAAACACAAGGGGGGCAGACCGCACGGCCTGCCCCCCTTGCCTGTCTCGTTGTGACCTTCCAGCCCTATTGAATCGTGACGGTGTACTGCCCGGTAGACCACACGTCCACACGGACGGTGTAGATACCATCCATAGGCAGGGTGACCGTCAGCAGGGCATCGTAGCCGTTTGTCCCGCCGCCGCTGTCATCGTCCTCGCCGATGATGTTGCCGTTCGGGTCAATCAGCTTGAGACGCGGGTCGCAGTCTCCCAGGCCCGACACACGGATCGTGACGGTCTGGCCCGCTGTGCCCTGAAACAGCCAGTTGTGGGCATCAAACAGGCTGGTGATGGCGGTAGGTGCGGAGGTCTGCCCGACCGCGATCTCCTGCACGACTGTCGTCGTGTAACCGTCACCGCCGTCGTAGATCGGGGCACCGCCCGGCCCGGTACCAACCGGCGGCTGGCCTGCGGCATTCGCAGTGGCCATCACGGCGGTCATGGTAGCATTGAAGGCTGGAGCCTCTTGGGTCAACTGGCCAAAGAGCTGGGTAGCGGCGGCCTCTGCCGTCGGAAGCTCTTCTTGGACTTGGGTGGACACCGCCTCGAAGGTCGCCCCAGCGGCCCCCAGCGTCGCCTGAATGCCGGTCAACCCGCTCAACGGCCCGCACGTGCAGGCCAGCGCCGCCAGCATCAAAATACCAACAACAGCCATCCCCCCATAATACCTGCGCGAGTGACTCTTCATAAAACCCATCCTCCCGATATGATTGAACGAAGCGGACAATGCGCCCCTCATTGTACTCACAGAGATAGAGATATACCAGCCGGCCTTTTACCGGATCAACAGGGTGTAGCTTCCTTCGACCCACACATCTACCCGCACGGTATACACGCCGCTGACGGGCAGGCTGGCCATGATCAGCGCACTGCGCCCGCCGCCGTTATCGTCATCCTGCGCGATGACCTGCCCGTCCGGCCCGATCAAGGCGGCACGCGGGTCACAGCGCCCCTGCCCGTCCACCCGGATGGTGACAGGCTGGCCGGCCCGCCCCTCAAACAGCCAGTTGTGCGCCTGAAAGACGCTGTTGATCCCGCCGGCGGCGGTCTGCCCGACCGCCAGTGTCTCGATGCTTGTCGTGGCAAAGGAATCGCCGCCCGTATAGACCGGGCCGGGGGCTTGCTCAATAGACAGCTCATAGGCCCCCTCCGGCCACAGGCTGACGCGGATCGTATAGAGGCCGTCCACAGGGAGGGTGACCGCCAGCACCGCTGTATTCCCGATGGTGTGGTGCTCACCGCCCGCCGTCACATTCCCCGCCGGATCAAACAGCACAGCCTCCGGGATGCCCCCGCCGGACGCCTCCAGCCGGATCACCACTCCCTGCCCGGCATGCCCCTCGAACAGCCAGTTGTCGGCCCCCAGCAGACCGTAGCGCGTGCCCTCCCCTCTCTCGCCGACGGCGATGGAGTAGACGGCAGTGGTACTCCTGCCGTCCCCGCCGGTGAAAACAGGGCCGGCGGCCTCACTCAGGGTGAGGATGTAGCCGCCGCCTGTCCATGCGTCCACACGGACGGTGTACAGCCCGTCTGAGGGCAGTGCCGCGATCAGCCGCGCCCCTGTGCCGTCCAGGCCGTTGTCGTCCTCGCCAATCAGCACGCCGTCCGGATCGAGCAGTCGCAGACGCGGGTCACAGCCGCCCTGCCCCTCCGCCTGAAGCGCAACGACCTGCCCGGCTGTCCCCGCGAACAGCCAGTTGTGCGCCTCGCCTGCCCCTGCCAGCGCCCCGTCCGCGCGGCCCTCCGGGGGGAGCATCTCGATTTGGGAGGTCGGCTCACCATCGCCGGCGTCGAAAAAGGGCAGGGGCGTGGCCGCCGGGGAGGGCATCACCGGCACAGCAGAGGCCGGCAGGGCGGGAGGTGTCCCCGCGGCAGGGGCCGGCGTCGGAGCGGTGCAGGCAGGCAGGATCAGCGTCAGCAGGGCCGCAAAGCGGCAGAGTTTGGCAGGGATCATCGTCTCGGTTTCCTTTACTTTGGTACGAGGCATTGTACTCCGATCTCAGCAAGGGGCGAAAAGGTTGGCAGGTCAGCCAAAGCAAGGCAAAATGGAGCCGACTGATAACATCATCCTCTGCTGGGAAAACAGGAGCAGACATGAGACGAGTCTTGATCACGGGCGCCAATCGGGGGATCGGGCTGGAGCTGGTACGGCAGTGTCTTGGGCGCGGCGACCGCGTCTTTGCGGCCTGCCGCGACCCGGAGCGGGCTGATCATCTCAGAGGGCTGGGCGGCCCTGACCGCCTGACGGTGACAGCGATGGATGTCGCCGATGAGCAATCCATCCGCGATGCGTGCAAGGCGGTCCGCGCCCAGACCGACGGGCTGGATGTGCTGATCAACAACGCAGGCATCTACTGGAAGGGCAGGGACGGGCTGACCACCTTTAATGCAAACCAGATGCTGGAGGTCTTCCGCGTTAACTCGGTGGGGCCGTTGGTCGTCGTGCGTGAGTTTCTCGATCTGCTGAGGAAGGGGAACGCCCCACGGGTCGCCAACGTGTCATCCGAGATGGGGTCAATTGGGCGCAAACGCGGCGGCAGTGAGTACGGCTACTCGGCCAGCAAGGCGGCCCTGAATATGATCACCCGCCTGCTGTCGTTTGACCTGAGAGGGGACGGCATCGTCGTTGTGACCCTGCACCCCGGCTGGGTCAAGACGGATATGGGCGGCAGAGGAGCGCCGCTTGAGCCGGCGGAATCGGTGCGGGGGATGCTGGCCGTCATAGACGGCCTGAGGCCGGCAGACAGCGGGCGCTTCCTTCAGTGGGACGGGCAGGAACTGCCCTGGTGAGGGAGCGGCACGTACCGTCCCCTCACCTAGAACGAGGGCATCACAACCGAGTTCAGCACCTGAAAGAACAAGACGGCCATCGCTACCATGTAGAGCGCGGCAGTCGCGGCGGCCACCCCCAGAAAGCGCTGCCATGTCTCCTGCCGCCGAAGCCCCCGCACAGCGAGAATGCCGAACAGCGCCGCCGAAGTGAACATAAAGGTTGCGATGGCCGCCGGCGAGATTTCGCTGTTGGGCGCGTTGAGAAATCCCAGCACAGCAAAGACCAGCGCCAGAATCAGCAGGCCGATTGAGATGATGGTCGAGACACGCATAGATGCAGACCTTTCCTACGGGTGAATCAGTTCCTCAGCCGGCTGTGCCGTTGACCAGATAGCCGGCGGCTTTATCCTGCTCGCTGTTCATGGCAATCGTCAGCAGGCGGCCCCCGGTCACTGCCGGAATGTCAATGACTTTGATATAGGGCATGTAGCGCTCATCAGCCGGAAGCAGTTCGGCCAAGATGTTGGGCGCATCGCTAAAGAAGCTCTCCCGATAGATGGTGGCCGGGTCATCCGGGTAGAGCGGCAACGGGTAGATGTTGGCCTCCACAAGGTCCTGGAAGAAGTGCGTCCCGTAGGAGACTTCCGGCGTACTGCCTTCCTCAGTGTAAGCCACCTCGATCAGGACTTTGGTGTTGTAAATATCCGCATAGCTGACTTTGACGCCAAGCTGGATATTGGATGTTCCCCAGCGCCCCGGCCCCATCAGGATAAACCGCTCGCCTGCCAGCGCCTGATTCAGCCGCCCGACTACCTGACCAATCTCAAGGCGGGTATGCGGCTCCGGAATGTGGGCGTAGGCACGCGGGTCCACATAGACTATATAGCGGATGTTCTCCACACAGCCGTCGGGCACCTGCTCAACAGCCGTGAACAGAATATCCTGTGCTGGAATGGCGTTCAAGTCTATTTCGCACTGCTCGCCGGCCTGCCGCTGGCTGAGGGCACGGCACTGCAAAAGCGCCAGCCTGATCTGGACTTTGGGATAGACGTTCAGCACCTCAGCCGCGTACTCGATATCCACCGGACGCCCATAGGCTTCTTCCAACGTGCTCAACATCCCGCGCAACAGCCCGATGAACTGTTCCTGCTCAAGGAGCTGGTCAAATGTCACCACCATTTGAGCAGGGTCGAGGGTCAGCGGGCGGTGAGTCATCGGAAGGACATAGCCGTCCCGTTCGAGTGAGACAATGGCGCCCAGCGCCGGATAATTGATATCCAGCACTTCATTCACCGGCAGGGTCTTGAAGGCATTCTCTTCTAGATCGATCACATCCATCAGACGCTGGGAGTAGCGCCGTACCATGCTGGCCCGGCGTTCCGGGCGCAGGGCAGGATGGCTGAGCGCCACCATGCGCGGATAGTCGCTGGCGACACGGTCCACAGCCCGCGTCCCCAAACCGGTCACCATCCTCAGCAGGCCGTCCTCGCGCCGGATACGCCGATTCCAGCGGTGGGGGTTGTGGCTGAAGCCCACTCCTGACAGGGCAGGGAAGAAATACCGTCCATAGCGCTGGCCTTCCACCCTCTGGATCAACACAGCCATCCGCTCATCGTAGTCGGTCAGGCCCATCTGCTCGCGGTAGATCAGCGCCTCAGGCCGGATCACGCTGGCATACACCCGCACGATGGCGTTGTTGAGCGCACGCAGGTTCTCCTCCGGCGTCCCTTGATTGGGCAGGAAGAAGCTGTCGTACTTGCCGGCAAAGGAGGTGTTAAAGTTATCCTCCAGCAGGCTGGATGAGCGGACGATCAGCGGCGACTTGCCTACCTCCTCCAGCAGTTCGCTCAGCCGCCATTGAACGTAGTCAGGCAGTTTGCTGTTGAGGTAGGCATTGTAGGCCAGCGGATAATCGGCCTTCATTTGCTCCGGCCTCTTGTACTTCTGATTCATGAAGCGGAACAGGTCGTTCTCAGAGTGGAAGTCGTAGAACACATCCGACCCCAGAAAGTAGGAGGCCGGGATGGTAATGCGGTCGGTGTCAACGCCGTGCGCCCGGCCATGCCGCTGGAGGATTTTGTAGGCCAGCAGCATACCAGCCGCCTTGCCGCCGATCTTGCCGCGCCCGATGCGGTGCTCCTTGATGTCTTTGAGGTCTTTGACGGTGAAATACTCGCGGGCTACCCGCACGAAGGCCAACTGATCGGAGATCATGGACTTGATCAGCACCACGATGATCTCGCGCAGGTGATGCTGAATTTGGGCGCGTTTCTCCGGCGGGTAGTTCTCGTAAGCCTCGCCCTGTGCAAACAGCAGGTCCCATGGAGCCAGCTCCGGGTTGAAGGTCAAGATGACTTCGTGGTTAGGCGCACGCTGGGAGACCACCTCCTGCACGATCTGCTTGAACAGGTCATGGGGCAGGTTGTAGGCAAAGTAGAAGTCCGTCAAGTGGTTGCGAATCTGCTCAGTGCGGGCCTGCCAGACCTCCGGCGGCTCCTGTTCAAAAGGGTTGACCAGCCCCTCCCGTTCCTGCGAATGGATGGCCTTATCATGGACTTCCTGCTCGAACTCCTGCTGGGTGACCACCCCCCGGTTGAATATCTCTTCGCGCATCCGTTGCCGGATGCGTGGAGCCAAGGTAGGGTACTGGCTGATCTCCAGATACAACTGAAGCACTTTGGGCAGGTCCTGCGGATCAAGATTCATACTGCTCTTGCCTCTGGCGAATGCACTCCCTGGACGGGTCAAACACAAAAGGCATTGTACCACCACCCAAAGGGAAGCGGCAGGGGGGAAGGTCTATATTTTTCAGGCGGGCGGCGGCTGACGCTAGGTTGACTGCGCGTACCGCCGGCTGATGTTCGGGATCAGGTATTCCTCAAAGGCACGCTCCTGATCATAGTCCGGTTGCCAGCCCCAGTCACGGCGGGCGCGGCTGTCATCCTGATCCAACGGCCAGCTATCCACAATGGCCTGCCGCTTCAGATCGGGCTGGAAGGTGATGACGGCCTGAGGGAAGGCTTTCAGCACCCTGTCCCGAATCTCGCCTGCCGATGGGTTAAAGCTGGTCACATTATAGACCAGCGTAGAGAGCTTCTCACGCGGGGTGCGTTCCAGCTCGATCAGGGCTTTGATCGCATCCGGCATGGCCATAAAGGGCATGCGCGTATCCTCCCGCACGAAGCAGGCATAGGGCTTGCCCTGCGCGGCATGATGGAGCATCTCCGGACCATAGTCGCTCGTGCCGCCGGTCGGGACGGTGAAGGCACTGATCAGGCCGGGGAAGCGGATCGAGCGGAAATCCACGCCGTGATGCTGAGGATCAGCGGCAAGCTGGCGGTAGTGGCGGGCATAGTAGCGCCCCAACTGTTCGCAATAGAGCTTGTTACAGCCGTACATGGTAGTAGGCATGTTCCATTCCCACTCCCGGACAGCGCCTGCCTTCGCCTTGGTCTCCAGATCGGGCAGGCCGTAGGCGGCCACCGAGCTGGGGAACATGAACTTCACAGGCCGCCCCAGCCAGCTTGACTGCTCGACCGCCATCTGAAGCAGGGCCAGCGTCCCGTCCACGTTGACCCGATGGGCGGCCTCCGGCGTGAACTCAGCCCGCGTAGAGAGCAGGGCCGCTAAATGGAAGATCAGGGGGATGGCATACTCGCTGACCAGACGGGCGATCAACTTCTCATCCAGAATGTCCCCCATGATGGCCGTCTGACAACGTGCCTTGACGGCATCCGGGATGGGGTTGACATCCAGCGCCAGGATGTTGGTCCTCCCCTCTTCGGCCAGCCGCATGATGAGTGCCTGCCCCATCTCGCCTGCCGCGCCGGTGATCAGGATAACCTCTTTTCGCATCAGTGCCTCCTGCTGAGACCGTGAAAGGAAAGGATCAAGTTTTTAGGAGAGATGAAAGGGCACGGCCTGCCCAAAGCCGTGCCCTGAACGGCTGTCGTTTAGTGCGACCAAGCCGGATGCACGTTACGGGCGTAGTTATTGGTGATGGCCACCAACTCTGATCCGTCAGCATGGACAACGCAGATTTCCCACCGGTCTCCGCCCAGCCCGGACTGGAACACGATCAACTCGCCGTCCGGTGACCAGCCCGGCATCAGGTTGGTGCCCGGCGCATCCCCGCTGACAAGGCGGGGTTCATCACCCGCTCCGCTGAGCAGGGCCTCGATGCTCTGGACGTAGATATGGTCGTTGTAATTCCTGTCCGATACAAAGGCGATCTGCGTGCTGTCGGGCGACCAGGCCGGCGAGACCTCGCGGTAGGGGGTGTTGGTCAGGCGGGTAAGCTGACTGCCGTCTGCGTTGATCAGGTACAGTTCGTCATTGCCGTCGCGGTCAGAGGCGAAGATGATCTGCCGCCCGTCCGGCGACCAGGCCGGCTGGAAGTCATCGGCAGGGTCATCCGTCAAACGGATCAGGTTAGAGCCGTCCACGTTGATAATGTAGATGTCATCATCCCCGCCGTCCCGGTCGGAGGTGAAGGCGATCCGCCGGCCATCCGGCGACCAGACCGGCTCAACGTCCTCAGCGGGGTCGTCGGTCAGGCGGGTGAGGTTCTGACCGTTAATGTCCACGATATACAGCTCGCCGTTCCCATCGCGGTAGGACGTGAAGACCACCTGCCGTCCGTTGGGCGAAAGATCAGGGTAGCCGTCTGTCCCGCCGTCCGAGATGCGGACGACATCACTCCCATCAGGGTTCATGGAGTAGATGGCGAAATCCCCCTCGCTGTTAGAGGCAAACACAATACGCGGCGGCTGAGGGGCACAAGCCGCCAGCAAGAACAGGGTCCATACACCCAGCACAACCAGCCCAAAATAGCGTCGCATTCTTGAACCTCTCGTCAGACTCAACCTTCCGGCGGACGGGTCATCCGGCTGGCGGCGCAGCCGCTGAGATCAGCCAGTCGCGCACGGCCAGCGCGGCACGACAATCTTCTTCATTGTACCTCAGGATGTGTTGCAGATGCTCAGCCTGCCCGTCTTCCAGCCAGCTCAGGTATTCCTCAATCGAGCCGCCGCCGGTCTGAGTCTCCCCCGTCCAGCGGAAGCCCAGCCATGGCGCGACTTCCTTGAGCGAGTAACTGCGCAGGGGGAGCACGACGCTGTCCTTGAGCGTCCTTTCTAGGTCAACCATGCGCTCCAGCAGGCGCCCGGCCTGCTCCGCCCCGCCGTAACGGCCAGCCAACGTCTTGAGGGCGGCCCGTTCATAAGTGCCGTAATGGTAAATGACCGCGCCGCTCAGGGCGTCCATCCTTTGGAGGAACGACTCCCATATGCGTTGCTCATCCGACAGGCCGGAGGCCATGTCCGCCTCATAGACGGCCTGCCCGGATCGGACGATCAGCGTCCCCAGCAGGTAGAACAGCCCCTCAGAGGGCAGGCTCTCCACATCGAAGAAGACCTCCGGGTCGGAGCGGGGCAGTCTGACCGCCGCGCCGGTCAGGACGGACTGGCCGCTGACCAGCGCCTGCGCCTGCCGGACGAGATACGGGGCGGTCTTCCCGCCCACCCCGCGGATGGCGATCAGCCCCTCAGGCGCAGAGGCGGCCACCGCAGACAGCGTCCCAAGCCCGCGCTCGTGCAGAGCATGCCATACGTCACGCCGCAGGCCCGGAATGAGCGAGGCATCCTGCGACTGCTCGATCATAGGGATACACACCTCGCGCCATGCACACTCCCGGCAGACGCTAGAGAAAAAGGGGCGCGGCTCTTTGCCGCCTGCCAGCGCACGCACTTCGGCCAGCCGCGCCGCAAAAGCCGCGCCGTCCCACTGAACGGCCTCCTCACGGAACAGCCCCCCACTGCCGCGCTGATCAGGGGGCAGGCGCAACAGCAGTTTGCCTTCCGGGCGCACCCCCTGAACGGCCTCCAGCAGGGCCATATAGGCCATCACCTGAAGGCGGTGGCCGTCGGTCGCCACAGCCGCCAGCTTGATGTCTGCCGGCCTGTAGGAGTAGTGACCCAGCCGCGACTCCCCCTCGACGCGCTCCAGCAGGTCGGGGATGCCGGCAAGATCACCGTCCAGCAGAACACCCTGATAAATGGCCTTGACCCCCCGGCGCATCAGGCCGAGCGTCAAACGGAAGCCCTCTTCGAGCCGGCCATACGGGTAGTGCGGGCGGATCGCCTCGAAGCGGCCAACTACTTCCTGCTCAAACTGCCTGCCCTGTTCGATCAGCCGCCTCTGATAGGCTGACGGCGCGGCGCGGCGGGCCGGGTCGCCGTGATGGTTGAGAAACACCAGACGATCACAGTCCAGCAGGGCGCTCAGATCAACAGCTTGGAGAAGGGGCAAGGCATCCTCCTCTCAGGTAAGGGCTTCCAGCACACTTCCTTCTGAAGACCAGGGTATGCTCCCTCCCCTGATGATACTTCGGTTTGCCCCCATGTAAAACTGCAGTCCCTGCAAAAAAACTCCCCCGCTGTCGGTACAACGGGGGAGCAAGAGAGATGCTCTCTCTGGGCAGGGCGTATGCAGACTACCGCGCTACGTATACATGATATTCGTAGATGTGCGTGCCAGCCGGATAGTCGGCGAAGCCGTCGTTGAGCGGCGCGGTGAACGTCACCTGCGTCGTCAGGACATGCTCGCCGACCGGCCAGCCGCTCAGCAGGACATAGTAGAACCGGCACTGCTGGCCCTGTAGAGAGCCTTCAAACTTAGCGAAGCTGTCGAGCGGAACTTCCTGCCCGTCCAGAGTGAACGCGAGTCGAATCTTGGACCAGTTGTCGGTGAAGCTGGCCTGATCAGCGGTGCACCAGCCGTAAATCCACAGCAGATCGCGCGAAGTGCTGAGCGGCACAGTGTAGAGATAAGTCTGCCCGGCCTGCGAGGTCTCGTCGTAGCTCTCCTGAGCCAGGTCCTCCAAAGCCGAGGCCCCCGCTTGGAGGGCATCCTGCGAGTCGCTCACCGAGCGGACCGTCGGCGGCCCGGAGGGTGTGATGCCCGCGCCAAGCGGCTGATCCAGCACTTCTTGAGCGAAGTCCAGTACCACATCCTGCCCATCGCGGTACTGAGCAAACACCGTTTCCTCAGTCAGCGGGACGCGCACATCCGGCTGGACGCCCGCGTCCTCGATGATGATATTGCCTTCCATATCGGTCGAGTACCCAGTTGGAATCTGGAAGCTGTAGTCACCCGGCAGTTCGTACTGACCGCGGGCTACCTCGCCAAAGATCGAGTTCGTGCCGTAAAAGCCAAACACGCGCGTCTGCGGGAGCAGGCTCAGCACATAAGCCACATCCTCGCAGGCACTGGCGCAGGCCGGGCCGACCAGCACCGCCAGATTGCCGTCGTAATACAGCTCATCGTCCGGCTCAATGTAGTCAGGCGGCCCGAACGTCTCAAACTGGCCGGTCACCTCGCTGTAGTAGTAACTGCGGCTTACGTCTATCCGTTCCTGAACGAAGTAACTGGCAATGGCCGTGCCGATGGGACTGCCGCCGGAGTTCTGGCGCAGGTCTATGATGATGCCCGGCACTTGGTTATCAATGAAGACCTGCACTGCCCGCTCCCAGATGCGGATGATCAGGTTCAGGTCGTCGGCCAGCGTGGTGATCTTGACATAGCCGTAACCGCTGGGCAGGATTTCATACTGCACCGGCAGGCCGACCGCGTCAAAGTTGTAGTAGAAGCTGGTACGGGTGAAGCTCTCCCGTTCGCTCACTGCCGTCAGGGTGGCGGCAGCGGGCGCGGCCGCACCGGGATTCTGGTAGGTCACAACGGCTTCCGTGCCGAGCGGGGCACGCAACAGATAGCGGTACTGCTGAAGACGCTTGACTTCCTCAGAGGAGAAGGGCGAGGACCACGGGACGACCTCTGCCAGCGCAGAG
The DNA here is from genome assembly GCA_034435015.1 of Anaerolineae bacterium. Taxonomy (GTDB): domain Bacteria; phylum Chloroflexota; class Anaerolineae; order Aggregatilineales; family UBA3940; genus DAOTYH01. The sequence continues at coordinate 20,276 of DAOTYH010000102.1, read as the reverse complement.
GCAATCGGCTGGCCGTTCCACTCCAGAATCTCCGCGCCAAGCTGAATGCCCGCCTCAGCCGCAGGCCCGCCGTCCACCAGAATATGGACGATGATCCGTCCATCGTCCAGACCGATGATGGCGAAGCCGTAGCCGCCCGCGGTTTCCTGATCGAACAGGCCGAAGTCATCACCCACCAGCCCGACATGGCCGTCCGGGATTGACCATGAGAAATCACGCAGGGCCAGATAGTAAGCCTGCGCGTCGTTGGCCGCCTCCGCCTCGGCAATACGCGGCGCGAACTCATCGTAGAGGGCCTGCCAGTCAATGCCCTTCAACTCCGTGAAGGGGTACTCAACCGATGCCTTGTTGAACAGCGCATCAAAGGCCTCTGTCCACGTCATATCGCTGAAGTCGTTGACGGCAATATCACCCTCATACAGATAGACATCCGGGTTCAGATCACGGATGATCTTGAACGGGGTGGCATCCAGATCGATCACCGAGTAGCCTGCCGGCACCGGCCCGACCGGGTCATCCTCGGTGAACAGCAGGCCGTCCTCGCCAAAGCCGGTGGGGAACTCCTGATTGTTGTCAGGCGCCCAGATCAGGATTTTGCCGCCGATGATCTCGTTCTTGTTCTCGGCATCAATGCGGGCTGAGGTGTAGTTGGCCTGCCAGCCGCCCGTCTCATTGTCGCCAAGGAAGGGGTCATCAATGTAGTTGGCATTCATGACGACCTGCCAGACCTGTATACCGGTCTCAGCCAAGCTGTCATTGTCCACATCGTTGCTGGGGCTGACCGGCATGGCAGGCAGGTTGAGCACATAGGTAAACTTGCCTTCCTCGTCCACCATGACCGGCCCCAGAATCTGGGCCTCCAGCGGCTGTTCGTACTCGTAGTCGCGGTTGATGAAGCCGGTCAGGTCTTCGAGCATCACAAACCGCTCCACGAAGTAGACATCAATGATCAGCGCATTGCTGACTTGAATCTCGCCGCTGATCTGAACCGGCCCTGCCATGGTGGCGGCCTGCTCAGTCGGCGCTTCGGCGGCCTGCTCAGTCGGCGCTTCGGTGACGGCAGGGGTAGCCGTGCCGCAGGCCGTCAGTGCCAGCGCCAGCACGAGCAGGCTCAGCGAAGCCAGCCAGATATGCCTTCGTCTCATATTGTTCCTCCTCCTCTACTATTGGATATAACCGAACGAAACAAGCAACCAGCTCTTAGAGCGGCACCACATACCCGTCGCGGTACCACTCCATCACGCTGTCGCGCGGCACACCGTGTGCTTCCGCCTCTGCCAGCGTGAACCCCGGCGGGCAAACCCGCAACAGCTCCAGCAGGGCGCGGTCGGCAAGATAATCTGCCCGGAAGTCATGGTAGATGCCCCGCCCCGAGGGGTAACACCACGGCGCCAGCACGAAACGGGTCTGCCCGTCAAGCGGCGTGTGCCGGTACACCAGCGGCTCTCGGCGGCTGGCATTCAGGATGACCTGAGCATAGCCTTCCAGTTGGGCGCGGATCGAATAGCGGGTGTGCAGATAATCCAGCGTCTGGGGGGCGGTGCGCCGCCCGCTGGCGATGATGTCGGCAGTCAGGGCGGCGGCTGTTTCGACATCGCCGTAATCCACTTTATCTACCAGCTCCTCCGGCAAAATCTCGCGATGGGTCGAGACACGCGCCACCACGACGGGCGTTCCGCACCCCAGCGACTCATATACGGCATTGCCGAACGCCTCCGGAAAACTGCCCAGCGACAGCATGACCCGCCCCAAGCTGTAGTATTCAGGCATCAGCTCCTGCGGGACCCAGTCATGAAAGATGAAATGGTCAGCCAGGCCGCGCCGGGCGATCTCCTGCTGGACCTCCCCGTAGAAAGTCTCCAGCTCTGCGCCGACCCAGCGGGGGACAAGCGCCCTGACATGGCGCATGTTGTAGCGGTGAACCAGCAAATCCACCACGGCGATAGTTTGGCGGATGCCCTTGCTCTCTTCCGGGCGGTGCGGGTGCAGGATGATCGCTTGGGCGGCGGGGTCAACCGGAATCAGGTCAAGGATGCGGGCAGGCGGGGTAGGTTTGAAGCGCTCCCAGTCGAGGCCGTTGTAAATGACATGCATCCGCTCCGACAGGCCGGGCAGGAAACGTCCGGCAGTGTGCAGGTAGTACTGCCGCGAATACTCCGAGATCAGGATCAGCGCATCGCCCTGAAACAGGAAGCCGCCGAGGATCGTCTCCGGATAGACGTTGTCACGCAGGGAGACAACTGTCGGGATGTGCTGATACACATACGGGAACAGAAACTCGCCGTCGTGCATGTAGAAACGGTCGGCCTGCGCCAGATGGTCGGCTACGTCCTGTATAGCGGCGGCGAGGTCGTAAGCGGGGACTTCATACGGTTGAGGGAAGGGCTGTTTGAAGCGCAAGACAGGCAGGACGCGCACACCAGCGCCCCACTCAAAAGGCGCTTCGTCCCCGTGGCGGGGGCGGGTGCACAGCACGGTGACCTCATGCCCCAGACGACCCAGATGCAGGGCGATGTTCTGGAGATGCTTGGGCGCACCTCCCATCACATGGCGCGGGAAGAGCGGGTTGATCGAGAACATCACAATACGCATGAGGAGACTTTAGCGCAGGGTCGGCTGAAACACAAGCGGCAGGGAAGGAGGTAAGTTCTGGCTGGCAGAACCAATCTATATAATAAGCATCTAAATAGTTGATAAATATCAGCAAAAGCTCTATAATATACACTGGTTATACAAAACATGTACAAAGATACAGGAATGAGGCATACCATGAGCATCACCGTCACCGAACATTCGAATGGCAACGGACACCGTCCCCAGACTGAGACAGCCGTTGAGCACCCTGACTTCACCTTGATTGACCCCCGCACTGCCATCGAAGACGCCGTGCGTACCATCCTGCTCAGCGTTGGCGAGGACCCGGAGCGCGACGGCTTGATCCGCACGCCGGCGCGTGTCGCCCGCATGTACGGCGAGCTGTTACGCGGCTACACGCAGGACCTTGAGACTATCCTGAACGGCGCTATGTTCGAGGTTGAATACGGCGAAGGCGAGATGGTAGTCGTCAGCAACATCGAATACAACTCCATGTGCGAACATCACATGCTCCCCTTTGTCGGCAAGGTGCACGTGGCCTACATCCCCCGCCACAAGGTAGTCGGCCTGAGCAAAATCCCGCGCATTGTGGACATGTTCGCCCACCGTTTGCAGGTGCAGGAGCGCATGACCAACGAGATCGCCGATGCGCTGGTTGAGGCCCTTGACCCGGTCGGGGTGATGGTGGTCGTCGAGGGACAGCATAGCTGTGCGGCCCTGCGCGGTGTCAAGAAGCATGGGGTGAACATGGTCACCACCGCCAAGCGCGGCGAGTTCCGCACCAACCGCGACCTGCGGGAAGAGTTCTACCGGATGATCGGAAAATAAGCTTGCCGTCAAATGGCGGGCAGTTCCGGCCTGCCCCTGAGCCAACGGAGAGGGCGTGCTTTCCCTTGGCTCAAGGGGGCCGGAACTTTTCTTTATTGCCTGCCGGCGGCCTTGAACGAGGTTACAATATCACCGCAGGAGGTGGCACATGGAGCTGAAAGGCCGAGTAGCCCTTGTGACCGGCGGAGCACATCGGGTAGGGAAGGGGATCGCGCTGGCCCTGGCCCGCGAAGGCGCCCATACAGCCGTCCACTATGGGCGCTCAGCGTCAGAGGCGGCGCGGACGACGGCAGAGATCGAGGCATGGGGGGTGCAGGCGGCCTCTTTTCAAGCCGACCTCGCTGAGCCGGCCCACATCGAGCGGCTGTTTGCGGCGGTTGAGGAGCGCTTCGGGCGGCTGGATGTGCTGGTCAACAGCGCGGCCAGCTTTGAACGTGCCCCCTTTGAGTCCATCACCGCCGAGCAATGGGATCGCGTCATGGCGGTCAATCTGCGGGCACCCTTTCTGTGTACCCAGCATGCCGCACGGCTGATGCGTGCCTCCCCCCGCCCGCCGACCGAGCCGGCGTTGATCGTCAACATCGCCGACCTGAGCGGCCTGTATGCATGGCGCGGCTTTGCCCATCACGGCGTCAGCAAGGCGGGGCTGATCCACCTGACCCGTGAGACAGCCCGCGAGCTGGCCCCTGCTATTCGGGTGAACGCGCTGGTGCTTGGCCCGACCCTGCCCACCCAAGGCGCTGACCCGCACCAAGAGAACTGGCAGTGCATCGCCGAAAGCCTTCCGCTTCAGCGCACCGGCAGTCCTGAGGAGGCAGGGCAGGCGGTCGTCTTCATGGCCCGCTCCGACTCGCTGACCGGCGCGGTGATCCCCCTCGACAGCGGGGAGAGTCTGCTGGGGCCGGCCTGGCACTGACTCCGGTCTGCACCTGCCCGGCCCTCGTTCCGTCCTGTTGCATCCTGCCTGAGACGCTGTACACTATAGGCGGGAGGCCGTCGGCCTGACACTGACCTGCGGGGGAGCACACCTTGCCTGACCGTGACAAGATTGTCATCAAAGACCTGCTGTTACGCGGGATCGTCGGCATCAATGACTGGGAGCGGGAGAAAAAGCAGGACATTCTGATCAATCTGGTGCTGTATACCAACATGGAAGAGGCCGGGCGATCAGACAACATCGAGGATTGCGTCAACTACCGCTCCGTCACCAAGCAGATCATCGAGTACGTCGAATCATCTCAGCACTATACCGTTGAGGCGCTGGCAACCGCCATTGCCCGCATCTGCATTGTGGATCACCATCTCCCGCGGGTGAACGTGCGCGTCGAGAAGCCGGGCGCCCTGCGCTTTGCCCGCTCGGTGGGGGTTGAGATCGAGCGAGTGCCGTCTGACTTTGAAGACTGAACTGGCCTTTGTGGTGATTGGCTCGAACGTCGAGCCGGAAGCCCGCCTCCAGCAGGCTGTCCGCCGGCTGGCTGAGCGGGTGACGGTGCGGGCGGTTTCGCGCGTCTATGAGACACCGCCGGCAAGCGGCGCATCCCAGCCCGTCTTTCTGGATGCCGCCGTGCTGATCGAAACCGGCCTGCCGCCTGCTGTCCTTAAGTTCGAGGTGCTCCGTCCGATTGAGGCAGAGCTGGGGCGCGACCGCTCCCAAGATGCCTCCGGGCTGTACCCGATTGACCTCGATCTGGTGCTGTACGGCAGTCTGATCCTCGACGACCCGGCCAGCCGACTCACCCTCCCCGACCCCGACACGCTCACCCAGCCGCATGTCGCGCTGACGCTGGCCGACCTGGCGCCGGACTTTGTCCATCCTGCCGACGGGCGGACGCTGGCGGAGATCGCCGCCCCATTTGCCGGCGCGGCTGGCGTGCGGGTGTATCCGCTCAGGCTGGCAACGGGTAAGATGCCCTGACCGCCCCCCAATAACCGGAGAACAGGCCTGGCCGGGCAGGGTATTTTGCCCTTCATCTTGAACTGATAGATAATCTGCCGAGGCAGGGACAAAAGGCAGTATTTTTAACAACGAGTGAGGAGGTGTCTGAGCATGGCACAAACTGCACCGACCCGCACGGTCGAGGAAATCTTAAGCTGGTACAGCGGTCAGAACCCCGGCGTGCTGACCAATCTGTACCGTATGTTGACGCATGGACGGCTGGGCGGCACAGGCCGCATGGTGATCCTGCCGGTGGATCAGGGTTTTGAACACGGCCCAGCCCGCAGTTTCGCCCCAAACCCCGACGGGTATGACCCGCGCTATCATTTCCGGCTGGCCATCGAAGCCGGATGCAACGCCTATGCCGCCCCGCTGGGCTTTCTGGAGGCAGGCGCCGCCGAGTTTGCAGGCCGCATCCCGCTGATCCTCAAGCTCAACAGCCATGACGTTCTGCACGGCGAAAAGGACCCGCTGGGCGGGCAGACCGCCTCCGTGAAGGACGCCCTGCGCCTAGGATGCGTAGGCATCGGCTATACGATCTACCCCGGCACGGTGGACCGCCGCCTGCAATACGAGCAGTTGCGGGAGATCGCCGAGGAGGCTAAGTCGGCGGGACTGGTGGTGGTCGTGTGGTCTTATCCGCGCGGCGGCGACCTCTCCAAGGAGGGCGAAACCGCCGTTGACGTGACGGCCTACGCGGCCCAGATCGCGGCCCAGCTTGGGGCGCATGTGATCAAGGTCAAGCCGCCGTCTGCCCACATCGAGCAGGAGGCCGCCCGCAAGGTCTATGAGAAGTACAATATCCCCATCGGCACGCTGGCCGAGCGGGTGGCTCATGTGGTTCAGAGCGCCTTCAATGGCCGCCGCATCGTGATCTTCTCCGGCGGGGAGGCCAAAGACGACGAGGCCGTGTTCAACGAACTGCGTGCCATCCGTGACGGCGGCGGGTTTGGCTCGATCATTGGGCGTAACTCATTCCAGCGCCCATGGGATGAGGCGCTCAAGTTCCTCGACAAGGTGATGGGGATTTACGAGGGGAGCATCCCGTAAGCACCCGCCTGCGCTAAGCAAGGGTTACCGGCGCTAAAAAAGAGCCGCAAGGCTCATCACCTTGCGGCTCTTGAGGACACGGTCGGCGGGTTTTCGGCTTACTCCCCGCCTTCCTCTTCTTCTTCCTTGTTCCAGTGACGGACGATCATCTCAACCTGCAACAGACGCCCTTCACCGGCCATGCGGATCACATCCAGCAGTTTGGTGGCGGTGGACTCTTCCTCAACCTGCTCCTCAATGAACCATTGCAGGAAGTTGAGGGTGGCAAAGTCCTTCTCCGCCTGCGCCGCCTCGGCCATCTGATAGAACCGCCCTGTCACAAACTGCTCCTGCTTGAGGAACAGTTCGGCGGCCTCCTCAGCCGACGAGAAGTCAACCTGAGGGGCGGCAATGGCCGGGACAATCGCCTTGCCGTTTGCCTCGAGGAGATACCTCATGATCTTCATCCCGTGCTCATGTTCCTCTTCAGCCTGCTTGAAGAAGAACTCGGCCAGATGCGACAGACTGCGCGACTCAAAGTAAACCCCCATCGCCAAGTACTGCGACTCAGCGCCAAACTCCAACCCTATTTGGGTGTTCAGTTCGTCATTTAGCTTCTGACTGACAAGCATCTTGCTAGCTCCTTCTTGCGGTCAATAACAAGGGGATTCATCTGATAATTTGATTGTAGTGAGCAGAGAGGAGCTTTACAAGCCGGCGGCGGTCAAGACAGACGAAAAAGGGCGGAAGTGTCCGCCCTGGGGGTTGATGTTCTGCACAGGCAGGCCGCTAAGGATGCTGGACCACCCTGACCCGTATGTGCAGTCGCGCCAGTGAGATGGTATCGCCGTCCTGCAATGCGTAGGCCCAGCCGATGCCCAGCGGCAATCCGTTGATGTGTGTTCCATTGGTGCTGTGCAGGTCCATGACAAACAGCTTCTTGCGGTTTGGCCGCAACAGGATATGACGGCGGCTGACCCCCAGCCGCTGGCCCTGCCAGTCTGCCAGATTGACATCCACGTTCTCCCCTCCCTCTGGGTCCGAGCCGATCACGGTATCCCCGCGCAGTTCCAGCGCAATCGGGCTACCAGTGCCGCTCACCGGTGAGAGGACAATCCGCCATGGGACGTCGCCTACCTGCAAACGGTCGCGTTCGGTCGGCTGTGCCGGCACTGCACGGAAGACAAGCTCCGGCTCCTGAACAACCTGCCCCAGCGGGGTATTCAGGAAAGCTGGATGATTCATGCCTCGCCCCAATGAAGACGCGTCTTCGCTCATTCCTGTCACCATGACAGCCATAGTCTCACCTCGACTGGTGATCTTCACTACTAGAGTACCATAAAGCAGGCTGAAAGTAGATAGGACGAGGGCGAATGTTATAGGGATGTAACATCCCCCACGGCAAAGAAAAGGCCAACTTACAAAGACTGAGAACCGATTTGCCCTCCGCAGGGTTATTGCTAATAGGCTGAAAAGAAAAACCCGCAGGGCCTGCCATGCAGATCATCCTGAACGCCGATGACTTTGGCCGCACCCCTGCTGTCAACGCCGCCGTTGTGCAGGCTCACCGGCAGGGCGTGCTGACCTCTACCAGCCTGATGGTCACCGCAGAGGCGGCAGATGAGGCCGTTGCGCTGGCACGTACCATGCCTGAGCTGGCAGTCGGACTGCATCTGGTAGTTGTGGGCGGGAAGGCGGCACTCCCGCACCGGCAGGCCCCGCACATTGTGGACGGGCAGGGCCGCTTCTCCGATGATCCGTTCTGGGCCGGCCTGCGCTATGCCTTTAGCCGGACGGCCCAGCAGGAGCTGGCCCGCGAGATCGAGGCCCAGTTCGAGCGGTTTGCGGCCGCCGGCCTGCCGTTGTCGCATGTGGACGGCCATATGCATATGCACATGCACCCAACCGTGATGAAGCTGGCTGTGCCGCTGGCCGTGCAGTACGGGGCGCGGGGAATCCGCGTACCAAGAGATGACCTGCGGCTGGGATTGCGTTATGATCGGCGGCAGGCCGGCACAAAGACCCTATGGGCTGTCGTCTTCGGTCTGCTGGCCTGCGCCGAGATGAGGCTGATTCGCTCTTATCGTCTGGCTGTGACCGACCGTGTCTATGGGCTGATGCAGACCGGCCAGATGAGCGAGGGTTACCTGATCTGGCTGTTGCACCGGATCAGTGTACCAACCGCCGAGATATATCTGCACCCCAGCACTGTCCCGCTGGACGAACCGCTGGGGCCGAATCCCGGTGACCTGGCCGCTTTAGTCAGCCCGGCGGTACGGGAAGCCATTGCCGGGCGGGGTATCCGGCTGATAACCTACCCGGCGCTGGCATCTAATCAGGAGGAAAAGTCACAATGATACTGCTCTTCCTATTGATGCTCACAGTAGCCAGTTGGGCGTATTGGGCTGTCGCCGCCCTGATGACATGGCGCTTCTTCACCCGCAAGCCCGAACCCGACCCCAACTTCAGGCCGCCTGTTTCGATCCTCAAGCCGGTCAGAGGGCTGGACTATCAGGCCTACCTGAACTTCCTGACCTTCTGCCAGCAGGACTACCCGGAGTTTGAGATTCTGTTCGGCGTAGATGACCCCAACGACCCCGCTGTGCCGATTATCCGGAGGCTTCAGCGCGAGTTCCCTGATCTCTCGATCCGGCTGATCGTGGCACCGCCGCTGGGAACGAACCGGAAGGCCAGCATTTTAGATGCGCTGGCGGCACAGGCCGGCTACGACATTCTGGTCATCAGTGACAGCGATGTGCGTGTCAGGCCGGACTACCTGCGGCGGGTGGTAGCCCCTCTGCATGATCCGGCAGTCGGCCTGGTGACCTGCCCGTACCGGGGCATCCTGCCGATGACCCTGACCGCCCGTCTGGAACTGCTGTACATGGTCACGACCTTCCTGCCGTCGGTGATGGTAGCCCGCCGCGTCCTGAACATGCGCTTCGCGCTGGGCGCGACCAACGCCATCCGCCGGGCCGACTTAGAGCGCCTGGGCGGGTTCGCCAGCTTTGCAGACTACCTGGCCGATGACTTCCAGTTGGGCCTGCGGGTAGCCCGTATGGGACTGCGCATCCATCTCTCCGACTATGTGGCCGAGATCAGCATCGGTGCAACCACTTTCGAGGAGCAGTGGGACCGCGAAATACGCTGGGTCCACTGCACCCGCGTCAGCCGTCCGACCGAGTACACCGGCCTGCTGTTGTGCTTCAGCACGCCGCTGGCTGTGCTGGTGTGGATTGTGTCGGGCTTCTCAACGCTGGGGTGGCTGGTGCTGGGAGCCAGCCTGGCCTTGCGCTGGGCTGTCGCGTGGATAGTCTCAGTAGTCATTGAGGACTTGTCCGTCCACCGTCACCTGATCTGGCTGCCAATGCGGGATATGCTGACTGCGCTGGTATGGCTGGCCGGGCTGGTTGGCCGGCGGGTCTCATGGCGCGGCGAATGGTTCGTGCTGGACCAAGAGGGGCGGCTCAAGCCTGCCCCGCAGAACGCCAGCGTGCTGGAACGGTGGCTCAGGCTGTAGAATGCCGGAGAGCCTCGCCCTGTATGGGTTGAGGCTCTCCTGACAGAAGCAAGTGTTACAATTTTGCCGGCGTTTGCGGTATGATTCCCCTCGTCAAACCACCCCCTGACAACGACTGAGGGCACTGAACAACAAGGAGCTTGAAACCGTCATGAGCGCAAATGCCGGAACATGGTTTTACCGCGAACCAGAACACCAGCCCTACCTGATCACCGAACGGCTGAACGGGACCTTCTGGCAGGCGCGGATCGTCAGAGTCTATTGGCGCTGTGTGAAAGCTGAACCGCCCTTTCGTGCAGAGGGCTACATGGGCGATCAAATCGTTGAGATGGAATGGATGCCCGGACAGTGGCTGGCGCTCAAGGGGCCTGCCGGCGACGAACTCGATACGCTGGTCCAGTCCATCAGCCAGCGGGTGCTGTCTCTGCCCGCCGCGCTGACCTATACCGACCCGCAGGGGCGCCAGATTTACGAATGGCACATAGACGGCGGGAAGCACCGTTGGATCGAACTTCAAGGGCGGCCTGAGTTCATCCGTCCCCGCCGCCTTACGGCATAAATAACAGGCCGAGGAGTATCAATCATGAGATGGTGGCGTCTCTTTGCCGTTTTGCTGGGCGCGATTGTCGGAACGCTGGCAGTGGTCTGGTGGATTTACGACCGGCGCATCCCGACCATGCGCTATAGTTATACCGTCGGGAAGGGAAGCTCAGTCAGCTTGGACTGGATTGAACTGAAGTAGCCATGCTCGATCTGGAGCGTGACCTGCAAATCGTTGAGGCCGTCACGGCTGACTTGAAAGCCCATCTGCTGGGTGACTCGCTCTACTGGACTCTGCGGACGCCCGGCCCATCCAGCTATCCCTTCCCTAAGGGGACGCTGGGCGGGCTTTTGCTCCGCCTGCACCGCCTTGAGGCGCTGGCGCACCTGCTTTCTTCTGAACAGCGCCGCCGCCTGACGGAAGCCGCCGCCCAAGCCCGTGAGCAGATGAACACATGGGCTGTTCAGGCCCGGCAGAAGGCTCAGCGCGAGATCAACACCCGCCTTGACGCATGGGCGGCCTATCTGGACGAGTGCGAGGAAGACCCCGCCCGCTACGGCCCAGAGTACCCTGTTCAGGCAGAGGGACGTACCATTGTAGCCCTGCTGATGGACTTCGCCGGCGAGCCGGCCCTCCAAAGCCGGCTGGATCAACTCGACCGGCGGCTGGCAGGCCTTGTCGAAGAAAGCAGTTTTGTGTGGGATGCCGCTCAGGCCCCGGCTTTCCCGCGCTCACGGTTTGGATGGCTCTATGTGCGGCCTGCCCAAAAACAAAAATAAGGAAGCGTAAACCGTGTCCGCCGCCGAATCACCCCCTCCTGCTGTGCCTCTGGACAGCAAGGACCTGCACGAGCTGGAGGTCCTGCTGTTTGAACACATTGAACATCAGATCAGTTTTGCCGACACCAAAGCTCAGTTGACGCTCACAGCGGGCGCCCTGCTGGCGGCAGGGATGGCAGTCTTTGGGCGGGGCAGTGCCTCTGCTCTGCTGGACAGCACTGCACCCCTCATTGCACGCCTAAACGGCCTGCTGATTGTGCTGATGGTAAGGATGCTGGCTCTCTCAGTCTATTACGCCTTGCTGGCGGCCCGGCCTAACTTCACTCCCCCTGCGCATGGCAAGAACCTGTTCTTCTTCGGCCACATTATCCAGCTTACCGAGCCTGACTTTGTACGGGCATTCAGTGAGCAGACGGAGGAGCAAGTCCACGCCGCCCTCCTGTCCCAGGTGTATGCCAAATCCCGCATCGCCAACCGAAAGTTTCTCCGTGTGCGGCACTCCCTTAACTTTCTGGTAGGGGCGTTTGTGCTGTGGGCCGGCGCACAGCTCCTGCTGGTACTGGCAGGCTGATACCGAAGCACATGCAGGCTCTTCAGGGCAAGCTGATCAGGCTGACACAACTCATCCGCACCAGCTTAAACATCCTGTTCCGGGAAGGCATCCCTGCCTTCGTCGAGCGGCTATACCGATGGCTGAAAGGCGAACGGCGCTTCTACCATCCCCCTGCTCCCCGCAATCCGCTCTATGAACTGCTCTCCCCTGAGATGAATATCCTCCTGATCAGCCATGACCTGAGGCTGGGCGGCGCGTCCGTCCTCCTGTACCATGTGGCTGTCTTCCTTCGCCGGGCAGGCTATTACGTCACCGTTGCTTCTCCGACTGCGGATACCTTGAAAGCAGAACTTGAGCGGGCAGGTGTACCGGTCGTCATTGAGCCTGCTTTCTTATCCGATCCCCAGCAGGTACAGCCATGGATCGGCACATTTGACCTGGTGGTAGCCAACACCCTGCTGAACTGGGCAAGCGTGAATGCGGCGGCTTCGGCGGGGCGGCCTGTCATGTGGATGATCCATGAGCCTGCCGAATGGTTAAAAACCTTGCTCCAATGGCCGGAAGAGGCGGCCCAAGCCTTCCGCAGGGCCAACGCCATTGTCTATTCAGCTCGAAATATCCTGTGGGCCTACAAGGCCTTTGCTGAACAGGGATGGCACACAACAGCCTGCTACGGCATCCCTGACCCGCTCATCGAGGCAGAGGGGATACCCTCTCCCTGCCGCCGTGAAGAGGGGAAGCTCTACCTCGCTCACGTTGGAACGATCGAGCCTCGCAAAGCGCCTGACATCCTCCTGCACAGCCTGAAGCAATTGCCTGCGCCTTTGTTAGAGCAGATAGAGGTTTATTTTGTAGGTTACCCCGTCTATCCTGCCTACTTGCAGGTCCTGAAAGATATGGCACAAGGATATGCCGGCATTCACTTTGTCGGCGAGGGTAACCCCAGAGATTCGCTGGGTTACATCAAAGAAGCTGATATTCTAGTCAGCACATCGCGGCAGGAGACCGGCCCGCTGGTTGTACTGGAGGCGATGGGACTAGGCAAGACAGTCATTACAACACGTGTCGGAATGATGGAAGAAGTTATCCGGCATGGCTCAAACGGCTACTTGATTAACGTGGATGATGTGGAAGAATTGACTGCCATTCTCTCCCATCTAGCCCGGAATCGTCTGCTCCTCCGGCGGGTGGGGCAGGCGGCCCGCCGCAAATACGAAGAGGCCCTCACCCTTGATCGCTACGGCCGTGACCTGCTTCAGATCATGGGTCAGATGCTCAGACGCATCCATGCCTGACAGCCCCATGCCCCGCCGGAGGCCGGCAATGTCCCCTGTTGCGCTCCCTGCCCGCTTGAGCCACAATGTCGGTAAGATTGCGGCCTGAGACGGCAGGGAGCAAATCATGAACTGGCAATTGACACCCTATGCAGTCCCCCTCTTCATTGGGGCGGCGGTTTTGCCGGCGGTCATCGGTGTGGTGTGGCGGCGGCGTTCGGTGCCGGGCGCCGTGTACCTGATGCTCCTGAGCGCGGCTGTCCTGATTTACTCAGTGGGGTACGCCTTTGAACTGGGCAGTCGAACGCTCGCGCTGACTGAGTTGTGCGCCAAGATCGAGTACATCGGGCTGACAGCCATCCCCCCTCTCCTGCTGGGGCTGGTACTGGTGCAAACCGGCCATCAGCGGCTGGTCACACCCTTCAGCCGTCTGGCCATCCTGATCATCCCCGTCATCACGCTGACCTTCGCCTGGACCAACGAACTGCACGAACTGATCTGGGCCGACCGGAGCTTGATCCCGCTTGGCAGTCTGATGGCCTTCCACTTTACGCCCGGCGCTTGGTACTGGGTGCATATCGTTTACACGCAGGCCATTGCGCTGGCCTGCTATATCCTGCTCATTCGCTCGATCATCCGGTCATCGGGGATGTACCGCCGTCAGTTAGGGGTCATACTGGGCGGCGCGCTGATCCCGGCGCTGACGCAGATCGTCTACCTGACCCGTCTGGTCCTGCCGGGCATTGACCTGTCTGCCTATGCCTTCGTGCTGAGCAGTGTGATCTTTGCATGGGGCATATTCGACTACCAACTGATGAACATTGTGCCGGTAGCCCGCGAGGTTGTGCTGGCCAGCATGCCTGACGCCGTCATTGTGCTGGACGCCCGCAACGCTGTCGTGGACCTCAACACGGCGGCCCGCCGGCTGATCGGGGCGGATACCAGCCGTCTCATTGGCCAGCCGGCAGAGAAGGCACTAGCGGGGCGGGCAGGACTGCTCCGCTGGATCGCATCCGGGCGGCCCCGCGATGAGATCGAGATCGAGGCAGACGGCGGCAAACGCTGGTTTGATGCGCGGCTCTCGCCTCTCCAGAGCCGGCGGGAGGAACGGGCGGGCTGTGTGATCGTCCTGCGCGACATTACCGAACGCAAACAGGCCGAGCGCGAACTAGAAAGAGCAAAGGAAGCCGCTGAGGCCGCCAGCCGCGCCAAGAGCACTTTTCTAGCCAACATGAGCCACGAACTGCGCACCCCCCTGAACAGCATCATCGGCTATACCGAACTGCTGGCACAAGGCATCTACGGGCCGCTGACCGAGAAACAGGCCGACCGGCTGGAGAAGGTGAACCGCAACGGCCAGCACCTGCTTCAGTTGATCAACGACATCCTTGACCTGTCCCGCATTGATGCGGGCTACATGCCGCTTGAGATCAAGCCGGTCAACCTCGAACTGGCCATTGTGGACTGCATGGCCGGCGTCGAGCCGCTGGCCAGCCAGAAGGGGCTGGAACTGCGCCGCTCTCTCCCGCCTGATCTGCCGCCGGTCATGGCCGACCGGGGGCGTCTGATGCAGGTGCTGGTCAACCTGCTCAACAACGCCGTCAAGTTCACCTCTGCCGGCTTGGTGGCTGTCCGCGTAGAGGTAGTCAGCAGTCCAGACGACCTGCCGCCGGGCCGTCCCTCTGACCTGCCCGTGCCGCTGGGGCGCCGGGTGCTGATCAGCGTCGAGGACACCGGCATCGGCATCTCAGAAGCTGACCAGAGCATCATCTTTGACGAGTTCCGTCAGGTTGACGAGTCCCCTACCCGTGAATACGAAGGGACGGGGCTGGGGCTGGCGATCTCCCGCAAGCTGGTCTTAGGGATGAAAGGGCACCTGTGGGTAAAGAGCACGCTTGGCCAGGGCAGTACCTTCTATGTATTACTGCCGACAGCCGAAGAAGCCGTCGAGGGGGAAAAGACAGAGCGCCATACCCGCACTGTGGCGTAGTGACGCTAGGCTTCCCCGCCGCCGTAGCGCCGCATAAAGTCTTCCCGCAGCATCCACATCTCTTGGCGGCGCAGGCCGGCCATGGTGCGTCCCCGCAGGCTGGCCGGGTTATACGTCCACATGATCCACCACGTGTAGAAGTTCTCCCAGAACTCGCCGAAACGCCCCAGCGCCCCATGATAGGGAAGCACCTCGAAGCCCAGCCGCCGGATCAACCCCCCGCCGCCGGGGTCGTCCGGCAAGGGGATCAGCACGGTGACACCCCAGACAGCCCGCGCATCAGTCAGGCGCGGATCACGCGGGAGATAGGCGGCCACCTCACGCAGGGAACGAGCCAGCATCCGGTAAGTGCGCAGGCCCCAGGCCATGTCCGCGCCGGTCGGCGGGATGGGGGGTACATGTTCATTCCACAGGTGCAGACCGACAAGCGGCGTTCCGGCGGGGATGTCCACACCGCGCACCCGCACATCGCGCGGGGCATGAACAAGCTGAAGACGGAACAAGCAGGCCGGGTCGTCGGTGAATTCAAACACACCTGAGCGGCGGCGCAGCCAGCCGTCAAAGGCGCGGATCAGCGCCCGCATAACTCAGCGCCCCCCAATGAGCAGGATACCTATCACAATCAGCAGAGTCCCTGCCCACTGCATCAACGAGATCGTCTCCCGGAACAGGATCAACGCCCCTACCACCTGGACGCCGATCACCGCCAGGCCAACCGTCACCGGGTAGGCCACCGCCAGAGGGATATACCGCAACAACGCTGTCAGCGTCAAGACGGTGATCAGCCCGGCCAAGTTGCCGATCACCTGCCACAGCAGAAAACCACGCCAGTTGGTGCTGGAGGCTGAGACCTTGAAGCTGGCATTGGCTACGACGTTGAAGACAAGGTTCGCGCCGAAAAGCGCCGCGAGCGTCAGGCCGTGTGCGCTTAACACCGGTGAGGCGTCCAGCAGAGCCTTGAGGCGGTACATAGGGCCACCTCCTTTCTCAACCCTGAACGTGTTACAATAGCATTCCAACTGAAAATAACACGTCAGGGCAGAAAAGTTACTGAGGCAGGAGCACTAACCCATGTCACGCCGGTTCATACGCACCAAGGAAGATTTCATCTGCGAGCAGTGCGGTACGCCGGTACACGGCAACGGGTACACCAATCACTGCCCGGCCTGTCTGTACAGCAAGCATGTGGACATCAACCCCGGCGACCGCCGCTCAGCGTGCGGCGGCCTGATGGAGCCAATCGCTGTCGAGATGAAGAAGGGCGAGCCGGTGATCGTTCATCACTGCCTGAAGTGCGGTGCAGTCCGGCGCAACCGTGCCGCCAAAGCGGACTCGATGGAGCAGATTTTGGCGGTCATGCGGGGGCTTCCGCAGGGAGGCCGTCCCGGCAAAGGGTAAGGCGGCTGATATTTTGCCGGCGCCCCCGTCAGGGGATCAATCACAGAGAGCCAAAGCAGGCATCCACATTGTGGTCTAAGGCTTGCGCCGCCTCTGAATTGGCCTCTCACCGCCGCGCTGGTATACTCAGCGTGTCACTCAGACGCACCAGACAAGGCGGATATGATCAACGTTCCCGACCCGGCAACGTTCCAACAGCTTCGAGACGGTGTCCGCGACCTGCTGAACGAGTTCGACGCGGCGGACGGTCTGGCCAGCTATTATGCCCTGCATCACGATCCCCGGCGTACCAACCTGTATCTGCACCGCGATTCAACCGGCATGGTGGACGGATTTCTGGTCTGCTGCCAGACCGGCTTTGACCTCTTCCGCCCGCTGATGACACTGCGTCTGCGCGGTCACGGGGCATTGCCTGCCCTGATCGAGGAGGGGCTGACCCCCGGCAGGCCCTACTTGGCGGTTGTGCCGGCCAGTCTGGTCGAGCGGCTGGAGCCTTACCTGCTCTTTAACCAGCCCAGCCGCAACCTGATCCTGCGCCTTGACCCGTCCCGCTTCCGCCCTGAGACCAATGTGCTGGTGATCCACCGGCAGGCCCCGGACGGCAACCCGCGCGCCGAGATTCGGCGGGGGAAGGAGACAGCGGCAGTGGCCGGCGTGAACTGGCGCTCACCGTTGTTTGCAGAGATTTATGTTCAGGTGAATATCGAACGGCGGCGGCAGGGCTGGGGCCGCTCGGTGGCGCTCAGCCTGTGCGCTGAACTGCTCCGGCTGGGTGTCACGCCGCTGTACAGCGTCGCTGAAGACAACTATGCCTCACGCGATCTAGCCGAACAGATCGGCTTTGTGGACACAGGAACGCGTGAGGTTGTCGCTGAGGTAGTGCGGCTCTGAAAGGCCGCCCGCCCGGTTTCTAGGCTCTCTCGGCTTGTATTCTCAACAAGGATAGACTCACATGGCTGATGCAACCTTTACCTTCCCATCCGGCTTTCTGTGGGGGACGGCCACCGCCGCCCATCAGGTCGAAGGCGACAACCGCAACAACGACTGGTGGGTTTGGGAGCAGAAGGGCGAAGGCCGTATCTTTCAGAATCAGACCTCCGGCAAAGCCTGCGAATGGTGGGCAGGCCGTGCTGAGGAGGACATCGCCCGCATGGCCGCCCTCAATACCAATGCCCACCGCCTTTCCATTGAGTGGAGCCGCATCGAGCCGCGCCCCGGCAAGTGGGATCGCGACGCGCTCGACCGTTACCGCGCCATCCTCAAGACCATGCGCGAGGCAGGCATCGAGCCGATGGTCACCCTGCACCACTTCACCAACCCGATCTGGATGGCCGAGCGCGGCGGCTGGATGCACCCCGACTCGCCGCAATGGTTCAACGCCTTCGTCAAGAAGGCCGTCACTGACCTGTCCGACCTGTGCGATATGTGGTGCACCATCAACGAGCCGACCGTCTATGCCGGCAAAGGCTACTTCGACGGATCGTGGCCGCCCGGCATGAAGAACGTGTCAGTTTACTTCCGCGTGGTTTACAACATGCTGTCGGCTCACGCCGCCGCCTACCACACCATCCACGACCTCCAGCCCCCCGCCCGAGTCGGGCTGGCCCACCATATGATTGACTGGTATCCCCTGCGCGAGGGCAATCCCCTCGACCGGATGGTGACCCGTCTGCTGGACAGCGCCTTCAACGGCATCGTGCTGGACGCGCTGGCGCTGGGGCAGTGGCGTCCGCCGATTGGGCGCAAAGGGGAGTTCCCTGCCGCCAAAGGCACGCTGGACTGGATCGGCCTGAACTACTACCAGCGCTTCGATGCACGTTTCAGCCTGAAGGCGCTTGGATCGCTGGGGATCACCTACGGGCCGCGCCCCGGACAGCCTCGCGGCCCGGAAGGCAAGTGGGGCGAGCTGTATCCGGACGGGCTGTTCAACCTGATCAAACGGCTGTATCGGCAGTTCAACTTACCGATCTACATCACCGAGAACGGCGTGCCGGACGGGTCCGACACCATCCGGCCCGGCTTCCTGCTGGAACATCTGCGGCGCGTCTGGCAGGCGGTGAATTTCTCGTGGCCGGTCAGAGGATATTATTTCTGGAGTCTGCTGGATAACTTTGAATGGGCCGAAGGGTACGATCCGCGCTTCCGCTTTGGGCTGTATGAGACCAACTTCGAGACGCAGGAGCGCACTCTGCGCCGCAGTGGGGAGCTGTACGGCGAGATCGCCAAAGCGAATGCCTTCTCCAGCGATATGGCCCGCCGCTATGCCCCTCAGGTGGTGGACAAGCTGTTCCCCGGCCAAGGGCCGCAGGACCTAGAAGCCGGATAGCAGGGAAAGACAAGGACCACATGAACAGACCGACACTGCCGCCGCACGCCCGCATCCATTGCCTCGGCATTGGCGGGTTTGGGATCAATCCGCTTGCCCGCGTGATGCACGATCTAGGGTACATTGTTTCCGGCTGTGA
Source organism: Anaerolineae bacterium (assembly GCA_034435015.1). Classification (GTDB taxonomy): domain Bacteria; phylum Chloroflexota; class Anaerolineae; order Aggregatilineales; family UBA3940; genus DAOTYH01. Next base: position 1,368 of record DAOTYH010000102.1, on the reverse strand, counting down.
CATGCAGGACTCGCCGCTGATCCCGCCCCTGCGCGAGCTGGGGTTGGCGGTAGCCATCGGCCATGACCCGTCTCACCTTGACCGCTTCTCGCCGGACGCGCTGGTGATCTCATCCGCCGTCCGGCCTGACAACCCGGAGGTGCTGGCCGCCGTTGCCCGCGGCATCCCGGTCTATAAGCGGGCAGACGTGCTGGGCGCGCTGATGGCTGATCGGATCGGCATCGCCATAGCCGGCACGCACGGCAAGACTACCACGACCGCCATGATGGCCCACGTGCTGTCAGCCTGCGGCCATGACCCTACCTTCATTATTGGGGGGGTAGCCCGCGACCTGGGCACGAACGCCCGCGCCGGCCAAGGCCCCTTTTTCGTGATCGAGGCCGACGAGTACGACCGGATGTTCATGGGCCTGCGGCCCCGCATCATCATCCTGACTTCCTTGGAGATGGATCACCCCGATATGTTCGCGGGGATCGAAGAGGTGCGGGCGCTGTTCAGCGAGTTTGTTGATCTCCTGCCGGAGGACGGCCTGCTGGTGGGCTGTTACGACCAGCCGGAGGTCCGCGCCCTGCTCCACCGGCGCTGGGATCAGGGCAGGCCGGCCATCAGCTACGGGCTGGAGATGGCCGCCGAATGGAACGCCCAGGCCGTTGAGCCAAACGAACAGGGCGGCATGGACTTCTTGGTCTCACTGCGCCAGCCGGACGGAGAGGGCGGCTTTTTGATCGGGGGAATGCCGGTCTCCCTGCGGCTGGCCGGTGAACATAACGTCCAGAATGCGCTGGCTGTGCTGGCTGTGGCCGATGCGCTGGGGGTCGCCCTGCGGCAGGCCGCCGCCGCGCTGGGAACGTTCAGCGGGACGGGCCGGCGCTTCGAGGTCAAGGGAGAGGTGCGCGGTGTGACGGTCATAGACGACTACGCCCATCACCCGACCGCTATCCGTATGACACTGGCGGCGGCCCGCGCCCGTTACGGCCAGCGCCCGATCTGGGCGGTGTGGCAGCCGCACACCTACAGCCGCACGCGGGCATTGCTCGACGAGTTTGGGGCGTGCTTCGGCAACGCCGATCATGTGATCATCACCGATATATACCGCTCACGCGACCGCGAGACCTTCGGGGTGAGCGTCGAAGACGTGCTGGCACGGATGCCCGATCACCCCGACGCGCGGCATATCGGCCCGCTGGACGAGGTGACGGACTATCTGGCCGGGCACGTGCAGGCCGGCGACATCGTGATCGTGATGAGCGCCGGCGACGCCACACGCATCGGTGACGATCTGCTCAAGAGGCTGGGGGGTTAAACCTCCCCGCCCTCTTCATGCCCGCGCCTTCAGGATCGCATCGGCCAGCCCCTGCGGCAGGGCCT
>DAOTYH010000101.1:0-23545 GCA_034435015.1 Anaerolineae bacterium | reverse complement strand
TGCGTACGCCACTCGAATCCGTGTTATACTGTCCATCAGCGCTCCGTGATTCTGTTGTTGGTTTTGTCTCTACAACTTTATCACGGAGTCGCATTTTTATTGAGAATACTACGGGGCGGCCTCAGCAGAGGCGGCGAGGCACCCGGCATGTTCTTACAAGCCCGCCAACAGGCGATCAGCGCATTCCCAGCCTGTGAACAGGGCCGCTCCAGTGCCCGGCCCAGCCAGATAGTCCCCGCAGAAATAGACCGGATTCTCCTGCGGGTCGGCAAAGAAATCACGCACTGCGTCAAGATACCCTGCACGGAAGGCGGGCACTTTTTCCGGCCAGTGGAACTGACGTGAGGCAACGCGTTTCCCCTGCAATTCCGGGTAGACCTTGCACACCTCTGCCCAAGCACGATCCAACTGTTGTTGTTCCAGCTCGTCCGGCTGGTAGCGGCCAGCACGTGCTTCCGTGAGCACCAGCCAGCGGTCGCCCTGCCGCTGTTGGAAATAGATGAACGCCACCCCGATCTCAACGGCAGGGCGCGGGATCATCACCCCATCGGCTGGAGCCGTGCGCGGGTCGAAGTTTGGTGCTTCAAAGACATGGAACTGGGTAGCAATGGAGGTATAGGCCACCTGCTTGAAGAAGCGTTCCCAGGCCGGGCGCGGCGACTCAAACAGGCTCAGCACACGTGTCCCCGGCACCGCTACGACCACGCGGTCAGCGGCGATTTGCTCCCCGTTCTGCAAGTGTAAGGTCACACCCTCCCCGTCAAAGGAGACACGAGCCACAGGGCAGGAAGTATGGACGGGCAGTTGCCTGCCAAAGGCCGCTGTCAGCGCCCCAATCCCCGACTTGAAGTAATACGTGTTGGCGTTCAAGTAGCCGCCCATCAGGCTTAAGAAGGCTTTGCGGGAGAGGTCATCAGCTTCATAGCTACAGTTCGTCTCAAAAGTCGGGTAGGCCCAGTAGTCGAACATCTCTTTGCTGATATACCGCTCAAAGAACTCGCGGTAGCTGATGTCATCCGCGCCGGTGCCGCGCTCCATGTGGTAGATTTCAACCTTGCGGTACTTCAGGATGTGGGGGATCAATCTCAGCATGGCCAGCCGCGCCCCGAATGAGACACCTGACCACTTCAAGTAAGAGCCAATTGAGAGGAAATTGACCGGATGGATCGCCCCATTCCGGTAGACAGCCAGCATGAACCCGCCGGCACCGCGCGGGGTGATCTCATCCGCCAGCCCTAAGTCGCGGGCCATCTGAAGCAGATAGGCGTCAACGCCTGTAAAGAACTGAGCACCAGGGCTGATACGAAAGCCCTGCCAGTCAGTTGAACTCATCCGCCCGCCGACGTAGTCACGCGCTTCATATACCTCGACATGATGGCCAGCCTGCTGAAGCCGATAGGCGGCGGTAAGCCCGGCAATGCCTGCACCGATCACAGCTATACGTTTACTTGTCATAGCGGCTTGTTCCTTTCTCGAATGGGGTGCCGGTCGTTAGAGATGAAGCACAGCCAAGACTCAGCCTTTTGTTACAGTCCCGCGCTGTCCAAAGCGGCCAGAGCCTCCGGCGTGCCGATCAGCGTCAGCGCCTCCGCGGCCAGATGACGAGTAGTTGGGTCAGAGTCATACAGGGCGGCGCTCAGAGCCGGCACAGCCCCCTCATGACCGATCCGCCCCAGCACCAGCGCGGCCATGCGGCGCGGGCCGGTACGCTCCTCCTTCAGCATGGCCGTCAGCCCTTCGACGGCGGCCAAGCCCCCGATCTGGCCCAGCGACTTGGCGGCCATGCTGGAGACAAACACATACTCGTCCGGATCGTTGCTGAGCATCAGGTCAAGCAACAGCGGCACAGCCCGCTCATCGCCGATCACCCCCAGCGCCCGGACGACGCTCAGGCGGGCTATGCCCCTGATCTGACCAAACCCCTCGATCAGGGCAGGCACGACTGCCTCCCCGCGGGCTGTCAACGCCTCAAAGGCCTGCCGGCGGGTTTGCTCGTCGGCGTGGTTTAGGTCTGCCAGCAGACCCGACAACTCAAGGCTGTGACTCATCTCCCTCCTCGAAAATCCGGGCTACCCGCCGGATCAACGCCCGCTGTGCCGGCATCTCAGCATCCGAGCCGGCACTGTGGACAGCCTGCACCGCCGCATCACGGCTCATCCCCAGCGCCATCAGGACACAGACAGCCAGCAGGCCTGTCCGTCCGATGCCGGCAGTGCAGTGGATCATCACCCGCCGGCCAGCCCGCAGATCGTCCGCCGCCTCACGGGCCAATGCCACAAAAGCTTCTTCGTCGTCAGGTACGCTCAAATCCTCAATGGGAAAATGGCGCATCTGCCATGGCAGATCACCCGCCTCGATGGCCCTGGCATAAACCGGAGACTTGCGGCGGATCTCCTCCATTGGCGGCAGGCAGAAGACCGTCTGTACCCCTGCCGCCACGATCAGATCGCGCTCCTCAAAGAACGAGTCATAGTAACCCGGCATGCCAGACAGAAACAGGCTACCCGGCACGCCGGGCGGTAGAGGTACAGGTCGAAGCATGAACGACTCCCCTCAGAATGTCTATGAGGCGTGATGATGCACACAAAGTCGTCTTCGCGCCCTTACAAATCGCCGATACTTCATCATGGTCAGGAAGGATACCACGTTTACCCCATTCTCCCTACAACCCGACCACCTCAGCCCACTCACCGGCCTGCAGGCCGGTCTTGTTGAGGGGGACTTTGATCAACCCGTTTGCCTTGATCAGCGTGAAGATCAGGTTGCTCTTGAAAAAGATCGGCTCGGCCCACAGCTCGCCCTCACGTTCAATCAGACGGGCTGGAATGTAATCCTCGCGGCCTGCACTGCTGGCCACGTTAGCGGTCAGGCGGGCGCGGATCGGAAGGCCGGCGGGCGGTTCAGCACCTTGCAATCGGTAGATAACCGGCACAGCCACCCTCATGAACTGCACAAACGCGCTGACCGGGTTACCCGGCAGACCCACCAGCGGGACGTTCCCCGCCGCCCCTAGAATAGTCGGTTTGCCGGGCCGCGTGGCGATGCCATGCACCAGCACGCCCGGCTCCCCCAGCCGGTTGAACACATCGGAGGTCATATCCCGCACCGAAACAGAACTGCCTGCCGAAAGCACCAGCATATCAGCCCCTTCGGCCAGCGCGGCCTGCGAGCGGCCCAGCAAGACCTCAAATTGATCAGGCAGGATGCCCCCGCGTACCGCCTCCGCGCCGGCCTGTTCTGCCAGTGCCGCAATGGTATAGCTGTTGATGTCGCGTACCTGTCCGGGCTGGGTCTGGCCGTTGGGCGGGATGACCTCATCACCGGTGGCAAAGATCACCACACGCGGCCTGCGGGCTACCGTGACCCAGGTAATTCCCACCGCCAGCAGTCCGCCGATGTCTTGCGCACGCAGGCGGCGGCCTGCCGGCAAGATCGGTTCGCCAGCGGTGATGTCCTCACCGATCTGGATGATGTTCTCGCCGGGCGCAACAGGCCGCCGTACCTCAATCTCGTCCGGGCCAGCGGCCTGCGTGTGTTCGATCATCACAACCGCATCCGCACCAGCGGGGATCATGCCGCCGGTGTGAACCAGCACCGCCTCCGCCGGCGAGACATCCGCTTCCGCCGGGCGGCCCATTGGCACTTCACCCGCCAGCCTAAGATAAGCAGGCAGAGACTCACTGGCGCCGAAGGTATCCTGTGCGCGCACCGCATAGCCGTCCACCGTGCTCCGTCGAAACTCCGGCAGGGCCTGCGGAGAGGTCACGTCAACGGCCAGCACACGTCCAACCGCCTGCTCAGTCGGGACAGTCTCACTCTGGCCAAGCGGGCGCACATGGGCAAGGATACGTTCACGAGCTTCGTCCGGCGGGACAAGCGTAAAGAACTCAGGCATCAGGTCACGCTCCGGGTCTCAGAGATCGCCGGCCTTACCGGCAGGTCACCTTGATTCTACCATCAAGGCAGTCCCAGAGGTGAATCAGCCCGCCAAAGAGGGCAGAAATATGCAGAATGCATCAGGGCACGGCCTGTCTTGCCGCGCCCTGCTCAGCGATCAGCCTCGCCAACGAAACCGCAACGAAAGTCTGCTTATCCTTGCTCCGCCTGCTCCAGCGGCGTGGGTTGCAGGGCAGTCGGCAGGGTGAGACACAATGCCGCGCCGCCTAGTGTGCTGTCACCCACCCAGATACGCCCGCCGTGTGCCTCAACCACCAGACGGCAGAAGTACAACCCCAGCCCCGTCCCTTTTGACCCGCGCTTACGGCGCGACGGGTCAGCCTGAGCAAAGCGTTCGAAGATGCGATGCCGGTCAGCCGGCGGGATGCCTTCACCATTATCCTCAACCAGCACCGTATAGAACGCCTCGTCCGGCTGGATGGAGACGCAGATATGGCCGCCGCGCGGCGTGTAACGCAGAGCATTATCCAGCAGGTTCTGGAAGACACGTTGCATCTTATCGCTGTCTACCACAATCAGCGGCAGATCATCAGGCGCCCGAATCTCAATCGTGATGTCAGCCTCAGTTGCGACATTCTTGAATGTCTGGCGGGCGGCATCAGCCAGCGCCCTCAGGTCGGACGGTCTCAGCACCAGCGGCATCTCGCCTGCCTCCAGCCGATTGACGTCAAGGATGGTCTCGATCAACTTGAGGAGGGAATTCGCGCTGGTCAGTGCCACTGACAGGGTCGTCTGGATCATCTCTTGTGATGAACTGGGCGGCAGGTTAAGGGCTTCATCCAGTGCCATGTTCATACCAGTGATCACACCGCCTAATGGACTGCGCAGGTCATGCACGATCATGTGCGACATCTCACGCTGATACTGCTCCATCTGGTATTCCTGCGTTACATCATGCAGGACGAACAGCCGCCCCAGATAGTCCCCTGACTGGCCAAGCACAGCCGTTGAGATCTCCTCGACAACATGAAGCACCGGCTTGTTCAGGATATAGCGGCGGCGGGTGATCAGAGCGGGATTTTCCGCCACACTGTCCAGCACCTCAGCCGCGCCGGCCAGGAAGTCCTCCCCGCCGCCAGCCGCCACTGCCGCCTGCTCTAGTATGCTGGCATACTGCTCGCCGATCAGGTTGCCAACCCGCAGATTGTATAGATATTCCACACGCGGGTTGGCCAGCACGAGGCGGCCTTCGTTATCTACCATCAAGAGGCCGTCATAACTGCTGTCAAGGATCGCCTGCAGACGGTCGCGCCCCATGCGCGTCTGCTCGACCAGCCGGGCATCCATAATGGCTACAGCGGCCTGTGTGCCCAGCAGATCAAGAAAGTGTAATACCTCTTCCGTTACCTGCGACCGGTCAGTGAAAGCCACATTGAATACACCCACTACCTCACTCCCATGTTTAAGCGGAACACCTACAAACGCCTCATAGGACCGCCAAGCAGGATGATTCATCTGGCTGGCAGTCAGGGGATGATGACGCGGATCGGTGATCACCAGCCGCTCGCCGGTACGGGCAACGGTCATGGTGATCCCTTCTGAGCGTGGGGACACCATTTCCACGCTGACTTCGCCGCCCTGCCACAGGCTGATACCAAAGGTCAGGCGGTCGGCGGCCTGATCATACAGGTAGATACGAATACCGTGTGCCCCCGAACGGTCCAGCGCCCCGCGGGCAATGACGCTGAGGGTGTGTTCGAGGTCAGAAACCGATAGAAGCTCAACCGCAATATTCTGAAGCGTCTTAAACTCCTCAGCGCGGCGTTGCACGGTCTCAAACAGGCGGGCATTCTGAATAGCAATTGCGGCATGACCGGCAAGGTTGGTCACGAAGCGCAGGTGATCCATGTTAAAGGCGTTCAGGTACATGCTCTCCAGATTGATCACACCCAGACGGGTCCCATCTAGAACGATGGGCACAACCATCTCAGAGCGCGTGCCCTCCCGGACAGCAATGTAATCCACATCTTCAGAGACATCATCTACCAGCACGGGCTGACCGGTGCGCAGGGCACGCCCTGTCAGCCCCTCATCTTGCCCCCATTCTTCACCCGGCCTCCAGCCCGCACCCTGCCCGGCCACGGACTTCAGCTTGCCGGTCTGCTCGTCAAGCAGAGCTACCTCGCTGTAGTCAGCGCCGGTAGCCGCCGCCGCGGCGGCCACTACCTGCTCGATCACGGCATACAAATCAAGGCGGCGGGTCATGCGCTGAGCAATCAGCTCCAGCGCCGCGATCTCATCCAGACGCTGGGAGAGGGCCACATCCACCCGCTCAAACAGCCGGGCATTGTCAATGGCTGAAGAGGCCTGATTGGCCAGCGCCCACGCCAGATGGACTTGCTCCGGTTCAAAGGTGCGCTCCTGACTGCTCATGCCTGCCAGGATCAGCCCGACCGGCTCATCACGTGCTACAAGCGGCAGGGCTACCCCCGATTGCAGGCTGCACGCCTCAAGGAGGGCTGTTTCGTCCGGGCTGAGCGAGCTGTCCATCCGGCTCAGGATAAGTGCCTCACGGCGGGCCAGCGCCTGGGCGATGGCAGGCAGACGCTCCAACGCCGCAACCGGCACCTGCCGCTCCTCGATCAGCCCTTCCGGCGTGACCCGCATCCTGATCTCACCATGCAGAGTCTGCCCATCTTCACGCACCAGCAGGGCCGTACACGTCTCGATCTGAAGGGCCTTGATCATGCTGAGCGCCACTGCCTTCAAGACATTGGGCAGTGAGAGTGAGGCATTCACAGCGGTACTGGATTCATACAGTGCTTCCAGCTCACGCTGGCGGGCGGCGGTCCGGCCAAACAGGCGGGCATTCTCAACGGCAATCGCGACCTGCCCGCCGAGGGTGTCCATCAACTCGACCTCGCTGGCCTGAAAATGGCGGGGGTGATCATAATAGGCCGTAATAACCCCTATCACTTTTTCCCCAGACCGTAACGGCACATCCAGCACCGCCCGGACGCCCTCCCCCGCAAGCTGTTTATGCAGAGACTTAAAACGCGAATCGGCGAGAATATCCTCCAGAATAACCGGCTTGCCAGTACGGACGGCCTCACTGCGCGGCGAACGGGCGAGGTCAACGGTTGTTGAACGGCTGGTATAGGACTGACTCAGCCCAACACTGCCTGCCAGCCGTAAGGACGAGCCGTCTTCGTCCACCAGAAAAACAGCCGACTTCTGGCAATGCATGGTATCCACAACCACCTGACAGACGGTCTGGATCACCGTATCCAGATCGAGGCTGGCGCCGATCAGCGCAGAGACCTGATTGAGCGACGAGAGTTCGTTGGCCTGACGGCGTGTCCGCTCGAAAAGGCGGGCATTCTGGAGGGCTATACCGGTCTGGGCGGCGATTGTCTCCAGCAGGCGCAGGTCATCATCGGTATAGAGATGCCCCTCGCCGTAATCGCGCAGTGCCAGCACACCGACGGCTTTGCCCTCCGCCATGATCGGCACGCCCAGATAGCTGACCCATCGGTAGGTCTCAGAGACAACCGGCTCAAGGCCCATCTTACGGCCCAGCCCGACTGCATCCCGGTTGAGCAGAAGAGGCTTGCCGGTGCGGAGGATATGCTCAGTCAGACCGTTGGCGAAGGGACGCGGCGGGAGGTGATCAATCTTCCCCTGATTGTAGGAAATCGGGAATGAGATCAGGTTCGATTTTTCATCGTACAGCGCCAGATAGAAGCCGGAGACATCAGCCAGCTTGCTGATCTCGGTGTAGATGGTCTGCGCCAGCTCGTCCAGGTCAAGCGTAGAATTGAGAGCCTGCCCGATTGCATTTAAGACGCTCAGCTCTGCCAGCCGCGCGCTCAGCCCAAGATGGGTCGTATTGAAGGCATAGTACAGCACCACGCCGACCGTGTAAGGCAATAGGGAGATCAGCCGAACATACGGCCAGTCCATGTAGGCCAAGACCAACAAAGGCACAAAGGCAAGCGACAGGCAGTTGCTGATAAAAAAGAGCATAAAGTAATGGCGCCAGTAGGCTTTCAGAGGGATGCGGCCCAGCCACAGCCACAAAGACGCCAAGGCAACCAGCAGGGCAAAATACACGCCCACAAATGCGAGGAGGGAGAGGGGCTGGGCCAGCACAGACGGCGCGACGGACAGATCGCCCCCCGGCCGGTTGAAAACCCAGACGGCAGGCAGCATCCCGGCCATCAGCGCGGCGCTGTCAAACATCAGCTCGATCACCAGCAACAGCCGGTAGCGAAGCAGTCTGCCCTCCTTCATCTGGATCAGCAGACGGGGAAGGCCGCCCAGCACGCCTCCTGCCACCCCCGCCAGCAAGGCCTGGTCAGGGCCAAGCATCAGGCCGGCCACGCCCAAGCTGAGAGCACCCAACCCCATGTAGAGGCCCATCGGCAGGCGGACGCTGAGAGCTACCGCAAGCGTATGCAACACCACGAAATACAGCAGATCAATCAGATCGCCGCGCCAGCCCCCGTCTCGGTTGAGCCAGTAGGCCAGGCCAGCCATCGCCAGCCAGAGCACCGCTGACAGGACATGCTGGGGGATGGCCAGCCGAGACTCAACCAGCCGCCGCGCGGCACGGGGGCTGAACAAGTACAGTAACTCAGGCCTGTCCATAATCTTCCGTCTGTTCGGGTTCCGGCAGGCTCTTGCGCCGCCGTGCCTGTCTGTATAACTGACGTAACTGTTCAGGAGACAGTTTCTGGCTGTTCTCAAAAAAGAGGACAGCCGCCCTGCCTAATGCCATCGTGCCTGTGCCTGATGCCACTGCCGCCGCCAGCCAGCCCAAGCCCGGCACGAGTTTGGCCAGCTCCTGCGCCCCATACCGGATCGCAATACCGCCTGCAATCGCCCCGATCAGCTCGCGGGCACGGGCGGCACTCATCTCACGGCCATAGATGGCCGCCAGCCGTAACACCATCCGCACCTGCACCGCAATCAGCAGGGGGATGCCGAGGCCAGGGATCGGCTCAACCCCCATCAAAACCGCCAGCATGCCCGACTCGCGGATTACCCGCAGGGCCGCCATCCGCCGGTAACGCGGCAGTGCCCGCCCAATCGTGACAGCCATACGGGGATGCGCATCAATGATGGCCGGCAGCAGGCCGCCGGCAATGCCTGTCCCGTGTTTGGCCGAGATCGGGATGACCGGTACGCCCAGCTTGCGCTCGGCGTCCTGCACCACCAGTTTGAGATCACGCCGCACTAGATCGATCTTGTTGAGCGCCACGACGACCGGCAAACCCTGCATCCGCACACGCTGAAGCAGGTCGGCATCTGACTGCCGGATGCCGGCGGACACATCCAGCACCAGCACCACCACATCAGCCTGATCGAGCGCCCCCAGCGCACGGGCGGCCCGTTCCGAGCCGGACACCTCATCCAGGCCGGGTGTGTCCACCAGCCAGAACGGCCCGAACCGCTCACCGATCACATTGGCCGTTGTACCGGGAACGGCTGATACTGCCGAGAGCTTCTGCCCTTTGAGTTGATTGAAAAGCGTGGATTTGCCTGAGTTGACCGGCCCAATGATGACAAGCTGGGCACGGGCCTCCTGCGCGACGGCGGCTTCGATCTGCCGGAGATCGAACGTCTCCAGCATCTGGCGGATGTCTCTCAGGCGGGTTGGCAGGCTCATAGACCGAAAAACCTCTCCTTAGCCATCAGTCTAGCACAGATGCCAAACTGCAACAATCGCCCCTGCCGCTGGCAAAGGCTCTCCGGCCTGCTCCTTCATCCAATCCCCCGGAACATAGTCGTATCGAACAGTTCAAAAGGGTCTCGATCTGCTTCCTGAGATGAATCGATCAGTTCTTATGTGAATCTAATAAAATGGTGCTACCACTAAGCGTGACAAGCTGAACCAGATGGGATACAATTACCGACGGATCATGTGAAGGGGAGGTTGATCGTATGCCAGTCTACGCCTACGAATGCAGGGACTGCGGGGTTCGCTTTGAGCGGCGTCAGGGTTTTGACGATGCGCCGATCACAGTTTGCCCGGAGTGTGAAGGCGAAGTCCATCGCCTGATCCAGCCTGCTGGCATCATCTTCAAGGGGTCCGGCTTCTACATCAACGACAGCCGTAAGAGCAATGAGGGCAGTCTGCCGGCTGGCAAGAAGAACGAAACCAAGGCGGAAAGCAAGGCCAGCTCCTCCAGCGAATCCAGCAGTCAAGACTGATCACTTTCTGGCCCTGCCTGTACGATCAACAGCGGCGCCCCCATCAGGCGGAGCGCCGCTGTTTTGCTGTCTGCTTATGCCATAGGCTGGGGTTCTCTGCCGGTGAAGACTTCCTGTGTTATACTTGCTTCAGCCGGATTGAAGCGAGGTGTCAAGATGCTCACAGCCTATCAGGGGACAGTCCGCGATGGTCAGATTCGTTTCGACAATGAGCCGGAACTACCGGAGGGCGCACAGGTGATCCTTGTAGTAGTCGGCCCCCCTGAGGGGCAGAAGGCTCTTACGCTAGGCACCCTTCTAGACTCACCTCTGACCGGGATGTGGGCTGATCGAGCAGACATCACAGAAAGTGCCGAGTTCGCCCGCCAGCTACGCGAGCGTGCCTCGCAACGCAGAAAGTAGACTCGATGGATGCCCTGCTTGATACAAGTGTATTAGTTGATCTGTGGCGCAGGCATCCGCCGGCTCTCGCATGGGCTGAGGCCCAGCGTCAGCTTATTGTCGGTATTCACGTGCTGGTAGCAATGGAGCTAGTAGAAGGGGTGCGGGACAGCCGTGAGCTGGCACTGCTAGAAAGCCTGCTGGCAGGCTACGAATTAGTGTACCTGACACCTTCCGACTGTGCATGGGCCAGCGAGCAGCACCGCCGGCTCCATCTCAGTCATGGTGTAGGGGTGATGGATACGCTCATTGCTTCTAGCTCCGTCCGGCTTAACGTCCCGATCTACACACTGAATCTCAAGCACTTCCAGTTATTGCCGGGTACTCGGGCAATAAAGCCCTACTGAGTAAGAATGCCTCATACACGATCAACAGCGGCGCCCCCATCAGGCGGAGCGCCGCTGTTTTGCTGTCTGCTTATGCCAGCAGTGTCCACACCGCCGCACCGATCAGCGCCCCCGCCAGCGAACTCAGGAAGTTCACCATGTCGTTGTCCAGCCAGGCCCAGCCCCGCACCTGCCGCGTAGGCGTGCCGCAGCCGTGCAGGGTCTTTTCGGTTTCCTTGTCGCAGGCGGGGCAGTAATAAATGGCCTGCACCGTCGCCCCCAGCAGTGAGTCGAACAGCGAGCCGATCAACCCGCCCAGCGCCGCCACCGGCAACAGCAGATAGGTCACGTGCCGCGCCCCCGTGAAGACCGACTCCAGCGCCAGCAGGCCAGCCGCCGCACAGCCGATCAACAACGCCCCCGCCAGCGCGGAGAGCGTCCCCAGCAGTGTCACCCCGCCGGACGTGCCAACCTCAACCGCCCGCCAGGTAGTCAGCAGGCGGGGAGGGCGTCTGCTGAGCACGCCCAGTTCAGTAGCCCACGTATCGGCGTTGACGGTCGCCATGGCGGCCACGAAGGCCGCCAACAGCACCGGTTGCGGATAGAACAGGTACGCCAGCGCGATCAGCGCCCCCGCACCGCCGTTGGCCAGCGCCTGCCAGATGTCGCGCTGTGAGCCTTTGGCAAACTTCTCAGCCAGCTTCTCTTTGAGCGACTCCTTATACCGCGAGAGCAGGCTGGACGTGACAAAGAAGATGATCAGCACCAGCCCCCATGTCCAGCCCCCAAACCCGAAGATGGCCGTCCCGACGAGGATCGCGCCGGCCACGCCGCTTTTTGAGAGCGCCCCGCGCCGATAGGCAAACAGGCCGATCAGGACGCTGAGCACAATCCCAATGGCAAACTGAATGACAAGTTTCGTGACAGGCATGGCCGGCCTCGTCCTGTTCTCTACAGCAGGCTGAGCAGGTAAATACACAAGGCTGTGCTGAGCGGCACAGTCAGGTTATCCAGGCCAAAGGGCGAGACCCCCTCCACAAAGCTGGCCACCGGCACAGTAAACAGGGCAATGAGCGCGGCACGCCCTGCCCCTATCACCACACCGTTCGGACTGAGCGGCGAGCCGGGCAACAGCCACAGGGTCAAGAAGATGGCCGCAAAGCCAAACACGATCATGGCCGCCGTCCCTTCCCATGAGCGGGTGTGGCCGAACAGCACGTAAGTTGCCTTGCCAAACCGCCTGCCCAACAGGTGAGCCATTGCGTCGCCCCATGTCATGGTCATGGTGGCCGCCGCCGCCACCGGCACGCGATCAACGCCCTCCGGGCCGGTACGCCACAGCAGGGCAAACAGAAGGGTGATCGAGAAGGCAAAATACACCGTCCCCGGCGACGACTCCTCACTGTCCATCTGCTTGAACACCTGACGGCGGTAGAAGATGTAGTTCAGCACAATAAACGTGGCAAAGGGAATAATGCCAAAATACCAGTGGTCGAAGAAATACAGAATGCCCCATATCCACATCCCCGCGCCGATATGGATGATCTTACGGGTGACATGCTGGGGCCACTTGAGCGCCCTGCCGATGGCTTCGACGATCAACAGCAGGCCAAAGGCATACACATAAGATACGATCAGGCCGACAATATCTCCCTGCGACACTTGCTTTGTCCCCTTCAGATAGATTTGATAGACACAGAAAGGCGTCTGGCAGGCCGCCCCTGCTCATCGGGTTTTCGAACCATTGGCCTGCTCAATGGGCAGGGAGATAGTAAAGGTAACCCCCTGCCTCGGCGCACTGAAGGCCTCCAGACGCCCGCCGTTGACTTCAACCGCGTTGCGTGCCGCAAACAGCCCCAGCCCAAAGCCGCGCATACGCCCTTCTGCCTGCTTGGTGGTGTAAGCCAGTTCAAAGATACGGGCCAATTCCTCCGGCGGGAGGTACGGCCCGTCATTGTGGACGGAGATCACCAATCTGTCCCCATCTCTATAAGCCCGGACTTGCAGGCTGGCCGCTGGATCAGAGGCGATTGCCTCAGCCGCATTGACAAGAATCTGATGGACAGCCAGCCGCAACGGGCGGGCCTGTACCCGCACCGGAGGAAGGTCATCAGGGAGAGCGACGTCCACCTGACGCTCTGACAGCAGGCCCAGCTCGATCACCCTCATCACTTCTTCGCGGATCAGTTGGTCAGTCTCAACTAAGCGGGGTTCTTCCAACACAAAAGAGAGCGTCTCCAGCGCCTTCATCGTCTGATTGATCCGCTGGGCGGCCTGCCGGATCGCCTCCAGCCGTGCCCTGCTTGAGGCATCCCCAACCCCGGCCTGTTCCAGAAGAGCCAAGTTAAGGAGTATCACACTTAACGGATTGTTGATCTCGTGCATCAACCCCTGCACCAACTGGCTGATGACCAATTGATTCTCCAGCGCGACGACCCTCTGATGTGCCCGTTCCAGCTCAGCGTTGCGTTGTTCGAGGAGTGCAACGTAGCGGTCACGCTCTTCAGACAGCCGCCGGAGGCGCAGGGCACTCTCAATACGGGCTTTGACCAGCCACGGCTTGAAGGGCGGCTCCAGTACAGCATGGGCACCCAGCTCAAGCGCCTCAGCGGCCCGTTCGACATTGTCTGGGGTAGCCAGCATGATGATTGGAACACCTGGGCAGTACATCTGGGCTGTGGCAATCAGAGAGAGGCCATTCGCGCCGGGCAGATCAACAGCCAGCATCAAGAGCGCCGGCGGATCGGCCAGGACATCGTCCCACGCTACCTGAGGAGTGCCGGCCACTCTGGTCCGGAAACCAGCGGGTATGACAGAAAGGATTTCTTCCGCGAGAGCCTCACCGCTCACGATGAGAATCAGCGGTCGTTCGGGCATGGACGCCCTGCTCCTGTGTGTCTCAGAAAGGTACGGATATACTCTACCCCATTCGGAGGCAAAGCGAAAGCAAGGAAAGGCCTGCCCCCTCTGGGGGCAGGCACAGACCGCCCAGACGGCAGGCCCAATTCTGCCGTCCGAGGCAGGTCCTCTAGATTGTGGGGGCTGGTTACTCAGAAGGGGAGGAAATCAAGCGCACCCGTCTGCCGCAGGAAGACGACCGCCGGGATGATCACAAATGCCACAAACAACGCCAGCGACACCAGCCCGATGGCCAGCGAGGTGATCAGTTCAGCCGGCTCCATCTCCAGCAGAGGAGGGCGCGTCTTCCTCTGGTAGGGATGAAAGTGAAACGGTCTGAAATAGAACAGCGGCATACAGCACCATCCTCCATGGGTCGCCAAATATAGACAAAAAGTACCATAATATGCTACTTTATGATTATACGGGGCCGCCTGCCCTTCTGCAAGGCACAAAACATATCTCGACATTCCGAAAGGCCTGCCTGTTTTCATCCGGTACTACGGACTAATTGCCTTTATGGCAACAATCAGTACAATGGTGATCAGGGTGAGGATGAGAGGGTTCACTGGGGTAATCGTGTTCGATAGGGCAGAACAGGCATGTCTGATTCACACCAGAACCACGTATCTATGACATGGATGGTAGTCGAGGATGACCAGACCATCCGCGAAGTGATCAACACAATGTGCGAGCTATGGGAGTTCAACGTCATCTCCTTCAAGGACGGTTTTCAGGCCGCCGCCTACCTCAAGAACGACAATCCCCCTCCCCCCCTGCCTGACGTTGCTCTGATTGACATTCGCGTGCCCGGCCCATGGGGTCACGAGATCGGCGCTTTGATTCGCGCCCATCCGCGCCTATCGAACATAGGGATCATTTTGATGACCGCCTATGAGCTAGCCGGTGCAGACGAGGAAAACTATCTGCGCACGTCCGGTGCTGACCGCCTTCTCTACAAACCCCTGCCGCCTATGGATGAACTGCTTAACCTCGTCATTGAAGTCTTGAACCGACGAAAGGCGCATTTGCCCGGCTAGGGCAACGACACGGCATGAGAGCCGGCAGGCCAAAGTATGGAGAACCGCTCTGTAACGGTCAGAACCGCCCGACTGGCTGGCAATCATGACGGAAGGCCGCTGATGGAGCGCCTCCAGCGGCGGGCCGCCGTTATGAACGACCGCATGGTGTTCCCCTACCTGCTGTTGCTGACATTGGGCACTGTGCTGGTCGTTGCTCTGCTTATGCGCCTGCTGGCCGAAGTTGTGGAGCAGAGCTTCATCAACTCCATCGTAGAAGACAGCCGTATAGTAAATGCCGAGCTGAGTGCCCGCTTCGACCAGCAAAGTGAAATCGTGCGCCTGCTGGCGCAGACCGAAGGTCTGTCTGAGGCCGTCAAGGCCAACGATCCGGCCCGTCTGCTGGAACTGCTGGAGCCGCAGGCTAGACAGGCTAACCTAGACAGCCTGATGGTGCTGGATGGGGCCGGCAACGCTGTCCTGCGGCTGGATGCTATCCGCAATGCCGGCCCGGATGAGGTCAGCTACTACCAGATCACCAGCGGCGGCAACTATGCTTATGCGCCCTTTGTCGTCACAGCCCTGCTTGAGCCTCTGCCGGGGCCGCAGATTACTCATTCCGGCCTGCTGGACGCACCGAGCGGGCCGATTATCTATACCGCACAGAGCATCGCGGCTGTCGCCAAGGATCAGGATGAAGGCCGCGTGGCAGGCGTCCTGCTGGCAGGCAGATCACTGGAGCATCTGCTGGCCAATCTACAGAGCGCCTCCCAGACTAACCTGATAGTCTACAGCGGCCCGCAGAGGGTGATCGGAAGTACCCTGCCGGACTGGCGTCAGGCGGAGACCTATCAGGCCCTCCAGCTCGATCCCGCCGTCTATCACGAGGCCGCTACCAGTTTCAACGGCACTACCCTGCGGCAGATGCGCACCCTTACCATAGGGCGGCAGGAGTATTACGTGGCTTACAGCCCCTTCGTGATTGACGGGCAGACGACGGGTGTGCTGGGCATCGTGCGGGCTGGTGACCCGCTGTTGAAGCTCGTGACCACCTACCGCCCCATGAGTATTGCCGTGCTCTCGCTGGGAATGGCGGCTCTGCTCATGAGTCTCCTCATCGTTGTCCGGCGGCTGATCGCTCCCTTTATCACAGCGCTGGAAGAGGAGAACGCACGCACCAGCGCCATTCTAGGCAGTATTGCTGACGGGGTAGTTTTCCGCGACCCGTCCGGGCAGGTCACACTGGCCAATCCGGCGGCCCGCCTCATGCTGAGCCAGAACGGCAAATTCGACACCGGCCCCCTTGATCCCCTTAAAATCCAGATGATGCAGGGCCAGTCCGCGCCGCGCATTGAGATAGGTTCACGGGTGCTGGGCACCAGCCTGGCGCAGGTACATACCCCTGACGGCACTTATCTTGGCGATGTGCTGGTACTGCGCGACGTAACCCGCGAGGCAATGGTCGAACGCACCAAAGACAGCTTCCTCGATCACATCGGCCATGAACTGCGCACCCCCCTGACCGTCATTCAGGGCTATTCAGACGTGATGCGTCTGGCAGGCGACCGCTTGACCTCCGAGATGCGTGAGCGGGCCGCCCGCGCCATCTTTGAACAGGCCCAGACGCTGGCCCGCATGATTGACGAGATCATCGAACTGACAGCCATGCAGGGCGGCAGTACGGTGCTTCAGTTAAAGCCCGTCCGGCTTAATGAGGTGGTCCGCACGACACTGGATGAGTGGTATGAGAATCTAGCCGCCGCCCGCCTGCTTCCCCAATTTGAGGAAGATGCTTCTGATCCAGTCGTTGAAGCGGACATCCGGCGGCTGCGCCACGCCTTTGATGCACTGTTGCGCAATGCCTGCCACTACAGCCCTGCCGGCGGACATCTGACGGTCAGCCTGCGCCGGCAGGAAGATTGGGTCTGCCTGAGTATCCGCGACCCCGGCGTAGGCATTTCAGAAGAAGACCTGCCTCATATCTTTGAGCCGTTTTATCGGGGCAGTCCGGTAGACAGCAACGGCGAGCCGGTAGATGTACGCGGCACGGGGCAAGGGCTGTATCTGGTCAAGTCCATCGTGGAAGCCCACGGCGGCAGGGTCGGCGTGGAGAGCGAAGTAGGCAAGGGCAGTACCTTCTACATCTACCTGCCGCTGGCGAAAGTAACCGAGCCGTCGGAACAGAGATGACACTGCCGCAGGCGGGGCAGGCCTCTATTTGGTATATAATATAATTGAGTATGGATGATCCGCTGATCCTTTACCCTCTCGCGAGTTCCTCTGATCTGTATTCAGGCGTGAAGCCGGAACAGCGGCTCCGGTCACGCCTGCGGGTTCTGTTGTTGTGCATCTAGTTTAGCTACACGAGGAGCCAAAATGACGACAAAGTGGGCCGACCGGTATGCGTTACGAACACAACGCATGCGCAGTTCAGCCATCCGTGAGTTGCTCAAACTCACCCAACAGCCAGACATCATCTCTTTTGCAGGCGGCCTGCCCGCCCCGGAATTGTTCCCCGCCCGCGAGGTACTTGAGGCCGCCCGCCGCGTGCTGGAGAAACACGGCGGCGAGGCGCTCCAATACAGCGTCACAGAGGGCTACCCGCCCCTCCGCGAGATGATCGTCCGGCATATGCGCCGCTATGGGATCAACTGCACCATCAACAATGTCCTGATCACCGCCGGCTCTCAGCAGGCGCTCGATCTGATCGGCAAGGTAATGATTGACCCCGGCGACCGCGTGATCGTCGAAGAGCCAACCTATCTGGGCGCATTGCAGGCATGGAACGTCTATGAGGCCGAGTACATCACCGTCCCTACCGACGACGACGGGATGCGCACCGATACCCTTGAAAGTGTGCTTCAAGAAGACAACGCCAAGTTCATCTATGCCCTGCCCAACTTCCAGAACCCAACCGGTGTGACCATGTCCTATGACCGGCGCAAAGAGTTGGTCTGGCTGGCCGATCAGTACAACATCCCCATTGTTGAGGATGACCCCTACGGCCAGCTTCGCTACGAGGGCGAGCATGAGCCGCCCCTGATCGTACTGGATGCCAGAAACCGCCGTGCCGGGCAGAACGGCAAGGAGGAGGGGTTCATCTCCGGCAACGTGATCTACTTAAGCACCTTCTCCAAGACACTCTGCCCCGGCTTCCGTGTCGCATGGATGGTCGGGCCGGAGGAAGTGATCTACCGGATGGTGCAGGCCAAGCAGGGCGCCGACCTGCACACCGGCACGCTGGCTCAGATGATCGCCTATGAGACGGGGAGCGGCGGCTTCATTGACCACCACGTCAAGGAAATCCGGCGGGTTTACCGTGAACGGCGCGACCTGATGCTGGCCCTGATGGAGGAACTCTTCCCGCCCGGCGTGACATGGACCCGCCCCAAAGGAGGGTTGTTCCTATGGGTGCGCCTGCCGGAGGGGATGGACAGCGCCGAACTGCTCAAACGGGCGGTCGAGAAGAAGGTTGCCTTTGTGCCGGGCGAGCCTTTCTACCCGCACGGCGGCGGCAAGAACACCCTCCGCATGAACTTCTCCAACGCCTCCCCAGAGATGATCGAGGAGGGCATGAAGCGGCTGGCTGTGGCCATCCGGGAAGAGATGGAGGCGCTGAAGCAGAAACAGAGCTGACGGATGAATCCTCTCCTGTTTTCTCTCATCTAAACTAAGTGGAGTAACAAAGTCAGATTGTTCTGACGCACACTGAGAGCAGGGGAGGATGATCATGGGTTTTGCTCGTTTTATGGCCAGTCCGGCAGGCCGTTTGATCCGTGTGGTGGCCGGCATCGTGCTGATCGTAGTGGGTTTGCTGGTCGTCAAAGGGACGGTCGGCATCGTCTTGGCCGTGGTCGGGTTACTGCCGCTTGTGGCAGGCGTGGCCAACCTGTGTTTGTTTGCGCCGCTGTTCGGCGGGCCGTTCCTGGGGAGCAAGGTAACACAGAAGTAAGGCTGTCCCGTTCTGTCTCCAAAAACAGCCTCCTGATACCGGGAGGCTGTTTTTGATTCCCGCTTTTGGCCAGCAGAGACAGCCAACCGGTAGTAAGATTATACACGTCAGTATTCATCCACGTATGGATTAAGGAGAGGTTATGTCTTCCAAGTTCAAGTCTTCAGCCATAGCCTGGCTTATGCTGATCGCCGCCCTGCTGGCCTGCGGGCCGCTGATACCTGCATCAATCCCCACTGATGTTACAGCGAGCCAACCCCCGCCTGCATCACCGCAACAGCCAGCCGCCACCTCCACCCCCCCTAGCGTCCAGCCACCGGCAGAGGGTATCACGCCATCCAACGGATGGTTGATCTTTACCAGCGCGATACAGGACAGCGTCTTTTCCGACGGACTATGGATCGTCCGCCCGGACGGCTCTGAGCTGAGGGCATTGGTCCGTGATCAGCTCATCGTGGGCGCAAATGAACTCGCAGACAGCATCTCGCCTGACGGCAGATACTTCGCCTATATCACCACCACCGATACGGATACCTTATTGTGGCTCAGAGGGCTGACATTGCATATCCTTGCTCTGCCAAACGGGGAGAGTGTGGCCGATATTCCCCTCACCTCCCCGGAGATTGAACCCGGCCCGGACGCCGAGTTCGGCGACCCTGCCATCGAGGCAACACGGGCCATCACCGATGTTCCCAGCCTGGCATGGTCGCCGGACGGAACACGGCTGGCCTTCATCGGCGTCATGGACGGCCCTTCCGCCGACCTGTATCTCTACTCGCTGGTTGATGGAAGTATCACCCGCCTCACGGACGGTCCGAGTCAGGGCTATCAGCCGATGTGGTCACCGGACGGGCGCTACATCCTGCACACCGGCGTAGAAGGCTTCGGCACGGGCGCAGGCTACAGTATGGCGGGCGTCTGGGCGGCACGGGCCGACGGCTCTGAAGTACTGCCGCTCTATACACCCGACAGCGGCGGCGAAGAGTTCGTCGGCTGGGTGACCAACACAACGTTCCTCGTCTATAGCTGGCAAGCCGACTGCGGCCCGCAAAACCTACGTACTTTCGACATCGAGACAGGCCGCAGTCAGGTGCTTTGGGAAGGGTGCTTTGAAATGGCTTACAGCCCGGAGAGCAGTACCGCCCTAATCGTGATCTCCTCCTCCCTGGCGGACTTCGCCCCGGACCTCCAGCAGGGCATCTACCTCATCCGGCTGGATGATGGGGAGACCGTGTACCTGTCAGACCTATCGGCTTCCCAGCCCGTCTGGTCGAGCACAGCGGGGGCCTACTTCGCCCGGACCGAGACAGGAGCAATGCAAATCCTGCCGAGCGGTGAGGTGATCGGTTTGCCCGCGCCAACCTCCTCCACGCCGATTGTGTCACCTGACGGGACACTATGGGCCTGGGCAAGCACAAACTTCTGGGACACAGCGGCGGGGCTGTGGGTCGGGCCGGTCGGCCAGACCCTGCCTGACCAGGTATTTGACTCGCCGGTTTATTACGCCCTCTGGTCATCCGACAGCCAATGGCTGATGTTCTTTGACGAACAAAACCTGTACACGATGGCCCGTGCCGATCTGTCCCCCCGCCTCGTAGCCGCCGGCCTGCGGCCAAGCTGGAACGGAGTAGTCGCACTTCCCTAGGCGGATAAGAGGGGCAGACGGCTGTCCGGGGCGCACCGCAGTGCGCCCCGGCTCTCCCTCCCCGACGAGAGAGTCTTTGAACCGGAGGACTCATGCACATCCAGAAGGTTGAGAGCAAGGACGACCTGCGCCGCTTCATTGAACTGCCCTACCGCCTGTACCGGGACGACCCCATGTGGGTCCCGCCCCTGCGCAGTGAACAGTGGGGGCAGTACGATCCCCGCCGCAACCCCATGCTCGATCACTGCCAGTACGACCTGTTTCTGCTGATGGACGGCCATCAGGCGGTCGGGCGGGTGTCGGCTTTCATTGACCGGCTGGCAGTCGAACACTGGGGACAGCCAATCGGGTTGTTTGGCTCATATGAGTGCGTGGACGACCCGCAGGGAGCACAGCTCCTGCTGGAGGCCGCCCGCGACTGGTTACGTCAACGCGGCATGAAGATCATGCGCGGCCCCTGGAGCTTTGCCTCGCAGGAGTGGGGGCTGGTGATCGAAGGGTTCGAGCCGCCGCCGGTGATCATGGCTCCCTACAACCCGCCCTACTACAACGATCATCTGGCGGCTTTCGGCCTCCAGAAGGCCAAAGACCTGATCGTCTATTACGCCGACGCGGCGGAGGGCTATCAGATACCCCCGCGCTACCTGACCCTGACTGACAAGGTGCAGGCCCGCTACGGGATCAGGGTGCGCTCCATTGACATGAGCCGCCTTGAGGAAGAGGTGGCCGCGATCATGCGCGTCAGTAATATCTCGCTGGCCGACAACTGGGGGTACTACCCTGTCACTGAAGCGGAGGTCAAGGCCATTGCCCGCGATATGAAATCCATCATCCGGCCCGAGTCGATCATCCTGGCCGAGGGGCCGGACGGGCAGGTGATCGGCTACTGCCTGCCTCTGCCCGACCTTAACGTCCTGTTGCGGGGCCTGAACGGGCGCCTGTTCCCGTTCGGCTGGATCAGGTTGTTGTGGGGCATTCCGCGCCTGAAGCAGTTCCGGCTGTGGGCACTGGGCGTCCTGCCGGAGTATCACGGCAGAGGTGTAGATGCCCTGCTCTACCGCCGCACGTATGAGGTGCTCGCGCCGCGCGGCATACGGCTGGAGATCAACTACGTGCTGGAAGACAATACACCTATGAACAACGCACTTCGCAAGCTGGGCGTTAAGAACCTGCGGCGCTACCGCGTGTATGAGATGGGTATAGACACCCTCCCTTCACAGCCATAAGGCGAACGGCTGGTCACGCCGCTCGTCAACCGGGCGCATCCTGTCTATCAGGAGGCGCTCGACTACGCGGCTGGGGCTGGTTGACGATGACCCGCCGGATGACGGTGACCGGTACGCGTGTCGGGGGGATTCAAAGACTGTGCTTTATTTGGGTCGGCTGGAAGGCACTTAGCGGTCCGGGCTTCAGCCGCACGAGCGGAGTGTGTCAGGTGGAAGCAGGGGTTAGGGGCCGCCATTGCCGAAGAGAAACGACATTTGGAGAGACTCCTCGTCTTGGATTTGAATTGCCTGAACTTGCCGGAAATGTATGCCCTCTTGGTTGAAATCCACCTGCGTTATAGCAAAGGACTTGTAATGGCCGCTGTGCTTAAAGCCAGCTCCCCGCTTTATCTTGTCGAGCATCTCCTTCACTGGTTGAGCAATGATATCCTTTTTGACACACTGGTCTCCGATCCTCGGTAATGACTTCCCTGGCTGGATGCCCACATAACACGCTCTCATTATAGAACCTAACATCAAATCAGCGATCTGCAAGAAGTTTGCATGCATAAACTCTTCAGAATTGACTTGGTGCTTCTTGTGATCAGATGGTAAGTGCGTAATGGTCGCACCTCGAACGAGAGAAACGTAGCCACGCAGAGGGCTTCTCCCATACGAGTCGTCATAAGTCAATCGCCAAACAACTCTCTCTTCGTCCAATCGCCTGTGAGCAGGGTCTCCATCCGAGGTTATCTCAACTACCTCAACACGATTGGAATCATCATAGAGGTAGTGACATGCCCCCTTGAGCAATATCCGCAAGAGGGTTTCATCGTATCTGAGTTCCTGTTCTTTTCGCGAATCACCACCATAGATACGCCAGTCAGCGCCTTTGGGATAGAAAATTATGGCTACTTTGCAGTGTAACGGACGGCTGAAGATGGACGGCGTTTTACTTCGAAGCGCATCCACTGTAAGGGCAATGGCTTTCTGATAGGCGAAGTCGTACTTCTTCCAAGTTTGACCGCTTATTTCCGAGAAATGCAACTTGCCATTGCAAGCAAATTCCTGGCGGCACCCCATTATCTCTTTAAAGAGCATTTCCTGAGGTGAATATTCGCACAGGTCAGGCCCAAACAGTGGGGTTTCAACCTGCACCGATAGGGTAATGGGCACGAAAAATAGGACATGCCCCTTGAAATTTCGTTCAGGCACATCTTTGGTTTCGTCGTGGTAGATAGCAACGCGGTATAATGAAGTGCTATTCATCTGTTGGCCTTTGCAGGTGTAGCCCAACAACGTGCTAGTCCAACCCATACAACAGAACAGGCCATAGACGGCAGTCCGCAAGAATGATGTCAAATCCATGCAACCCGCAGTCTAATATGCAAGGCTATGTCATTATCAGAAGCCAATACGCTGGCCTATCGCCCGCCGTTCACCGGCGCAGGCTTCATCCCCTGCGCCATTTTCATTCTACAGCAAGTCCGCACAAACGAAGAAGCGATGTGCTGGCATAGACACCCTCCCTTCGTAGCCAAGGGGATCATGGTTGCCACTGGGGAGGCACGATGGTCCATCTGTCCGTATTACCACGTTGCTCCACCGAGCCTAGCATGCTCAGCCGCGTGACAGCGGCCTCGCCTGCCCCGCCCGCCAGCACACAGCTCACATCAACCGTGTACCCCAAATTGTTCGCATTGAACCCTAGGATGCCTGTTCCACCCCCCACTGCCGGCAGAGGGGCAGGGGTCAGCGTTGCAGTCGGCGCAGGTGTCTCTGTGGACATTAGAGTAGCGGTTGGCGTGGGGGTCTCAGTCGGCGCAGTGGCGGCAGTCGGAACAGCGGTGAGGGTAGGTGTGGCGGTCCCAAGTCCTGTCAGCGCCGCCAGCCGTTCCCTGCCCAGGCCCACATATGCCCCCCACTCCCCCTGCCCCGATCAGCAC
>DAOTYH010000100.1:0-13806 GCA_034435015.1 Anaerolineae bacterium | reverse complement strand
GGGGTGGGAAGCTCTGCGGCAGGGGCGGCGGACGGCCTGACCGGGGTTGCCAGCGCAATCAGCGTTGAGGCGTTGCTGGCCACCCCTCTCTGACGTGTGCCGGGGCCGACCAGCGTGCCGCCGAAGACCATCGTGTCGGACGGGATGGTCTGGAGCGTGTAGCCGGCGGCAAAGGCCCCATCGAGGTTAGCAAGGCTGTCGCCGCTGACGACCGTGCCGTCCAGAGGGCCGCCTACCAGCGCGGCGTTGTTGCCGGGGTCAAGGAGGTTGACGTAGGTAGCGTTCTCACTGGCGGTCACATCTACCCGCACAACGCACACGCCGCCTGCCGGAATCTGGCCGCCCCGGAAGGTCAGGCTGATGTCCCCCGGCTGTGGATTCCAGACGGCGGTCGGGCCGCACCCTGACGTGCTGGCATTGGGATTAGGCGCAACCGCCATCCGGCCAGCCGGTGAGCCAAGAGGCAGGAACTCGAAGAACTCCACATCCACCATGTCATACGGCGGCGAGACGTTGCCGTTGACCAGCGTGAAGGTCAGCGTGGCGACCTGTCCCGGCGGCAGGGGTGAAGGCGCAAGCTCTTTATGCATGGCCAGCGTGTCAGCTACTACCAGGACGGCAGAGGCTGAATCCCCCAGACCGGTCTCGTTGGTCATGATGGGGGTTGTGGTATTGGTATAGACGCCGGGGATGTCAGTGGTCACATCTACATCAATCACACAGTTGCCCGGCAGGACGGTCAGGCCGCTGACCGTCAGCAGAGTGCCGCCGTCCGGCGCGGTGACAGTCCCGCCGACGCAGTTAGCCCCGACCGCGTTGACGATCAGGTTGGCCGGCGTGGCAAAGGTCAGTCCGTTGGGCAGTGTATCGGCGAAGGCTGTGCCGGTGAGCGGGATAGTGTTCGGGTTGGTGATGGTGAAACGCAGAGTGGAGACATTGCCGGGCGGTTGATGCGGCACAGCCGGCGGCATGAAGGTCTTTGCAAACGACAGGCCGACTACAGTGAACTGGCTGACGGCACGGTCGCCGTTGCCGTCCCCGCGTGTCAGGCTGTAGAAGACACCGCCCTCATCATAACGGTTGTCGAACACGCGCTCGTTGGGCTGACTGCCGTCCATGGTTGACCAGTTGACATCGGCGGTGTTGCGCCGGATGTATCCGTCAATTGGGTGAGGTGAGAGCGGCAGGGAGGCCAGCACCTGCGCCTGATAGACCACCGTCACCGAAGAGGGTACCGGCGATGTGGCCGGAATATCCTCATAGGCGGAGGGCAGGGCAAAGACCAGCTCCTGCGGCGTGGTCGTCGCGTCGCCGGTGATGATCGGGGTGACGAGGTCTTCGCCGGTGTCCTGTGTGCCGTTATTGTTCAGGTCAACGAAGGCCGAACCCGGCACGTAGGCTACGTGAAGCGGCAGTGTGTCGTAGAAGCTGACTTCATAGGCCGTCGCGCTACTGCGATAAGGGGCGGCGGTCTGGTTAGTCAGCACCACCGACCAGCGTACCGTGTCCAGCCGTTGGGCTGGGCCGGTCCGCGGCGTCCCCAGCACGCTGTTGGCGGGAGGCGTCGGCCCTTCGAAGATGCCCAGCAGGGTCTTGGCCGCCGTCATAACCGGCTCGACGACCTGCACGGTATCCGTCTGCTGGGGGAACTGGCGGTCGGTTGTCCCGTCGCTGTACAGGAAGTTGGCCTGATCGGTCAGGTTGACTGCGCCGCTGGTCGGCGGCAGCCAGTAACGGCCATCCGCCTGGGACCCCGGCCCGATGTCCACATCCTCGATCCGAACCTGAATGGTGACAGCAAAGTAGCAGTCGGTCGGGTTGAGGGGGTCTTGGCCGGTGAAGTTGTCAATGGGCGGGAAGGCCCAGATGGCCGTTTCGCCGTCCGTCCGGTTGTTGAAGAAGGTCAAAATCTGGGCCGCAAAGGCCGGATCGTTCAGATCTGTGCCGGTGCAGTTGGGTTGCCCCAGCGCGGCGGGGGAGAGGTAGGTCTCACTGCCCTGAATGTAACGCGCCCCGTTGAGCGTCAGGCGGTCGGTCAGGTAGACGTGCGGCCCTGCCGGCGGATAGGTGGGCGGCCTGGGGTAGCCGGGGTTGACCTGCCAGGCAGGCGGATTGATGCGCGGCAGGACGTTGGTGTTGGCGGGGATGCGGACGCCGATTGTCTGGGTGTAGACAGCGCCGATCTCCAGTGTGCCGATGTCATGAGTCTTGCCTGCCGGGTTGGCGCGGATGGTCACCGTCGAAGTCGAGGTGGGGTTAGCGCCGGGGAAGCGCGGGTCGCCGCGCGGGTAATCGGCTCCGGTGAAGTCCGGCCCGCCCTCGCCGTTCGAGTAGTTGAACAGCAGGCTGGTATTGGTGATCGGCTGGTTGGGCGTCACACCGGGCCGAACCTGCAAGTCATAGGTCACGACAATCAGGTTGCGGCCGGACGGAGCGCCGGCGTGCTGGCATATGCCGATCCCGTAATTGGGGTTGGCCGGGCCGGGGTCAACCAGCTCGATGCCGTTGCCAAAGATGTCGTCGGCGGTGTCATCTGTGCTATCCGGGCCGCCGCCCAAGCCGCGCCAGCCGATGTCGTCGGGCGCTCCGACTGGGTCGTAGTGGCCGATCAGCGTGCCGTCAGCGTAGGCGACCTGGAGATTCAGGCCTTCGGGTGTAGCGGGTATCTGAAACTGGGGCATCAGAATATCGGCCAGGCGGATGTCAAAGGCGCCTTTGGGGCTGGAGCCGGTATTCTGGATGAAGATGGCAAAGGTGACGATGTTGCCCGCGTCAATGTTGCTGATGTTGGTATTGATCAGATTGGTGATCGTCCCCGGCCAGCGCGGCGAGCTGGCGGGGGGCAGGAAAGCCGGAGACGGCCCGCTGGCCGGATTAGACCAGACCGGCGCCGCGTTGTTCGTCCAGACAATCGCCTTCTCTGTGCGCAGAGCCGGCTCACCGAGTGTGAATTGGGCAATCGAGTTGGACGAGACCGTCCCGCCGAACGAGTCGCTCTCGGTGGCAGTGGCCTGATTGGTCAGCAACAGCCCGTCAGCGAAGGGGTCATCGCGGATGGTGACGCTGAACAGCAGGTCAGCCACTGAGGGGGTCGTGGCACCGCCGTCAAACGTGCCGTAATAGAAGGTAACGCGCCCCCCTGCTGAGTCCGGATTAGCGGGCCAGGGCGGCACAGCCCATGGCGGGTTAGGGGCAGTCAGTGTTGGGATCAGGCCGGCTGTTGCTACAAAGGTGTCATCCGGCCCGCGCCGGAAGTGGCCGGGCTGCGGCGCATCTGAGGTGGGCGGGATGTTATCGTAGGTTGTGATCTCGCCGGCGTTAAAGACCGGCAGGGGCAGGTAATCGTCCAGACGGAAGCGCTCTGTGTCGGTGGAGGGGAGGGTGTACCGCAGGCGGTAGGTCACGATATCGCCGGGGGACAGCCGGCTGGGAAGCGGCGTCGAGGAGGTGTAGTTGAAGGTCGCGCCGCCGTCGGTGCTCCAGGCGTAGATGGTCTTCTGGAGTGTGCCCACGATCATCTGGGTAGTGGTGCTGTCTCCATCGGTGACGATGACATCGGGCGGGCCGTAGGGGCTGAGCGTGGTCAGGTCAATCAGGCGGCCTGAGATGACGGCCTCGTTGTTGACCACATCGGCCTGATCAACGGAGGAGTCAAAGTCAGGCGGGGCGGTGGTGGTCTGGTAGGTCTCGTCTATGACAGCGCGGAAGACGATCGTGCCGGTTGCGCCGCCCAGTCCGCCGGTCGCTGAAGCGCCGGTTGAGCAGAGGGGGTTAATCGGGGCGGGCGGATCGTTGACACAGCCGCCCCGAAGCTGGGCATCCCAGCCGCGTGCCAGCATCTCACCGGAGATGTTGAAGACCAGCGTGGTTGTGCCGTCAGGGTTGCGGACGGGCGCAACCGGCGGACGGTTGGCCGGACTCATGGGGCTGGGGCCGGACGAAAGGCCCTGCTCATGAATCTCCAGCGTGGGGATAAAGCTCCCGTCAAAAGACTGCCCGTCGCCGAGCGTGTCGGTGATGATCAGGTTATCAAAGGCAAAGAAGTCCGAGACCTGAAAATCAAGGCGGTATTCCAGCGTGTCGCCGGGCGTGTTGCCTGCGGGCGGCGCGTCAATGAGGTTGGTCACGCCCTTCTGGAGCGCGATAGAGCGGTCAGTGACGACCCCGCCCGGACAGCCGCCCGGACAGCTCCCCGAAACAGGCGTGGTGTAGTTCGTGCCGCCCGCCGGGTCCCAGAAGCCGTTGGAGGTCACAGTGTTGTTGGAAGTCACTGAGGCGCCCGTGTCAGGCGCGATGATCGGCGTGACCCCATCCCGAAGGAGATGGGGGACAAAGAACTCAATGGTGATAAAAGCATCGTTGGTGCCGGGGCCGCCCGTCACGAGGCCGAAGTTATGCACCAGCGTATCGGTCGGGTCGCCGGGCTGGGTGGTATCCGGCATGGTGGTCGTCACCCCCGATGAGGCCGACACGACCCGCACAAACTGAATGTTGTCGGGCAGGTTGTCTGTGATGGTAAGCTGGTCAACTGTCCTGCCGTTGGCCACATCTACGCTGATGGTATACTGGCGCTTGAAGTTCGGGCCGGTAACGGTCTCGCTGTCCGGTGCGTTGTTGGTCTTGGTCAGCACCATCAGCGTCGGGGTGATGTCAGCGGTGTACTTGGTCCATGTGGTGACATTGCCGGAGGCAGGGGGGTCCACAACCGGCGGATCAATGCCGCAGCACCAGTCATCGAGGGGTGTACTGCCGTACTGGAAGCCGCCGCGTGCCCGGATGGTCAACGGCGAGCCGACCACCGCCGCGGGGGACATGTTGACGCGGATGTTAATGTCTACCGGCGGCTGATCATTGGTGAAACTGCCATAGGGCAGGCGCAGGACGGTCACGCCGCCGCCCGGCGCCGGAATGGTGATCAACTGTCCGAGGGGGGCGCTGGGCGGGCTGGTGATGTCTACAAACAGCGGGTGGCGGGTGTTGTTGCCGAAGGGCGAACCCGCCACCGGCGTCAGAGACAGGGCGCCGTCGAACATGGTGGCAGAGGCAAAAGTCAGGCCGGTGGGCAGGAAGATGTCCACAAAGGGGCCGTAGCCTGTTTCGCCGGAGTTGTTGTCAAAGCGGAGGGTGAAGTTGAAGCTCTGGCCGACCAGCACTTCGGAGGGGGCGTCCACAATCTGAAGGGTGGCCACAGCGGCTCGTGCAGGGGCCGCGCTGACCGGGGCGGCTGGCGCTGACAGGGCAGGCAGGGCCAGCAACAGGATCAGCAGGACTGCCCGGACTGCTACAGGGCGGAATGGAGGGGGCATAATAGTTCCTTACTTTCTACAAGCAGAATACTGCCTCATTAACACAATACAGTATCAGTGCTGATCTGTCCTGTGTCAATGGGGTAATGTGCCCCTATGAACGTCTCTCTATCCTCACACTTCGTTGGAGACTGGCCCTGATCATAGGCGGGTTGTTTTTACATGCTGGCTGCGTCCTCCAGCCAAGGGATGGCCAAACGGATGAACTTATCGAGGAAGAGGGCTAGCTGTCGTTCCAGCTCTGATGCAGAAGTATACATCCAAATTTGATCTTCGCCGCTGTGATGCAGGACATCGCCGGGCCGGTTTGACATCCGCGTATGCAGGCGGCCCGGCCACGCTGGAACAGCGACCTGCGTGACGGGGTCAACCACACGGAAGCGGTCTAAGTTGATGAAATAGCGGTGCTGATCAGCGTTGGGAAGGAAGTTGGCCCACTCGGCGTGCTCGAAGTGAACGCGTGTGATGACATCGTATTGCAGGCGGCGGATGAAGCGCACATTGGCGTAGTAAGTATCAAAGGTGCGGTCAAGGCGGTCGTCCAGACGCACGACCACATCGTTGCTCTTGAGTTCGTATCCCAGGCCGGAGAGCGGCCCCTCCAGAATGTCTACAATAGGAAGGTTGAAGTTTTGCTGAAGCGCTCCCACAGAAGGGGGATCACCCGCCTCAGGGGCATGAGGAAGATGCCAGATGTAATCGTTGATCTTGGTCATCTCTGCCATCCTTCTAGACAGGCCATCACCTGGGCATACCTGCCGGCCATCCACCACGACGACCGGTCTAAGTCACATCTTAATCATAGCAGTTAAAGTCAATAAGCCAAATAGGGGGCGGGCTTTGTGAGGCATCCGCCTTGAGCAGGCCCCGCAAAGCCTCGCCCCGCAGTGAGGACAAGGTCCGACGGGAGGCTCTACACGGCATAGACGGCGGGCAGGAAGGCTTTCTCAGGCTTCTGATCTTTTGCTGATTATATGCCCTCATCTCCACCATGATTTAGAATACGCACGGGATGTGTATACAGATTCATGCTGTTGCGGCGCAGATAGCCGACCAGCGTGATGTTCCATTCATGGGCCAGCCTGACGGACAGATCGGTCGGTGAGGTGCGTGAGCATACGACCGGCACTCCCATCCGGCGTGCCTTGCTGATCATCTCAGCGCTGATGCGGCCTGTCGTCAACAGAATGTGATCGCGGGGATCGAGGCTCCTCTGAAGAGCCAGCCCGCGCAGTTTATCCAGCGTGTTGTGCCGCCCGACATCCTCCGCAACCAGAAGCAGGCGTTCCCCGTCGCTCAGGGCGGAGGAGTGAACGCCCCGCGCCCGGCTGTAGAGTTCGGCGGCCTGCCCCAGTGCATCCATCAGCGCCCACAGGCGGTCAGCACTGACGCGCACCTCCGACTGCAAGGGTTCGAACATCCCGCTCAGGTCGTCGAACGTGACACCCCCGCCGCAACCGGAGGTCAGTATGGCACGGCGCGGCGGGCTGAAGTCGGCACGGTTCAGCCAGACATCCACGCAGGCGCCGCTGGGGCACACATGGAGCGCCCGGACTTCATCCAGCGAGCCGATCAGCCCTTCGTTGGCCAGGAAGCCCAGCGCCAGCATGTCCTGCTGGCAGGGTGAGCACATGATCGTTGCCAGTTCCTGGCCGTTGACGAAGATCGAGACCAGCCGCTCGCTGATCACCTCGGCGCTGACGGGTTGTGCCCCTCGGCGCGTCACGGTGATGTAGTCCGCCTGTGTTGTCCCCTCACAATGTTCCTCTGTCATATCCTCGTAAAAACCCGATTCGGCCAACGGGCGGCGGGTCCTGTCTTCAGTATATTTTGCCGGTCACGGGGCGCAACTATCCCTTCTTGATGCCGCGGTGGCTGTTTACCCGTATCCAGCATGAGATCAATACGTCTAATCTAAGAATAGATCAGGTTAGAGTTAACCCAAGCCGCGAGGATGATAACCGGCCTTGCAAGCAGGCAGAAACCAAGCAGGGGCGAGTCTGTCGCCCCTGCTTGTTCTTATTCGACGGGCAGAGACGGACAGCCCTAGTCGGGCTTGATGTTCAGCTTGCCGCCAGCGCCGGTGCGGGCATAGACGATCCGTTCGCAGATGTTGGTCACGCGGTCGCCGATGCGCTCAAGGTTATGCCCTGCCCACAACAGATACGTCCCGCGCTCGATGGACAGCTCACCCTTGCCCATCTGACTTACCAACAGTGAGAAGAGCTGTTGGTAGAGATGATCCACCTCGTCATCCATGCGGGCTACTTCTTTCGCCTTTTCGGAGTCTTCACGGCTGTAGGCTTCCATAACCTCCCGCAGCATCTCATGCACCCGCTCCTTCATGGAGGCAAGGGGCACGGGCAGTTCGATGCCGGATAGATCGGTCAGGGCACGCAGGACGATGCGGGCTGTGCCTTCTGCATGGTCGCCCATGCGTTCCAGCTCGTTGGCAATCAGCAGATCAGCCACCAGCCGGCGCAGATCATGCGCCATCGGCTGTTGGAGGGCCAAGGTGGTGGTGATGTCTGCCTCTAACTTGTTGCGCAGATTGTCTAACTGGGTATCGCCGTCTATTGCCTCCTGCGCCAGGCGCACATCTCCTGTCCGAAAGGCCCTGAAGGTGATGTCTACCGCCTGATCAACCAGTGAGGCCAGCCGCAGGATGTCATCGCGGATAGATGACAGGTCACGGTCAAGCGCGGCTCGGCTTGTTGTCGGGTTTGAGTCCATAACCAATTATTCCTTACGATAGTCCAGATACTGACCAGTTATTGACAGGGGCATGGGTTCTCTCATGCCCCTGTCAATGGATAAATGACAATTATAATCCGCTTCTCCGCATTAGCCAAAGCGGCCTGAGACGTAATCCTCCGTCTCCTTGTTGATCGGGTTGGTGAAAATCTGCTGTGTCGTGCCGTATTCGACCAGCACACCGATACGGGCATCGGGGTTTTCACGGTCAATGGAGATGAAGGCTGTCATGTCTGATACACGCGCCGCCTGTTGCATGTTGTGGGTCACGATGACGATGGAGTAACGCTGTTTCAGCTCCTGCATCAGCTCCTCGATCTTCAGGGTAGCAATCGGGTCGAGGGCAGAAGCCGGCTCGTCCATCAAGATCACCTCCGGCTCGACAGCCAGCGCACGGGCAATGCACAACCGCTGTTGCTGGCCGCCTGAAAGCGCCAGCCCGCTCTCGTGGAGCTGGTCTTTCACCTCGTCCCACAGGGCGGCCTGCCTGAGTGCGTTCTCAACGATGTCGTCCATGTTGCCTTTGAAGCCGTTGATGCGCGGGCCGAAGGCCACATTGTCATAGATGCTCTTGGGGAAGGGGTTAGGCTTCTGGAAAACCATGCCGATCCGGCGGCGCACTTCGACCGCGTCAACGCCCGGCGCGTAGATGTTTGTTCCTTCAAACAGCACCCGCCCCTCGACGCGGGCTGACGGGATCAGGTCATTCATGCGGTTGTAGCAGCGTATCAGCGTGCTCTTGCCGCAGCCGGACGGCCCAATGATAGCCGTGATCTGATTGCGGTAGATGTCCATTGAGATGTCGCGCAGGGCCAGCTTATCGCCGTAGTAAACGTTCAACCCCTGCGTCGAGAGCACCACCCCATCGGTGGTATTTTGAGCGGCCTCTATCGTTGTGGCGTTTGGTGTGGATGTTACCATCGTTTTTCAAACCTATTCCGTAGATAGACTGCTAATGCGTTCATCCCCAGCAGGACTACCAGCAGTACCAAAATGCCGGCGGCTGAGAGATGAACACGATATTCGGGTTGCGGCAGGGTGATCCAGTTGTAAATCTGGATCGGCATGACCGTAAACTGATCCCAGATGGTGCGCGGCAGGAAAGGCACATAAGTAAACGCACCCAGGATGATCAGCGGCGCCGCCTCGCCCATAGCACGGCTGAGAGCCAGGATCATACCGGTCAGGATACCGGGGAGAGCCGCCGGCAAGACTTGGCGTGACACAACCTGCCAGGGTGTGGCCCCCAGCCCAAAGGCGGCTTCGCGGATTGAGTTGGGCACGGCCCGGATGGCCTCCCGCGAGGCCATGATCACCGTCGGCAGGATGAGCAGGGTCATGGCCAGCCCGCCCGTCAACAGGCTGTTGCCAAAAGGCAGGCGCATCTCCAGCCCCAGCACCGAGAAGATATAACCGTTACGCGGGTCAACCGGCAGGTTAAGGGCTTGCACCAGCCAACTATTTGGCTTGAACAGGCCAAAGCCGCGCGAAAAGACCGTCAGCCCCAGCATGCCGTAGACAACAGAAGGCACCCCTCCCAGGTTGGAGATGTTGATGTTAATGAATTCGGTCAGGCGGTTTTTGGGTGCGTATTCTTCTAGATAGACCGCCGCCCCTACCCCCAGCGGGAAGCTGAACAGGGCTGTCAGCGACAGAACAATGAGACTGCCTGCAATGCCGGACTTCATCCCTGCCTGCTCTGGGCGGCGTGAGTGGTAATTGGTAAACAGGGTCGGGGTCAGCCATGCCCCTCCTTCGATGGCAATGTCAACAATCAGTACTGCCAGCATGACCAGCCCGACCAGCGTAGAGATCAGCAGGATGACGTGGAAAATGCGCCCCATCAGACGCTTGCGCCGCAGAAACCGCTCGAAGTTGCCGTTGACGAGTTGTTGGCCGGTCATTACTCATACACCTCCCGGAAGCGGCGCATGATATAGTTGCTGATGACGTTCATGATAAACGTCATGATGAACAGCGTCGCTCCAACCGCGTAGATGGACTGGCTGTTGATGGATCCCATCGGTGTATCGCCAAAGCTCACCTGCACGATAAATCCGGTCATGGTCTGGATGCTCGAAAGCGGGTTGAGCGTGACACGGGGGGTCGAACCGGCGGCAATCGCCACGATCATGGTCTCCCCAACCGCCCGCGAGAAAGCCAAGATGAAGCCGGCCAGAATGCCGCTCAAGGCGGCGGGCACAACCACCCGCAGGGCGACCTCCAGCTTGGTTGCGCCAAGCGCATAAGCCCCCTCACGCAGAGCCTGTGGTACACTGCGCATGGCATCCTCGCTGATCGAGGAGACCAGCGGCAGGATCATGACCCCCATCACAATCGAAGCACTGAGGGCGTTGAAGAAATCTACCCGGATAGCTGTGCCGGCTACACTGTTGACCCAGTCAGCCAGGGTGCGCAGTTGGGGTGTGATAAACGAAATAGCGAAATATCCATAGACCACGCTGGGCACGCCGGCCAGAATCTCCAGCACCGGCTTCAAGACGCGCCGCATACCCTCTGGGGCGTATTCGCTCAGAAAGATGGCAGTGAGCAGGCCTATCGGCAGGGCAATCATGCCGGACAGTGCGGCGACCATCACCGTACCATTGACCAGCGGCAGGATGCCAAAGTTATCCGGTGAAACGGGCCTGCCGAGCGGTCTCCACATGGTGCCGGTCAGGAAGTGATACAGGTCCACTTCAGGGCGGAGGAAGAAACCAATTGCCTCGCCGAACAGCGAAACAATGATCCCAATGGTCGTCAGCACCGACACCAGACCGCACAAGAAGAGCGACGCTTTGATGATCTGCTCACGTATCCGGCGCAGACGCCAGCTTAGTCCTCTTGAGAAGATTCCCTTCTGATCATCAGGGGAGGACACTGCCCGGCTTGCGGGCAAAAGACGTGATAATCCGGCCATCGTCTAACCTCACTGTGTGGAAACAAGCATTCATCCATACGTTACCATTACCACACACCACAAAGGGGGGGTAAGGGTGCGGATACTGCCCCGCACCCTTACGCCAGAGTGTGGAGGATTACTGCCCCATCAGGATTTCTTCGAGTCTGGCCAGCCCCTCTTCATAGGTGCCGGCAGGAGGCTCTACATAGCCGACCTCACGGATCACTGCCGCCGCGCCCTCAGGGCTGAGGAAGAAGCGCACGAACTCAGCCACCTGAGGCTTCTCGCGCAGGCTCTGAACGTTCGGGTAGATGTACAGCGGGCGGCTGAGCGGGTTGTATGAGCGGTCGGCAATTGTCTCAAAGGTAGGCTCAACAAACTGACCGTCCTTGTTCTCAATGGCCACCGTCCTCACTGCACCCGGATTCTCAACCACGTAGGCGAAGCCGAAGAAGCCAATCGCGTACAGGTCGTTGGCTACACCGCCGAGCAGAACGTTGTCGTCACTGCTGAAGGTAGTCTGAGCATCGGTGCGGACGTCCAACAGTTCCTCAGGCAGTTCCAAGCCCTTCTCCAGAATGGCCTCGATGAAGTAGTCGCGCGTGCCGGAGTCGGGGTCGGGGACGAAGAAGCTGATCGGCTCATCAGGCCAGGTGGGGTCGAGGTCTGACCACCGCTCGACGTTGTTCTCGTCATCAGGCCGGAAGAGCTGGCCGAGCTGTTCGATGGTCAGGCCCTGTACCCAGTCGTTTTCGGGGTTGACCACCACCGACAGCCCGTCGTAGCCGACGAGGAACTCAGCGAACTCGATGCCGTTGGCGGTGCAGGCGTCAATCTCGCTTTGCTTGATGGCACGGGAGGCATCGCTGATGTCGGTCTCGCCGTTGCAGAACTTCTCGAAGCCGCCGCCGGTACCGGACAGACCTACCGAGACGCGCACTTCAGGATGGAGAAGGGCGAACTCCTCAGCCACAGCAACAGCCAGAGGATAGACCGTGCTGGAGCCGTCGGCCACCACGTCGCCGGAGAGGGGAACCTCCGTTGGCTCCTCAGTTGCCATTGGGGCTTCGGTCGCCGCCGGGGCTTCAGTCGCCGCCGGGGCTTCAGTGGCTGCCGGGGCTTCAGTCGCCGCCGGGGTCGCCCTGCCGCAACCGGCCAGAACGACCATCACCAATGTAGTTAAGACTATTGCGATGAGAGTTTTGTTGGACACGTATCTTTCTCCTCTTTTTGTTTAGGTTTCGTTATCCAGACAGGGATTGTATGGGGGGCACATTAAGCCCTCTTTAGCTGATTGTTAAAGACAGCTTAAGAAGGCAGGGTATAATTGGCCTGCAAGGCTCTTGGCATGTTGAGGTGGCAGGCATGTTTGCCGGCTTTGACCCTGATTTTGACGACTGCCGCTGGACGGACGGCTGGATACACATCCCGATCATTCAAGCAGTACCGGGCGTCTATCCGTCTTTCACCGTCAAACGATGGGAGGTGACCGAGGCGGAGGTCTTCGGCCAGCGGGTGCGGCTGTCTGCCCCGCTGGAGGTGCGGGGCCTGATCATGGCTGACGGCAGGCTGTGGATGTCTGACGTGCCCCAAGAGCGGATCATGATGTTCAACAACGCTCAGGCCGCGCACGGGCGGGTGCTGGTCGGAGGGCTGGGGCTGGGGCTGTATCCGCAGTATGCACTGCCCCGCTGTACCCGTATGGTGATCGTGGAGCAGGATGAGGGTGTGCGGGCGGTGTTCGGGCCGCTTGTTCAGATCGCCGCCGACTCTTACGGTGTTCCCCTGACCATCCTGAGCGGGGACGTCGCGGATGTACTGCAGGCCGATTCTGCTGACCGCTACGACACGATCTTCCTCGACACATGGGACACCCTCGACGCGGCCAACCTGCCCGTCGTCAACCGCCTGCGCAATCTAGCCCTGCGCCGCCTTGCGCCGGGCGGGCAGGTGCTGTTATGGGGCTACCGCTGGATGCTGGGCCTGCTGGAGGAAGCCTGCCGCCGTCTGTTGAGCGTGGAGCCGGGCCGGCGGCATCAGTGGCTGGCGGTCATGACACGCAAGCGCCCCGACGTGTGGCGGATGCTGGTGCCGGTCGTGGAGCATTTCGCTGATCAAGACATCACCGACTGGGACGCCGCGCTGGCGTGGTGCAGAGAATACGGCACTCAGATCACCGCTGAATAGATACCCTGTCGGGAATTAAAAGGAGAGGAACTTAAGATGCGCGTCCTGTTACAGCGAGTCAGCCGGGCGGTTGTCTCGGTAGATGGTCAGGAGGTAGCCCGGATCGGGCGCGGGCTTGTGATTCTGGTCGGCGTGGGGCACGGCGACGGAGAGGAGCAGGCCCGCTGGCTGGCCCAGAAGGTCGCCGGACTGCGCATCTTTGAGGACGAGCAGGGCAAGTTCAACCTGTCTGTCCAGGATGTGGGCGGAGAAGCGCTGGTCGTCTCCCAGTTCACACTGTACGCTGATGCCCGCAAAGGGCGCCGCCCGGCTTTTGTGGACGCCGCTCCGCCGGAGACAGCCGAGCCTCTGGTAGCCCGCTTCGCTGACCTGCTCCGGGCAGAGGGCATCCCTACCCAGACGGGCGTTTTTGCCGCGCACATGCTGGTTGAGATACACAACGACGGGCCGGTGACGATCTGGCTGGAGCGGGAATAAAAAACCCGCAGGGGCTGTTGCCCTCTGCGGGCTGGTTCGTTCAAACCGGCTTGTCGTCATCAGGCCGGCGATCCTTGAACGGGTCAAGGGGGCGGAACTCGACGACCGGCCTCGCGGCAGGCGGCGGACTCTCAGAGACGGACTCGCTGTCCGGGGTAGGGAGGGTGGTCGGAGCGGCGG
>DAOTYH010000099.1:0-23241 GCA_034435015.1 Anaerolineae bacterium | reverse complement strand
CGCTCGTTGCAGAGGACTAATACCCGACTGAGGGTACTGAAACCGGGGTACAGGTCAAAATACGATACGTACGACATGATCAGTTGCAGAGGACTAATACCCGACTGAGGGTACTGAAACCGGCTGCAACCTGAAGCCACTCGTCTGCCGTAGCAGTAGTTGCAGAGGACTAATACCCGACTGAGGGTACTGAAACAAGCATGAGTACCCCCGGAGGGGGGCGGGCATCTCGTCGTTGCAGAGGACTAATACCCGACTGAGGGTACTGAAACCTGACCGGAGACCCGGATCCAGCAGACCCGGGTATGTTGCAGAGGACTAATACCCGACTGAGGGTACTGAAACCAAGCAGGGACTAGGGAAGGTCACACAGGATTAACAATCGACTGAGGAGGTGAAACCACACTAACCCCTATCCCCTGCCCCCTAGCCCCCCAGGGCAATACCCGACTGAGCGGACTGAAACACGGCAGGGGTTAGGGGTTAGGGACTACGGCATGTTACAACAATAAAGAGCGGGTGCAAGCATCTCATCGCATCATGCCTGCACCCGAAGCACCTTACCTGATGTTTATTTTATCTACTCCGCCCCCAGAGACTTCAGATAGGTATAACTTTGCAACACTGCATCGTCACCGGCCACCTCCAGGGTGCTGTAGCCATCAAAGCCGGCGGCAGCCAGCGCGTCGAACACGCCTTTGATGTCTACAACGCCGGTGCCGAGCGGGATGCCCGACATACCTGCGCCGAACTGCTTGCCGCGCTTGGCCTCCATCTCGGCTGGCCAGTCCTTCCAGTGGACATGTTCGATTTTGCCGGCCAGCCGCTTGGTCATCGCAACCGGGTCGGTGCCGCCAAGCCACGAATTGCCGGTGTCGAGGTTGACCCCCAGGGCTGGCGAGTCGCACAACTCCAGGATCTTCTCCATGTGGTCAATCGAATCAGTGTATTTGCCGTGCGGCTCCAGCAAGATTTTCACGCCGTAATCTTCTGCAAGGCGCAACGGCTCATAAAGCCGCTCGCGGATCAGGAACAGCGCCTCGCTTTCGGTCAGGTTATGCCCGAAGCGGGTCTTCGGGTCCCCTTCGGAAGTAATCACATGTTTGACGCCAACCGCCGCCGCCAGGCGCACCGCCTTGATGATCTGCATCGCTCCGAAGCGCCATGGCGCGGTCGGGTCCAGCAGGTTCGCATGCGCGCACCACGAGGTGATGGTCAGGCCGCGTTCCTCGAACATACGCTTGATATCGAACGGGTTCGCATCCAAGCTGGCGATCGCCGCGAAGCCGTACTCAACCCCCATACTGCCGCCGTCCGAGCTGTCGGTTACGTCAGCATACTTGAACCCCCAATCCCTGATCCGATCGAGCTGATGGTCGAGCGTGGAAAACGGATCAATCAACGCAAAACATCCTACTTTAATGGCCATAGCCTACACCTCCTCTAGATTGGAAGACAGATAAGCTCCTGCTTCGCAAACGTGCGCTTGATCGAGACGATTACGGACCAACTCAAGAACATCTCTCAACATCGAAGAGGCGCGTCATGGAAGTCCGGCCAACTTCCTTGGTTAACCTGCTCTGCGGCCTGATCCCTTATTGTCGTCAGCCCAAAGCCCGGACATAGGTGTATCACAGGAAAAGGAAGTTGTCAACAACCACAATTGAGTGTATACCCCTATCCAGAACAATCGCACAGGGCAATACCGACTGAGCGGATGAAACCACACCATCCCCTGCCCCCTAGCCGCACAGGACTAATACCCGGCTGAGGGTACTGGAATGAAATGGAGGTAACTTACATGGTGCCTGTGCGCACTCTCAGCGTGACCCTGACTACCCTCTTCGCGGCCATCCTGACCGCCTGCGGGCCGGCGGCCCCCGTCCCCGCTCCAGCAGACACTCCCGCCCCGGCTGACCAACTGCCGGCGCAGACGCCCTCCGCCGATGACGACCCGCAAGCCCCGCCCGTCCTGACCTATACCGGCACCGGCCTCGAAGACCTGACCCGCTACTCTGCCCGCCTGCAAGTCGAGTTTCGCGGCCTCAACCCCTCCGGCCAGCCCGCCTTCCTGACCCTGCTGGCTGACCTGAGCGGACAGGCCGATCCGCCGGCCTCGCTGGCACGGCTGGAGTTCACCAATCAGGGCATGCAGGGCCTCGAAGATACCCTGCCCGCCGGTCTGCCCTCTGGCCGCATGAACCTGCTCACCACCCAAGACACCAGCTACATCGAGACCATCTTTGGGGATGATTCGCGGAGCTGTTTTGCCTTCCCCCTAGAGGAAACACAGGAGGCAGGCGGACCTGTCGTGTCCGTCGAGGATTTTGTGGGGGCCGGCTATCCACTTGAGCTGACGCGCGTGCCGCCCAACGAAACGATCAACGGCGTCCTGTCGCGGCACTACCGCGCCGAAGGAATCCAGACCGACGCCCTGGAGAACGCCGTCATTGACCTGTGGACAGCCCGCGACGAGGGATACGTGATGCGGCTGGTGATCACCAATCAGGGGACTTCACGTTACGGCAGGGGCACGCTGACCGTCACCTACGACCTGCTGAGCGCCAACCTGCCGGTTGACTTGACCCCCTTCCCTGACTGTCCCCTGCTGGCCGTGCCGACCCCCCTGCCGTGACAGGGAAGTCTGCCACCATGCCGCCGCCTCAGTCGTATAGATCATAGAGGATTGCGAAACAGCGCCCCGCTGAGGGCATGAGGAGAGGTTACAATGAGACTGATTTCTTCAACAGGGGCTGAATACTCCCTTGACCGCGCCGAGATCACCATCGGGCGGAGCACCACCAATACCATTGTGGTCAGCGACCCGCGCGTATCCGGCTATCACGCCGTCATCCGCCGGGACGGTGACGCTTTCATCCTGAGCGATCCGGGCAGTACGAACGGGACGTTCGTCAACGGCAGTCGCGTGACCTCCCCCCAGCGCCTTCAGATAGGGGATACCATCACGCTGGGCGGCACCTCCTTCATGGTGGTCTCAGATGAGGACTACGCCCGGACTGCGCCCCTGCCAAACACCGGCACGGTTGTTGACTTACCGCCCTCCCCTGCCTCTTACGGCGCAGGCTGGCAGACGCCCGCTCCTACGCCGCCCCCCTCACCGGCGTCGGATCGCTACTACTACGTAGAAGTCCAGCCAGTCCGCCGCCAGACGGTAGACCCCGCTCTGGCCATCCTGCTGGAGATACTGCCGGGCCTCTTCCTGAACCTGCTGGGCATCGGCTGGATCATCGCCGGCAATTGGGGCACCGGCATTACGTTGATGGTGCTGGACTTTCTCTTCCTGTGCCTGCAGGTCGGCTTGGCGATTTTCACGGCGGGGCTTAGCCTGCTGTGTACCCTGCCGCTCCAACTGATGTTTGTTGTCCTCTCGGCAGTCCGGTTGAATAAGTACCTGAATCGCGCAGAGTACACCGTCTAGCCGAAACCGCAGGGGGCGGGATGCCCTCCCGCCCCCTCGAAGGCCAGCCGCGTCAGCCGCCGCACAGGGCTAACGCCCGGCTGAGGGTACTGAAACAAACTAAATCTTGCGGCACACCAGCACGCCTTTATCAACCGCCACGTTGAGCGCGTCCACACGGGGGTCATTGAGCGCCCGATCAATCATCGGCTGGACCGGCTCGGCATGGCTGATGGTGTTGTCGGCCACCAGCAGGCCGCCGCGCACGAGATTCGGCACGACCATCTCATAGCAGTCCAGATAAATATCCTTCTCGGCGTCCAAGAAGCAGAAGGCCACCTCCCGCAGGCCGGGCAGATAGCCGCGGGCGTCACCGACGACCACATCTATCAGGTCTTCGACGCCGGACAGGCGGAACGTCTCACGCGCCCACTCGGCCTTAGACGGCAGGAGTTCGAAGGTCGTCAGGCGGCGGCCTGTCGCACGGCAGGCCAGCGACAGCCACAGGGACGAGTAGCCGGCGCTGGTGCCGATCTCGATCAGCGCACCGGGCGGAGCCATCGCCGCCAGCAGTGCGATCAGCCGGCCCGTAGACGGGACAACCTGCCGCAGTCGGCGCTCAAGGGGCGTGCCGTCCTGCCGGTCAATGACATCGCGTGCTTCCATTTCCTTCATACGTTCCAGCATGGGTTGGGGAATATCATGAAACATAGATAGTCTGCCTTGCTCCTCTCTGGGCGGGGTACTGCCTGCCTGCGCGGCGTGTTGTAACACTTCTGCCGCCGGCGTGCAAGGTTTTGGCGGCAGGGAGCGGCTGGCCGCATCGCCCCCTGCCGGCCCTCTACTTCCCCCGCCCTACCAGCCGAAGCGCTTCATCGGCCTCGCGGCGGGTTTCCGGCCCGATGCCGCGTGTCAGCGCGTCATGGGTGATCAGCAGGTCAGTCAGCCGCTCAATGGCCTCCGTCAGGCCGTCAATCCGCTCGGCCATGACGCTGTAGGTCCGCTCAGTGAAGCCCTGCCATTCCTCATCGCGCTGAGACAGGTGCACCAGAAACCGCTGGACGAGATAAGCCATCGCCAGCACAAAGGGCGCCTGCACCAGCGCCGAGATCACCATATCAGGCATTGTGATTCCCCCTTCTTGAACTCAACGTTCACCGCACCGCCAGCATGTCCATCATCATATCGGCCAGCTTGAGGGCGGCCTCGCGCAGGGCCTCCACGCTGTCAGCCTCGACTACCTGCCTGCGCAGATCATCCAGATCGGCCTGCGCCAGCCTGATCTGTGCGGCGGCCAGCTTGGCTTCCCGCTCGCGGGCGGTTTGCTCGGCGGCGGATGGCCGCGCCGGGTCGTGCACCGCCACGACCCCCCGTGCCGCCGCCGCCTGCCCGTCGGTCAACGGCAGGCCGTCGGCCCGGCTGATGGACGCCTGCTTCAGGATGCCGCGCTCATGCTCGGCGCGGATCGCCACCCGCACCCCCAACGCAGATTCCAGCTCTTCGGCCAGCCGTGCCGCGTTGATCCACACGGCATCGGCTGAGGTGATCAAGATGCTCTCCATGTTTTGCCCCCTCCCTACGTCCGGTTGTAGCGCAGACGCAGGCCCAGCACATGCAGGGTCCCCGCGTTGGCCCCGTTGGAGTTAGACAGGTTCAGCCCCACAAAGTCGCCCGCACTCAGCGACCCAACCAGCCCCGACAGGTCCAGCAGGGCATACTGGTTGGCCGTCAGGGCAGCCGTCTGGTTGACGGCCTGCCCGGAATGGGCGTTGTACGTTTCGCCGCTGGCGCCGTAGTCGGTGTTGACATCATACTCATAGGTCGTGCTGGTTGAGGCCGCCACCAGCAGATGCAGGCCGGCCAGCGAGGCAAAGTCAGACGGCACGCAAAACGAGAACCATACGACGTGGTTGATCGAGTTGTTGACGACAGCCACTGACCGCCAGTCGCCGACGTTGCCCTCGCTCAGGCCGGAGCCGTAGTAAGCCGTCCACGGAATCCACAGCTCACGCACGCGGTCGTGCAGAAACCGGCTGTTGTCCACCACATCCTGATTCCAGATCGCGGCGGTGATCAGGTCGCCCGTTGTGCGGGCGCTTGGCGTTGACCAAGCCATTGCGTCTTCCTCC
Organism: Anaerolineae bacterium; assembly: GCA_034435015.1. Taxonomy (GTDB): domain Bacteria; phylum Chloroflexota; class Anaerolineae; order Aggregatilineales; family UBA3940; genus DAOTYH01. The sequence continues at coordinate 17,694 of DAOTYH010000099.1, read as the reverse complement.
TTCCTTAGTATCCGACTCTCGTCCCCTGCCCCAGCGCGGCATAACCCGCTGTGTCCAGCACCCAGTACGCCTCCAGATCGGCGGGGCTGGTCCGCCATATCAGCCGGTGCGACGCCCCGCCGCGCCGCACTTCATGCCGGATATGCTCAACGAAACAGCCCGCGCCGTCCAGCCCCAGCACCGGATCGCTGACCGCCAGCCGATCCCCCACCTCGCGGGCCAGCACAGAGGCCGTGGCCGCCGCCTCCATCTCAACGGTGAGCCACAGGCGCGGCTCTTTGCGGTTGGCCAGCAGGGCAGAGGCCATATCCCCCGCCACGGACGGGTCGTCCTGAAGGGGCATATCCATCCGCAGGGACATCAGGCCGCGCACCGGCTGGCCGGCTGGGTCTTCGGCGATGACCGTGGCCGGATGGTAAGTCCGCACCGGCCTGCCGCGCAGACGCAGGTTATGGACGTACACCGGCACCGCCTCAGGCCAGCGGCTGGTCAGCGTCAGCCGCGCCGATGCCGCACCCGCCTCGACTTGAACGGTCACATAGCCGGTCACATCCTGACCGGCGCCGTCAGGGCGGGTGTTCGCTGTGAAGTCCGTCCCGGCGGCGGGCGGGATCACCTCGCGTGCCCCGACCCGCGCCGCCTGCTGGAGCGGGTCCACATAGCGGCAGACGAGCGTCCGCGTTTCGGCAGGGGCGATCCGCACCCGATGGCCGGCCTGCCACAGCACCTCAACCGAGCCGGACACCTCGCGCGGATGCACGGTGATCTCAACCCGGTTGGCTGTCCGGCGGAGGGCCTGCCCGCCCTCTGCGCTGACCAGCGAGGCGCTCACCTCAGCATCAGGCGTCACACGGCGGGGGCGGGCATGGCGGTCTGCAAAGACAGGCGTCCCGTCGGCCTGCAAAAAGAAGAAGCCCCCTTCGCTGGCACACACATCGCTCAGCGCGTCGGCGGCAGATGTGCCGACGGGCCACGTGTCGCCGGCCCACGGGAAGACGCTCTGGCCGCTGTCGAGGCGCTTGCCGGTAGATGAGTCCGGCAGACGCGTCCCCTGCCCCAGCGCCCCCGCCTGCGGATGATCCAGCCGCCAATAGCCGAACAGACCCGGCGGCGTGAAACTGCGGTCAATCAGCCGGCTGACGAGACTGTCGGGGCTGACATCCAGCAGTAGCGGAAAAGCCTCCAGACGGGCGCGGCGCAGGGCGGCCATGTCATCCTCGCACATCACCTCGACTGCCTCCCCGCGCACCCGCGCATGCCGGCGGGGGCGAATCTCTGCCGCCCGCCCGTAGAAGAGCGTCCACGTGTGCACCCCGTCTGAGGCCCGCAGACGCACGCCGATACCGGCCTCGAAGCCGGCCCGGCAGGCAGGGTGACCGGGCGTATAGCGCCCGTCCGGGCTGTGGAGAGCAAAGGTCATCCGCCCCACACCGGCCAGGCGCTCGCCCGGCTCGATCCCCCGTTCAATGATCAGCGGCACCGGCGTGTGCCAGTCGGCGGTGACATCCGTCCACGTGTTGTAGGAGAGTTCCAGCTCAAGCCTGTAGGTTGGGCGCGGCATGACACTCACCCCGCCATCCGCACCCAGCGATGCCGGAAACGTGCGCCGAAGAACTTCACTCCGCCGTACTCGACCACGCCCACCTGCACCCGCAGGATCGTCAGTTCCTCGTCCAGCACCCCGCCCAGCGTGCCGTCTGCGCTGACCGCGTCAAGATAGCTGTCCACCGCCTCCACCAGATCGGGCAGGACGGCGCTCAGCCCCACCTCCGACCAGGCCGGCGACCAGTACAGCACATGATCCACTTCCAGCGCCGCCAGCCACGCCGATCCGTCGTAGGTCAGCGTCTCCAGTCCCTCCAGCCCGCCGGCCTGACTGCCCCCGTCCGGGAACGAAGGGGCCAGCGCGGGCAGGTCGGCGGCGGGCAGGGTGTTGGGCAGATCATCCAGATCGTAGCTGGTCTGGACGCCTGTCACGCTGACAGCCGCCAGCCTGCTGAAAGCCGTCCGCCATGTCATCGCCCTTCCCTCCTGACTCAAGCCACTGCCGACAGCCGGATGCGCACATACGGCCCCAACAGCTCATACACATCGCGCGGAAGCCGCGCCGGCGCGACCGGCACGCCCCGCTCGGTCACCTCGATCTGACCCGGCTCAGCGCCGGTGTCGCGCTGGCGGTACAGCCAGGCCGTCAGACGCACTGCCGCCTGCACCACCGGCTCCGGCGGGACGGCGCTGTAGCCCCAAGTCCCTGTGATGCTGATGGCATCCTCCGGACTGCCGGTGTAGGTCCAGGCCACGGGGCTGGTTGCCTTGAGCGCGATCCCAAAGTAGGGCGGCCAGTTATGCGGGCGCAGGATCACCTCGCTCAGACTGATCGGACTGCCGTCGCCGTTGATGATCGTTGTGACGGTCAGCAGGTCGGCATCCAGCAGGAGCAGACGCCCCGTCAGGTGCGGCCCGACGGCGTCATAGGTACGCGTCTGTGTCTCAGCCGCAAACCAGCGGTGGCAGTACCCGTCAATCAGACGGCTGGCCCGTGTCACAAGCGCCGCCAGCAGGACATCATCTGCCGTCCCGCCAATGCGCAGATAGCTCTTGACGGCGCTGAGGGTGGTGTAGTCTGTCATGGCTTGTTTCCCCCTTCTTGCGGGCTGACTCGACCCATTTTTTATCCTTTTTTCATGTGCCTTTTATGCCGTTTCAATCAGAGCGGCGTATCCTAGAAGATAGACACACCCTCTTCCCAGCACTGCCCCCCGCCCCCAGGAGTGTAGTTTCGGGAGGGGGTGTTTCTCTTTGCGGCGGGGACGGACTGAACCGTCCCCGCCCGTCGTCTAGGCCCTCACGCCCTTCAACACCTCGAAACTGCCGGCATGACGCACACTGCAGTCCACACGCATAATCGCGCGGATGAACACCTGATCGTATTCAAAGGCGTTGCCTGCCGCGTCGCTGGCACGCAGTTCGAGCGCCTTGCGCTGACCGATCACAAACTCCGGCCAGCACCCCAGATAGATCGTCGAGCAGTCGGCACTGCTTCCCTGTGTCTCGTTAACGGGAATGGCCGTCGTCGTGAAGACCGGGTAGCCCCACAGCGTCGGCGGAGTGCCCGGCGCGGCAGGGTCGGCCCACAGGTATTTCTGACTGCCGTCCTTGATCTGGCGCAGGGAGTTGAGCGTGCGCGGATGGACGATCCAAGCCCGCCCCTCAGCCGGCACGTTGTCCGCATCGAGCGCGTAGAGCATGTTGGCCAAGTCGTCGAAATCCGGCGTACTGCCGTTTGCCCCCAGCGTAGAGGTGTCCACATGCACCCCGCTGATATGCTCCAAGCCGGTCGGCGTGTTGTTCGTCCCGTCACCCCGCAGGTATTTGAGGTCCTCCTCCAGCGCCAGCACACGCGCTAGATCGGACATCACCAGCGCCTCCACCTGCGGGTCGCTGTCCTCAAACAGCTCGGCTGAGAGCTTGGTCAGCGCGGCCAGCTTCTTAGCCTGAAGCTGAACCTGCCCCCATGTCTGGTCAGAGGCAGTAATCAGCGCGTTCTCCGCCACCCAGTAGGCGGTCGCGCCGCCCGTCTGAGAAGGGATTTGCAGGATGTCAGAGGCCATCGGGATCACGGTCGCGCCTGCCGCACGGACAGCGGTACGGGCTGTCAGCCGCTCGATCAGCTTACGGCTGTGCTCGACCGGCACCAGATACCCGCCCGCCGAGTCCGTTCCCTCAGCCAGCGCCTTGCCCGCCAACTGAAAGCGCACCACCTCAAAGCGCCCCTGCCGCATGGCCTTGATGGCATCCACAAAGGGCGTGCCGTTGGCCGTCAGGAGCGGCTCGCCGCGCTGGCTGATCACGGCGGGCGCGGTGCGCGTCAGGAACATAGCCTGCGGCCCGGACGGCTCGCCGCCCGCCAAGTCGTCAAGGGCAGTCGCCAGCTCCTGCCGCATGATGGTTCGAAGGGTCATTTCGTCCACAGTTTGTCTCTCCTGTGAGTGATCGTCTGATTGTTGAGCGGCGGCAGACAGGCTGAACAGCTCCGCCCCGGCCAGCCCCGCCGCCGCAAAGGCCGCCTTGACCTGCGGCAGGGCCACCGCATAGGGGTTGGCCGGCTGATGCTCCCGCGCATCGAGCAGGGACAGCTCGGCAATCGGCCACACCAAGATATGCCCGTCACCAGCCACCCGCACCAGATGCGCAATCGCCCCCGATGAGGCACGAGCCAGCCCCTGCCGGGCCGCTTCCCACACCCGGCGGGCCAGACCGCTGGCCCGGTTGAGCATCACACGAAACCACACGCCGTCCGGACGGCGTTCCCAGCCCAGTTCCTCGCCGATCACCTGCGGCGCCGAATCCCCTTCCGTCAGGCCGTGATAGTACACGACCGGGCGCTTTGGGATGCGCTCCAGCCACAGGTCTGTCTGCGGCGTGAAATACTCACCTTGGGCGTCCTTGCCGCTGAACGGGCCGCCATACGGCACGCCCAGCACCTCCAGAACCCACGCTTGCTCATCCTCGACCGCTTTCACCGCCGGTGTCGTCCTCATGTGCCCTCCCCTGCCGCCGCAAAGACACGCCGTACCTCCTCTGCCGTCCGGGCTGAGGCCAGCGCCGCGCCGATCTGATCGCGCAGGGCCGGCGGGATAACCGCGCTCTCAAACGGTCTCAGCGCCCGGCCAGCGCGGATGCGCCGCAGGGCGAAGCGCTCCCAGCGGGCCAGCTCGGCCTTGAGGGCCTCCCCCTTCTCCTGCGGCGGCAGGTCAGGGGCGGGGGCGTCCGGCGCGGGGATGCCCGCCTGCGGCTGTGCCGGCATCCCCAGCTCAGCCCGCGCCTCATCGCGCGTGATCACGCCTGCCCGGTACAGCATCGCCAGCCGGCGGGCGCGGTCAGTAGCCGTCTCACGCAGGGCGGCAATGCGGTCGGTATCCCACGCCAGCCGCGCCCCGCGTGCGGTCAGATCGGGGTAATGCGGCAGGAGCGAGCAGTTCAGCGTCTCGGCCAGATACTCCAACTGCGGCAGGATGGTATCCTCATAGAAGCTGGCTTTTTGCTCGCGGGCGGTCGCGTAGGTAGTCGCCTCCCATGCGCCCGCCATGCCCGGCGGCACGCCAAAGACGGCGCAGATAGACCGCCGATCTTCAGCCCGCAACTCAGCCAGCGCCAGATTGGACGGCGGGAACGAGATGGTCTGCCACTTCAGCCCGCCCCCTACGATGCCGGTCCGCCATTTGTTGCCGGCCCCCAGAAACAGCCTCTGCCACCAGCTCCGCACCCGCTCGATGTCCGCCTCCGGCAGGGCTTGATCGGTCGTCAGCAGGCCTGCCGGACGGGCATCGTTGGCAAAGAAGGCCGCCACATAGCGGGCCGCGTTCAGCTCGGCGTTGACCTCGCTCAGCGCCACCGCCAGCGGGCTGAGGCCGCCCAGGTCGTCACACGGGTCAAAGTTGCGGAAGACAATCACATCCTCCGGCGCATACTCCCGCCTCTGCGCTCCGACCGTCTGCCGGTAACCCGTGACGCCCCGCACCGGATCAGTGAGCGGTTCGACCGTCTGCGGGTTCAGCCATACCAGCCACCGGATCGCGTTTCGGCGGCCCGGCTGGCGCACCTTCAGCCAGTAGGCCGCCCCCCAGATGTTGTAGGCCGCCTCAGTAGCCCTCAACAGATCGCCGAGATTCATGGTGAAGGGGTTGGCATCCCTCAGCAGGGCCAGCAGGGGATGCTCAACGATCTGCGCCCCGCTCCGGTCAAGCAGGACCAGCGGCACGCCCGCCACCGCATCAGCCCTCAGCTTGATGCACCGATAGGCCCACACGGCGCAGGTATAGGCGCGGGCTAGGTCGCCGGATGCGCCGCTGAGGTTGCGTTCCCGCCCCCCCGTCAGGCCGTGAAAGGCCTCGAAAAGCGGCCCGCCCTTGAGCCGCACTGGCCGCGTTGAGCCGTCTGCCCCGACCCACAGTCCATCCAAAGGCACACCTCCTCCTGACCGCCCGTCCGCTTTAGAACTTATGTTCTAGTGATAGGATAGCGCAAGGATGAGGCCTGTCAACTGATCGAGCGATCAAGGCAGGGCAGAGCTTCCCCCCTGCGGGCGGTACACACCCCGCTTGTCTGGATCGCCGTGCACCCCTAGAATGGGGATGCATCTCTCAAGGCCGTCTACAGCAGGAGCACGCCATGCAAAACCCTCCAACCGCCTCCCCGTCCAAACAGGCCGCACGGGCAGGCGGCCAGCTCGAAGCGATCCTGAGCTGGTCAGCGATTGCCGTCTTCGCCGGGCTGGCCATAGCTTCACATCTCCGCATCACCGCCGTCTTGGTGGACGACGCCTTCATCACATACCGCTACTCAGCAAACCTACTGCGGGGCTGGGGCATGGTCTATAACCCCGGCGAACATGTCTTGGGGACTTCGACGCCTGCCTACACCCTGCTTCTGGCCGGGCTGGGGGCTGTCTGGGGTATCCCGGCCATCCCCGTCATCTCCCGCCTCCTGAACCTGATCCTGCTGGGGGCGGGCGCCGCCGGCTTTGCGGCTGTTGCCTGCCGCCTGACAGGCCGGTTGAGCCTCGCGGCGCTGATGGTCGGTTTCACCGTGCTGGGTTCTTCCACGCTCTTTGGCAGTGTGGGCGGCATGGAAAGCCCTCTCTTTGTGGCCTTGGTTGCCGCCGCCCTCTGGACTGCCCTGACCCAGCGCTGGGGCTGGACGGCTGTCTGCTGTGGGCTGAGTCCTCTGGTACGCCCGGAGGGCGTTTTCGTCATCGGCTTGGGTGTGCTGGCCTATCTGGCCGCCCTGCGGCGCGGCATGCCGGGCTTTCAACCGATCCGAGGGGCCAAGCTGACAGCCGCCTGTGCCGCGCTGATCGTCCCTTCGCTTGTGTGGGGCGGGTTCGCCCTGATCTACTTTGGCTCTCCTCTGCCCCAGTCGGTCATCGCCAAGGCAAGCGGCCTGTATCAGGTGAATCTGCTGGGGAGCACCCTTTCCTACTTTAACGAACTGTTGGATGACTTTCTGGCCGTCCAAATCATGCCGGATGGGCGAACCCGGCTGATGCTGGTGCCGCCCCTGATTGCCCTTGTGATGGGCGGGGCAGTCCTGATCACGATCACGGCAGGCGGGGTGCGGCTGGTGCACAGCTACCCGATCCTGTGGCCGGTGCCTGCGCTGGCAGGCATCCTGGTGATCTTCTACATCACTTCCCGCACCCTGATCTTCCCCCACTATCTCCTGCATTCCGCCACGCTGGCACGCACCTTGTTTTACGCAGGGCTGATCGCTTTCGGGGAACGGCTGGTTCGACGCCTGCCGCCCGCGCGGGAGCCGGGCCGGTACAACGAAGTGATCGGACTGCTGGCCGCTTTGTCAGCCCTATTGCCCTCCCTGATCACCTATCCGTGGCACAGCGTTCTGAGCGGCCAGCCTGACATCCGAGAGATCGGCCAGCCGCTCATCCTGCGTGAGGCTTACAGGCCGCTTGGGGCGCAGATCGGCCCGCAACTGCCGGAAGGCTCGACGGTGCTGTTGCCGGAAATCGGTGTGTTGGGCTTTGAGATGGACCGCGTGCGCGTGCTTGACTCGGCGGGGTTGGTGTCACCGGAGGCCATGCGGTACTTCGCAGGGTCTGACACGCTCCCCCTGGGCGGGGTCCCCCCCTTGATGGTACACGATGAACAGCCGGACCTGCTGATCACGTCAGACCGGTTCGACACCGCCCTGCTGGCCGACCCATGGTTCAACAGCCGCTACAGGCTGGTGACAGCTTGTTTTCTGCCCGAAGAGTTAGGGGAGTCAGGCCGGGTGGCGGTGTACTCCCGGCATGATTTCGAGCCAGGCCTCGCCTTGCAGTTCCCGGATCAGGGTACGGACTGCGCAGACCTCTCATCCGCCGCCCCGCCCGGCAGATGCCTATGCCCCCTGCCCTAACGAGGTATCCCCACAGGGGCGGTCAGTCATGGCATGGTCCGGAGCAAGACAGCTGGAGTCTTCAGGCATAGAGGGGAGGAGATGAAGATTACACAAAAGGGAGGCACAGGATCAATGCAGTCTGATTACGCTGGAACATTTTTTAATCGTTTACCCGTCTGAATCAGGCTCAGACTGAGTTTTACCTATTGCCCGCAAAATAACTTCAAGGCTTTGATCGAAATTGTGCTTAATATCATATTCCCAAAGCCTTATAACGGTCCACCCTTTCTTCTTTAATTCATCATTAACAAACTCGTCTCTGGCCCGGTTACGCTGAATTTTCCTTGACCAATATTCCGTATTGGTTTTAGGCATGATACATCTTTCGGGATGGCCATGCCAGAAATCAGAGTCTATGAAAACAGCTACCTTTTTACGGCGGAAAACTATGTCCGGTTTGCCGGTAACATTTGCAACATGTTCTGCAAAATGGACCTTCCTTTTCTTCAACGCTTGCATTACTTTCAGCTCCGGTTTCGTGCCTGCCGAGCGAATGTTTCGCATATTTTTTTGTCTTTGCTCTTTAGTCAGGTTATCCATCACAGCTCTGCAATGAACCTTTTCCAATCCTCAAGGCTATAACAAAAAGAACCTGTGTCGGCATAGAAATGCTCTTTGTCATCAACCTCTCTCTCAATGCCCTCAATAAAAACCCTCAGTTTGCCCTCCGGGTCAAGGTTCTGAAATTCAGGTCGAGAATACAGGTTGTCCCTTGTGAATATCCCCACGCCTCTTTTTATGTATATTTTTCGCGTACTCCTTCCTCTAACCTCCGCTATAACAGAATGAATTGGATATACCAAATCTTGACGTGACAAGAAACCGGAGATGTATGCGGGTATCAGCTCAAATTCCGGAATCAAATTCCATAAATGGGAACTAGTCTCATCTGTAAGCTCTCCAAGCTCTATAGCCTTAGGAAACAGCTTTGTCTTGATGAAACTTATGTCTTTGAGGTATGCCACAAAATGATCTTTGGATGTGCCTAACCGGACAAAAATAAAAGCACTAATTTGAGCGATCTTGGATGCACTGTATTCATCGAGCCAGCGTGCATTGAATTTCCCTGTTTTGATGCTGGTATTTATTCGGGTTTCGTGATATCCGCCTGATGTTTCTCTAACATATCTTATATCGGTCGAAATATATTCATCCAACTGCCGGCCAAGAGTAGTATCTTGCTGTATTTGTACCCCAAACTTCTCCTCAAAAAAGCGCTGAACAGCAATTTCGCCAAGCAAACCCCTAGCTGTGTCAGTCCACAATTGGCCTAAGTCCCTCTGTTTCGAGCTTCCAAAGTCTGCCCTTGCAAATACCAGGGCCTGCGGTAGTGCCCGCGTAATTCCTCTTGCATAGTCTTCACTCGACAACCAAACAATATTCGGCAGGAAACGATTGTTCAGCCAACTTTCAAAATCATCACCGAATTCGCCCCCCTTACCTGCCCCTTTCACTATTTGCTTTGCCAGCTCAACTGCGCTGGTCATGGATAAACGCTCTGATAAGATTTCAGTGACCAAATTTACTCTTTTCTCAAAAGCAATTTGTTCCTTCTCCATGCGCCGGGGTTCCCTCGAAGTCACGATTCTCTAAAAACATAATGCGGGCCTTCAAATAAGCTTTCGACAGCAGTGATATTGGGAGGCACAGAGGGGTATTCAATACCTGCAAGACTTGCAAGAAGGGCATTGAATATAATCTCCGCTCCCTTTGGCGGGACTGCCATTCCTATTTGCCTGCGGACACTCTCCTTCGATCCGCAAAAAACAAAACTGTCAGGGAAGGTCTGTAATCTGGCCTTTTCGCGGTTGGTCAAAGCTCGATTTTCAGACCAGTGGTAAACGTGTGTTCCTCCCCCTCCGCTTCCCGTTATTGTGTAGGAGGGCTTGTCTGGATCAAGCCTTCTGTAAATCTGGCTGATTTTTGCCGACTTCACATTCAGCCTGAGATGCTCAGGCAGGCTTGCGGTAAACGCATTTTCGCCAGGTTTAATATGTTTTAGCCTCTCTACGACCAAATCAGACTGCTTAGTCAACTCATGATTGGGCGCTCTATCGGGAATAGGCGGGTCTTCAATAGCCTTACGGCAGGAAACATCAACGTCCCTGAACGGCTCCGGGGATGGAATACGAAATTCGCACGGAATGTCATCTCTAATACCGACAACCACGATTCTGTGCCTGGCCTGCGGTATCCCATACTTCTCAAACTTGTAGAGGTGGGGATAGACTTTGTAACCCGCAGATCTGAAGGCACCTAGAATAACATCAAATCCCCTGCCATTATTTGTACTCCGCAGGCCGCCGACATTTTCAGCCAAAAACCAGTGAGGGCGGAGTATCTGTAACGCCTCCACACTGTAGAGATAGAGGGAGCCGAAGGCACCCTCTATTCCCTTCCGCTCCCCAACTATGCTGAAATCGTTGCACGGGAAGCCGAAAGCCAAGCCGTCAACCTCCGAAATTGAAGCTAATGCTTCAAAGTCCAGGCTTCTTACATCCTGACAGATCACGATTTCCGGCCTTTCAGGACATATGTTTTTGCGGTAAGTGGCACACGCTGAAGAGTCGTTATCAACAGCCCAGACGTGTCTTATCGTGAAGACCTCATCCCCGTGGACAACTCTGGCTGATTTTGCACCAAGGGCAATCCCGCCCGGCCCGCAGAATAACTCACCCAGCCGATACTCTGTATTTTTCATCCCGCAATTATGCTCCACGTCTAATGGCTAAAGCCCGCGCTCATACTAAGCCTGCCTGCGTTGCGCAAGCGGTATGCCGCAGGCCCCCTCCCTGCCCTAACGATTGTTCAAATTATACGGCACACCGAAGAAAGTGTCACTGCCGATGATCTGCTCGATGGCCTTCCGCTCGGCATGAGTGCCGTACCAGAAGGTGATGTCAGCATTCCCCCCCTCGCAGACACTGACCTCCACCCCCACGTAGCCGGGGTTGACCGCCTCGATCCGCTGGATGACATCCTGATGTTCCTCCAGCACCCTTTCGACCTCCGCGAGCGGGGGCAGTTGCTCACAGGGAAGGTAATGGTTTCGGTTGTCATACAGAACGTTATCCACCAGCCGCCTGACAAACTTAGTTTGGCTCTCGACAAGCACGAGAACCGCACAGGCCGTCAGCACAGCCAAGATCGCCCCGACAAGCCATATCACCCGCCGTTGACGGCTCACAGCAGTCCTCCTGTTGGGTGTTGCCCTATCTCCTGATGACGGTAACACGGTCACAGATGACCGCCCCTCTCACGGCACGTTGGGATTCCACGGCACGGTCGAGAGGTCAATGTTCAGTGTCACCAGATCGGTCACCACCCAGCCGCGCACACCCGTCGCCGTGATCACCTCGATCCAGCTATCGTCGGCGTTTGTGCCGATCACCTCCAGTTGATCGCCGCGCACCAGCACCTCCAGCACCGGATAGTCATAGCCCGGCCCGTAACGCACGTTGAGTTCATCCGTGTTGACGATGGCATCGGCCACCCTCACCCCGACGCTGATCGTCCGGATGCCGGTGACGGCGCTCTGTGTGCCGGTCAGGCGGAGGGTGTATTCCCCAGGCGGAACGCTGGTCAGGTCAATCTGATAGGTGAAGGCCCCGCCCGCATCAGCTACCGGCAGGGCATCGCGGAAGGTGTACTCGGCGCCCGTGAACTCAACCAGCACCGGCTCGCGCGGTGTGAACCCCTCTGCCGCGATGGACAGCATATCGCCCTGACGCGGCGCAGAAGGCGCAACGTACAGACTGCTCACGCTTGGCCCCGGCGTCGGGGTGGGCGGCGCCGCCGCCACGGTGAAGGTGAGCGTGCGCTCAACGCCCTGCTGGATCAGCCCAAACACCTCGCTGAAGGGCTGGATGTACACCCGCACGCTGTAGTCGCCCACGGCCAGCCCCTGCCGGTTGACAGTCAGCGTGATCTCCTGCGGCGGCTGATCCGGCCCCAGCCCGAACGCCTCCGGCACGACCGTCACCGCCGGGTTGTCCACCGAGACGAAGAGGCTCCACGGGGCGGGCGGGTCGGGGTTGCGCGAGCGCCAGCTCACGCGCAGGGTGACCATATTGCCCTCACCCAGCGACAACGCCGCGTCAGGCGGCGACACCTCGAACACGGGGTAGGCCCATAGGAAGGCCAGGTCGCTGTACAAGTCTACATCAGGCGGTGCGCCGATGCGGCCCGCCAGATAGCGGTCCACGTTGCGGTGTTCCCAGGCGGCGTAGGCCTCGCGGCTCAGCCCGACAATCAACAGCGCCAGCTCGGCATCGGCTGGCTCGCCGGATGCCTTCAGCACCATGACGTTATCAAAGGGGACAGCGTAGGCCTCCAATGCCGCGCCGGTCAGCGCCAGCGGTCGGACGGGGTTGTACAGGTAGATCAGCACCGCCCGATCCGGGCCGGCAGACAGCCGCGCCCGCAGGTCGGCCTCAGACAGCGTGCCAAGCGGCTCTAGGTCGCCCAGATCAAGCGGGCCGGCGGCGGTGGCGATGTTGTAGTTGAGCACCGTCTTGGGCGGCATCACCAGCCGCCGGACGGTTGCCTCACCGGCCAGCGGCACAGCAACGGGCAGGTAGACGTTGGTGGGGTCTTCGGCCAGCATTAGGCGCGTCCTGCCGACAACGGCCACACGGACGCGCACGCCGGGCAGGTACTCCCCGCTCAACCCCGATGTGATCTGGAAGTCCACTGCGCCCGCCGCGCTCTGAACGCGGGCCAGCCCATTCACATTGGCGACGGCCTCGGCGGCCTGTGGGGACGAGCCGCCCAGCACGCCGCAGGCCGACAAAACAATCATGCACACCGCCAGAGCCGGCAGACAGGCCCGGCGGCGGACAGCCGGGATTACGGTCAACATGGCAGAAAGTATAACGCACAGCTACGGAGGAAAACAGGGGGAAGGACAGTCACAGGGCTTCTCACTCCGGCGAAAGGCTGGTAAAATGAGAGCAATCTTATCCTGATAGGAGGAACGCCATGAGTCCCCTGCCGATAGACACCAGCCCTGATCCCGTACCCATGCGGCTGTTCAAGTCCGACTTTCTGGAGTTCTTCACGCACATCAGCCCGATCACCGTGCTGGTGATGTGGGTGCCGGTAGCCGTCTTTCTGCTGGTCTATGCCGCCCTGACGGCAGTCGGGCCGGGCTTCCCGTGGCATATCCCGGCGGGGGCAGTGGCCGGCCTGTTCTTGTGGACGCTGGCAGAATACCTCCTGCATCGTTTCTTGTTCCACTACCAGCCGCGCAGTCCGCGTGCCGAGCGTATCTTCTTCCTGTTTCACGGCGTCCACCATGCCCAGCCGCAGGCCAAAACCCGCTTAGTGATGCCCTTGCCGGTCAGCATCCCGCTGGCGGCGCTGTTCTACGGCCTGTTCTATGGGGTGCTGGCCGTCCTGCTGAAAGCGCCTGAGTGGGTCAACCCGCTGATGGCCGGCTTCATCGTCGGCTATCTGCTGTACGACATGACCCATTACGCCACGCACCACTTCCCGATGCGCTCCGGCTACGCCAAGTTCCTCAAGCGCCACCATATGATGCACCACTACAAAGACCCGGCCACCCGTTTTGGCGTGAGTTCGCCCCTGTGGGACTGGGTCTTTGGCACAGCGGGGACAAGTGAATAGGGGAACATTGTCATTGTCATAGAGGGCATGTCCTTCAAGCCTTATCGCTGACGGTTACCCGCGTGCAGGGATACAACCACAGCGCTTTACAACAGGGGTCTCTCAGAAGGAGACCCCGCTCACTCATCTTTGCCTGCACAGCCGATCAGAGCCACAATATTGAACAGACGAATAAATCATTGAGGATAGTGAAAGGCAGGTTATGCCAGAGGTCAGATTGCTTGGCGGTCTGCGGTTGCGCTCGCCTATAGATCGGTTCAACCTGCCCGGCACGACCGTCCACGAGGTACTGACAGCCTTGTGTGACAGACACCCTGACCTGTGTGAGCTGATCTTTCAGTCAGACAGTGAGCTGGTATCCTTTGTACGGGTGACCGTCAACGGACGGGACATCACGCTGGGCGAGGGCCTGAACACCCCGCTGTCTGAGACCGACTCAGTAGCTATTTTCCCGCCCATTGCGGGCGGGCAACTCTGATTGCGCCCTCTTCACAATGATCGGGAGACGACATCTATGGACACAACATCCCCAAGGGTTCTGCGTATCAACATGGAAACCGGCGAGGTGCGTTACGAGCCTGTGCCCGAAGGCTGGCAACGGCTGGGAGGACGCGGGCTGACAGCACGCTTCCTGCTGGACGAAGTACCGCCGCTGTGCGATCCGCTTGGCCCGCGCAACAAACTGATCTGGGCGCCCGGCCTGCTGGTCGGTCATATGCTGTCCAGTGTAGACCGTATCTCGGTGGGCGGCAAGAGTCCCCTCACCGGCGGTGTCAAGGAGGCCAACGCGGGCGGCACAACCGGCATGAAGATGGCCTGGCTCCGCCTGCACGCCCTGATCGTCGAAGGCGGGCCGCCCCCCGACGGAAGCTGGAAACTGCTCTACGTGAACGCCGAGGGGGCACATCTGGAAGATGCCTCTGACTTGATCGGCTTGGGGCTAAAAGAGACAGGCCGCCGCCTGATGGAGCGCTTCGGCCCCAAGATCGGCATCTCGGCCATCGGGACGGGCGGCGAACGGCTGTACCTCACCGCCGGCATCACCCACGTAGACAGCGACCGCAACCTGACCCGTATCTCAGCACGGGGCGGGCTGGGGGCCGTGATGGGTTCAAAGCATCTCAAGGCCATCGTCTTTGACTGCCCGCGCAGTAACCAGCCGCCGGTCGTGGACCGCGAGGGGTTCAAGGATGCCTCCAAGCGCTATATCGCCCGCCTGCAAGAGCATCCGCAGACCAGCCAGATTTACACCTTCTACGGCACAGCGGCGATGGTCAAGATGAGCAACGCCTTCGGCGGCATCCCCACCCGTAACTTCTCGGCAGGCAGTTTCGAGGATGCCGACAAGATCAGCGGGGAGACCATCCACGACCTGAACGAATCACGCGGCGGGCTGGTGTCCCATGCCTGTATGCCGGGGTGCATCATCAAATGTTCCAACGTGTATGCCGGCCCCGACGGCCAGACGCTGGTCACGCCGCTGGAGTATGAAACCATCGGCCTGATGGGTTCGAACCTCGGCATCAACGACCCCGACATCATTGCACGGATGAACGACCTTGCCAATGACATTGGCATTGACACCATTGACACAGGCGCGGCGCTCGGCGTGGCCGCTGAGGCCGGCCTGATGCAGTGGGGGGACGGCGCACGGGCGCTGGAACTGCTCGAAGAGGTGCGTCAGGGGACGCCGCTGGGGCGCATCATCGGGAGCGGGGCGGCCGCTGCCGCCAAGGTGCTGGGCGTCAAGCGGGCGCCGGTGGTCAAAGGGCAGGCCTTCTCGGCCTATGACCCGCGTGCCATCAAAGGCACGGGCGTGACCTACGCCACCTCGCCGCAGGGCGCTGATCACACTGCCGGCCTGACCATCCGCGCCAAAGTGGATCATCTCGACCCGGCGGTGCAGGTCGAGCTGTCGCGCAGCATCCAGTACAACACGGCGGGTTACGACTCATTGGGGGCCTGCGTGATGGGGAGCTTCGGCTTTGCGCTGGAGCCGGCCATCGTCCCTGATCTGATCAATGCCCGCTACGGATGGGGGGTCGGCCCTGACTTCCTGCGCGAGCTGGGCCGCCAGACGATCCTGCTGGAGCGCGAGTTCAACCGTCTGGCCGGCTTCACCCCGGCAGACGACCGCATCCCGGAGTGGATGACCAGAGAAGCTCTGCCCCCTACCGGCGCGGTCTTTGATGTCTCGCCGGAGGAACTCGACACCATCTATGACACACCCTGACCCGCCCGCCATTCGGATCACGGTGCACCTGCATTCCATCTTGCGCCACCGCGAGGGCAGGATCATGAACCGGCTGGAACTTGACCTGCCCTCCGGCTCGCGCATCGAGGACGTTCTGCGCCTGCTGGAAGTTGACGAGGCTCTGGAGCCGGTCACCGCCCTGAACGGGGTCATCGCACCTGAGGAGACAGTCCTCAGCGACGGCGATCAGGTGGCCGTCATCCCCTCAGTGGCAGGGGGATAACCCCCTGCGCGTCCAGCCGTCCGGCCCTTACCCCTTCAGCGCGGCGCGTGCATAGCTCAGCGCCTCATCCAGCGTGCCAAAGATACGGGCATTTAGGTTGCCAAAGGCAGGGCTGTCCAGTCCCTGCACAGCCAGCTCGACCACCGGGCTGGAGGTGACGAAGATCATCTCACGGATCATCGGATGGTGCCACAGCGCCTGTTCTCCGCGTGCCCCCTTGTTAGCCACTGAGATGATGTCACCCATGCTGAGCGACAGTTGTGTCACATCCACGATCAGGAACATCGGCTTGGCGGCCTGATCCAGTATAGCCCGCCTCTCGGCATCCGACTGCGGCATATCCACATCAACCTTGTACCCCTCCAGCATACGGGTGATCATGATCGGCTCGTCGGGCAGTACCTCAATCTCGTAGGTCTTCAAGGCCTTCTCCTTTCAGTGAAAACTTGCCTTCATACGTCTGATGTATCATGGTATCATCGGGGAGTCTATCCTTTGCCGCTGGAATCCATACTGATTTCATATTCCCTTGTGCCTTTTTTGATACATCGGTGAATCAAAACAGCCGCCCCTGCGGGGGAGAAGTCTTCAGGGCGGGCCAAACATGCGGCAGGGCCGGACGATCTGCTTTTCCTTTGCACCATTCTGAAACAGATTGCCCGCCGGTGAGATATATTCTAGATATTAACTTCTTTGCCAAAGGAGACAGATAGAGATGAGCAGATACAAATGGCCCTTACTGGGGGCAACAGCTATGGTGTTGATGGTCATGACAGCCTGTTCAGCCGCAGGGACAGCGGAGGGGCCGTCGCCGGCGGCGGAAATCACTGAGGCCGCACCAGCCGCAGAGGAGCAATCGCCGGCTGTAGTTTCCACCGATCCGCCTCCAGCAGTAGAAGAGGGGGCTTCCGCCGCCGAGCCGTCAGGCGGCCTGCCGGTCTTCTCCCTCGTGCCAGAGGAGTCAGAGGCACGCTTCATCATTGGGGAGATACTCAGCGGCGCACCTAAAACGGTGATCGGCACAACGAACGATGTCGAAGGCACGCTGACGCCCGACTTCAACACCCCCGCCAACACCACCGTCGGCACGATCCGCGTTGACCTGAGCACCCTTCGCACAGACAACAGCTTCCGCAATCTCGCCATTCACGGCACGATCTTGGAGACCGGCAACGAGGCCTTCCGTTACGCCGAGTTCACGCCCACCGCCCTCAGCGGCCTGCCGGACAGCGTCACCATCGGGCAGAGCTTTGACTTCCAGATCACCGGCAGGCTGACCATTCACGGCGTGACGCGCGAGGTCACCTTCAACGTGACAGCCACACCGGTATCCGAGACGCGCTTAGAGGGGCTGGCCTCGCTGGAGATTCGGTATGCCGACTTCAACATCAGCATCCTGAGACTGCCGCCTCAGGTAGCCTCCGTCGAGGAACAGGTTATCCTTGAGCTTGAGTTCGTGGCTGTAGCGGGCTGACAGCGCTCCGCACGCCAACCGTTTCCCTCGATCCGACCCGGCCCCCTCGGCTGAGTCGGATCGAGTCTCCCGGCCTGTGTGTGTCGTCCGGCCCTTATCCCTTCAGCGCGGCGCGTGCGTAGCTCAGCGCCTCATCCAGCGTGTCAAAGACCTTGA